>NZ_JARIXW010000004.1:0-801053 GCF_029269325.1 Mesorhizobium sp. XAP4 | reverse complement strand
CGGCGGCGGTAAAGCCGGTCACCGCTTCGCTGAAGGTCACGGTGTAGCCGACCACCGGGTCGCTGTCGCTGGCCGTGCCGGGCTGGTCGTCGGCGATCGACACCGTGGGGTTGGCGGTATCCACCGCAACCGTGTCGGAGCCGGCAGCGCCAGCATTGCCGGTAGCGTCGGTGTAACCGCCGGCCGTTACCGAAACGGAGCCAAGGCCATCAAAACCGTCTGCCGCCGTGAACTTCGCCGTGTAATGCGAAGCATCGATCGTCACAAAATTAGACAGCGTTCCGTGGGTTGCCATCACATCGTCTAAAGTGAAGCCAGTCACTGGACCAGTGAATGTGAACGTTACAACCGAGTTGTTGTCATTGTCATTCAAGGAAGAATCGACAATATTAACGAATACAGGAACATGTCCGCCGCTATCAAGAACGGTAACCCGCTCGATCGCGGAAACCTTGAGGTTGATCGTGGTGAATGTAAATTCTGCCTGGCCTGCTTGGCCGGTGTTCGAGTTCGAGTTTGCAGCAATGAAGGCACGAAATTGAGCAAGTTCGGCGTTAAACGCTGTCATGAATGACGTGTTGGCTAGTTGATCATTGCTTAGATAGATAGCAAGCGTATCGATCTCGGCAGTGCCTTTCGCAGCATTGCCGTTGCCGCCGTCATAGGTGTCGTAACCGGAAAAGGCTGTTTGTCCTCCGGTTGTCCCTGTGCCGTATACTAGGCTACCAATCCTGTACTGATTTTCCCACGCTCGATAGATAAGCGTATCCGCACCCGACCCACCAAGAAGAGTATCGAAACCGCTTCCGCCGTCTAAGGTGTCGGCGCCGGACCCACCATTAATATAGTCATTGCCCCCACCGGCGACGATGACGTCGGTCCCGCTCCCGCCAATAAGCTTGTCATCCCCATTAGTCACCACGCCGACGTAGCTGCTGCCACTCGCACCCATACTAACCTCCCAAGATCATGGATTGAGACGCGGAAGCGAGGACGACCGTATCCTCGGTGAGATTGAACAGGTCATCCTTCGCCTGCGGTGTATTGGAGAAAGACGTCGTGGTGCCGCCGGCACCGGTGACCTGAGTAGCCATTTTTCAACCCCCCTTTTAAGAACAGACGCCTCATCTGTTTTATCGACAGTACTGAACGACCGGCTGCTTCCAGCCGAAGAAGAACCGCGCGAATCCAGGCAGGCATGAATTTTCGCCCTCATCCAGGCACACCGCCGCGCTTGGAACAGCCGCCTCAAGCTGGCCATTCACGGACGGATATTGACCCGATGCTGCTGGACGCGACGACTGGTCGTCACGCTACGTTCCCTACCCAACCTACATCGTCAAACTCGTGGCTTTCGACCACGAACTTTAGATGCTTCTTATATTAGGAGATTATTAACTCTTATAGAGAGGAAGCGTCAACGCCCAACTTGGCCGAACAGTTAATAGTCGAACATAAGGGGAGCCACAGTCACTAGAATCGAGTTGTGAGATCGAACAGGCGCGCCCGATATGAGCCAGACGGCAGACGTGCGGCTCAGCGTGACCAGAGCCCGCCAGCGCACCACCATACCAACACCGCACCTTGATCGCTGAGTACTTTTCGTGCAGCACGCCAACCCGACAGCCAGCCAGTTCGCTTGAACGGTCGGGGATTCAACTGAGATCACTTAACGCGCCGGACAGCCGGGAAGCTTCATGCCCTTGCTCACGGAGATCTTGAAGCCGGGCAACTCGAACATCTGTCCCACACGCTCCGTAGCACTTCGTGAAACCTCGTCGTTCGGTACGTGCGACCACACCTCCTCGTTCAAGGCCGATTGATCGTCCGAGCGCTGTCGCGATCGGTCTCGTCAGGGATATATTCGCCGGCATTGGCATCGAAGCCGGTCCAGCCGCCAGCCTCGTAAGCCCTGCGGCGTTCGGCAAGATCGACCGATCTGGATTGCCCCAGAATTTCCTCGGCATTTGCAATGAGTTCATCGTCCACCCTGGCCGTGACCAACGTGCCGCCGCGGCGTACGCCCTCCGCATACACGTGGGCATCGTTCTCGGGCACGCCGGACTCCGTCAGAGCGCCGACAATGCCTCCGACCGCACCGCCTGCCACCGCCCCGGCAACGACACCTGTCGCGGTGGCGGCGAGCCAACCCGCCGCGACCACAGGTCCGACGCCCGGGATGGCCATGACCCCCAGCCCTGTCAGCAATCCGCCGGCACCGCCGATCACGGCGCCAATCCCCGCGCCAGCCCCGGCATCCTCGGCAGCCTCCGAACGGTCGCCCTCGTACCAGTCATCCGAGTTGTTGGCGACGATGCTGATGTTCGCATGCGGGACGCCCGTGGCTTCCAGTTCGCGGACCGCGTCGGCCGCGTCGTCATAGTTGTCGAACAGTCCAGTTACCGTTTTCATTGATTTCTCCTGATCCGTGCTCACTTGCTGGCGGCAACGACGTTGCCCTGATAGTCCAGGCCGACGGCGAGGCTTTCGCCTGCCTTGGTGGCATGGCCCGCCAGATGCCCTGGTCGTCCTTGGTAAGCTTCGACACGTTGGTATAGCCTGCACCCTCGATGCGGCTCTTGGCCTGGGCTTCGGTGAAGCTGTTTGCGCCGGGAACGAGAGCGGCGGCATTGGGGGTATTGTCGGTCTTCACCGCCGGTGTTGTCGCTCCCGTGATGGCGTCCTGCCCGGCTGCGATCTTTTCGATCATCTGCTGGTGCGTCTTCAGCGTATCGACCGTTTGCTGGGCGAATGTCTTGAGCCCGGCGTTGTCGCCGCCGCTGGCATAGGTTTCAAACAGCTTGACGGCGTCGGCATGCGCCTTGCGCTGCATGTCGACATAGGCTGGATCGATCGGAGCCTGCGCATTCTTGAGCTTGTCGAGATCGCCCTGGTGCTGGGCATCAAGCGCCGACGGCACTTTCAATTTTTGTTCGCCGGCCACCGTTGCCAGCTTGGCATTGGCCGCGCCGTGATCGCGGATCATCATCTGGGCGAAGTCCTTGATGCTCTGGTCCTGAACCTTGCCCAAGGCAATCTGGCTCGAGTCGACTTCGAACTTGCCGCCGATGGCAGCCTTGTCGACGAAGGCCTGGGCGCTGTCGGCAGCAAAAGCAGGCACGGCGAGAAGAATGGAAGCAGCGGCGAGCGATGCGAAAAATTGTCGTGTTTTCATCGGCTTTGTCCTTGCCTGGGATGCGTCGCCCTAACAGGCCAAGATGCGCTTTGTTCCGATACCCAGACGACATGCCTGCAGGCCCGGCAGCACCACGATCCACGCATGAGGCTGCCGGATTATCTCGCGTGAGATCTGCCACATCGACGGAAAATGTGGAGAAGTGACAGGCGACAGGAACGCCGGCACCATGAACCAGCGTGGCTGCAAAAAAGCCGTGGTCGAGACAAGCAGTTTCCAGGCGCCGCTATTCTACATGCAGCATGGGTTCGAGGAATTCGGCAAAGTCGAATTCGGAATTCCAGGGCACGCACGCATCTTCCTTCGCAAGGACCTGTTGTAAGTCTTGGGACGGGCGCGCACGGATGGCCATCGGCTAGTTGTTTCAAACGCCAGGTGCTCTGGAACAAATCGACGGTTGCGGAGTTAAAGCGCGTCGCGACGCGCAGTCTTGCAGTCGCGTGTCGAATGGAGTGCATCCCGCTGGAGAGGCATGTGCGTACTGGACATTTCAGAAAGCCGATTGTCATTCAACCTGGCCGGATAGACCGCGACAGGGTTGTGGTTTCGGTGTCGGACGCAGCCGAAGTGCTGCTGCGGGACTGGCCAAAGCCGACATCCGAGAGGCGTCTTGCCGCGATCAGAGCGTGCCTTGCCGTCATGCGAGGCGAAAAGCCGACAAGGGCGGCACGACAGGCGTTCATCGTTGCGGCCAAGGACGCCAGGATTCTGCTGAGCGAGCAAATCTGACCCTGGTGGGTCGCCTCAGTGCATGCAAGCTTGGTTCCGCCGGCGCCTGCAAGTGCGATACTGCCGAGATCGGTTCGAAGGGGAGAGATTATGGCTAAGGTCTCAGGTCTCACGCCTGCCGCGGCCAGAGGCGAAGTTCAGGCAGGAGCAACGCACGACAAGACGCCGGGGTTCGATCCCGCCATTGCCCCGCTTGAGACAGACGCAGAGGCCGCGGACACACAAAATCCGGTCGCTGAGACAAGTCCGCCGCGCACTCGTCCAAAATTCGAAAACGATGCCAGCTTTGCCAATGCCATGCGTCCGGTCGAAGGCGAGCCGGAACTGCGGCCTGGCGGCAACTGGCCGGTGTTGGTGATTGCAGCTGTCGTTTTGACAGCAGCCGTGGTCTTCCTGGCGGCAAGCATGCTGCGCTGAGACTAATCCCGACGATGCAGCACCCACGACCTATTCCTGGAGGTCCGGCGCGTCCTTCATACCTGAGAGTTCAGTCATTGGGCACAGCAGCCGCGGTCGCGCGGGATCGGAGATGTCGAGCTTGTCCCAAGGAATGCGGTATAGACCGTCGCGGCGGCGTAATCGGAAAAGATCCAGCACCGCCACGCCTATGGCCGAGGCCGAAAGACGCTCGAAAGCAGCGTAGACCCCGACGTGGAATTCGGTGACGACGAAATCGTCACCATCCCGTTCGGCGCGGATCTCCTCGATATAACCGACATTCTTGCCGCGCTGCGAGAGTACGCGCCGCCCCGCCAGATGCTCGAGATTGACCGTAATCATCATCAAGCTCCCGGAATGCGCCCGATGATATGGTCGCGCAACCAGTCCTGCCAGGCGAAGATCGACGTTTCTCGCACATCGATGTCGAACTCGATATCGATGCCGATATCTTTCACCTTGCGCCAAGCGATCCGATGAGGTTCGCCATGCTGCGTGCCGCCCAGCTTGACCGCGAGCCGCGCCATCCAGCGCCCGGGCCGTGCGCCGAGGCGACGCGCCAGGGTGATGGAGCCGAGCTCGATGGCAATGATCCGAGGCGGCTTGCCAGGCCGCAACTGCGCCACCAAACCGTCGACCTTACCGACCTTGACCTGCTCGCGGTCGACCACCTGCTTGTCCAGGAGATCACGCAGCAACTTCATCATGTGCCTCCGAATATCTGCAGCGGGATGGTCACCACCGCCAGTACGAAGCCAAGCGCGATGATGAAGATGACGGCGGCATTTGACAAAATGCCGTTGCGATGCTCGCCGACATAACGTTTGTCGTTCAGCAGAAACAGGAACGGAACGACGGTCAGCGGAAGGCTGGCAGCCGTCAGCGCCATGGAAAAGATGGTGAGCCTCAGCGGGTCAAGACCAAGCGCGATGGGAATAGCCGCCAACAGTAATGATATCGTGTAGATGGCGCTGAAACCCGGATCGTCGCGCGGCTTGCGATCCTCGCCCCAATTCCAGCCGAACCCTTGGGCCACAAGATAGGCCTGTTGCAACCCGACCTCGAGCGCAGCGCCGAAGCAGGCGATGGCGAGAGAAGCAACAAACAGCACGAAGCCCCAGAAGCCGAATATGGGGATCAGCATCAACGGCAGTTGGTGATAGTCGTCCACCTGGGTGACGCCATGCGTGGCGAGCACGAGAGCGGCCACGATCAACACGCCGATCGAGATGGTGCCCCCGAAGGTCATGCCCAACCCCGCTATGGCCCGATTGGCGCCGAGATAGCTTTTGTCCCACCGGTCCTCGATGGCCCCCGAGGAATAGAACATGAACAGGTAGGGCGATATCGAGGCGCCCAGAATGCTGACCGCCATGAACCAGTAATTGGCGGCATCGTGGACCGGCAGCGAAGGCACGGCGCCCCTTGCGACTGCCGTCCAATCAGGTCTCAGCATCACCGCTCCGACGACGAAACACAGCGTCACCAGACCGAGAAACGACACGCCCTTCTCGATGACGCCGAACGTGCCTTTCCAGAGCAGCAGCCACGCCAGCAAAGCCACCGGCAGTGCCCACCACTGGAAGCCTATGCCCGTGGCAAGTTCGAGCGCAATGGCAACGCCGCCGATCTCGGCGGACAGCACCAGGAAATTGACCAGCAAGGCGGCAAGCAACGGCCATAGAAAGACGTTGAAACCGAACCTTTCGCGGATGCCGTCGGAGATCGTGTGATGGCTCACGGCCGCGAACCGGCCGGACATTTCGACAAGGAAGATGATGCAGACGGTGCCAAGCACCACCGCCCAGATCAACTGGAAGCCAAACATCGCGCCTGCCTGCGCCGCCGTCGCCATGGACCCAACTTCGAGGAAGCCGCCGACGCTGGTGACGACGCCGAGGGATATTTCCATGAGCTTTTTCATGGCTTCGGCGCGAAATACTTGGCGTAGGCGGCAGCGAGCGCACGCGACGCCAGCCGTAAATCCTGTTGCGCGTCTTGGACTTCCAGCCGGTCATCTGCCTGCAGTCCGGCCTCGGCACGCGTCACCGCGACCGACAAATCATTGACTGCTTTTGTCAGAGAAGCTTGCTCGGTGGGTTCACTGGTTTCGGCGGACCGGATTTGCGCCCCCGTATCTACGAGCGTCTTGGCGATCGATTGCAGCGTGTCCACCGTGTATGCGGTCGGCGCCGCGCCGCCCATCCAAGCGTCGAGCAACATCGATGCGGTCTGTGCCGCGGAAGCCGCTGTTCGTGATTGCTGCTCGATCTCGTCGGAAGACGAGCATCCCGCCGACACGCACAACAGCAACAGCAAGCACAAACAATCCAGCCGGAAATGACGGCCGCTGAGGATCAAATTCGGCGTTTGGTGCGCCACAAGAATAGTCTCCCCTAGTGCCGAACGAGCGGTGGTCGGCTTGAATTGACCTAGAGCGTTCAGCGGGCGCGTCAACGAAAGCCCATCCGGCGGGGCGGCTGCAGGGCATGTGGACGCGACAGATCTCAGCCGGCCACCGCAACTCAAGCGGAACAAAGGATCGCGTGCGGAATTAGGAGCACAAGGAGGCGGCGGAGCCGACTTCAATTCCGTCCTGATCATCACGTCGACGTGAATGGACTGCTGGCACGGAGAATCCCGCAATGCCTCGTCTCATATCCTGGATAGTGATCGTGGCAGTCGTGATCGTCGCGGCTTGGCTGTGGTTCGGCGGCCATAGAGCAAGCAACGATGGCGGCAGCCAACCCGCGCCTCACGCGATAGACCAGAACGGGTAGGTCAATCCTGATCGGCCGGGCTGCGAGGGGCCACGATCCTGTATTCGTGGATCAGGCCGAAAACCTGATTTCTCACCGTCTCGCGCGCTTCGGGCTGGATGAAAGGCATTAGCCGGTCGACGCTTTCAACGAGTTCCGGCGGCAGGTCCGCCACCGCATCCGTGAGTTCGCTGGCATGTTCATACATGTTGTCCGTCAGCTTTTTGTCGAGGTCGGAAAGGATGCTCATCATCACGCTCCATGTCTGTCCTCTCCCGTTCTGTTAATGACCAGTCCGGCAGAGATGTTCCGCGCGAGACGGCGCTCAGACCGCTGAGTACTTGTGGTCAAGGAAGCATCGTTTCAGACCGCCCCATCACCGCAACGTCGTGTGGCCCGGGTCGCGTCGCCTGGCTTTCGGCGGGATCAGCCTCCCGGCATTGGCCCGTAAGCCCCTGACGAATTCCTCCACATACGGAAGCAACTCGAAAAGTACGATCACGGCCATCACGCAGACGATATAGATCAGTGGCAACTGCTGCGATTTCCAGACGATATCGAAGCGCGCGGTTTCCGGCCCCGCCCCGAACAACGCAAGAAACTGCGTCCAATGGAGGGAGACGACGCTGACCAGGCCCATCAGCGGGATCATTTCCAGAAAGCTGTGCACATGCTGTTCGATCGGCGTTACCCTGCGCGCCGTGGTTGCATAGCGTACATCCCACATCGCCGTCGCCTCGTGGATGAAGAAGGTGACGATCATGACAGCGATGACCAAGGCATTCACCTCGAGGAACATGGCTGCCAGCAACGGCACGCCTACTTCGGCGAACATCAGAAGATGGATCAAGGATTCCTTGGCGCCCGTGGTCGAATCGATATGTGAGGCGCGGTGGCAAAGCCAGTCTGCAAAGCCAGCGACAAGCCAGACGGGAAGCAGAAAGTACATAAGGATCAGCACGGTGGGACCTGACAGCATAAACGCGTCTGGCTTGGTTCGAGGTCTACTCAGAGACGAGCTGTCGATCACTGCCCAGGCATTTCGGTGTTTTCCTTGGGATTCTTCTGGACGCCCGCGGCTGGTGAGGTATCCGCCGGGGCGTTGCCACCCTGGTTCTGTTCAGGCGCGCGTTTCAGCGGCGAGGTCTGCCAGCCCATATCAATGTAGAAAAAGCCGACGACGAAACCGACAATGATGACTGCGGCTATCACCAGCGAGATTATCGCGTTGCGTCGCTCCATAGGCCTAGCCGCCACTTGGCTTGGGAGATGCAGGCTGGGCTGGCTGCGTACCTTGCTGATCGCCGCCGGTGCTGGTCTGCGGTGTCGGGTTGGTGTCCGTCGTGGGATTCTTGTCGACCGGTTGGCTGTTCGTGGTATCCGTCTTGGACTTGGCTGGATCGGCATTGTCATTACACGCCGCCAAGGCGAGCAATGCGGCCGACATCAAAAGCACTGCCCTCATGCTGATTTCTCCTGGCTGAGTTCGGGCGAAGCCGCCTGCCAATGACCTATCCGGTCGAACCGCACCGACAGCCCTTGTTTGACGGCGCTTCTGGCCAGCAGATGGTCCAGTTCGGCGTCCTCGATCGGGCTTCGTACGACCTGGCGGATGGCCTTACAGGCGAGTTCGGTCGAGACGAAATCATATCTCCTGCTCCTGGCGACAACATATTGTTCGACCAGCATCTTTACGCGCCTGAGCGCGATTTCTTCCGCGAATTGCATTTTGTTCCTCCTGCACGCCGAACTGCTGAACGGGTACGTTGTTCCAAAGATTTAAAACATGGCGCCCTGCCCATAGAAAGCCCGCGCTGCCGCGAGGGCGCGCGGGCTGATCAGGCTGAGGGAACCCGACCGTGCAGCATCAAACAAGGGGAGCGATGACGCTGCACGGCTACCGAACTCGCACAAACTTGAGTTGTTCCACCGCCATCATGAGTTGTTCACAGTCGAATGTGCCCAGAACAAAATCGCTTTTCATGGCCGGCATAAAGCCGCCCATTCAATCCTATCCGTACGGAACAATCAGCCTCGATGGTGGTTCGGCCGAAGCGAAATTCGGAGGACGTTATGACGAATGAAAAGTTGGCCGTGGTGAGGGCAAGGTCGGCACCGATGAGAAGGACAATCCCACCGATGTAGTCATAGCCGGTTACGAGGCGAGATGGCCGGCGAGGAACAAGTCATCAGCAGTTGGAGAACAAGCTGCAGGTCGCCGCGGCGCATGTGATGCCGGCAGGCACGCTGGCTGAACAGCACCGCAAGATGGCCGAGCCGGGTTCCGCATCCAAAGACTGAACAATCGGGCATCACGGCAGCAACTCCTATGTGTTGACCTGTATATCGACGGATTGCTGCAGACGCTCAGACGGTGCCTTTTACACGATTTGCCTTCCAACCTTCTTCCAACAAGGAGCAACCTCATGAAAGCGCTCACATGGCACGGCAAAGGCGACATCCGATGCGACCAGGTGGCTGATCCCGCTATAGAGGATGATCGCGACGTCATCATCAAGGTCATCTGCTGCGCCATATGCGGCTCGGACCTGCATCTGATGAACGGATATATGCCGACCATGGAATCGGGCGACGTGCTTGGACACGAGACCATGGGCGAGGTCGTGGAAGTCGGCCGCGGCCATTCGAAATTCAGGAAGGGTGACCGCATCGTGGTGCCGTTCAACATCTCATGCGGCGAATGCTGGTTTTGCCAGAAGGGGCTGTTCTCGCTTTGCGACAGGTCCAATCCCAATGCCAAACAGGCCGCCGAAGTGATGGGACAATCCCCGGCGGGCCTGTTCGGCTATTCGCATCTGGTCGGCGGCTATTGGGGAGGGCAAGCCGAATATCTGCGAGTCCCTTTCGCCGATGTCGGTCCGATAAAGGTGCCCGAAGGAATGGACGACGAACAGGTGCTGTTCCTCTCAGACATCTTCCCGACTGGCTACATGGCGGCTGAAAATGCCGGCATCGAGCCAGGCGATACCGTCGCTATCTGGGGCTGCGGTCCGGTCGGCCAGTTCGCCATCCAAAGCGCATGGATGCTCGGCGCCGGCCGCGTTATTGCCATAGACAAGGTGCCGGAGCGGCTGGCGATGGCTCGCGAGCACGGCAAGGCCGAGACGCTCGACTTCAGCAACTCCGATATTTACGACGCCTTGATGGCGATGACCGATGGCCGCGGTCCTGATCGCTGCATCGACTGTGTCGGTACCGAGTCGGATCCCGGCGCCAGTGCCGACGCCATGCTCGACAAGGTCAAGGCCGCCGTCTACCTCGGCACCGACAGGCCGCATGTACTGCGCGAAGCAATCTACTCCTGCCGCAAAGGCGGCACCATCTCGGTGCCCGGCGTCTATATCGGTCTCGTCGATCATATTCCGTTCGGCGCCGCCATGAACAAGGGCCTGACCTTCCGGATGGGTCAGACCCATACTCAGCGTTACCTCGAACCGCTCCTGGACATAGTCCAGAAGGGCGACATCGATCCCTCCTTCGTGATCACGCACCGGGCGGATCTCGGAGCCGGGCCGGATCTCTACAAGACGTTCCGTGACAAGCAGGATGGCTGCATCAAGGTGGTGATGCGGCCGCATGGTTGAGGTGTCGGGCTCTCGCACCAGGTCTGCCCTGAGTAAGTCGGCGGCCGTGGATCGCAATGGACCCGTTGGCACCTGGAACCTTCGATCGCGGCGACGGTTTGACCTGCAGACTTCACAGCGGCGGGACTACCGTGCCCCACCCGATGCAAAGAAAGGTGCTGCCATGAGCAATGAGAGTTCCACATCGAAACCCAGCGTCCGGTCTCCGAACGCCGATGGTCTGCCGCACCCGAGACGGGACGCCAGTGACACGGATGCCGGTGGCAAGCCGGAGACGCCGAAAACCGCAGGCACATCCCGGCCGTCGACCGCGCCGCTTGACAATCCGGTTGCCAATCGCAACGCCGGGCGGCCGCGTCAGGCGAGCACCACGCCTCGGCCGACGGACAAGCCCCTGGACTGATCGAAACCGCCTGTTGAAATCACGACGAGTGCGTGTCGGGACGAAGCAATGCCAGGTCGGCCAGGGTGTTGAGAAGGGCAGCGTCGCCTGCCGGCTTTGGCACGAATTTGCAGCTTCGGAAGGGTTGGGGAACATCACGCGGCCCAAATCCGGTCATGAAGGCGAAGGGGACGCCGCGAGCCAGCAATGTTTCGGCTACGGGCAGACTCGTTTCACCGTTCAATTGAATGTCGAGCAGCGCCACGTCGACTTTGCCTGCATCGATAAGTTGACGAGCCGCGGCGACCGACGAGACCGGGCCGATCACGGGATAACCCGCCGCACGCAGGCGAGACGCGACGTCTTCGGCGATCAGCCATTCGTCCTCGACCACCAGAACGCGCGGCCTGTCGTCGCTCACGGCGCCTCCTTGTGGTTTGCTGGAAACGCGATCTGGACGCTGAGGCCGTCCTTGTGGAACGCGGTCTCGACATGGCCGCCGAGCCTGTAACCAATTTCTCCCTGCAGCAGTGTCAGGCCAAAACCATTGTCCAAGGGCGCCTTGACAACAGGGCCGTCCTTTTCGCGCCAGCCAAATGTGAAACTGTCCTCCTCGATCGACCATTGCACACTGACCTTGCCGTCGGTTTTTGACAAAGCGCCGTACTTGGCCGCGTTGGTGGCCAGTTCATGAATGGCCATGCTGAGGGAAAGCCCCTGTTGCGGACCTAGTTTGACATCCTCGCCATCGAGTTCGATCCGCTCGATGCCGAATGGTTCGAGCTCCTGCTGGAGCAGTTCCCTGACCGAGGCTTCCTTCCATCTCTCCCGGGTCAGCAGGCCGTAGGCCCGCGACATGGCATGCAGGCGACCGATCAGCGCATCCGCGAACTCCTCCTTCGTATCAGAACTTTCCCGCGTGCGGCTTGCAATGCTGGCGATCACCGCAAGCATATTCTTGACCCGGTGGTTGAGTTCAGAGATGAGCACCTGCTGATGCTCTTCCGCCTGTGCCAGAGTGGTGACATCGACAAGTGTCACCACCACGCCCTGGATCCTGTTGCCCTTGTCGCGATAGGGATTGATGCGGACCATGTGGAACAGGCCCCTGGCATCGCGTGCCAGATGGTGATTCAGGATCTCGCCTGTCTCGAAAACCTTGTCGATGTGCTGCTTCAGCTCGGGGTAGTCGAGCTGGCTAGACAGATCCGTCAGCGGCCGGCCGACATCGGAGGGACGCAGGCTGAAGAAGGATGACGCCGCCGGCGTGAAGGTACGGACCACAAGGCTGCGGTCGAGGAAAATGGTCGCGATGTCGGTGCTTTCGAACAGGTTGCGCAGATCGCCGTTGACGTGGTCGAGCTCCTCTATCTTGGCCGTCAACTCGGCGTTGATCGTGTTGAGCTCCTCGTTGAGCGACTGCATCTCCTCCTTCGAGGCTTCGAGTTCCTCATTGGTGGACTGCGCCTCCTCATTGACGGAGACGAGTTCCTCGTTCGACGATTTGACCTCCTCCAGCGCGGTCTCGTATTCCTCGATCGTCGATTGCAGGCGCTCCCTGGTGTCGCGCAGCTCCCGCTCGAGATCGGCGGTGCTGTCACTGTCACGGCCGCCGCCGTCTTCCTCTGAGCGGGCCTGGGTCGGCCCCGACGGTTCGAACAGGACGAGATAAAGCGGCTCGCCATTGCCACGTTCGGTGAGCGGTTCGATCGTGAGCTTGATCGGCTGGACCCGTTCGTCGTCTTCCTCTACGATGAGGTTTTCCCGCACCACTGTGCGGCGCGTCGTCGTCGCTTCCCGCAACGCGGCGCGGAGGTCCAGTCGCAGCCCACGCCTAGCCATCGTCAGCAACTGCCGGCTGGGAATCCCTTGCGGCGCTTCGAGATATCTGCCGGTCCTGGCCGAATAATAGACGACATCGCCCTCGGCGTTGACCAGGACATGCGGCGGAGCGAAGCGCTCCAGCACCTGCGCCTCGACAGCCTGGCGCAGCGGATAACCGGCGGCTCCCTTCCTTAAGCCGGCGCTTTCAGAGGGAAAGACGCCGGAACGGCTCTCACCGATCAAGGCGGGCAGCCTGATATGCGGCGAGGCATGCTCGCGCGCCTGGAAGAGACGATGTTTCTTGTCGACAGTGGCAAACAGATTGTCGTGCTGCCCAACGCTTTCGGAGGTGCCGAGGAACAGGTAACCGCCGGGCTTCAATGCATAGTGAAAGACAGGGATGACACGGCTCTGGATGCTCGGGCCGAAATAGATCAGCAGATTGCGGCAGGAGACCAGATCCATGCGCGAGAAAGGCGGATCGCGAATGACGCTGTGCGGCGAGAAGATGCACAGTTCCCGTATCTCGTTGCTAATGACATAGCTCTCTCCGTCGCCGTTGAAGAACCGCTGTCGGCGTTCGGGTGAAAGCCCTTGCAGCAAGGCTTCGGGATAGCGTGCCGCCCGGGCCACCGCCAGCGCAGGCTCGTCGATGTCGGTGGCAAATATCTGGACGCGCGGAACGACCGTAAGCTTCTCCATGTGTTCGCGCAGCAGGATGCCGATAGAGAACACCTCCTCGCCCGTGGCGCATCCGGGAACCCAGACCCTGACGGTGTCGCTGGCGGTCTTGCCTTCGAACAACTGCGGTATGATCTTTCGCTCGAGCAACTCGAAGGCATCGGGGTCGCGAAAGAAGTTGGTGACATTGATCAGCAGATCGCGAAAAAGGTTCATCACCTCGCGAGCATCTTTCTTCAGCCAGTCTATATAGGCGCTGATGGAATGGACCTGGGCGATCTGCATGCGTCGCTTCACGCGGCGCAGAAATGTCTTGGTCTTGTAGCCCGAGAAGTCGTGGCCGGAGTGGCTGCGCAGAATGGCGTATATCTGTTCTCGCACCTTATCGATGTCGGCCGTATGGTCGCCATCTTCTTCCGCCAGCCCTTCCAGCGTGTCGAAGCCGCGGGCGAAAGCCTCCAGCTTCGCCCCGATCTCCTCGGCGGGCACAGCGACGTCGACGAGCCCGCTGGCAATAGCGCTCTGTGGCATATCGGGATTGCGCGGCCCGTAGCCGTCGTGCGCTTGCGCGACAGTGAGGCCACCCCGCTCCTTGATCGCCTTGGCGCCCAGCGTTCCATCGGAATCACCGCCCGACAGAATGACGCCCACGGCATATTCGCCCTGGTCTTCAGCGAGCGCACTAAAGAAGATGTCGACGGGTTTGCGCTCTTGGGTAAGCCCGTTGGGCCGCCGCAGGCGCAGCACACCGTTGGCGATCGCCAGAGTGACGTTTTGTGGCATCACGTAGACGTGGTCAGGTACAACAGCTATGCCATCCTCGGCCACAACGACAGGCATCTCGGTGTAGCGGCTGACAACTTCATGCAACAGACTTTCTCGCTTCGGGCTGAGATGCGTGATGATGATGAACGCCATGCCGGGCTGGCTGGTAACGCCTTTGAACAAGCCTTCCATCGCGGGAATGCCACCCGCGGACGCGCCGATGCCAACGATGGGAAATCTAGTCGATCGGGCAGTCACGGCATGTCCCCCTTTCGCCGACCCGACATGAAGTCTCCTCAAGGCCGGATCGAACAGGACACAACCATATAGCGCGCAAGAGGTATGGAACAAGACGTCAGGGATGACGTTGAACCCGATATCAATGGTGGTTCAATGACGAAACGCTCTGCTGACATAAAACTCCGAGCGCCAGTGGTGTCAGGGGCGCCTGGATCGCTAGCAGATTCCGATGCGGGGCCCGTCCCGGATCGCATGCTGATGCTTGCGAAGCGGTTGCAGGCGGCCTTGGATGACAGAATTCGGAAAGCAAATCCTCTGCATTCTAACCTCCGTTGCAAGAAAGGATGACGACGTGCGCGACCTGCGGGGGCTGCATATTCTGATAGTTGAAGACGAATGGACGATGGCGGGAGATCTTGCGCGGTTTTTCAGCAATATGGGCGCCATAATCCTTGGTCCCGCTGCAACCGTCGAACAGGCTTCCAAACACACCGGGACGGCCGAAGCTGCAATCCTCGACGTCAATCTCAATGGCCGACGCGTGTTTCCAATCGCCGATGAGTTGATGCGCCGGGGTGTCCCCTTCGTGTTCTTCAGTGGCGATGACGACATCGCCATTCCCGACCATCTCCGCTATGCCAGCAATCTGCGGAAATCCTCGGGCAGCCAGGCGGTGTTCAACGCACTCTTTCCCCCGCAGGAATCGGGGCGGGCGCCCCCCGGACCGGACCCGTCCGACGACGTCTTCGCGCTTTTGCCCAAACTGCGACTTGCGGCGCGCCTTTTGCTGGGAGACGTCGACGCATCGGATCGGCTCGTCGAGAGGACGCTCGAGCAAGCGATCCGGGATGTCGACCGCAGACAGCCTGGTCAATCCACTGAAAACTGGCTCAACGGCATCATGCGAGAGATGGCGAAAACCCGCGGCGCAAACCTGATGCATTAATTTTACCCTCCCTCTCAGGCTGAAGTGCTAAGCCGCGGGGCCGTCATTGTTGACCACATCTCGACAACTGGGCCGTACAGATCAGCCGCTTGGCTTGCGTCATCAGCCCTTCTGATCGCGCTCGACGAATTTGTTGAAACGGCTGGCTTTCCCCTCCCCAGTCTTGGCCTGATACAGAAAGGCCAGATCGTTCTCGTCGAATATCCGGAAGAACTCGTCCCATTCGATGGGCTCGAATGCTTCCTCAGGCTCACCGAAGTCGATCCGCAGGATGCCGCCCTCGCCTTTTGTGCGTACCACTGCCGGCCGGCCGTCCCGCTCCTCGGCCCACTTGCGAATTTCGTCGTGGTCGGTGGTCGTTTGCGACTGAGACATTGAAATCTCCTTTGATCGGCGTTGCTCCATGGGACACGCGGGCTGTCGGGCGTCCTAACAGCACAAGGGCGTCAATGTTCCAGCACCGCGCCGTGATCGCGATGCCGGCCCAACGAAGTCCGCCAAAGGAACTTTGTTGAAGCAAGGGAACAAACCTTTTGCCGAAAAGTTCGGGGCGCCGAGGTTACTTGTCTGAGGAGTCGTCGTGAAACGCATATTGGTTACAGGAGGCTGCGGCTTCATCGGCCGGCATGTCGCACAGGAACTCGTCGAGCAGGATTATTCGGTTCGCATCCTCGATGCGCTGCTGGAGCAGGTGCATGCGGGCGAAGCCGTCGCGCTTCCCGCCGGGACCGAACTGATCAAAGGTGATGTCCGAGACCGGGAGGCGGTCGCCAGTGCGCTGGAAGGTGTTGACGCGGTCATTCATCTGGCGGCGGAAGTCGGCGTCGGACAATCGATGTACGAGATCGCGCGCTATGTCGGCGCCAATGATCTCGGCACCGCAACGCTACTTGAAGCACTGATCAAGCACCCGGTCGAACGGATCGTCGTCGCCTCGTCGATGAGCGTCTATGGCGAAGGGCTCTATGCAACGCCAGACGGCCGGCGCATCGACAATGCCCGGCGCAAGGCGAGCGACATCAAAAGCGGGCAATGGAATCCGCTGTCGCCAGAGGGAGCCCCCCTCTCGCCGCTGCCGACGGACGAAGAAAAGCCGGTCGATCTCGCCTCAATCTATGCGCTGACAAAATACGCACAAGAACGCGCTGTGCTGATCTTCGGCGAAGCCTATGGCATCGATGCTGTCGCGTTGCGCCTGTTCAATGTCTTCGGCGCCGGCCAGGCATTGTCGAACCCCTATACCGGCGTGCTGGCCAACTTCGCTTCGCGTCTCGCCAACGGCCAACGGCCAATGATCTTCGAGGATGGCGAACAGAAGCGCGATTTCGTCCATGTGCATGACGTCGCCCGCGCCTTTCGCCTTGCACTGCAGCAACGCCAGGCAAAGGGTCATGTCATCAACATCGGCAGCGGCCGAGCCTACGCGATCAGCGAAGTCGCACGATTGCTGGCCGAGGCCATGGGGACACCGAACCGCTCGCCCGAACTGCTCGGCAAAGCGCGCTCCGGCGATATCCGCAACTGCTTCGCCGATATTTCCAAGGCCCGTGAGCTGCTCGGTTTCGAGCCGGTGCGGCAACTGGAGAATTCGCTCGGCGATTTCGTTTCCTGGGTGCGTAACACGTCCGCCGTCGACCGCGGCGCCGACATGAAACGCGAGCTCGAAGAACGCGGGCTGGTGTCATGAACACACGCAATCGAAGCGACGCGCCGGTCGCCATCGTCGGCGGCAGCGGCTTCATAGGATCGAACCTCGCCGACAGCCTGTTGTCGGATGGCGAACCGGTGCTGGTGATCGACAATCTCAGCCGTCCGGGCGTCCAGCAGAACCTTGAATGGCTGGCGCAAAAACACGCCAGTCGCCTCACGGTGGAGACCATCGACGTGCGGGACGCCAACGCCTTGGCGCCGGCTCTGACGGGTTCAAAGGCAATTTTCCATCTGGCCGCGCAAACCGCCGTCACCACAAGCCTGGTCCAGCCGGGCGAGGATTTCGACATCAACCTTCGCGGAACATTCAACGTACTGGAGGCGGCGCGACTGAGCGGTGAGTGTATTCCTGTTGTCTTCGCCAGCACCAACAAGGTCTATGGCAGCCTGCCCGACGTCGCGGTCCGCGAGGACGGCGACCGCTATGTGCCTTGCGACAGCGTCATCCAGGCGAACGGCATCGATGAGGCTCGGGGCCTGGACTTCTGCACGCCCTACGGTTGCTCCAAGGGCGCGGCGGACCAGTATGTGCTCGACTACGCCAAATCCTACGGCATGCCGACGGCGGTGCTGCGGATGAGCTGCATCTATGGACCGCGCCAGTTCGGAACCGAGGACCAGGGCTGGGTCGCGCACTTCCTGCTCAGCGCGCTGACGGGACGCCCCATCACCATTTACGGTGACGGCAGGCAAGTGCGCGATATCCTACATGTTTCCGATGCCGTCGCCGCCTACAGGGCCGTACTCGACCACATCGAGACGACCAAAGGCCAGGCATTCAATCTTGGCGGCGGCCCGGAAAATGCGCTCAGCCTGCGCACGCTGTTGAGCGAGATCCGTGGCCTGACCGGCCATGAGCTTTCAATCCGCCATGATGGCGAACGCACCGGCGACCAGCCCTTCTTCGTCGCCGACACCCGCAAGATCAAAACCGCGCTTGGCTGGATGGCCCAGGTTTCATGGCGCGAAGGCGTCCGCGACCTAGCCGACTGGCTGCAGCGCCACCGGCTCGAGCCTCACCCCGAAGCCGTGAGGTACGTCGCATGAAAATCGCTCTGGTAAACCCATTCTGGACCTACGACGACAGCATCTATTTCGGCTGCCGCCAACCACATCTGCCGCTGGAACTCGGCTATTCGAAGGCCCTGCTCGAAGCCGCCGGACATGAGGTGCTGATGCTGGATGGTCAGTTGCAGAAGCTCGACAATTCCGGTCTTTGCGAGCGGGTGGCCGATTTCGCCCCGGCAATGACTGTCGTCAGTACCGCGCCGACCTATCTGTTCTGGCGCTGCGCACCGCCGGAATTGCGCGTGCCGGCCGATTTCCTCAACCTTCTCGCCGGGCGCGGTGGACGCACGGTCGCCGTCGGGCCGCACGGCTCGGCCACGCCGGCGCCAACCTTGCGCAAGCTCGGCGTCGACATCGTCGTGCGCGGCGAATGCGAAGAAGTCGTCGAGCAACTTGCCCGGCGCGACGATTGGAGCGCAGTGCCCTCAACCGCTTATCTGCGGGATGCCAGGGTGGTTTCGACCGGCGGCGTCCACGCCAGCTCGTTTGTCGATCATCCACCCCTCGAATGGCCTGCGGACTGGATCGCAGCCCATTCGCACCACCATCACAGGTTCGATGACAATCAGGTCGGGTTCGGCGCGGAAGTCGAGGCATCGCGCGGCTGTCCCTACAATTGCAGCTTCTGCGCCAAGATCGATTTCCGTGATGCCTATCGCCGTCGAAACCACGAAGCGGTGGTCGCGGAGATCGATCGGCTGATTGCCCAAGGTGTCGGCTACATCTACTTCATCGACGAAATCTTCCTGCCGCAAAAAGCGTTGCTGGAAGCCTTGGTCGATCGCAATGTGAAATTCGGCGTGCAGACCCGCATCGATCTGTGGAAGCCCGAGCTGCTGGAATTGCTGGGCGCCGCAGGCTGCGTCTCCATTGAAGCAGGGCTCGAAAGCCTGACGGTTGAAGGCCGGGCGATGCTGGCCAAGCGCTGCCGGCTGGGCACCGAGGAACTTGCCGCGCTGCTCGTCGATGCTAGACGTCACGTTCCATTCGTTCAAGCCAATCTGATCGGCGTGGTCGAGGATGATCCCGCCCTGGTCGAGCGCTGGCGAACCCACCTGATCGACCACGGCGTATGGGCCAATGAACCTGTTCCGCTTTATCCGTATCCGAGTTCGCCCAGCTATCGCGAGCTTTGGGGCGAACCCGACGACCTTGCCTGGGAGCGCGCCCATGACCACTATCTCGCATCCTTCCAGAAATTCAGTGACATCCAGGAGAAGCGGCCCCGGCCGCTGGCGGAACTGGAGGCGACATGTTGCGGACACTGACGCCGCGCTCGTGGCGCATCCTGATGACCGTCGATGCCGTGGGCGGCGTATGGCGCTATGCGCTTGATCTGGCACGGGAACTTGTGAACGGCGGCGACAGTGTGGTGCTTGCCGGGCTCGGTCCCCAGCCGACGAGGCAGCAGGCTGCGGAGGCAGAGGCTTTCACCACGCTGATCTGGTTGAACACGCCGCCGGATTGGATGACCCACAACGGCGGCGACCTGGATGCGCTACCGCGAGAATTGCTTGCGCCCATGCGCGACCACGCCATCGACCTAGTCCATTTCAACGCGCCGACGCAGGCGGCGGGATTCGATGCGCCGTGCCCAGCCGTGGCGGTCTCCCATTCCTGCGTGACGACATGGTTCCATGCCGTCAGGAAACAGGCAGTGGATGGCGCATGGGCCTGGCAGAAGGAGCGCAACAGGCGTGGCTTCAATCGGGCCGACGCAGTCATCGTGCCGAGCCGCAGCCACGCCGACATGCTTGAGACCTGCTACGGCCCGATCGCGCGTCTGAGTGTGGTGGGAAATAGTGCCAGTCCGGTGCCGAAGGCCGAAAAGCGCCAACCGCTCGTCTTCGCCGCTGCCCGCTGGTGGGACGAGGGGAAGAATGCGGCGGTGATCGACCAGGCCGCGTCGCTGACGCAATGGCCCGTCTTTGCCGCCGGTTCGATGCACGGTCCGAACGGCGGGCGTACCAGCTTCAGCTATGCTGTTCCTCTGGGAGCACTGCCGTCTCACGAGGTGCGCTCCTTGATGGCGCGCGCCGGCATTTTCGTGTCGCCGTCGATCTATGAGCCATTCGGTCTGGCCGCGCTGGAAGCTGCCATGTCGGCGACGCCCCTGGTGCTTTCCGACATCGCAACCTATCGCGAACTATGGGACGGGGCCGCGATGTTCTTTGACGCGCGCAATCCGCACGACCTCGCTGCCGGCCTCAATCGTCTTTCCAGCGATGCCGAACTCAGGCGAGAGCTCGGCCAGGCAGCGATGCGACGGAGCCGCCGGTTTACACTGGCCAGGCAAGCGGCAGCCATGCGAGGCGTCTACGACAAGGCGGCCCTGGCTATGGCGGGGCGTTGACCATGCGCTTTTTGTTCTACACCCACTCGGTCGTATCCGACTGGAACCACGGCAATGCCCATTTCCTGCGCGGTATCATGCGGGATCTGATCGCGCGCCAGCACCAGGCAGTCGCGCTGGAGCCGTCCGACGGCTGGAGCCGTTCGAACCTGTTGGCCGAGAAGGGATCCTTCGCCATCGAACGCTTCCGCAAGGATTTCCCAGAGTTGATGCCGGTTACCTACGATGCCGGGTTCGATCACGAGGCCTGGATCGCCGAGGCCGACGTTGTGATCGTTCATGAGTGGACGGATCCGGAGCTTGTCGCACGCATCGGCCGGGCCCGGGCCGCTGGCGGCAACTTCATCCTTCTGTTTCATGACACCCATCACCGGGCCGTATCGGCGACCGAGGCAATCTCGGCGCTACGGTTGGAGCACTATGACGGCGTCCTCGCCTTTGGCGAAGCGTTGCGCGAGAGCTATCTGCGCGCCGGCTGGGGCAAGCGCGTCTTCACCTGGCATGAAGCCGCGGACGATCGCCTGTTCAAGCCGCACCCAGGAATCCATCCCATGTCCGATCTGGTCTGGATTGGAAACTGGGGCGACGATGAGCGGACTGCCGAACTCAAGGAATTTCTGATCGAGCCAGTACACGATCTCGGTCTCGAGGCCACTGTTCACGGCGTACGCTATCCCAAGTCCGCACTTGCGGACCTGGCCGCCGCCGGACTGCGCTATGATGGATGGATCGCCAATGCCGATGTGCCGAAGGCGTTCGCCGCGCATCGTGTCACCGTTCACATCCCACGGCGCCCCTATCGTGAGGGATTGCCTGGAATTCCGACGATCCGGATGTTCGAGGCGCTCGCCTGCGGCATTCCGCTGATTTCAGCACCCTGGTCCGATGTCGAGCAGTTGTTCAGGCCCGGCGTCGACTTCCTGTTTGCGGAGAACGGCTCTCAGATGCGGCAACACTTGCGGGCGGTATTGGCCGATGCGGATTTCGCGGCTTCCCTGGTGACTTCGGGCCTCGAGACCATTCGCTCCCGGCATACCTGCCAGCACCGCGTTGACGAGCTGTTCCGCGTGCTCACGGCATTCACGACCGAACATACCATCAACAACACCACCGCAAAGGAAGCCGCCGCATGAAGATGGCATTCTACGGATCGAGTCTTTTGTCGTCCTACTGGAACGGTGCCGCGACTTACTATCGCGGGTTGCTGAAGGCGCTTTCCCAATTGGGCTACGAAATCACCTTCTATGAACCCGACGTCTACGACCGGCAGAAGAATCGCGACATCGAGGCGCCTGACTGGTGCACTGTCGTCGTTTATGAAGCGACCCAGCACGCGCTGATGCAGGTCGCGGCACGTGCCGCCAGCGCCGACATCGTCGTCAAGGCGAGTGGCGTCGGTTTCGAGGACGAGGCGCTGCTGCGCGCCGTTCTCGACCACGCCCGCAGTGACGCCTTGGTGGTATTCTGGGACGTGGACGCTCCGGCAACCCTTGCCCAGTTGCGCGACGAACCGGACCATCCGCTCCATAGCGCCCTGCAAGAAATCGACCTTGTGCTGACCTATGGAGGCGGCGACCCCGTGGTATGGGCCTACCGTGCCATGGGGGCGAACGAATGCGTGCCGATCTACAATGCGCTCGATCCCCAAACGCATTATCCGGTCACCAGCAATGCGCGTTTCGCTTGCGATCTGGCGTTCCTTGGCAACAGGCTGCCGGATCGTGAGGCACGGGTCGAAGCGTTTTTCCTCGATCCCGCATGCCAGCTGCCGAAACAGCGTTTTCTGCTCGGTGGATCGGGCTGGGGGGACAAGCCGCTTCCCGCCAATGTCGGCTGGCTCGGTCACGTCGGCACCCGCGATCACAATGCCTTCAACGTCACACCCAAGGCGGTTCTGAACATCAGCCGCGACAGCATGGCCGTAAACGGTTTTTCACCGGCCACGCGTGTCTTCGAGGCGGCCGGCGCCGGCGCCTGCCTCATCACCGATGCGTGGCTGGGCGTGGAACTGTTCCTGAAACCAGGCGAGGAGATCCTGGTGGCGCGCGACGGCGGCGATGTCGCCGAGATCATGTGCTCGCTGACCTCCAGTCGGGCAAAGGCAATCGGCCAGGCCGCACTTTGCCGCGTGCTGGCCGATCACACCTACGCGTTGCGGGCGGACGTGGCCGATGCAGTCTTCAAACGTCACTTCGAGCAGGGGACCGTGGAGGCAGCGGAATGACCAAGCAATTGGACATCGTCTTTCTTGGCCTGTCGCTGTCCTCATCCTGGGGAAACGGCCACGCCACGACGTTTCGAGGCCTGCTGAAAGGTCTGCACGAACTCGGCCACCGCGTGACCTTTCTGGAGCGCGAGGTGCCGTGGTACGCAAACCACCGCGATCTGCGCGATCCGGATTTCTGCGCCTTGCGCTACTACGAAACCACCGCGGAGTTACAACGCGACTACGCCCGGTGCCTGGAGCAGGCCGACATCGTCGTCATCGGCTCGTTCGTGCCGGAAGGGCGCGTGGTCATCGACATCGTCGCTTCACTTTGCAAAGGGCGCTTCTGCTTTTACGACATCGACACGCCGGTGACCGTGGCGCAGCTTTCAGCCGACGATTGCGATTATCTGAGCTGGCGGCAGATTCCTTACTTCGACGTCTACTTCTCGTTCACCGGCGGGCCGATGCTTGGCCGTCTGGTGGAGGACTTCGGCGCGCGCCGCGCCGAACCGCTCTACTGCTCGGTCGACCCGGAACGGCACCACCGGACCGGCGATCCGATCCGCTGGGATCTCGGCTATCTCGGCACCTACAGTGCCGACCGGCAGGCAACGCTGAACGCGCTGCTGCTCGAGCCCGCACGGCATATGCCGGACCGGCGTTTCGTCGTGGCCGGTTCGCAATACCCATCCGACATCATCTGGCCGGACAATGTCGAACGTATCGAACATCTGCCGCCCGCCGATCATGCCGCGTTCTACAACCGTCAGCGCTACACGCTGAACGTCACACGCAGTTCCATGATCGCCGCGGGATGGTCGCCCAGTGTGCGCCTGTTCGAAGCGGCTGCTTGCGGCACGCCCATCATCAGCGATCGCTGGCCAGGGCTCGACAGCTTCTTTCCCGCTTCCGCGATCCACACCGCCGGGGAAACGGACGATGTCGTCGAGATCCTCTTCGGCGAGCCCGAGCGCACACGCCTCGCCATGGCCCGCCGGGCCCGCGAACGCGTCCTCGCATCCCACACCGGTGCGGCCAGGGCCCGCGAATTCGTGGCGGCGTTGACACAGCCAAGGGCGGCGGCCCTCGATTTCGACATCGGAAGCGCAGCATGACCAGCAGACAGGAGAAAACGGCGATGCGACAAACACGAAACGCGCGAAGGGCAAAGGCAGTGCTTGTTGCCGGCGGTGCGGGATTCCTCGGTTCGCATCTTTGCGAAACATTGCTCCGCAACGGCTGGCGCGTGATCTGCGCCGACAATTTTCTGACTGGGCGCATGGAGAACATCATCTCGATCATGGACCATCCGGGTTTCCGGTTGATCGAGCAGGATATCTGCCGGCCATTGGATCTCGGCGAGCCCGTGGAGCGTATCTTCAACCTGGCATGCGCTGCCTCGCCGCCGCGTTACCAGGCCGACCCTATCCACACCACGCGAACCTGCGTGATTGGAACGCTCAACCTGCTCGAACTCGCTGTCCGATATGACGCGCGGCTGCTACAGGCCTCGACGAGCGAAGTGTATGGCGATCCGGAACAGCATCCCCAGAGGGAGGATTATGTCGGCCACGTGAACTGCACCGGTCCGCGCGCCTGCTACGACGAGGGCAAACGCACCGCCGAAACGCTTTGCTTCGACTATCTGAGAGCCGGCAAAGCCGACGTGCGCGTCGCGCGCATCTTCAACACCTACGGTCCGAGAATGGATCCGGCGGACGGCCGCATCGTCTCGAACCTGATCATGCAGGCGCTCGAGAAACGTCCCCTGACGATCTTCGGCGACGGCTTGCAGACGCGATCCTTCTGCTATGTCTCCGATCAGATCGATGGATTGCGGCGCCTGATGGATATCGATCCCAATCCAGGCAAGCCGGTCAATCTGGGCAATCCCGGAGAATTCACCATCGTGCGACTGGCTGCGTTGGTGAAGGCGATGACGGGTACCAAATCGGATCTGAGATTTCTACCGCTGCCGCAAGACGATCCTCGGCGCAGGCAGCCCGATATTTCGCGTGCAAAAGCGCTGCTCGGCTGGACGCCGAAGGTGCCCCTCAACGAAGGGCTCAAGCTGACGATCGATTATTTCGCAGCTCTCGAAGGCAGCCGCATCGGCGATCAGATGACGGGCTTTGCCAAAAGAGCGAGGCCCGCACCCGGAGGGCTGCAGAACCTTCCGGCGTGATGCGAGATGGTACCGAACCTTTCCCGAGATCGTGCGGAACATCCGCCCAGGCTTGTGGTTTGGCAGGAGGACCCGATACGGAGGATCACCCTCATGCAACCCAAGCGCCCCTCGAGGGATATCGACCAGATGGCCGAACGCGAGACCGCTGCCTATCTGCGGCGCGCCTCGATTACCTATCTCGAGTGCTGCGTCAGCCTGATGATGACGCATCTGCAGCGCGAGGAAGTGGCCACTATTCTCGAGCAGGAAGCAGACATGCTGCGAAGGCTGGACTGATCGGAACGATCATATCCGGCATTCGTCCAGGAACCGTATCAGCGGCATCCTATATCGGTCTGCCATCTCGGCCAGCCTTGTTTTTTCCCCGCCGTTTTCGGATTGCGCAGCCGTGCTCCAGAGCCCGAGTTGGAATGCCAAATAGCATGGTTCGAAAAAGCCGATGTGGTCACGGTCGATGGCAAGTTCCATTCCCTCGACCAAGGTCCTCACATCGCTGTCGGACAGTCCATACTCGACGCGGGCGCCGGCAATGTCCCACTCAATCGGTTGGCAGCCGATCAAATCATGTGCCCGGCAGTGGTCAACAGCATCTGTCTTGAGCACCGTGCCATCTGCACGAACGAGAAACTCCCACGGTTGAAGCTTTCCGTCGATTTCAACGCGCTGCAGCACATGCGCGGAGGTCGGTTTCGAGAGCCAACCGCGCAACGTCGCTGCGCGTTTCTCGCCCATGGCTTCCGAGGCATTGGAAACAGCCATCTCCGCGAGCGCAAGCAATGATGCACCCGGTTCGCAAGTTCGAAGATTGAGCGCACGCCAGGTCAGGTAGTTTGTGAGCTCCGCGATCAGTCTTTCCCTGGGCAGCGGCGCCTGATCCATCGTGCTGCCGTCAATCCACCGTTCAACCAGAAAGCCATGGCAAAGCGCGACAACTTGCGATCCGAAGCCGGCTTCATGCAACATCGCCGCGGCTCGTTTCTTGCGCAGTCCGGTTTCGCCGAGGCCGGCGAATTTGACGAGCCAGCGGTCACGCCCTGCGGACGCCAGGAATTTACGCCGCTCGGTACCGCGTGGGCTCGGCGGCCAGCGTCCTTCGTCGGCATAGTGGGCGGCCCGCCACTCGCCACCAGATAGTTCGGTCAGGTTTAATTCCGGCCTGCCGACCGCCTCGGCCACCCAATCGCGCAGCGTGGGAATTTTCGAGCTTTCGGAGAAGGTGCATTCAAACGCCGTCGCCACATGTTTCGGACAGCGCGACCACGTTTCCCGAGCCTCCGGCGACGCTTCGCTGCCCGGGCCGCCTGAATGGCTGGGAAACAGGTGAATGCGGTCCGTATCGACATCCAGTTCACGCAGCCAAACGACAACGGCATGCATCGAACTGCCGGACAGGCCGGGACCCTCGTCGACAACGGCGAAACGCGCCGATGGATCGTTCTTCCAGGCGGTGATCGACCGCGGATCGGCGTTGATGTGCCTGTGGAAGGGATGGCCGATCGGACGAACGCTGAATGGCGCCGGCGCGCCAATCGAGGCCGCCACCATAGCTGCGAGCCCAAGGCCAATGCTGCGGACACCGATAACGCATGTGTTCGCATCGAGCGCCGACTTCTGCGCCGCGTCCAAATAGCTTTCGGGATAAAGCGCATAATGCGCATAACCCTCAGCGGAGCCGGTCAGAACCTCGGCCTGACAGTCGAGCCCGGCCAGCAGCTTGAGAAGTCCCGGATCGATGCCACCGCCAACGTTGAAACCGCTTCGCCACGACTTCGCTACCTCGGCGGCAAGCCCGACCAGCAGCCTGGCGCCTTGCTGTTGCCGTGGCGAAAAAATGTCGATGCCGCAGGTTTCGAAATCGACGTCGGCAAGCGCCTGAACCAGCTCCGACACGCTGATGAACAGTCCGACCAATGCAGCATGGCGTCGGATGCCATGAGACATCCGATCAAGTCTTACGGCCATTTCGCCTGCTGCTTCGCGAAGCTGTTGTGCGTCCTGCGTCCGCTTGTGGTCGCCGTAGACGATCATCGATCGGTTTCCAATGCTTGCCGTGCGGGAACGCATCGGATGCGGCTTCGATCCATGCTGTCTCGCGCAATTTTTCGATGGGCGGAGGAACATTCCGGCAAGCTGATGGTTCGGCGCCAGGAACTTACCTTTGAACAACATAGGGTGGCGGTTTCGTGGGATCGAAAAAGGTTCGTGTTGGTATCGTTGGGGTCGGCAATTGCGCATCCTCCCTGGTGCAGGGCCTCTCGTTCTATCGTCACGCTAAAAGCAACGAACCAATCCCTGGGCTGATGCATGCCGACCTCGGCGGTTACCATGTCGACGACATCGAGATTGTCTGCGCATTCGATGTCGCCAAGAGCAAGGTTGGCCTCGACGTCGCGGAAGCGATCTACGCCGCCCCCAACAACACGTTCCGCTTTGCCGACGCCATGACAACCGGCGTTCGCGTCGAGCGCGGACCGACGCTGGACGGGATCGGCAAATATTTGCGCGACGAGATTGAAGAAGCTCCCGAGCCGGCTGCCAATGTCACCGAGATCCTGCGTGACAGCAGCGCTGACGTGCTGGTTTCCTACCTGCCGGTGGGTTCCGAGGAGGCGACCTGCTTCTATGCCGAATGCGCACTCGAGGCCGGCTGCGCCTTCGTCAATTGCATACCGGTCTTTATCGCCTCACGTCCGGAATGGCGACGGCGCTTTGAGCAGCGCGGGCTGCCGCTGGTCGGCGACGACATCAAGAGCCAGGTCGGCGCGACCATCGTGCATCGGTTGCTAGCCAATCTCTTCCGTGAACGCGGCGTACGCATCGACCGCACCTATCAACTGAATTTCGGCGGCAACACCGATTTTCTCAACATGCTGGAACGCGAGCGGCTGGAATCGAAGAAAATCTCCAAGACACAGTCCGTGGCCAGCCAGTTCGATGTTCCCCTGGAGCCGGGCAACATCCATGTCGGCCCGAGCGACCATGTGCCTTGGCTCACCGATCGCAAGTGGGCCTATATAAGGGTCGAAGGCACGACCTTCGGCGGCGTGCCGCTCAATGCCGAGCTCAAGCTGGAGGTCTGGGATTCGCCCAACTCGGCCGGCGTGGTGATCGATGCGGTACGCTGCGCCAAGCTGGCGCTCGATCGCGGCATAGCTGGCGCGCTGACCGGTCCCTGCAGCTATTTTATGAAGTCGCCTCCGGAACAGTTCACCGACGCCGAAGCGCGGCAGCGCACGCTCGCTTTTATCGCAGGCAAGGACGAGCCTTTGCTCGATGCCGCAGAATGACGACGACCTTCTTTCTGATCCGCCATGCGGCACACGAAAATGTCGGCTCCTATCTGGCAGGCCGTATGGACGGCGTTTGCCTCGGCGATGCCGGTAAGGCGCAGGCAACGCAGCTTGGCTGCCGCATGGCCCGGGAGCCCATCGTCGCGATCTTGTGCAGCCCGCGCGAGCGTACCCGAGAGACGGCGCTGCCAGTTGCGCTCGCCTGCGGTGTCGGAGAAATCGCGATCTGCGCCGAACTTGACGAGATCGACTTCGGCGACTGGTCGGGAAAGACTTTCGATGAACTGAATGGCGACGCCAGCTGGCGAGCCTGGAATGATCAGCGGCAAGTGGCAAGGACACCGAGTGGCGAGACCATGCACGATGTCCAGCAGCGCGTCGTCGCGGTGATGAATGCTGTCCACGAGAAGCATCAGAATCAGTGTGTCGCCCTGGTCAGCCACGCCGATGTGATCAAGGCCGCCGTCTGCAAGGTCCTTGGCTTGCCGGCCGGCGACTGCTTTCGCTTCGACATTGATCCCGCTTCGATCACGACGATCGTGTCGGGGGACTGGGGGGCGAAGCTGATCCGATTGAACGAAGTTGCCTGACGAGGATTTGCCGGATGCAGATGGTCATTTTCGGTCTTACCGTCACGTCTTCATGGGGCAACGGCCATGCCACCTTATGGAGGGGACTGATCCGAGCCCTCGCCCGGCGCGGCTGGTCCGTTACCTTCTTCGAACGCGACACGCCCTACTATGCCGGAGCGCGCGATCTTGATCGCCTGGACGGCGGCAACGTCGTGCTCTACCCGGACTGGGAGGACATCCGCCGGGTCGCGGAGCAAACAGTCAAACAATCGGATGTCGTTATCGTCACCTCTTATTGTCCCGACGCCGTGGACGCCTCGCGGCTGGCGCAGCAGGCAGGCCGCGGACTGCGTGTGTTCTACGATCTGGACACGCCGGTCACGCTTGCCCGCATCGAACAAGGTGAGCGTCCACCCTATTTCGGCCCTGAGGGTCTTGCCGATTTCGACCTCGTCCTAAGTTACACCGGCGGCTCGGCGGTCGACGCGCTGAAGACGGTTCTGGGTGCGCGCCATGTGCTGCCGCTCTATGGGCACGTCGATCCCGACCAACACCGGCCGGCAGAGAAGCGGGCCGAATTCGCCGGTGATCTGTCCTATCTCGGGACCTACGCGGCGGATCGCCAGGCCGGCGTCGAAAAGCTTCTGGTCCGCACCGCCGCGCGTCTACCGGATCAACGCTTCATCATCGGCGGCGCACAGTATCCGCAGGAATTCCCGTGGGGCGACAACATCTTCTTCGTCAGGCATCTGCCACCGGCCGATCATCCGGCGTTTTTCTCATCCTCCCGACTGACGCTGAATGTCACCCGCGAGGCGATGGTGCAAAAAGGCTGGTGTCCTTCGGGCCGGTTGTTCGAAGCGGCGGCATGCGGGGTGCCGATCATAACCGACACCTGGCCTGGCCTGAGCAGCTTCTTCGAACCCGGCAGCGAGATCCTGCTGGCCCACGACACCGATGACGTGGTCGCGGCGCTCGCCTTGCCGGCAGATGAACTCGATGCCATCAAAACCCGTGCGCGCGAACGGGTTCTGGACGAACACACTTCTGCCCGGCGCGCGGCGGAGCTGGACCACATTCTAAACGACGCCTTTCAAAGATCTCCCCGCGAACCGATGATGGAAGCAGTCTGATGTTGGGCATTGTGCCCGCTGCCGGGCGCGGCAGCCGCATTCAACCGCTCGGCTTCTCGAAAGAGCTGCTGCCGGTAGGCAGTCGGATCGATGGACAGACGGAGCGTCCCTGCGCGGTGAGCGAGTACCTGGTGCGGCGGATGGTGCGCGCCGGCGTCGACAAGATCTGTTTCATCATCGGATCGGGCAAATCCGACATTCTCGAATATTACGCCGCCGGCTATGGTGACGCTGCCGCTCTGTTCGTGGTGCAGCCCAACCCTGTTGGACTTTGCGATGCGATTTTTCGGGCAGCGCCTCTCGTCGCGCCCGACGAGACGGTTTTGATTGGTTTGCCCGATACGATCTGGTTCCCCGAGGACGGCTTCTCCTGCCTGCCGGATAGTTCCCTATCGTTTCTGCTCTTCCCGGTGGACCGCCCGGAATTTTTCGATGCCGTGGTTCTCGACGAGGGAGATCGGGTGAAGGAAATTCAGGTCAAGCGGCAAGACGCTGCCACGAACTGGATCTGGGGGGCGTTCAAGATGCCGGGCCGGATCTTGCACCAGCTCGCTGCACTCTGGCGTGAACGGGACCGGCGTGACGAATATATCGGCACCCTGATCAATGCCTATCTGGCTGCCGGCGGCGAAGCCTACGGTGTCAGGGCCGGAGTCTCCTACGTCGATGTCGGCACCTTCAACGGCTATCGCACGGCTCTTCGGCTGCTCGAAGAGGGCGTCGCATCCGAACAACGCCAAACCGCCATGCTTGTGGGTGGAGCACACCCGCATGTGCCTGTCGTTCCCGGCGAAGGAGCCTGACCATGCTGCATTCCCATGCCGAAATCCGCCGCCGTATCGATGCTCTCGGCCCATGGTTCCACAACATGGAACTGGCCGGTGTCGAAACCGCTCCCAACCATTTTCTCGGCAATTACCCGCTGATCAAATGGCGCAAATTCGCCGAGGCCATTCCCGCGGATCTGACAGGCAAGACGGTGTTGGACATCGGCTGCAATGCCGGCTTCTATTCCATCGAGATGAAACGGCGAGGTGCTGCCCGTGTCCTCGGCATTGATTTCGATGAGGCTTATCTGGCGCAGGCCCGCTTTGCCGCCGAGATCGCCAATTGCGAGATCGAATTCCAGAAACTGTCGGTCTACGACGTCGGCGCCCTGCGCGAAACATTCGATATCGTGCTGTTCATGGGGGTGCTTTATCACTTGCGCCATCCGTTGCTTGCGCTCGACCTTATCCGTGAGCATGTCGCCGGTGATCTGATGATCTTCCAGTCCATGCAGCGCGGCAGCACCGATCTTCCCGAGATGGAAGAGAACTATCATTTCTGGACGCATGACCTGTTCGACCGGCCGGAATTTCCCAAGCTCCATTTCATCGAGCACCGCTATGCCGACGACCCGACCAACTGGTGGATACCCAATCGAGCCTGCACCGAAGCGATGCTGCGCAGCGCCGGTTTCGAGATCGTTCTGCACCCCGAGCAGGAGGTCTATTTCTGCCGGGCCGCAGGCGACCCGGCCAGTGGCGGTCCCGTCTACCCCTCGAAAGGACAGCGCCATGATTGAAGCCGCGATGATCTGGAACGAGCCCAACAACAAATCGCATTGGGATCCCGAGCTCGACCCCGACTGGAGCCGCTTCGCCAGGATGGCAATCCTGGCGGCGGACGCAATCGCATCTGAAAACCCGGCTTTGACCAAAGTGCTCGGTGGCATCTCGCCGATAGACCCGGGATTCATCACCCGCATGAAGGAATTCGGCGTGCTGGATCATGTCGACGCCGTCGCCGTGCACGGCTTTCCGCTCGACTGGAACCTGTGGCAAATCCAGGAATGGCCGCAGAAGATCGGCGAGATCGCGACCGTCACCGACCTTCCCATCTGGGTCAGCGAAGTCGGCGTATCGACCTTCGGCGCCGAGGAAATCCAGGTCTGGGGGCTCAAGCGAACAGCTGAATTGCTGCTCGGCAATGCACCACGCGTCCAGTGGTACAGCCTCTACGATCTTCCGCGTGAATGGGAAGCAACGACGCGTCACCGCGAAGCCGAAGGCTCCTCTTATTACCGTCATTTCCATATGGGGCTGCTGCGCCAGGACGGCACGCCAAAGCCCGCGCTGGAGGAATTCCTGCGCTATACACCCGCAATGGGACTGGTGCAGTGGTTTCATTTCGAAGATCCGCGGCTGGACGACGCCGTCGCCTGGATGAAGCGGCTGGGTGTCACCAATATGCGTACCGGGCTTTCCTGGGCAGACAGTTTTCGGCCGAATGCGCTGGACTGGTTCGACCGGCAGATGGAAGCACTCGCCGATTTCGACGTGACGGTCACCTTCTGCTTCACACCTCAGCATCGCGGAATGATGCCCCACCACACCAGCCCGCCACTTGTGCCGGAGGAGTTCGCGGAATTCTGCTCAACCATGATCCGCCGCTATGCGCCTGGCATGACATCCGCCTCGCTCCCCACGCGGCGGGCCTCGGCCGCGTGAAATCGTCATGCTGCCCATGCATCAGATGCCGGACTGCGCAACACCACTGACAGGTGGGGATGCGGCGCAGGGCACCGGGACGCAACCGGCCGCGACACTCACCGTCCTCAATGTCGCCTACCCTCTCGCGCCCGTCGGACCCGACGCTGTCGGCGGTGCCGAACAGGTTCTGTCGATGCTCGATCGGGCATTGGTTCACGCCGGCCATCGATCTATCGTCATTGCTTGCCGTGGCTCCAGCACGAGCGGCACGCTTGTGGAAATACCGGCCGAAAACGGCATGCTCGACGAGGCGGCGAAGCGCCGCGCGCAAGAGGCCCATCGCAAAGCGATCGCCGCTGCCCGCACCCGATGGCACATCGATGTGGTTCATCTGCACGGCATCGATTTCGACGCTTATCTGCCCGACGATGGTCCTACCTTGGTGACCCTCCACCTGCCGTTGGATTGGTATCCGGCCGCGGCATTGCGCCCGACGCGTGGCGACCTCTGGCTTCATGCGGTCTCGCCCAGCCAGCAGAAAACCGCGCCATCAGGCGCCAGGCTGACGGCACCGATTCCGAACGGCGTCGACATCCAAGCACTGAACCTGCCGCAGCCGAAGCGCGACTTTGCCCTGGTTCTGAGCCGGGTTTGCCCGGAGAAGGGCATTCACCTGGCGCTCGATGCAGCCAAACTGGCAGGCGTTCCGCTGGTCGTCGGCGGTAAGGTCTATCCCTACGAAACACATACGCGGTACTTTCGCGACGAGGTCCAATCTCGCCTCGATGGCCGCCGCCGCTTCCTTGGCCCGCTCGGCTTCACCGCCAAGCGACGCTTTCTCAACGCAGCGCGCTGTCTGGTCATTCCGAGCCTCGCAGCCGAGACCAGCTCGCTTGTGGCCATGGAGGCCCTCGCCTGCGGGACCCCGGTAGTCGCCTTTCCAAATGGTGCGCTTCCCGACGTCATAGAGCACGGCAGAACGGGCTTTCTCGTCGACACGGTCGACGAGATGGCCCAAGCCATTCTTGCGGCGCCCAGCTTGGATACCGAGACATGCAGGGCCGAAGCGCGACGGCGATTTTCGCTGGAACGGATGATCTCGTCTTACATGGATGCCTATCAGGCGCTGGCACAGCTTGGCACTGGTCGCCGGCGCTTGGCTGCGACGCCGTGAGCAAAGCGGTGCTGCGCTGCGAAATCATCGGTGACCCCGCGCAGTTCGACGCCTTGACGCCGCACTGGTGGAAACTGTGGCAGCAGAGTCCCTCGGCGACGCCGTTTCAATCTCCCGCCTGGCTGGTGCCATGGTGGCACGCATTCGCACCCGGTGAACTGGCGACAGTCGCGGTCTGGCGCGGCGGCGATCTGGTCGGGCTGGCGCCGCTCTATCTCGAGCACGGGACGGCCGGTTCGAAGCTGCTTCCGGTCGGCATTTCGCTCAGCGACTATCTGGACATCCTGGCTGTCCCTGGGATCGAAGCCGAGGTTGTCGGCATTATCAGCGAGTCGATCTTCTCGATCGGGTGGGCGCAATGGATCTTGTCGGACTTGCCGCAGGACAGCGTCGCCCTTGCGATGAAGCATCCCGAGATGGATCGGCCGACCGCCCATGCCGCCTGCCCCGTGCTCGCCATCGCCGGCGACGAAACGCTGGCAGGCTGCGTCCCCGCAAGACGCAGACGCCAGTTGCGTCGGGCGCGCCAGGCCGCATCAAGATGCGGCCGGATTGCGCTGTCATCGGCAAGCGGCAGTCCGCAAACCTTCCTCGATCAATTGATCCGCCTGCACAATGTGCGATGGGCCGAACACGGAGGGGGGGTGTTGGCCAACCCCGCCGTCGAGCAATTCCATCGGCTCTCGCTTCCCTTGCTCGATGCTCATGGTCTGGTGCGATGCTGGCTGCTCGCGATCGATGGCAGGACCATCGGTGCCTATTACGGATTTCACCACCGCGGCCGTGCCTACGCTTATCTGGGCGGGTTCGACCCTGCTTATGCCGAGGAGAGCCCGGGCGCGATCCTGATTGGCCACGCAATCGCGGAGTCGATCCGCGAAGATGCGCGCGAGTTCGATTTCCTGCGCGGCCGGGAGGCCTACAAATATGGCTGGGGCGCCGCCGACAGGTGGACGATGCGCAGGGTCTGGACGCGGAGTTGACCCATTGAGTGTAACCGCACCGAAAGGCGCCCAGCGCCGGACATCGGTCAGGCTGGCGGTTGAAGACTGCATGGCCGACGGTATTTGCGCCGAAGGTGTTCTCGTCAGGCTGGCGCTCCACCTGCCGCCCACAATTGGGGCAGCGGAATTGGCGGAGGTCGTGCTGAAAGTCCGTCCGGCGGATACCGGCGACGCGGCAAGATTGCGGAAGGTCGCCGGACTGCTGCGCTGCAAACCAGACGTCTTTGCCATGTTGCGAGCGACGGGCGGCGCCGTTCGCCATGAGCGCAATGAGGACGAGACGAATGCCGCTGTCGTCATGCGGCTGGCGTCCAGCTTCGATGCCGCGGCAGCGATTTCGGGAGCCGCGAGTGTCCAACTGGCATCCCTCGGCGATGAGGAAAGGCTCACAGCCACGACCAACGAAATCGTCGCATGGCTGGAAGCCCGAGAATTCACCGGAAGGGAACGGAGCATTCTCGACATCGGTTGCGGCATCGGCCGTTTCGAGCGTGCGCTGTGCAAATCCTTCAAGCGGATGGTCGGTATCGATATATCGTCGCGAATGATCTCCATCGCCTCAGAGCAATGCGCCGCACTCGGCAATGTCGAGTTACGACAAACCTCCGGTCTCGATCTGGCCGATTTCGACGATGCCAGTTTCGATTGCGTGCTGGCGGTCGACAGCTTTCCCTATCTGGTTCTGGCCGGCATGGCAGAGCGGCATTTCGAAGAAATTGCGCGCGTTCTGAAACGGCCGGGCTGGCTCGCCTTGCTGAACTATTCCTATCGCGGATCGCTTTTCTCAGACCGCGACGATATCGGCCGTCTGGCGCAAGCTCATCAATTGCGGGTCCTCATCGACGGTGAGAAGCCGTTTCGATCATGGGATGGCAACGCTTTTTTGCTCGCTCGGTGAGACGGAACATTACAGCACGATGCCAGTTCGGACGTCGAGCAAAGGGCACCAACGAGTGTCCTCGATTCGAAGGAGGAGCGCGGGCTGGACGGCAATCGGATCAAGTCCGATGGATTACGCCGCTAATCGATTGCCGAAGGACTGAACGCCACCGCGCGGGCCTGTGGTCCGCGGGGCGACGAAGGAGCAAGGAAATAAACCTGTGCAAGGGTCCGCCGGTCAGCTTCTCGGCGGTGGACACAGGCTTGTAATGCCGGGCGCTTATCACCACACTACGATCAAGGGACCGCTATCAAGAGAATGTGATGTCTCGTTCGAGCGACGATACCGCGGATCCGCATGTCGAGATGGCGGTGGATCGGGAGATTGCCTCCCTGCTGGCAGCCATAGAGCAGGAAAAGATTCCGGACCGCCTCACCAAGCTGGCGATCGAATTGCAGAACGCGCTCGTCGAGAAGCGTCGGCGCGACGCGAACAACTGACTATCTGCGGCTGTCGACCTCGACGTCGAGCTGACCGTCCGACAGCTGGTTTCTCCTCTCCATCAATGTCTCCAGCGAACTCTCCCCTAGGAGTTCAAGGATGTTGGCGCGCGCACGGTTCAGGCGGCTTTTGACCGTCCCGACCGCGCAACCGCATATGTCGGCGGTTTCCTCGTAGCTCACTCCCAAAACGCCGATCAGCATCAGCACCTCGCGTTGGTGTTCAGGCAGTCTTTGAATGGCGCCGTGAACTTCCCTGCTCTGAACGGTCCATTCCTGGGTGGCTTCCGAAATTGGTCTCGAAGAGGCGCAGTCGAGCAGGCCTGGCGCCTCCCGGGCAGCGATCTTGACCCGGGTATAATAGGTGTTGCGCATGATGGTGAAGAGCCACGACTTCATTCGCGTACCGGGTTCGAACTTGTCGATGTTGGCGAGACCCTTGGTCAGTGTCTCCTGCACGAGATCGTCAGCATCGTCGGGGACGCGGCAGAAGGTGCGCGCGAATGCCCGCAGGGCGGGTATCAGGTCAACGATGGAAACTTCATTGGTTTCCTGGTCGGCCAAAAGGCAGCCTCCGGATGACAATGGTCCAGCTCCCAGCAGAAAGAGTGTGTGAACGCAGCCTCAGCTAAATGCATGGAAGTTTGGTTCGTTCCTCTTGCTGGAGACAACTCTTCATAATTCTTCGCGGGCGGAGATGTCTGTCATGCGATCGGCGCATACCATCGCCGCAGCAGCGACGCCTCCTTCGACAGTGGTATCTAACAGCGTCCGCTTTTTTACGGGAACAAAGCCGTTCACCGGCAGTTTGATGGCTTGCCACTTCAACCTTCCAGTATCGATCGAGGACCTGTCATGGCCAAATCCGCTCGCCCCTCCGCTCGCCAATCGGCAAGTGGACTGGATCAGAATAGCGCGCGCGGAAATGGCGGCGAGTTGCACCAGATCGCGGGAGACGACACGCCTGTCCTTACCACGGCGCTCGGAACGCCTGTCTCCGACGACCAAAACACATTGCGGATCGGTGAACGCGGACCATCGCTGATCGAAGACTTTCACTTTCGCGAGAAGATTTTCCACTTCGACCACGAACGCATCCCGGAACGGGTCGTCCATGCCCGCGGCTATGGCGCGCATGGTTATTTCGAGACCTACGACTCACTGGCCAAATACACACGTGCCGACATTTTCCAGCGAGCTGGTGAAAAGACGCCGGCATTCGTTCGTTTCTCGACGGTTGCCGGCAACAAGGGCTCGTTCGATCTCGCCCGCGACGTGCGCGGCTTTGCGGTCAAGCTCTACACCAAGGAAGGCAATTGGGATTTGGTCGGCAACAACATTCCGGTCTTCTTCATCCAGGACGCCATCAAGTTTCCCGATCTGATCCACGCCGCCAAACAGGAGCCCGACCGTGCTTTTCCGCAGGCACAGACGGCGCACGACAATTTCTGGGACTTCATCAGCCTGATGCCGGAATCGATGCACATGGTGATGTGGATCATGTCGGATCGCGCCATCCCGCGTTCCTTCCGCTTCATGCAAGGCTTCGGTGTGCATACGTTCCGCCTCGTCAACGCCAAGGACGAATCCACCTTCGTCAAGTTCATCTGGAAACCCAAGCTCGGCATGCAATCGGTGGTCTGGAACGAGGCGGTCAAGATCAACGGCGCCGATCCCGACTTCCATCGCCGCGATCTGTGGGAGGCCATACAGGCCGGCAATTTCGCGGAATGGGAGTTGACGGTGCAACTGTTCGATCAGGCGTTTGCCGACAGTTTTGACTTCGATATCCTGGACGCAACGAAGATCATTCCCGAAGAGGTTCTCGAACCAATTCCGGTCGGTCGGCTGGTGCTCGACCGGATGCCGGATAATTTCTTCGCCGAGACCGAGCAGGTTGCATTCATGACGCAGAATGTGCCGCCCGGAATCGACTTCTCCAACGATCCGCTTCTGCAGGGCCGCAACTTCTCCTATCTCGATACCCAATTGAAACGACTGGGCAGCCCGAACTTTACCCATCTGCCGATCAATGCACCGAAGTGCCCGTTCGCCCATTTTCAACAGGACGGGCACATGGCCATGCGCAATCCGGCCGGGCGCGCCAACTATGAACCGAACTCATGGGGACTGGGACCGCGCGAGGATCCGCAGCGTGGCTTCCGTTCTTTCGCCGATGTCGAACAAGGGCAGAAAGTACGTCTGCGCGCGGAGAGCTTCGCCGATCACTACAGCCAGGCCCGGCAATTCTTCAACAGCCAGACACCACCGGAGCAGCGTCACATCGCAATGGCGCTGACGTTTGAACTGAGCAAGGTCCAGGCCCCGGCGATCCGCGAACGCATGGTTTCGCATTTGTTGAACATCGATGAAACGCTGGCGACCACGGTCGCCGACAAGCTCGGCATCCGTGACATGCCCGAACCTGCCGAAGCCGCCGTTCCACCGCGCGATGACTTGCCGCCGTCGCCGGCGCTCAGCATCATCCAAAACGGGCCCGACAGTTTCGAAGGCCGCAAAGTCGGTGTCATGCTCAGCGATGGAGCCGATGTCGCGCTGTTCGAGGAACTTCGTTCCGCCATCGAAGCGGAAGGCGCGGTGATGGAGGTGGTTGCGCCCAAGGTGGGCGGCGTCGAAGCCGCCGACGGCACCCACATCGAGGCAAGGCACATGATCGACGGCGGTCCATCCGTTTTGTTCGACGCGGTGGTGCTGCTCCTCTCCGAGGCGGGCGCCGAGCTACTGGTCACGGAGGCCGCTGCGAAGGATTTCGTGTCTGATGCGTTTGCGCATTGCAAGTTCATCGGCTTCACCTCCGGGGCCGAGCCGCTCCTGATCAAAGCAGGCGTCGCTCCCGATGCCGATGAGGGGCTGAGGCGGCTGGATTCGGCAGCTTCGGTAGCTGCGTTTGTGCAGTCATGCCGCAAACTGCGGCTCTGGGCGCGGGAGGCGGCTGTCAAGCTTTGATGCGATGGCGTCAGCTGTTTCCGTTGGCGCGTCCGCACTCTTTGGTTTGCCGCCAACCCAGCCGGCACCGCGGTCTACGAGCGATCTTCCTTGCTGGACGCTTGTCGCCGCTGCTTCTCCAGGACCTCGTCGGTCCCGACCAGCTTCTTTGCTCCGCCTGAAATGGTCGTGGACACCACCGAAGGCGGATCGCTCGCCGGAAAGGAATCCTCCAACCCCGCCTGCAGTTGGTCCTCGAGCGTGCGTGGTTCTTCGGACCGGCCGGGCGTTCTGCGCGTGTCGATCTTCTCCAGCGACTGTTTCTTTTTCGGCGAATCGTTGGCGTTCCGGACCAGGGCGTAAAGCTGCTCGATCGCGAGTTCCTTGATCGTTTCGAAATCGGCCCGATCGTCCTTGGCAGCCTCGATTTGATCAACCATGGCTTTCTCGAAGCGGTCGAGGCTGTCGCCTCCGCAGGCATGGGAAAGGCGCAACAGGGCTTCGTTCAGCATCAACGGAGCGAAATGTGCTGAAGCTTCAAGCCTGAGTTGCCTTAAACGGTCCGGAGTTGCGGCCTGCAACTTTGACATGGACAACCTCCTTTCTCCCACAAGCGTCTCAACGGGATTTGACCGCCGATGTTCCACCGTGCCTGAACATCTGTCATGCCATGCGAGCTACAGGAACCAGCTTGCCACCAATCCCGCCGACGCCGCAAAAATCGCCAGGGTCGTCACGCCGCCGAGGATGTTCGTGCTTGTGCTGTTGACCTTGTCGCCCATGATCTTGCGATTGTTGGTCATGATGAGGATGAGAAACAGCAGCGGCGGCGTTGAAAATCCTTGCACGATGCCAGACCAGACGAGAGCTTTCATCGGGTTGAAGCCGAAGAAATTGAGACCCACCGCCACCAGCGTTATGACCCCGATCGCGATGTAGAATTTGGGAGCCTGCCGGGGTTTGGCATGCAGGCTATTCTTCCATCCCATCGCCTGGGCGAAATCGAAAGCAGCGCCAGCGGTCATGATCGGCACGGCCAGAAAGCCGACACCAATTACACCGGCCGCAAAGAGAATGCCGGCAGCGTCGCCGGCAAGCGGCCGCAGCGCTTCGGCCGCCTGTGCCGCTGTCTCGATCTGCGTGTGTCCGGCCTTGTAGAGCGTCGACCCGGTCGAAAGGATGATAAAATACATGATCAGATTGGAGAACGTCATGCCGATCAGGATATCGCGGCGGGATCGGCGCAGTTCACCCTCGGTGGCGCCTTTGCGCTCTTCGAGGCTCGTTCGACCCTTGGCGATCTCCTCCTCCACCTCCTGATTGGACTGCCACGTGTAAAGGTATGCGGAGAGAGTGGTCCCGACGATGGCGATGAGGATGGACAGGTACTCTCGGCTGAACTCGATTTGTGGCAACAGCGTGCCACGCAGGACGGAAGCGGCATCCGGTTTGGCAAGTACCGCGGAGACCACATAGGCAAGCAGAGCCAGAGCCAGCCACCGGAACACGTTTCGGATCAATTTGTACGATCCGAGCACCTGCAGGGCAAAAATGACGACCGCAACGGCAGTGACGACCAACGGAGCAGGCAGCGGAACGAACAGCACAATAGCCGCCGACATGGCGCCAAGGTCGGCGGCTGCCTCGATCGTGTTGCCAATCAGCACGCCCACCAGCACGGACCACAGCAGCCAACGCGGATAGAAGTCCGATATGACCTGGAAAAGCCCGCGACCCGAAACCTGGCCAAGTTTGGATGAAAGGTAGACGACGAGATACATCATCGGCAGCGTGACAGGTGCCGTCCACAGCAGGTCGGGGCCGAACCGCGCTCCGGCGCTGGCGTAGGTACCGATGGCCGAGCAGTCGTCATCGGCCGCGCCGGTGATCAGGCCAAGCCCAAGAGCCCGAACGACGTCGCCCCCTTTTCGCCTGCTTTCCCTTTGGCCAGCATTCTCAGGCGGCTTGTTCATTGAAGGCGCGTCTTTACCGAGGCCACGCAAGAAATCATGACGAACATTCCAATCGGATGGCGATGAAGCGTTGCAGCTGCATTGAGATCGAGGTTCGAACCTCCGGTCAGGTTTTTTGTTCCTGGACACGGTCCCGGCCCGCGACGGCGGCGGAGCCGAACGTCAAAGCGAATGCTCCGTCCCCCTGAAGAAGACAATGCTTGTGTCGAAGCCAATCCTTCAGGCGACGTGGCAAGCTATTTCTTGAAGTCAGCGGCTCGTACTGCCGCCGATCACCATCCGCACGCCGAGGCCGATGATGAGACAGCCGGCGAGCCGCTGCTGCCAAAGCCCTGCGCGAGGGTGCCGCATGACCCATGCGCCGACCGCGCCCGATGCCAAGGCGTAGGCTCCCAGCACCAGCACACCGGTTATCTTCTGTGTTGCGCCAAGCAGCACCAGTTGCAACGTGACGGAGCCCCTATGCGGGTCGACAAATTGCGGCAGGAACGCAACCATGAACATCAAAGGCCAGGGATTGCTCAGATTGGCGATCATTCCTTCCCGGGCGGCGGCGAGCGGCCGCAGGGCCTTGATGTCACCTGTGGGAATGGTTGCCGAGGCTGAAAGCAGCAGCCGGAAACCCAGCCACATGATATAGGCCGCCCCTGCCCATCGAAGCAGATTGAACGCCACCGGCGAGGCGTGGACAAGCGAAGACAGGCCGAATGCAATCAGCGGAAGCTGCACCAGTCCGGCGCCCAGCGTCATGCCGAGTACCGTGAACAACGCCACGCCGCGCCCGTGTCCGATGCCGCGGGCCATCACCAGCATGCTGTCGGGGCCTGGCGGCACCTGCATCAGAATGACGGTTCCGACAAAAGCTGTCCACAATGAGAGGTCGATGGGCATCTCCTTTCGCGCCGCCGATGACATCAAAGCGGCCAGCCGTCACCGGGTTCCGGCGGCAAATGAAAATGTCCATCGCGAAGGACCTGCCATGAACCCGTCAGATGGAACGCGGTGCTGTCCTGGAAGTTGAAAAGCCGGAGCCGTTCCTGAACCGGTTTTGGAGGCCTGATCCGTGCATGAGCCGATAAACGCCTTCCCGCTCCCGCTGGATACGTCTCCGATGGAGGCCAGGCTTGCCGATGCAATCCCAAGGGATGGGAACCGCTGGCAGTACGAGCCTAAATGGGACGGATTCCGCTGCCTTGCTTTCAAGAGCGGCGACACCGTTGACCTGCGCGCCAAATCCGGCAAGCCGCTCGGCCGCTATTTTCCGGAAATCACGGAGATCCTGCGTGACCTCAAGCGCGGGCATTTCGTCATCGACGGCGAGATTGTCATCGAGGTGGACGGTGAGCTTTCCTTCGAGGCGCTGCAGATGCGTCTTCACCCGGCACAAAGCAGAATCCGCAAACTGAGTTCGCAGACGCCTGCCAGTCTGATCCTCTTCGACATGCTTGCCAGGCCGGGCGGCGAGGTCATCACGGGCAAACCACTTGTCGAAAGGCGGCGAGCGATCGAGGACTTCGTGACCTCCTCGAACAGTCCGGATCTTCGCCTGTCGAAGTGCACTTATGATGCAGCGACGGCGGCTCGATGGCTGAACGGGGCCGGCCATGCATCGACCGACGGCATCGTGGCCAAAGTGCTCGACGAGCATTATCTGTGCGGCGAACGTGCGATGGTGAAGGTAAAGCCGAGGCGCACCGCCGATTGCGTTGTCGGCGGTTTCCGCTATCTCGCGGGTAGCCGTGAGGTCGGCTCACTGCTCCTCGGCCTCTACAATGACGACGGCAAGCTCGATCACGTCGGCTTCACGTCGACCATCGCCAGGACCGACAGAGGAGCGCTCACGCGCCGGCTGGAAGGGCTGCGGTCAGAGCCCGGATTCACCGGCAAGGCGCCCGGCGGCCCGAGCCGCTGGAGCACGGAGCGCAGCGGACAATGGGAGCCTTTGGAACCTGAACTGGTGGTGGAGGTCCGCTTCGACCACGTCACCGGCAATCGGTTTCGCCATGGCACCAAACTGCTGCGCTGGCGCCCCGACAAGGCGCCACGGCAATGCACGTTCGAGCAGATCGAATAGACCGCCCCAGGAAGATCGCCCCAGAAACCTGTCACGATTTATTGCGACGAAGGAACCAACTCGGGATTCACCGGTTCGGACACCATCCACCCGGAGCTACCCTGACATGCCGAATGCAGCAGAAATTCTGATCGACACACTCGTCGCCTGGGACGTGGAGTGGTGTTCGGCTTGCCGGGAGACGGCATAAACGGGGTCATGGAAGCGTTGCGGACGCGGCGCGACAAAATTGCCTTCGTTCAGGTCCGGCATGAAGAGTCGGCTGCCTTCATGGCATGTGCATATGCCAAGTGGACAGGAAAGCTGGGCGTGTGCCTTGCGACGTCCGGCCCCGGCGGAACACATCTTCTGACCGGCCTCTATGACGCCAAGCTCGACCAGGCTCCGGTGCTGGCGATTACGGGCATGCAGTTCCACGATCTGATCGAGACGTTCACGCAACAGGATGTCGATCTGACGCGCGTGTTCAACGATGTCTCCGTTTATAACGCCCATGTTGCCGATGCCGCGCATATGGAAAACGTCGCCAGCCTTGCCTGCCGAACGGCGCTGGCGCGCAAGGGCGTCGCCCATCTTTCGATTGCCAGCGACATCCAGGAGCAGGAGCGTGATCCGTCGAAGCGCTCCAAGCGCAATCGCCCGGCGCACACGCCGCAGGATATGTTCGCCGGTCATAGCGTACCGCTGGACGTTGAGCTCGACAAAGCCGCCGCCATTCTCAATGACGCTTCGCGGGTTGCGATCCTGGCCGGACGCGGCGCCATCGGCGCGGCCGCCGAACTCGAACACACGGCGCGCCTGCTGCAGGCGCCTGTCGCGAAGGCTTTGCTGGGCAAGGCGGTGCTGCCGGACGACCATCCCTACGCCACCGGCGGGATCGGCATTCTTGGAACCCTGGCTTCGCAAGAGGCGATGGAGAACTGTGACGCGGTGCTGATTATCGGTTCGACCTTTCCCTACATCGAATACTACCCGAAGCCCGGACAGGCCCGTGGCGTCCAGATCGACTGCGATGCGCAACGGATCGGCTTGCGCTTTCCGGTCGAGGCCGGCCTTGTCGGCGACGCGGCAGAGACATTGCGCGCGCTCAACCAGCGCCTGACGCAAAAGCCCTCGGATGAATTCCTGCGCCGTTCCCAGGAGACCATGAGAAAATGGCGCGAGATGATGCGGCAGTCGGAAGACATGCAGGCGCAACCATTGAAGCCACAAGCGATTGCCCGGGCTTTCGGACAAAGATTGGCCGACGACACAGTGATGGCCACGGATTCCGGTCAGAATACGGAGCTGGCCGCCCGCCATGTCGATCTTCGCAGCGGCCAGGCATTCGGGGTGTCCGGATCGCTGGCGTCGATGGCTTGCGGTCTGGCCTACGCCATCGCTGCCGGCATAGCGTTTCCCGGTCGACCGATTGCCGCTATCGTCGGCGATGGCGGCTTTGCCATGCAGCTCGGCGAATTCTCGACGGCGGTGCGCTACAAGATCCCGCTCAAGGTTCTGGTGATCAAGAACAACATGCTCAATCAGATCGCCTGGGAGCAGATGATGTTTCTGGGCAACCCGCAATTCGGTTGCGAATTGCAGCCGATCGATTTTGCTAAGGCGGCAGAAGCAATGGGCGCAAAGGGTTTTCGCATCGAGCGGGCCGATCAGATCGAGACGGTTCTCGACCAGGCTTTCGCCACGCAAGGCCCTGTCGTGATCGAAGCGCTGGTAGATGCCTATGAGCCGCTGATGCCGCCCAAAATGCCGGCAGACTACGCCAAGAACTTCCGCCAGGCCCTGCCGCGGACGCCGGGACACGAACGCATAGAAGAAAATATCGCCCGTGAGCCGGCGAAATCGATGATGGATGCCTAGAGGCGGCGCAGGGAGGTGGAACAGCGCACCTCAGTGGCTTCATTCTGAATCTTTCCAGATGAACCCGCGCTCTTCCGGGTGACGGATGCGGATCATGAGCTTCGACGCGCTCTTTTCGACCTCGATTTGCTATGGCAACGGCGCTCCGCAGGCTGGTTGGACTCTGGCGCTACCCATCACATTGCCACTGGCGGCAATCCTTTTGCTGTATGTTGCCGGCGCTGGCCGGCTGTGGCGACCGAGCGGACGTGGACGTCGCTTGCGATCGCGGCAGGCCTTGCTGTTTGCTGCCGGCTGGTCCGTCCTGGCGTTCGCCCTTGTAAGCCCGATCCATGCATTGGGCGAACATGTGTTTGCGGCGCACATGATCGAGCACGAATTGCTGATGGCGGTCGCAGCGCCTCTGCTGGTTGCCTCCCGCCCGACGGCGGCGATGATGTGGGCCCTGCCGGTACAGCTGCGCCAGATATGCGGAGTGGCCGGACATGCAAATGCGCTTCGGGCGGTCTGGGCGTTCATCAGCCGTCCTGTGGTCGCGACCGTCCTGCACGGAGCCGCGATATGGATCTGGCATGTCCCGGCGCTGTTCGAGGCTGCCCTCCAGCAGGGCTTCCTGCACTATGCCCAGCACGCGAGTTTCCTCGGTAGCGGGCTTTTGTTCTGGTGGGTGCTGCTGCCTCGCCTTGGCCGCGAGCAGGCTTGCGGCAATGCCGTGATGCATCTTTTCTTCACCTCCCTCCACACCGGGCTGCTCGGGGTGTTGCTCGTCGTCTCGCCCAGGTTGTGGTATCCGGATAATGCGATCGGCTCGGATTTATGGGGGCTCAACCCGCTCGAGGACCAGCAACTTGCAGGCTTGATCATGTGGATTCCCGCCGGCCTGATCTATGGCGGAGCCGCACTGCTCCTGGTCGCTTTCTGGATTCAAACGAGCAGTCGGCGGCAACAGGCTTTCCAGCAGTTGCGCATCGTCTAACCCGCACCGCTTCGCGTCGGTTTTCAGCCGGGCGGTGTTGCCAAGCATCCTTTTTCAGTCAGCCGCGTTATGGCCTTGGCAACGATGGTGGATCCTTCATGGCGAGGTGCATGAGTCCGTTGGCCAGCTCTCGCAGGCTGACACGACCGCGAATGTCGCTTGCCCCCACATGTCCAAGGCAAATCTTGCCTGGCACCTTTCAGGGAACGGCCGCGCAACGGCGTTTGAGGGCGATCAGCGCAGCGCCGATATTGGCCTTGGCAGGATGCGGCGACAAGCAATCGGCCCTCCATGCACACGGTGCGAATGCCCGGAGAATCCTTGATCTGATCTGGTCTTTCAGCGCAATCGCAGTGGCCACGTGGCTGCTTGTCATGTTGATCCTGGCGGCAGCGCTTTTGCGTCGTCGCCTGTCCGAGACAACGCGCTCGCCGCTCGAGATCGATTCTCGTCAGGAGCGCCGATTTACCCGCGCTGTCGGCAGCGCCATTGCGTTGACCGTTCTGGTGCTCGTCATGATGACGATAGCGAGTTTTTTCGCCGGCAAATCCATTGCTTCACTGAGTGGAACGGAAACGCTTGCCGTGCGCATCACCGGGCACCAATGGTGGTGGGAGGTCCGGTATCCCGGAGATGATCGGTCCCAATCGATCGTCACGGCAAATGAAATCCATGTCCCGGTTGGCGAACCGGTCAAGGTCGAACTCGATTCGCTCGATGTCATTCATAGCTTCTGGGTGCCGAACCTTGCCGGCAAGCGCGATCTCATTCCGGGCCGGCCGAGTGAGCTCACACTCGTCGCCGATAAGCCCGGCATCTATCGTGGCCAGTGTGCCGAATTCTGCGGCTATCAGCACGCCCATATGGCCATCACCGTCATCGCGCAAAGCCGCGAAGCGTTCGAAGCATGGCAATCCAGGCAAAACGCCGTCGCATCCGCGCCTGGCGGCGACGAAGAGCGCCGCGGCCAACAGGCATTTCTGTCCACCGGCTGTGCGCTCTGCCACACGATAAGAGGCACGCCTGCCAGCGGAACGGTGGGACCTGACCTAACTCATCTCGCCAGCCGACGCGCACTGGCCGCGGATACGCTCGCCATGACCCCTGGCGCGCTCGCCGCCTGGATCGCCGATCCACAGTCGATAAAGCCCGGCGCCAAGATGCCACGCATTGCCCTTAGCGCCGACGATCTCAACGCGGTCGTCACCTATCTCGGAAGCCTCGAATGAGTGGCCTTGCGGGAAAGCTGGCCGAGCACACTCAGGAGGCCCTGAAAGGCATCCGTGACACCGGTCTCGAAGAGGTGAGACTGCGCGCCTTTCTGGCGCATGCCTGGCGAACGCCGAAAGGCTTCTACGGCTGGCTGGTCACGGTCGATCACAAGCTGATCGGACGGCGCTATATCGTGACGGCTTTCCTGTTTCTCATCCTTGCGGGTCTGTCAGCGCTCGCCATGCGCTTCCAGCTTGCCCAGCCTGAGGCCGGCCATATCGGTCCCGATCTCTACAACCAGTTGTTCACCATGCACGGCACGACGATGATGTTTCTGTTTGCCGTGCCGGTGATGGAAGCTTTCGCCATTTACCTGGTGCCGCTGATGATCGGCACTCGCAATGTCGCCTTTCCGCGGCTCAATGCATTCAGCTACTGGGTCTATCTTTCCGGCGGGCTGATGATCTGGATCGCCTTCGCCTTCGAAACCGGTGCGGATGCCGGCTGGTTTTCCTATGTGCCGCTCGCCGGACCCGAATATGGCATCGGCAAGCGCCCCGATTTCTGGGCGCAGATGGTGACCTACACCGAAGTGTCCGCCCTCGCGGTAGCGGTCGAGATCATCGCGACAGTTTTCAAACAACGTGCCCCCGGCATGTCGCTCGACCGCATCCCGCTCTATGTCTGGTCCGTCCTCGTTACGGCTTTCGTCATCCTGTTCGCCATGCCGGCCGTGATGGTCTCGAGCACAATGCTGATCCTCGACCGCCTGGTCGGCACAAAATTTTTCGACCCCGCAGCAGGCGGCGATGCACTGCTGTGGCAGCATCTGTTCTGGTTCTTCGGCCATCCCGAGGTTTATATCATCTTCATTCCGGCGACCGGCTTCGTTTCCGCGATCCTGCCGACCTTCGTTCGCCGCCCGGTGTTCGGCTATCTCGGGATCGTGCTGTCGTTGATCGCGATCGGTTTTCTTTCCTTCGGCCTGTGGGTGCACCACATGTTCGCTACCGGCCTGCCGCAACTCGGCGAGAGCTTCTTCACCGCTTCCTCGATGATGATCGCCATTCCGAGCGGCGTTCAGATCTTCTGCTGGATTGCGACGATCTGGGGCGGCCGGCCGATCTTCGCCACGCCCATGCTTTTCGTTCTCGGCTTCATCTTCACCTTTGTGATCGGCGGCCTGACCGGCGTCATGGTCGCCTCGGTGCCGCTCGACCTGCAGGTGCACGACACCTATTTCGTGGTTGCCCATTTCCATTATGTGCTGGTCGGGGGCGCCGTCTTCCCCCTGCTCGGCGCCGTTTATTACTGGTTTCCCAAGATCACCGGACGCATGCTGTCCGAGAGGCTCGGCCGCTGGAATTTCTGGCTGGTCTTCCTCGGGTTCAATCTCACCTTCTTCCCCATGCATATTCTCGGTCTGCAAGGCATGCCGCGCCGCGTTTATACGTATCCGCCGGCGAGCGGCTGGGGAGAGATGAACCTCTTCATCAGCCTCTCTTCGCTGGTGGTGTTCGCGGGCTTCGCGCTTTTCTTCCTGAATCTCTTTCTCAGCCTCCGCAACGGCCGCATTGCAGGAGACAATCCCTGGGGCGCGAGCACGCTCGAATGGGCGACGACGTCGCCGCCGCCCTCCTACGATTTTTCGCGGCTGCCCGTGGTAACTCACCGCGAACCGCTTTGGGCCGAGCCCGATGTGCTCCCAGTGGTCGAAGGTCTGCGTGTCGACGCCCGCGAGGTGCTCGCCGGCACGGTCGCCGATGCGATGCCGCAAGTAAGGGTACCATCGGCTGACAACTCGATCTGGCCGTTGCTGTCGGCCATCGCAGTCGGCGGCGCATTTCTCGGTTCGATATACACGCCGTGGGCGGTGGTCTGGGGAGCGATCCCGGTTTCGATCGGCTTTATCTGCTGGTTCTGGCCGAAAGGCGAACCGGAGGACGAGGAATGAGGCACCGCCCCGTCGCCGACGTCAGTCACCTGCCCACATACGATTTCGGGTCAGCGAGCCCGATGTGGTGGGGAACCCTTGCCTTCATTGCCCTCGAGGCAACCGGTTTTGCCTTGGCGATAGGCACTTACTTCTATCTGGCCGTGCTGGCCCGGCATTGGCCCATTGGGGCCCCTGCGCCAGATCTGCTGCCGGGGACGGCAGTACTGGTTATTCTGGTTGCGAGCGTCGTGCCCAACCACATGATCGAGGTTTGGGCACGTCGCCAGGACCTGGCGAAAGTTCGCCTTGGCATGGTCGTCATGTCGATCGTCGGCATTCTTCCGCTGATCGTTCGCATCTGGGAATTTCCGGCTCTGCGGATTTCCTGGGATCAGAACGCTTACGGATCGATCGTCTGGTTCCTGCTCGGGCTGCATACGACGCATCTCCTTACCGATGTCGGCGACACGATCGTCCTGGCGGTTCTCATGTTCACGCAAAAAGGCAAGGCAGGCCGCCGCTTCAGCGACGTCTCGGACAACGCCTTCTACTGGGACTTCGTCGTCGTCTCATGGGTCGTGCTCTATCTTGTTATCTATTGGGCTCCGAGGATGTGAGATGCAGGCGATCCGTACCGGCGTTTCCTGGGCAGGCCTGGTCAGCGGACCAGTTGCGTGGGCAATAACGCTGCAGCTCGATTATTCGATTGCATCCTGGCAATGCCACGCCGGCTTTCGTCCCACTGCCTTGTTCTCGTTGACAGGCGCCGCTGTCGCCCTGGCAGGCGCGCTGCTGTCGTGGCACGCCGTTCATGACCGCGGACATGGTACCGTTCCGCCCCTGAAGGCGCGCACGCGCGCATTCCTTGCCAGGACTTCCGTGGGCATCGGGGCGCTGTTCACGCTCATCTTGCTGGCGCAACTGATGGCAGGGCTGATCTTCAGCGGGTGCGAACTGTGACGAGGTCAAAGGCCCGGAGATTGGCCGTCCGCCGGTGCGCGCCTTGGCCTGCCGCGGGCATTCCATTCCCGGCCGTCACCTCCCGGGCGGTCGCGCTCGTCTTGGCATCGTTGGCGCTTTGCACTGAGCTGCGGGCGAGCGAAATCCAGAAGGGTGAATACCTTACCCGAGCGGCCGACTGCATCGGCTGCCACACGTCCAATCCGAGCCGCCCGTTCGCTGGAGGCTATCGCGTGCCGACACCCTTCGGCGACGTATACTCGACCAACATCACACCTGATCCCGACACGGGCATTGGACGCTACTCCGCGGACGAGTTCGTGCGGGCCGTGCAGAAAGGTGTCAGGCGCGACGGAGCCGATCTCTATCCCGCCATGCCCTATGACAGCTTCGCCGCGATGAGCCGCGAGGACGTGCTTGCGATCCGGACCTACCTCCTGGCGCAGCCGCCGATCTCGCAGCCGCAGCCGCGAAACATCCTGCCTTTTCCATTCAACCAGCGCTGGACAGTTGCGCTGTGGAAGCTCGCGAACCTGCATACCGGCAGTTTCACGCCCGATCGGAACCGGACCGCCGCATGGAACAGGGGAGCCTACTTGGTCGAGGTGCTCGGCCACTGCGGTGCCTGCCACACGCCAAGGAATGCGACGTTCGGCATGGATGAAGACCACAAGCTTGCCGGCGGCACCGCCGGCATCTGGCAGGCCTTCAACATTACCAGCGACAAGATCGCAGGCGTCGGCGGCTGGAGCAACGAAGAGCTGTCTCGATTTCTCAAAACCGGCGCCGTTCCCGGGAAGGCTTATGCGGGCGGGCCGATGGCGGAAACGGTCATGAACAGCCTGCAACATCTTTCCGATGACGATATCCAGGCCATCGTCGCTTATCTCAGGGACGTGCCCGCCCAATCGGGAGACGAAAAGCAGCCGCGGTTCTCATGGGGTAACGCGGCCACGGCCGACGGCGATGCTGGAACCGAAGGGATGACGCAAGGCAGCGGGACCGCAGCCGGCGATGATCTCTATCGATCGCTCTGTTCGACGTGCCATGGGGCGAACGGAGGCGGATCGTCAGACGGATCCTATCCGTCCTTGACCCGCAACAGCACCCCCGGCGCGGCCACGCCCGAGGATGTCGCCATGACCATCCTTGAAGGCGTCAAAGCTGGCGACGTGGCGGGGCGTAAGTCGATGGCGGCCTTCGGCGGCTGGCTGGACGATGGCCAGGTGGCAGCCCTTGCAAATTACGTCACCGCTCGGTTCGGAAATCCCGACGTCAGCGTTACCGCGGCCGATATACGCCAGATGCGGGCCGGCTCGACAACAGGCCAGACAATCATGGTTCTGGCGGCTCAATCACTTGTGGCGTGCGCCGCCGTGTTGATGCCTGGGCTGCTGCTTCTGCTGGCAAGGCGCCTGCGCCGTCGGACCAGTTCAGTGCGCCTCATGTCCGCGCATAGAGATAGGCGGTGATGTCGCGTGCCTCTTGAGGCGACAGATTTGTATTGGGCATGGCCGTGTTCGGGTCTACGTCCCGCGCTCTGCTGATCCAGCGCATCATCGCATCCGGGCTGGCTCGCGATGCCCCGATATATCCTCTTTCGACGACGCCCTGCAGGGAGGGACCGACGGTACCACGGGCGCCGGGCACCCCCGGGATTTCGTGACATCCGCCACAGCCGTTGCGGATCATGGCCGGGATGGCTCGTTGAGGGTCGCCGCCGATCGCCTGCACAAGCGTGGTTTCTCGCAGACTGTTGCTGCGAACCAAACCGCTGGCAAAGACGGCAAAACCGATGACGACAGCCGCCGATGCTCCTGCCAACCACCAGAATCGGGGCGGCGCTTGCTTGGCGGCCTGCCGGTTCATCTGCGCTTACCGCTCTCAGCGCTCAATGCGCTGCCGAAGCACTGGTCCGGCAACGGATTGAGGAGCCGGCTCATTTATTACAGTTCTGCACATTCGATGTTGTCGTGCCGGTCGCGGTGTTGTTGTCGATGTCGTTGCCTGCCGAATCTTTGCAGCGGTCAGTCATGCCACCTGATTTCGTTGTGGAATTTGTCGAATTTGTAGTGCTCGGATCGGAAGGATTCACGGACGTTCCAGAGCCGGTGCCGCTGTTGCCGCCGGTATTTCCAGACGTAGCCCCGGTGCCGTCGTTCGAGCCCGAACCGCTGTTGGAGCCGGAACTGTTCGACTGTGCCACTGCCGATGTGGCCAATGTGAGCGCGAGCACAGCGGCGGACAGAAGTTTGACGATCATGGTGGATCTCCTGGTTGGGTGTACCGCCACCAAACCAATCCTTTCCTGATATGTTCCCGGCGAAATCGTGTTCAGCAAAATTCTTGTGAAACAGGTTTTGTGCCGGCACTGCAGACCGGCTAGCCGCGCGACGGCGGTCGATATAGGTGCGCCGCCTTGGCGTCGTCCGGCCGCGGAAGCAGCGCTGGCCGCATGCCCTCGCCGGAAGCATAGTTGCTCACTGTGGCCGCTGCCCGCGTCCCCGACCACTGCCCGATCATCCCCGGATCGGAGACAGCTCAATCATCGCCATGAAAGTCATAGCAACGGGCCGAACACGAATATGGCCAGTAGAGCAAGAAAAATCACGGCGATAACTGCGATCGCCCACGTGACAATTCTTCTTGTCCCCCGTTGCTCCTGCTTGCGAGAGATATTTTCAGCCACAGTACCAAATCCTTGCTGCAAAACTCAACCGACGACAAGGCTCAGCGCTCGCATGGTCCTGCCGGACTGTTGGGCCGCGTCCTGGAATGGCCACAGCCGGGGCTCACATGCCTACCAACCCTGCCGCCCGTACCAATCATCGACATCGCGCCGCACGCGGTCCTTTTCGATGCCGTAACGCTCCTGGATCTTGCCTTCGAGTTGATCGCGCTTGCCGGCGATGCGGTCAAGGTCGTCATCGGTGAGTTTGCCCCACTGCTCCTTGACCTTGCCTTTCACCTGTTTCCAGTTTCCTTCCACGCGGTTCCAGTCCATGACACTGTTCTCCCTGTTTTGGAAAGGTCCGGAATAGGAAACGCAATCCAGTCAAGGATGTTCCTGTAACAGCCGACGCGCTGCCCGATGCCAAATCGGTTGCCAGAAAGTTATCGCCCCTTGCGGTCCGCAAAGTACGTTCGAGCCAACTTTCAGCCGAGCCATCGTCGCTCGCTCAAACCCGCGTATTGCACGTCATATGCCAAGGCTCTAAACGGCTCCGACGATGCTTTACATTCGTGCCCGATCACGTTTGAGTGCTGTCAGGCAATCAGCGCTAACTCCAGCGGAGGCGACAACACACCATCGCCGCCTAATCCCCCTACTCCCACTCGATTGTTCCAGGCGGCTTCGACGTCACGTCGTAGACGACGCGGTTGATGCCGCGGACTTCGTTGATGATGCGGGTGGCAGCAGCCCCCAGGAAGGCCATGTCGTAGTGGTAGAAATCCGCCGTCATGCCGTCGACCGAGGTGACGGCGCGCAGCGCGCAGACGAACTCGTAGGTGCGGCCGTCGCCCATCACGCCGACCGTCTGCACTGGCAGCAGCACGGCGAATGCCTGCCAGATGGCATCGTAGAGGCCGGCCTTGCGGATCTCGTCGAGATAGATGGCGTCGGCTTCGCGCAGGATCTCCAGCTTTTCGCGGGTGATGCCGCCGGGGCAGCGGATGGCAAGACCCGGACCTGGGAACGGGTGCCGGCCGATGAAGCTTTCGGGCAGGCCAAGCTCCTTGCCCAGCGCCCTGACCTCGTCCTTGAACAGTTCGCGCAGCGGCTCGACCAGTTGCATGTTCATGCGCGCCGGCAGGCCGCCGACATTGTGGTGCGACTTGATCGTCACCGACGGGCCGCCGGTGAAGGAGACACTTTCGATCACGTCGGGGTAGAGCGTGCCTTGCGCCAGGAATTCGGCGCCGCCGAGTTTCTTGGCCTCTTCCTCGAACACCTCGATGAACAGCCGGCCTATGGTCTTGCGTTTTTTCTCCGGATCCGACTCGCCCTCGAGGGCGTCGATGAAACGGTCCGACGCGTTGACCAGAATGAGCGGCAGATTGTAGTGCTCACGGAACATCGCCACCACGCCCGCGGCCTCGTCCTTGCGCATCAGGCCGTGGTCGACAAGGATGCAGGTCAGCTGGTCGCCGACCGCTTCGTGGATCAACAGCGCGGCAACGGAGGAATCGACGCCGCCCGACAGCGCGCAGATGACCTTGCCCTTGCCGACCTGCTTGCGGATCGCCTCGACCGCGTGCTCGCGGTAGGCGCGCATGGTCCAGTCGCCCTCGATGCCGGCGATGTTGTGGACGAAGTTCCTGAGCAGCCGGGCACCGTCGGGCGTATGCACCACCTCGGGGTGGAACATGATGCCGTACATCTTGCGCTCGATGTTGCCGAAGATGGCGAATGGCGAGCCCTCCGATTTGCCGAACACCTCGAAGCCGTTGGGCAAGGAGATGACGCGGTCGCCATGGCTCATCCACACCTGGTGGCGCTGGCCGGGCGCCCACAGGCCCTCAAACAGCGGGCTGTCCTTCTGGATCTCGACGAAGGCGCGGCCGAATTCGCGATGGTCGGAGCTTTCGGCGACGCCGCCCATCTGCACGCACATGGCCATCTGGCCGTAACAGATGCCGAGCACCGGCACGCCGGCGTCGAAGACGATCTGCGGCGCGCGCGGACTGCCGATATCGCCGGTCGAAGCCGGGCCGCCGGACAGGATCACGGCTTTCGGATTGATGCGCTTGAATGCCGCTTCGGCCGACTGGAACGGCACGATCTCGGAAAACACGCCGGCCTCGCGGATGCGGCGGGCGATGAGCTGGGTGAACTGGCTGCCGAAATCGACAATCAGGACGGTATCGGGATGATTGGCTGTTTTCATGGCGAGCGTTTAGAGAAAGAAATGAGTCGACGCAATGGGTTGCGAGTTTCAGAGCCGTCTGGCGTCTTCATGCGGCGAATCTTTCAGAAGCGTGCCCGAACCGATGGCCTGTTCGAGCCGCATGACGGCCTCCGCCAGCTTCTCATCGATGACTTCAAGATATTCGGTCCAGTCGCCGACATGCCTGAGATCCGCCGCCCCGTCGGAAATGCCGCGCAGCCCGATCAGCGGAATGTCGAACAACTGGCAGGCGCGCAGGCAGGCGAAGGTCTCCATGTCGACCATGTCGGCGTTAACAGCATCATAGGCCGCACCGGTGATGATCGCGCCGCCGGTCGATAGCGTCGCCTGCTTGATATCAGGTATCTTGAAGGGCAATGGCACGGTCACCGGCAGGTCGAGGAAGGGTGTGGCACCCTTCTCGAAGCCGAGCGGCGAAGCGTCGATGTCGCGGTAGCTGACCGAAACCGCCTGGTAGATTCCCGTCTGCTCCAGCGTCCGGCTGCCGGCTGAGCCGAGCGACACGACGAGGTCGGGCAGGGTTTTTTGCGACTTCAGCCAGGAGAGTTCAGCGCCTAGCCTGACGCCGGCCTCGACCGGACCGACACCTGTCATCAATGGCGTGAACAGCTGCTTGAGATGCGGACCGTATTCGGCCTGCGCCGCCATGACGAAGAGGACGTCCTTGCCCGACAGGCGGCGAATTTTATCGGTCATGATGATTTGCTCCTCTCCGCCCGATCACCTGCTTATCTGCGCCGCCGCTCGCCGGGACCCGCTGCCTCCGGCAGCTCCCGGCGTCCGTGGCCTTTCATCGTGCCACCGGCACGATGAATTCGCCTGCGGCGAACCGGCCACTCACCCTTCTATGCCATCACGCCCGACCACCGTCATCATCGTTCCGGTCATGGTGGCGATCAGCTTGGCCTCGCCGTCGGCGGCAAAGGCGTAGGCCTGGCCGTCGGCAACGATGATGGTGCGGCCTGGCTTGGTCACCGAGCCGCGGAACAGGAAGCGCTCGCCCCTGCCCGGCGCCAGCAGGTTGACCTTGAACTCGATGGTCAGCACGCCGGAATTTTCCGGCATCAGCGAAAAGGCGGCATAGCCGCAGGCCGAGTCCAGCGCCGTCGAAATGACGCCGGCATGGAGGAAGCCGTGCTGTTGGGTGAGTGCCGCCGAATAAGGCATCTCGATCTCGATGATGCCGGGCGTCACCAGCGTCAGTTCGGCGCCGATCGTGGCCATCGCCTTCTGGCGCGCGAAGGAGGTCCTGACGCGATCCTCATAGTCCGGGGCGGGTACGATCTTTGCTGCCATGGCCGCTGCCTTCCTTTATGCGGATAAGCTTATTGCAGAGGCATGGACGGCAGGCAAATGCTTTTGCTGCACTGCACAATCGACCTGGCCTGCCGGCCGGCGCAACGCATCCGCCAGGAATAGGCGACATCCGATCGGATTCAGGCCGACCTGCGCAATGCACAGAAGTAAAACCCGTCGGTGCCGCTCAGCGCCGGCGACAGCGAGATGTCGCCTTTGGCGCCGATACGCGCGGCTGCCTCATGGCCGGGAAAACGGCTGTCCCAGAGCTGGCGGTGGTCGACGGGAACAAAGCCGCTGTTACGGTCCCGAAAGGCCGCGATCTGCTCGCCATTCTCCTCATTAAACACCGAGCAGGTGATGTAGACCAGCAGGCCGCCCGGTTTGACATAGGCTTTGGCCGCATCGAGGATCGCCGACTGTTCGCCCTTGCGGGTATCGAGCTGCCTCTGCGTCAGCCGCCATTTGGCGTCGGGGCGGCGCCGCCAGGTGCCGCTGCCGGTGCAGGGCGCGTCGACCAGCACGATGTCCATGTGGTTGCCGAGCGGCGCGAGTTCCGTGGGCTTGGTGACCACCTGCACATTGCGGTTTTCCGAACGACGGATGCGGTCGAAGATCGGCGCCAGCCGTGCTTTCTCCGCATCATGGGCAAAGATCTGGCCACGATTTTCCATCGAAGCCGACAGTGCCAGCGTCTTGCCGCCGGCGCCGGCGCAGAAATCCAGCACCTGCATGCCGGCTTCGGCCCCGGCAAGGGCGGCCGCGATCTGCGAGCCTTCGTCCTGGACCTCGAACCAGCCCTTCTGGAAGGCCGGTTCGGCCTGCACATTCGGGTGCCGGCCATCGCCGTCGATCGGCGGAATGCGGATGCCGTGCGGGGCGATTGCCGCGGGTTTCGCGCCGGTTCCCGTCAGTTCGGCCAGCACCTTGTCGCGGTTGGCCTGCAAGGTGTTGACCCTGAGGTCGAGCGGCGGGCGCGTTGCCAGCGCGGCGCCCTCGTCGGCCCAGCTCGAGCCGAAGGCTCGCTCGAAAAGCGGCGCGCACCAGTCGGGAACATCCGCCCGCACCGCGTCCGGCGCATCGGCGAGCCGACCGTCGGCGATGGCCTGAAGCTCGGCGGCGGTCAGCAGCGGCGGTGCGAACTTGTCACCATCCAGCGCCTCGTTGAGCGACTGGGCCGTCTGCCCCCATTCGAGCAGCAGGGCGCCGAAGCCAATGGCGCGCGGCGTGTCCTGCCCCAGCAGCCAGCCCGCGGAACGCTTGTGGCGCAAGGCGTCATAGACGATGTTGCCGATGGCCGCACGGTCGCCGCCGCCGGCGAAGCGATGCGACAGGCCCCAATCCTTCAGCGCGTCCGCCACCGGCCGGTGGCGCCGGCCGATGTCTTCCAGCACTTCGATGGCCGCAGCCAGCCTTCCGCCCAGTCGCATTGTCTTGTTCCGTCACGCAGAAAATTATTCCGGCCCTGCTCTAGAGCGCGCAACCGGCGCGCACAAGCAGGTCGGCCGGCACAACCGCTCTGCTTTCCAACTTTTCTGGTTGCGAATACTCTTCCGATTGTGATTCGCGGCGCGAAAAGGTGGAACCGGCGGATCGACACGAGGAGAGGGCAATGAAGACTTATCTGGCGGAAGTTCTAGGCACATTTCTATTGGTGTTCATCGGTACGGCTTCTGTGGTGACGGGCGGCTTCGGCGGCGCGCTGCCGCTTGGCCAGGAAGGCATCGGTCTGGCGTTCGGCATCGGCCTCATCGCCGCGGCCTATGCGATCGGCCCCATTTCGGGCGCGCATCTCAATCCGGCGGTGACGCTCGGCGTCTTCCTTGCCGGCCGGCTGCCGGCCAAGGACGTCATCCCCTACTGGATCGCGCAGGTCATCGGCGGCGTCCTTGCTTCACTGGCGTTGTGGATCATCGTCTCCGGCCAGGTTGGCGGACACACCACCGGTTTCGGCGCCAATGGCTGGGATGTGACGAAATGGGGTGTCAGTTCGGCCTTCCTGTGGGAAGTGATCGGCACCTTCACCTTCGTCACCGTGATCCTTGGCGTCACGGCCGAAAAGCACTCGACGGCGTTCGCCGGACTGGTCATCGGCCTGACGCTGGCAGGGCTGCACTTCGCCATCATCCCGGTGACCGGCACGTCGCTCAACCCGGCCCGCTCGATCGGTCCGGCACTGTTTTCGGGAACTGCGGCGATCGGCCAGCTCTGGCTGTTCATCGTGGCACCATTGATCGGCGGCGCCATTGCCGGCGTCGTCGCCAAGGCGCGCATCTTCGAGAAGGACTGAGCTTTTTTGGAAGGCTGAATATGCGAAGGCGCGGGCCATGGCCCGCGCCTTCGCGATTGGCACGATAGACGCGGTAAGTCTTCTATTCCCGATGACGACTTAAATAGGCTCGGCCCTAGACGGCAGCTTCACGCCTCATGTCGGTCCTGGAACTGAATTTTGCGGCGCCCGAGAACGGACATCGCCTGCGGTCGCGGTTGCGCCAAATAGGACAGGCTGAGGAGCCAAACTATCTCCCCGTCGGCACTGTTTGCAGCATTTCCGAGAGGCTTCGCTCCTGCTGGCCTGTGAACGCAAGGTCCAGGCCGGAAAGCAGATCGACAAGGTGACTTCTCATCAAGTCTGCCGCGGCCTTGGCGTCATGGCGTTCTATGGCGTCAACAAGGGCGTGATGGGCATGGCTTTCGCAGGTTGTGTCCCGACGCTTCCAATAAAGGGCTATAATCAGAGAAGATCTCGATAAGAGATCCTTGACAAAACCCGCAAGGGTGGCGTGCCCAGCGATGTCGGCGATCGCGAGGTGGAACCTCGCGGACAGAACGATCGCTTCGCCGTCCTGATTGGCATGCAGGGCTTCGTGCTCCATGGTCAGATGGTGCCGCAATTGCTTGATGGCCGCCGGCTTTGCCACTTCAGCGGCAAGCGCGGCCACCTTTGGCTCTATAAGCGCGCGAGCTTCGAATACCTCTCGTGCTTCCTGTTTTGTCGGCTGGGCGACAAAAGCACCACGGTTCGGCTCCAGACGAACAAGCCGATCATGAGAAAGGGCCTGCAATGCCTGACGAACCAAGGCCCGGCTTACGGAATAAATCGACGAGAGCTCGTCCTCGGGAAGCTTCGTCCCAGGGGGGATACGATGGCTGATGATCGCTTCGCTTAGTGCTCGGTATACCGGGCTCCAGCGCGCGAGTTGCGCATCCCCAGATTGTTGACCTTGATTTGGTGACTTCATGCTCGGTTGGCGATCTCTCAGATTTTGTCTGGCTATCATGAGTGAGTGCAAAAATCCACAATCATGGCCTGGGATGTGCACAATTCATGCGTAGCACGTAAGATCTTGCATGCCGAAATACCAGTTCTTCCACCACGCCCGAGCTAGCCGACCGGAGAGAAAGGAGAAAACATCCCGGCGAACGATTTGGGCCGAGGTCGTTGATATCCGCCTTGCACGGCCGTCAATAGGCCCAGATGGACAAGACCTTCGCAAAGCCGCACAGCGCAAGATACACCTTCGAGAACCGGAACGCCCACCTGGTGGGTAAGCGCCAGAGCAAGGTCGGCCATTCCTGCGCAGCCCAAGATGATCGCCTCGGCCCCGTCCTCGTCAATCGACCGCTTGATTTCCTTCGCAATGCGATCGTGCGCGTTGGAATTCGGACGCTCCAGCTCCAGGACAGGAACATCACACGCCCGGACGCCCGTACAACGGACCGATAGTCCATACCGGATGAGGTTCTGTTCGATCGAGGGAATGGACTGCCGGAGTGTGGTTACAACTCCAAAGCGCCCGGCAATCAGGCTGGCCATGTGGAATGCGGCCTCGCCAATCCCCAGCACCGGTGCTCTGGTCGTGCACCGCGCCGCATCGAGCCCGGTATCGTCGAAGCATCCAATGATCACCGCATCGGCGGTGCCGCGATGACGAATAATCTCGCCGATGAGGCCGGGAACGGCAAAGGCCTGATCATAATAACCCTCGATACTTGGTGGCCCATCTTGCGGGTTGACGGTCACGATCGTCGTCGACACGCTCGCCGCCCGTCGCGCCGCTATATCGATCGTTGCCGTCATCGAGGCTGTCGTGTTCGGATTGATGATGAGAATTTTCATTGTGCCTTCGAGGGAAACTTGGATGCGTCGGAAGGTGCGGCCGGAAAGGGAAAATCGAATACAATCTCATGCTAGATTGTAAACAATTGTACCGCCTGTCAAGCGAGTTGCCTGATTGGGATCGCTTTTTGGGCTATTTCCCTACCCGGAGCCCTCTTCACCGGCCTACGTTTCGTTATCAGTAGATCACGCCTTTTCTCGATTGTGGAAAAAGATTGTTGACGTGAGTGGAAAATTTTGTTCACAATGTTCGATACGATCCAGACTCCAACGAGATCGCTTCAACCAAAAGAGGGTAACAATGAACAGAGATCCTGTCGCAAACTCAACTATGGCCACCCTGCTGGCCGCGAACCAGGTGAGCCGACGCACCGTATTGAACGGGATTGTCGCCGCGGGAGCCACCGCATTGGCCTCGCCCCTCTTCATTCGCGGAGCAAGGGCATCGTCCGGTCAGGTGAATGTGCTCGGTTGGGCCGAGGAGTTGCCCGACTCGGTCACCAAGAAGTTCACGGCCGCAACCGGCATCGAGATCAAAATCACGCCGTTCTCGTCCAACGAGGAGCAGATGAACAAGCTCATGGCGACCGAGGGTGAGGGTTTCGATCTATGCCAACCCACGGTCGATCGGGCTGCGCAGTTCAAGGATCTTGGGGTATTGGCGCCGATCGACCCAAACAAGATCCCCATCGACGATATCTTGCCGGCCGTAATGCAGGGAATGAAAGCCTGGCAGTCTGCGGAAGGACTTTTCAGCTTGCCGCATTGCTGGGGCACGGAAGCCATCGGTTGGCGTAGCGACCTGACGAAGCTCGACTACAAGACGCTGAGCTACGGTACCCTGTGGCGGGAAGAATATGTCGGCAAAGTGCAAGGCAAGCCGGACACGCTGCTGCTTGGAATTGGCCTTTGGTTCGATGCATCGGGAAAGCTGCCGTCAAATCGTATGCTCGACAGCTACAAAGACGAGCCGACGATGAGGAAGATTTTCGATGAAATTCTGAAGTTTGCCGTCGCTCACAAAGCGCAGATCAAGCAGTTTTTCGACACGTCCGACTTGGTCAAGTCCGGTTTCATGGAGAATGGATGCGTCATCGGCCAAGTGTGGGACGGGCCGGCACTTTCATTGAAGAAGGAAGGCAAGCCAATTCAGTACATGGCTCCGCAGGAAGGGGCTCAATCCTGGATAGACGGGCTGTCCGTGGTCGCCGCGTCCAAAAATGTTGAACAGGCCTACGAGTTTCTCAAATTCCTTTATACGCCCGAGGTCTCGGCCATGGTGGCGGAGGGTTCCGGCTATAATGGTGTCATGAAGGGAGCTGATGCTTTTCTTTCGGCCGAAACCAAGAAGAGTTTTGCCGAGGCCTATCCTGAAGATGCCTTGTCGAAACTTTGGAGCCGCCCGGAAGAGCCCGGCTGGTATGGGGCGGCGCGCAACGAGTACGCCGAAAAGTTCAAGGCAGCCTAGCAACCAAGGGCGGGTTGATCGGCCCGGGGCGGGCCGGCAACCTGACTACAGCTAGACTCAAAAGCAGAGGGACTGTGTTGCACATTTCTGGCGTGTCCGATGCCGCACCGGGACGAGGATCTGTCGAGTTGTCGGAACTGGAGGTCCGGTTCGGCGATTTCGTGGCAGTCCACCGCACAAATCTGAAAATTGAATCCGGCGAGTTCTTCAGTTTCCTCGGGCCTTCGGGATGTGGAAAAACCACCCTGCTGCGAACCATTTCGGGTTTCATGGAGCCGACCGTCGGACAGATCAAGATCGGGGGGGGTGGACATGAAAGGCGGCGGTCCCAACAAGCGGCCGACCGCATTGATCTTTCAGAATCTGGCCTTGTTTCCTTTGATGACGGTCGCCGACAACATCGGTTATGGCCTACGTGTTCGCGGTGTTCCCCGGCCGACACGAGATGCCGCCGTCGAGCGCCTGCTCGATCTCGTTTCCTTGCCTGGCCAGGGCAAGAAAATGATTGCCGAGTTGTCGGGAGGGCAGAAGCAGCGTGTGGCTATCGCACGAGCTCTTGCGGTGGAACCGTCGGTCCTCTTGCTGGACGAGCCGCTTTCGGCACTGGATCTGAAACTGCGTCAGCACATGCGGGCAGAACTGCGAGCGATCCAGCAGCGGATCGGCATAACCTTCATCTACATAACGCACGATCAAGGCGAAGCGTTGGCCATGTCGGATCGCATCGCCGTCATGAATGCCGGTCGCATCGAACAAGTCGGAACGGCCAGATCTGTTTATTGCGACCCGAAGACCCCTTTCGTCGCGTCGTTCGTGGGCGAGAACAATGTGATCCACGGGCGGGTCAAAAAAGTGTCGGGCGCCGAGGCAGTGATAGCGACGCCACTGGGGAATCTTGCGGGTCGAACCACGGGAACACTGCGGCAAGGAGATCAGGCCGCGTTCTTCATTCGGCCGGAGACTCTGAGGTTGCAAGACTCAGCATGTGATTTCAGTTTCTCGGGGGAGGTCACCGAGGTGTCCTACGAAGGAAGCACCTCGCAAATAGTGCTTAGAACGGACGCTGGCCAGCGCATGCTGGCGCGCGCGACCACGAGCAGGACATTTGCGCCTGTCGCGGGCGAACGGATCCATGTCGGCCTCGATCGGGCTGATGGGATAATCATGGCTGCCGACGGGAGCGGCTCATGAGGAGCCAGGTCGTCCTGTATGTGATTTTTCTGCTGCCGCTGACTACGGTGGTCCTGCTGATCCTGGGCAGCAGCCGGTACGACCGCCGGTCGGGCACGGTGCGGGGCCAGGGATTCCTGGAGCGAAACGGCGCCATTGTCGCCACCTACCTGGTCCTTGCCACTTTCATATGGATATTCGTCACCATTATTTTTCCCCAGATTGCCATGGTGGATTTGTCTTTCCGCCCAAATCTGCCGCCCAGGCAGGCCGGCGGCCCGGATGATCATTATACTTTGGATAACTATCGGTATTTCTTGTTCGGGCCGCCAGGCAGCACCGATTTGTTCAATTTTCTACACCTTAACGCCTATGTCGCGACTATTGTCGCGAGCGTTTGCATAACCATATTCAATTTTTTACTCTGTTATCCGATTGCATATTTCATGGCGCAGTCCGCGTATCCGCGCACGCTTCGCCGCCTCATTGCTTTTTTGATATTGCCATATTGGGTGAACGAGGTTTTGCGCGTATTCGCGATACGCCTGCTGCTGTCCAATTCCGGCATCGTCAACAACGTCCTGATCGGCACCGGTATTTTGACGGAGCCGGTGGATTTCATCGGCAACAATGTCGGTCTGTATTGGGGCCTCAGCTATTCCTGCATCCTGGTGATGGTGTTCACGCTCTACAATGCGCTGGAGAGCCTGGAGAAGAGCCAGATAGAGGCTGCCAGGGATCTGGGCGCGCCGTGGTGGCATGTTCACGCATTCGTCGCCATGCCGCATGCGAAGCCTGGAATTGCGTCCGGCTGCTCGCTGACATTCATGTTCTGCGTCGGATCACTGGCGGCACCGCTCGTGCTCGGCGGCCCACGGACCTTGTGGTTCACTCCCGTCATCTACAACCGGTTCTATCAGGCCCTGAACTGGCCTCAAGGTGCCGCCTACGCGTTCATTCTCCTGGTGAGCTGCGTGATTTTCGTCCTGGTGACCCTGCGGCTGTTCAGGCTGAGACTAGGGCAGATCGCGCGATGAAAGCCGAACCGATGCATCGCGTAGCTTTCCGCATCTACCTGGGATTGTTCATGCTGCTGCTCTTGTCGCCGCTGGCGGTCATGGGCCTCTCGGCCTTCAACACTCCGAGCTATCCGCAAGCCTGGCCGATCGAGGGTTTTACCTTGGCTTGGTTCCGCAAGCTCACGACCAGCAGCGATCTGCTGGAAGGGTTGCGCAACAGCATCATCATCGCCGTCGCCGTCACGGCTCTGTCAGTGCCTATCGGTCTCGCGGCGGCGATCGTCATGAATCAGCTCCAGGCGAGATTCCGATCGATCTACTACCTCGTCGTTATTTCCCCAATGCTGACGCCCGGGATCATTACCGGGGTTGCCACCGTGGTCTTCTGGCGGGAGATCACCCGTCAGGCCGGGCTAAGCTATCTCTATAACGGGCTGCTCCTCAGCGTCATCGCGCAGACCACCTTCATCTCCAGCCTGTGCATGCTGATTGTTCTCGCTCGACTGCAGCGCTTTGACCGAAGCCAAGAGGAAGCCGCCCTGGATCTCGGTGCAACTCCACTGCAGATTTTCTTTGGCATCACACTGCCGTTCCTTCGTCCGGCACTTGCCTCATCGGCCGTGCTCGCGCTGTTGTCTTCGGTGGAGGAATTCAACGCCACGACATTCACCATCCTGGCCGACAAAACGCTCACGACCGTACTGGCCGGCCGCATACGCGTGGGCTTGACTCCAGAAATCAGTGCGTTGGCCGTGGTGATTGTCGCGCTGACCCAGCTCATTGCCGTTGGTTACGAAATCGCCAGCCGACGCGTCGAGGCAACCAGTTCGCGCCGATAGCTGCTGACACACAGAACCCCAAGGAGTTCCAGAATGAAGACCATTCGCCTGATCGCGGAAGAACACCTCACATATGTTCCTCACCACGTTGCCGAGCATCTGGGTCTGTTCGAACGTCAGGGGCTTGCGATCGAGGTAAACTACGATTCCGGTCCGGGCGGTTCGTGGCTTGCCGATGTGTTGGCCGAGGGCAAGGCAGACATCGCGCGGGGCGGCGTGTGGATTCCGTTGATGTATCGCGGCAGGCTGGAAGAGTTGCGCATCTTCACCCAACTCTGCGGATTCAACACTCAAGTACTGATCGCGCGCGAGCCATATCTCAATTTCCAATGGAGCGATCTTTACGAGAAGAAAGTCCTTCTTCCCGCCGGCTCGACGAGTCAGTGGATGTTTTTAAAAGGTGTGCTGCGCGAAAGTGGTATCGATCTCAGCCGTATTCAGTTCATCCGCGACCTCGATGAAGCCACCACAACCCGGCTATGGCGGGGTGGCTTTACCGATTTCTATCTGACCTATTCGCCGCTTGCCGACGCGCTTCTCATGGAGGGGTTCCACCTGGCCGCAGACCTATCGGTGGTTGCCGGGGAGGTGCCTTGGAGCGTTTACTACACGACCCCCCGGTTCCTGGCAGGAAACAGGACGGAACTGACCAGTTTCGTTCGTGCGCTATCCGAAGCCAGCGAGTGGATCGGCGCCCATACGCCGGAGGAAATCGCGAACCTGATCTCTCCTGATTTTCAAACCATACCGATCCCCGTTTTAACCGCAGCAGTGCAGCGAATGCGCTCACACCAAACTTGGTCCGCCGATATGTCGGTGAGGCGCGAACCGTTCATGCGCTATCAGGGTATGATTGCCGCGTACGGGCTCATCGATGCGCCGGTCGCCTACAACGACATCATCGACACCATCAGCATCTGATGCTGTTTCACGTGCCAAGCGTCTGAGGGATCGATGGGACATTATGCATTTTCAAACAGGACAGAAAAGCTGCTCGAGGGGTTCGAGCCGAGTTTCGATTTCATACCCGTCGATCCCTTGCCTGAAGCTGAATTCGTCGACCGGTTGCGACGCATCCGGCGTGCGGCGGTCGTTGGTGAGTATGACGCGCTCATCGTCCATACCGACGATGTCGGCTGGTATCACACCTCGAACTCGTATTTGCGCTACATCTGCGATTGGTCGCGCGAAGGCCTTCTGATCATTCCGACCGATATCGACAAGGGCCTGCAGCTCGTATCCTTCTTCAGTGACTCGGTCGTGCTTCCGCCGGCTGGAGAACCTCTGCTGGTAGACAAGATATGGCAGGTCGGCTGCTGGGGCCGCGAATATGCGGACAGGCCAGGGGTGCCGATTCAGAAGGCAGTGACCTCGGTTCGCGACATCCTGGCCAAGATGGGACTGGATAGTGGACGAATTGGGCTGATCGGCGACCACACATCCGCGCCTTACTGGGCAAAACTGGGCGCCGCATGTCCCGATGTCGAGTTCTCAGCCGAGAACGGCATTGTCGACCGAATGCAGCGTGTTCGATCCCCCAGGGAGATCGAACTGTTTCGCGCAGCAGGGCAACTCATCGATATCGGCATCCAGGCCGCGTATCATGTCATCCGGCCCGGGGTGACAGACTACGAAATCTATGCCGCCTTTACCTTTGCGCAGTTGTCTCGAGGGGGAGAGACGGGCGACGGCTATCAGATTGGTATCAACCCGTTTGGCACCCACTGCGGGCGACCTTACGGACATATTGTGGCTCCAGGCGATCTGATAAATCTTTACGTTTCAAATGTCACGTATCGAGGCTACTTCGCGCAATCCTCCCGGATGATTGCCGTTGGCAAGATCAGCGCCAAGCAGGAGGAGGTCCTGGAGATGTGCGCGGAAGGCGTTCGACGCGCCACCGCTATGGCTCGCCCTGGTGTTCTGTTGCGCGATATCAACGAGGCCTCGTTCTCCCCATTCATAGAACTCGGATATCTCCCTGACGCAGAGGCTAGAACGATGCCCTTCAACTGGGAGTCGATGCCAGACGGGTCGGCAAGGGAGATCCTGCGGCAGTATGTTCCGGATGCTGACTGGGAACGTCAGGGTCGTCGCCTGGACCATATCTATCCGGCGCAAAGGGGGCCGCACAACCCCAACCTAGGTCACGAGGTTTCTATGCCAGGCATGCCTCTTTACAACATATCTTCGAACAATTTTGATCGCTTGGAACCGGGAATGGTCTTTGTGTTGCACTCGCAGTGGCTAGAGCCCTCGGTCGCAGGTGCCAACCTGGGGGATTGCTTCGTCGTCACATCGACCGGCGTGGAGAATCTAACCCGATACACTCCGGTTGAAACGCACAGAGTCTCCGTTTGAGATATGGGACCGGGATTGCCCTCAGGTCGATGGTTGTTCCCCTGAAGCTGACAGCGTATGCGAAAGCCTCCGATTTTTCGGGCCTCCCTAGGATAGACGTTCTCGCCGCCGCGGATGACCATGTCCTTGACCCGGCCGACGTCGGCCATTGCCCAGCCGCAGCGCGAGCCAGCCCTCAAGCGCCAACCTGGGCCAGAGTTCATGGCACAAATATAAGAAATACATATGTAAGAAATACCACGATATGGACAGCACCCGTCAAGAATGTTGTTCTTTCAGTACTAAAGCTCACATTGCATATGAAGAGCGCTAAAATCAAAAGCACTGTGTCAGTCGCTGGAAGCCCCAGGGTTAACCCTCTGCCCGTCAGCAGGCTGGCGGCTGCGACCGCCGGTATTGTCAAACCGATTGTGGCGCAAGCGGAACCCATCGCGACATTCAAACCGCGTTGCAGCTCATTGTTGAGTGAAGCGCGAACCGCCGAAATGGCCTCCGGCATCAACACCAGCCCGGCGATCATTGCCCCCACAATGCTGTCAGCCTGGGTCACCTGGTAGGCAACGAGCGTATCTTCGACGCTTGCCGCGACCTGCTCGGCGAGCATGACAATGCCGATCAGGCCGATCAAAAGCAGCAATGCGCCGGCAAAGACGCTTTCGTGCGGAGCAGTCCGCAGCGAAACGCCGTGGGCCTGCCCTTCGACAAAGTCTTCCCGGTGGCGGACAGTCTGCGCGAACACAAAACTTGCATAAAGCAGCACCGAAAGCACGCTCACAAAGCCAAGTTGAGCTGCCGAAAATGTGCCCGGCCCCGTAGCTTGTGTGTAGGTCGGCAGAATAAGCGTCATGATGGTCAGCGCGATCAGAACCGCCAAATATGCGCTGGTCCCTTGTCGAACAATTGCCTGCTTGCGATGGCGCCAGCCGCCAAGCGCGAGACACGTGCCGACGACGCCGGTAGATGCAATCATCACCGTTGAAAAGACGGACTCACGTGCAAGCGTAGGGTTGTTCTCTCCATGCAGCATCATGGAAACGATGATCGACACCTCGATTGCCGTCACGGCAAAAGTCAGCACCAATGTGCCGTAGGGCTCTCCTACACGCCGAGCCACCGCCTCGGCGTGGTCGAGCACCACGAAAATGGTGGTGAACATGATCGCACTCGAAAGCGCTCCGACGAGTATCCTGACGCCCAGCGAACCTTCGTCCGCCGACAGCCCGCCTGCCCTGACGGCGACAGCCATGACCAAGGCGGCCAGCGGCATCGCATATGAAGTCACCGAACGTCCGAAACCGCTCATGCAAGCCCCTGCGCGCTGCTGCGAACCGTGGCTGCATTCGCGCACCGACAGATCGAAGCGTTCACCCGTTCACGCCGTCTTCTGCGTCACCAAGCCCAGTTCCTCCACCATCGCCTCGCGCATCAGGAACTTCTGCGGCTTGCCGGTCACCGTCATCGGCAATTCGGTGCGGAAGCGGATGTGGCGGGGGATCTTGTAATGGGCGATCTGGCCGGCGCAGAAGTTTCTGACCTCCTGCTCGGTGGCGATCTGGCCGGGCTTGAGCACGATCCAGGCGCACAGCTCCTCGCCATATTTGGCGTCGGGAATACCGAACACCTGCACCTCCTTGACCTTTGGATGGCGGTAGAGGAATTCCTCGACCTCCCTGGGATAGACGTTCTCGCCGCCGCGGATGACCATGTCCTTGACCCGACCGACGATGTTGCAATAGCCCCCGGCGTCGATGGTGGCGAGGTCGCCGGTGTGCATCCAGCCGTCGGCGTCGATCGCCTCGCGGGTCTTGTCGTCGTCGTCCCAGTAACCCTTCATCACCGAATAGCCGCGCGTGCAAAGCTCACCCGGTACGCCGACCGCAACTGTAGCGCCATCGGCATCGACCGCCTTGACCTCGACATGGGGGTGGATGCGCCCGACGGTCGAGACGCGCTTTTCCAGGGGGTCGTCGACGCCGCTCTGGAACGACACCGGGCTGGTCTCGGTCATGCCGTAGGCGATGGTCACCTGTTCCATATGCATCAGCGACACCACCTTTTTCATCACCTCGATCGGGCATGGCGAACCGGCCATGATGCCGGTGCGCAGGCTGGAGAGATCGAAGGCGGAAAAATCCGGATGATCCAGCAGAGCAACGAACATGGTCGGTACGCCATAGAGCCCGGTGCAGCGTTCCTGAGCCACCGCCTTCAGCGTGGCGCCGGCGTCGAACCCTTCTCCCGGGAAAACCATGGTGGCGCCTTTCGAGACGCAACCCATCGTGCCCATCGACATGCCGAAGCAGTGGTAGAGCGGCACCGGTATGCAGAGCCGGTCGTCGGCGGTCAGCTTGATCGCCGAAGTGACGAAGTTGCCGTTGTTGACGATGTTGCCGTGGGTCAGCGTCGCGCCCTTGGGGGCTCCCGTGGTGCCTGAGGTGAACTGGATGTTGATGGCTTCGCCCGGCTTCAGCTTCTCCGAGATGCGGTCGAGGCTGTCATGCTCGTCACGCCCGGCCATGGCCAGCACATCACCGAAATTGAACATGCCGGGCGAGTTCTCGTCACCCATGCGGATGACGATCTTCAACGCCGGCAGTTTTTGTGCCTTGAGCTTGCCCGGCGTGGCCTTGGCGATCTCGGGTGCCAGCGTCTCGATCATGCCGAGATAATCTGACGTCTTGAACCTGGCAGCGGTGACCAGCGCCTTGCAGCCGACCTTGTTCAGCGCATAGTCGAGCTCGGTCAACCGGTAGGCCGGGTTGATGTTGACCAGGATCAGGCCGATGCGGGCGGTGGCGAACTGCGTCACCAGCCATTCCCAGCGGTTGGGCGACCAGATGCCGACGCGATCGCCCTTTGCCAAGCCCAGTGCCAGGAAGCCGGCGGCCAGCGCATCCACCGTGTCCGAAAGTTCACTCCAGGTGAAGCGCTTGTCCTGGTCGACGAAGACGGCGGCGTCGAGCGTGCCGTATTTGCTGACCGTGTCGGAAAACAGCGCGGGGATGGTCTTGTCGAGCAGCGGCACGCTGCGTTCGCCAGAGACATGCGCCCTACCATCGACGGGTGCGACGAAGACACCGCCCGCTCGCGCTCCGCGTCCGCGCAGATTGCTGGCATTCTTCAGCTCGTCGAGATTGACCGGCATCGCTCTCTCCTCCCGGGATTGGCCGAGCCTATCAGCCTGAGGGGGTGGTGAAAATCCCGCCGATAGTCGTGGCAGGGCAACGATCCGGCCCACGACGCTTCGGGGCCTTCGTTGGTTGATGAACATCAAACGCAAAAACCCGCCTGGGCGGCGGTCACTGGCGCAAATCAGCACCATGGGCAAAAATGTAGCATAGCTGCCCTCACCAGTCAAGGAAATAATTCCTATACAGGAAGGCCCCGGCGCAAGGCTACCGACACCGCGGGACGGCCGCCGTGAGGGTTTTCAAGCCGGTTCGGAGCCCTGAGGGGCAGCGGGCGAAGGCCCGCCGCTATCCGACCGCAGTCGCCATCTTCGCCGCGATGTCGCGCAGGACCGCTTCATCGGCCGCCGCCCGTGTCTTCCTGGACGCCACGAGACAAGCCTGCGAGCGCAGGACGAGGCCATCGCCCAGCACCTTGAGATGATTGGCGCGCAGCGTCGAGCCGGTGGTTGTGATGTCGACGATGACATCGGCCAGACCCGCCGCCGGCGCACCTTCGGTGGCCCCCAGGCTCTCGACGATGCGGTAGACCTGGATGCCGTGCTTCTGCGAGAAGAATTGCTGGGTCAGCCGCCAGTATTTGGTGGCGATGCGCAGCCGCCGGCCATGGCGCTGGCGAAAATCGGCGGCGACGTCGTCGAGGTCGGCCATGCTGTCGACGTCGAGCCAGATGTCCGGCACGGCAACCACCACATCGGCATGGCCGAAGCCGAGACGGGCGACGATTTCGGCGCGGCTCTCCCAGTCGGCAAGGTTTTCACGCACCAGGTCCTCGCCGGTGATGCCGAGATCGACGGCACCCTGGCCGATCTCGCCTGATATTTCGGAAGCCGACAGGAACACCACTTCGACGTCGTCCAGGCCCTCGACGCGGGCGTGGTATTTGCGCTCGTCGCCGGGCAGGCTGACGGCCAACCCGGCTTTGGCCAGCACGTCCAGCGCCTGCTCTTTCAGGCGGCCTTTCGACGGGATCGCCAGCGTGATCATGGCGCCGTCTCCCGCAATGCCTCGATGCGGTCGAGCCAGACGGAAAAGCCGACGCCGGGGATCGGCGTCTTGGCGCCAAGCAAGGTCAGCAGCCGGTCATAGCGGCCGCCGCCGACCAGCGGCCGGTCGCCATTGTCCGCCGCGATTTCGAAAACCAGGCCGGTGTAGTAGTCGAGCGGGCGGCCGAACGCGGCGTCGTAGCGGATTTTATCGGCCGGCAAGCCATGCGCTTCGATCGCCTTGGCGCGGGCAGCGAACTTTTCCAGCGCGACATCGAGCGACAGCCCTGCGCCGGTGGCGAAGGTCTCCAGTGCCTGGGCCGCACCATTAAGCGGAACGTCGATCGCCAGAAAATCCTTCAGCGCGGAAAACGCCTCGCTCGACAGCCGAACGCTGCGCAATTCGGCTTTCTCGATCAGCCGCCGGGCAATGTCGGACGGCGAGCGTCCGGCGGACGCCGACAGGCCGGCCTCTTCCATGCCGCTGGCGATATGGGCGGAAAGACCGTCCAGATCACCGTCGAGGACCAGAGCGGCGACCGGACCTGAGAGCTGGCTGTTGCGCGGCGGGTTGGCGAGATCGGCGAGTGCCGCCTCAAGCATCGGCGCCGAGCCGAAAGCGCGGGCAAGACGCATGCGCCAGCCGCGCGGCAGCCCAAGGGCGGCCAGCACCGCCTCGAAAATGGTCTGGTCGCCAAGCGTGATCGCCAATGCCTGGCCAGGCAGCACCAGCGACAGCAGCGCATGCGCGTCGGCCACCGAGCGGGCATCCGCTTGCGCGGTATCGCGGTCGCCGAGATCCTCGATGCCGGCCTGGAAGAACTCGTTGCCGCCTTCGCGGCGCTGGCGAAACACCTCGCCCAGATAGGAATAACGGCGCGGCGTGCCGGCCTGCGAGCTGATGTGGTCGAGACAGACCGGGATGGTGAATTCCGGCCGCAGGCACAATGTCTGGCCGGTCTCGCTTTCGGTCAGGAAAATCCGGCGGCGCAGATCCTCGCCGGCCATGTCGAGGAACGGGTCCGCCGGCTGCAATATGGCGACCTCGACCGCATGCGTGTTGCGCGTGGCGAAAAGGTTGGTGATGTCGGTGGAGATGGCGGGGGTGCGGGAGGTCAACTTGCTGACCTCAGTGCTGCACGACCCTCTGGTCCCAAACCAGAGGCGCCAACGCGGCCTCTACTTGCCACGCGCCCTCTCCTCAGCCTGCGCCGCCAATATCTTCCTCACCTCGACGACCAGCTCGCCCTCCGCCACCGTCACCTGCGCCGGGCGTGCGGCGCGCCATTCGGCGTTGTCTGATATTTCGGCAGACATGCGCGCGCCTTCGATCAAATCCTTGATCTGCAGCTCGCCCTTGGCGCGCTCGTCGCCGCCCTGGATGATGGCGACCGGACAGCCGCGGCGGTCGGCATATTTGAGCTGCGCCTTCATGCCGGCGCCGCCGAGATACATTTCGGACCGAATGCCGGCGGCGCGCAGCTCCGCCACCATCTTCTGGTAGCGGCCGAGGCTGTCGGTGTCCTTGTCCATCACCAGCACGACGACCGGCGCAATCACGTCCGAGGCATCAAGCTTGCCGAGGTTCTTCAGCGCGGTCATCAGCCTGGAGACGCCGATGGAAAAACCGGTTGCCGGCACCGGCTCGCCACGGAAGCGCGAGACGAGGCCATCATAGCGCCCGCCGCCACCGACCGAACCGAAGCGCACGATCTGGCCGTCTTCGTTGGGGATTTCGGCCAGAAGCTCGGCTTCGAAGACAGGGCCGGTGTAGTATTCGAGGCCGCGCACGACCGAGCGGTCCATGGCAATCCGGTCTTCGTCATATCCGGCCGCCCTGACCAGCGCTTCAATCGTGGCGAGTTCGCCGACGCCTTCCTGGTAGATCGCGTTCGAACTGACCATGGAATCCTGGCCGGCCTGTATAGTCCTCGCAGTCGCGAGAAGAACCGCCTCGGCTTGCCCGTTGTTCAACCCGGCGCCCTTGGCGAAGTCGCCTTCGCCCTCCTTGCCGCCGTCCCAGCGGCCCGGGCCAAGCAAAAGCTTCACGCCTTCCGGCCCGAGCTTGTCGAGCTTGTCGATCGCACGCAACACCGTCAGCCGGCGGCCGGCATTCTCCTCGCCGCCAAGGCCGATCGCCTCCAGCACGCCATCCAGCACCTTGCGGTTGTTGACGCGGATGACGTAGTCGCCGCGCTTGATGCCCAGCGCTTCCATGACGTCGGCCATCATCATGGCCATTTCGGCGTCGGCGGCCACACCCGGCGTGCCGATCGTGTCGGCATCGAACTGCATGAACTGGCGGAAGCGGCCGGGGCCGGGCTTCTCGTTGCGGAACACCCAGCCTGAGCGATAGCTGCGGTAAGGTTTTGGCAGCCGCTCGTAATTCTCGGCGACATAACGCGCCGTCGGCGCGGTCAGGTCGTAGCGCAGCGACAGCCACTGGTCGTCGTCATCCTGGAAGGAGAACACGCCTTCGTTCGGCCGGTCCTGGTCGGGGAGGAATTTTCCGAGCGCATCGGTGTATTCGATCAGCGGCTGGTCGGCCGGCTCAAAGCCGTAAAGCTCATAGACCGAGCGGATCGTCGCCATCATCTTCTCGACGGCGCGGATGTCCTCGGCGCTGCGGTCGGCAAAGCCGCGCGGCAGTCGCGCTTTCGTCTTTTCCGATTTATCGGCCATGGGGTGTTTGCTCGGCGTTTTATGATGCTTGCAGGTCGGCAATGTTGCGATTTTCGCAACGCGGGTGTCCTAACCGAAGAGGTCGGATGCGGCAAGGGTCAGACCTCTGGCGCTGCCGATGAGAGAAGGCGACGCCGCACCTCCTTGAAACCAATCCGGACCGCAAATGAAACAATCCCGCCATGCGTGCGGCATCGTGCCGACACAATCGCCGCCGATAAAGCGCGGGAATGAGGGGTTCGCGGCCATGACCAGCACAGCAAGATTCCATGCCATCGACAGCGATGCCGGATTGTCCGCACGCTTGCGCCCGGCCGACATCAACGTCCCGAGAATGGTCAGCCAGGCTGCCGGACCGTTCGAAGTACCCGCCGACACCGGCAAGGGACCATCCATGCGCGACGCGTTGATGACCGGCCTGCTGGTGATCTATCCGACCCTGGCCACGGTGGTGGCGATCGTCGCCGGCCTGGTGCTGGCCAGCGCCAACGGCACCTGAGCCTATTTCGGCCGCCTGAAAGCCTTCCGCTGCTTCTCGACCTCTTGGCGGCAGGCGCAGCCCTCGAGGTGGTCGTTGACCAGGCCCATGGCCTGCATGAAGGCGTAGACCGTGGTCGGGCCGACAAAGCTCCAGCCGCGCTTCTTCAGCTCCTTCGAGATCCGCACCGAGACGGCCGTTGTCGGGTTCGCGCGCAGATGGGCGAGGTCGACGATTTGCGGCCGCTCGTCCTTGCCGGGTTCGAACTTCCAGAACCAGGCGGCCAGTGAGCCGAATTCGTCCACCATTTCGCGGGCGCGCCTGGCGTTGTTGATGGTCGAGACGATCTTGCCGCGATGGCGGATGATGCCGGCATTGCCGAGCAGGCGCTCGACATCCTTGTCGGTGAAGCTTGCTACCTTGTCGAATTCGAAATTGGCGAAGGCTTCGCGAAAATTCTCCCGCTTGCGCAGTATGGTCAGCCACGACAGGCCCGACTGAAAGCCTTCCAGGCAGATCTTTTCGAACAGCCTGCGGTCGTCGGCCACAGGCCGGCCCCATTCATGATCGTGATAGTGCAGATAGTCGGGCAGATTGCCGTGCCAGAAGCAGCGCGCGACACCGTCGGGGCCGGCGAGCAGGCCGGTGTGTTCCTTGTCCATAGGCCAAAATCCGTTCGTTAACGCGCTTTGCGCGGCATTTACTGCGGCTTTACCAGATTCGTGAACCCGGCGGTAACCACACCAAAAGGTTTACTGACAAAGCCGCATTTTACGCATTCCGATTCATGTTTCGGTTGCTGCTTGCGCGCCAATGATCGCCGAACCGGGAGGACGTTTCCACCCGTTTGTATCAGACGATCAAGGTGCGTTACGATGAAGACAGTGTTGTTTCCCGTGCTCGGCGCCGTGGCTGTGTTTGCCGCCGGCGTCACACCCTCAACCGCCGGCGACCGCTATGCCGACAGGCCGCCGGTGATGGTGAGCCCCGACCTTTCCGCACCCTGGGTGCTGCAGCTTGGCCATGCGCCCGGCATCGTGCGCCAGAACCGGCAGGTGGTGCAGCAGCAGCGACGCCTGCGCCCGGCGCAGCCCGACCGGGTGCAGACGGCGGCGGTGCAGCCGCCGGCCAAGCGCATGGTCGCGCGTCCCCAGATCAACCCGATCTACCTGCCGCAGGAAGTCGACTATGACGGAGGCCAGAAGCCGGGCACGATCGTCATCGACACCACGCAGAATTTCCTCTTCCTGGTCGAGAAGAACGGCAAGGCAAGGCGCTATGGCGTCGGCACCGGCAAGCCGGGCTTCGAATGGTCGGGTACGCACAAGATCACCAACAAGCGCGAGTGGCCGGACTGGCGCCCGCCGGCGCAGATGATCAAGCGCGAAGCCGCCAAGGGCCGCTATTTGCCGACCTATCTTGCCGGCGGCATGGAGAACCCGCTTGGTGCCCGTGCGCTCTACCTCGGCACCACCGAATACCGCATCCATGGCACCAACCAGCCGTGGACGATCGGCGGCGCGGTGTCGTCGGGCTGCATCCGCATGCGCAACGAGGACGTCGTCGATCTCTATGAGCGGGTCAATGTCGGAACCACGGTCGAGGTGATATAATAGTCCTTGCGAATCACCTGGCCGGCAAAGCAGTCCGCGTTTCGAGGCCAGTTTAGGGATACGGGGGACGGGCCGTATGGGGATGCGGCCGGTCAGGAAGGGCAGCACGGGAAACCGCGCTGCCCTTTCCGTTTTGAGCAGAAATCGAGGGCAAAAGGCCACCCACGCGTCGCGCAACGGGCATAGCGGTTCGCTTTCATGCTGCCCTTTGCCGCATTCTTTTGCTATCTCGGTGGCAAGTTCCACAAAAGAGTTCACCCATGCCTCTGTCCGAAGACAGCCGTTATCTCAAGGGCGGCCCGGTCGCCCAGCGCATCATCGCCGCCGTTGCCGAGGACGCAGCGATCGCCAAAGCCGAGGGTTTTCCGCCCAAGCTGATCTCGATCACCGTCGGCGACACCGATGCGGTGGACGTCTATGTGCGCAACCAGCGCGCCAAGGCTGAGCTCGCCGGCATCGATTTCGAGGAACGGCGCTTTCCCGCCACCATCACAGCAGGCGAGTTGGAAGCTGCGATCCACGGCCTGAATGCCGATCCGCGCGTTACCGGCATCATCATCCAGCGGCCCGTGCCAGCGCATATCCCCATCAAGACGCTGCAAGCGGCGGTGCATCCGCTGAAGGATGTCGAAGGCATGCATCCGGCCTCGATCGGCAACATCGTCTACAACCAGCTCGATCTCGCGCCTTGCACGGCGGCCGCCTCGGTCGAGCTGCTGAAGGAGACCGGCCTCGACCTCAAGGGACTGGAAGTCGTCATCGTCGGCCATTCGGAAATCGTCGGCAAGCCGATCGCCTTCCTGTTGATGAGCGAAGGCGCGACGGTGACGGTCTGCCACCACATGACGCGATCGGTCGCCGCCCATGCAAGGCGCGCCGATGCGCTGTTCGTTGCCGTCGGCAAGCCGCGGCTGATCAAGGCCGACATGGTCAAGCCGGGCGCTGCCGTCATCGACATCGGCATCAATTCCGAAATCGCCCCCGACGGCTCCAGCCGCATCGTCGGCGACGTCGACACTGAAAGCGTGCGCGAGGTCGCCTCCTGGATCACCCCGGTGCCGGGCGGCGTCGGCCCGATCACGGTCGCCATCCTGCTGCGCAACACCATGGTCGCGCTCAGCCGCCAGCGCGCGCTTTATGAGGCGACCTACGGTACGGCCGACAGGCTTGCGGCGGAGTAAGGACAGGGCGACCTATTCCGCAGCGATCAGGCTTTCTTCCAGAACACCTTCCGGCTTCGGCCCACCATAGGCCCAGTCGAGCAGCTTTATCGTGTGCACCACCGGCATCTTCGCGGCGGAAGCGATTTGCGTGATGCAGCCTATGTTGCCGGTGGCGACGATCGAGGCCCCCGTCGCCTCGATGTTTTTCACCTTGCGGTCGCGCAGTTTGGCCGAGATCTCGGGCTGCAGGATGTTGTAGGTGCCGGCAGAGCCGCAGCAGAGATGCCCTTCGCGCGGCTCGCGCACGATGAAGCCGGCCTTGGCCAGCAGTTCTTTCGGCTGGCGGGTGATCTTCTGGCCGTGCTGCATCGAGCAGGCCGAGTGATAGGCGACGACAGTGCCCGGCTTGCGAACCGGTTCGGGCAGGTCGAGGGTCGAGAGATATTCGGTAACGTCCTTGGCCAGTGCCGAGACGCGTGCGGCCTTGTCGGCATAGGCCGGGTCGAGCCGCAGCATGAAACCGTAGTCCTTGATCGTCGTGCCGCAGCCCGAGGCGGTGATGACGATGGCATCGAGCCCGCCCTGGTCGAGGGCGCGTGTCCAGGCGTCGACATTCTGCCTCGCCGAGGCAAGCGCGGCCTGTTCGCGCCCCATATGATGGACCAGCGCACCACAACAGCCTTCGCCCGGCGGCACCAAGACCTCGACGCCGAGCCGCGTCAGCAGCGAAATCGTCGCCTCGTTGATGGCGGGATCGAGCACCGATTGCGCGCAGCCGGTGAGGATGGCGACACGACCTCTTTTGGTCCCCTGCCCGACATGGATGCCCGGCGAGCCTATCGGCGAAGCTGCCGGGATCGACGCCGGCGCAAGCTTGAGCATCGCACTGAGCGGCTTCAGCGCCGGAACCTTGTCGAACAAGCCTATGAACGGCTTGCCCAGCTTCGCCAGCTTGAGCGCGGCGCGAAAGCGCTGGGGATAGGGCAGTACGAAGGCCAGCATGGCGCGGGTCAGGCGGTCGAGCAGTGGCCGCTTGTAGGTCTCCTGGATATGGGCGCGGGCATGGTCGACCAGATGCATGTAGTTGACGCCCGACGGGCAGGTGCTCATGCAGGCAAGGCACGACAGGCAGCGATCGATATGGGTGACGATCTGCTTGTCGGCCGGACGGCCTTTTTCCAGCATGTCCTTGATCAGGTAGATGCGCCCGCGCGGTGAATCGAGCTCGTTGCCGAGTGTCACATAGGTCGGGCACGTCGCGGTGCAGAAGCCGCAATGCACGCATTTGCGCAGGATCTTTTCCGATTCCGCGACATGCGGATCGGCAAGCTGGGCAAGCGAAAAATTGGTCTGCATCGCTGATGTCCTAGGCCATGCGGCCGGGATTGAAGATATTCTTGGGGTCGAATTCCTGTTTCAGGCGGACCGATAGTGCAGCAAGAGCGGGCGGCTGCGGCTCGAACACCGGTAGAGCGGCGCGATGCGAGGGTGCGGCGCGCACCAGCGTCGCATGGCCGCCGCCATGTTTCCTCAACAGCCCGCGCAGCAGAGCGGCTTCCGGATCGCCCTGTTCCATGCGCAGCCAAACCAGTCCGCCCTGCCAGTCATAAAAGGCGCTGACGGCGGCCTGCATGCGCAGCGTCAGGACCATCTGGTGGCTCTGAGAAGGCGTCATCGAGATGCGCCAGACCGGCTTCTCGCTGCCGTCGGCGAAAGGCCTGCAATCGCGAACGTCGCGCCAGATCAGCCGTGAAACCTCGCCGCCAATCTCCTCCAGCGGGCCGGCATTGCCGAGCAGCGTTTTCAGCGCGGCGATGCGGTAGGCGACCGACGGGCCGAAACCCTCGACGCGCAGCAGCGTGGCAGCCTCGCTGCCGAGACTGCCGCTGGCGACGCGCGCGGCGATCCGCTCCGGCAGGTGGGCGGCACTCGACACTTCAGCACTCGAGCCAAGCGCCAGGGCCATGGCGGCGGCCGCGGCATCGTCGAGCAGGCTACGGATGGCGAGCGTGACTTCGGTCTCGGCTGCCGGCAGCACCTTGAAGGTGACGTCGGTGAAGACGGCCAGCGTGCCCCAGCTGTTGGCCATCAGCTTCGACATGTCATAGCCGGTGACGTTCTTGACCACGCGACCGCCCGACTTGAAGGCCTCGCCACGACCGGACACCACATTGATGCCCAGGACATGGTCGCGCGCGGCCCCCGCCTTGAGCCGGCGCGGACCGGAGAGGTTAGCGCCGAGCACACCGCCGATCGTACCTTTGCCCGGTTCGCCACCAAGCAGCGGGCCGTAATCCATCGGCTCGAAAGCGAGCTGCTGGCCGTTTTCCGCCAGCAGTTTTTCGATCTCGGCCAACGGTGTGCCTGCCTTGGCCGACAGCACCAGTTCAGCCGGTTCATAGAGCGTGACGTCAGATAATTTCGACAGGTCGAGCGTGTGTTCGGTTTGCAGCGGCCGGCCGATGCCACGCTTGGAGCCATGGCCAAGGAGTTCGAGCGGCGCCTCTTCCGCCACGGCCCAGGCTATGGTGGAGAGGACTTCGGATGGGGTGGTCGGGGTGAAGGTGGTCATGAAGAGACCGCGCCAGATGCGAGTTCGGATATGCCGAGTTCCCTGGCGCCCCCCTCTGTCCTGCCGGACATCTCCCCCTCAAGGGGGGAGATCAGATGTCGCATATGGCTTCGCCAATCTTCAATGATGACGGAAGGGCGAGGCGCGCAAGCTGCCAATCTCCCCCCTTGAGGGGGAGATGTCCGGCAGGACAGAGGGGGGTGTTCACGCGCCGTCATCACCCTCAAAACCTCGGAATGTCCGGAAACGCCACCTGCCCGCGGTGCACATGCATCCGCCCAAGCTCGGCGCATCGCCGCAGCTGCGGAAATACTTTTCCCGGGTTGAGCAGATGGTTGGGATCGAAGGCACATTTGACGCGCATCTGCTGGTCGAGATCGATCTGGGTGAACATTTCCGGCATCAGGTCGCGTTTTTCCACGCCCACACCGTGTTCGCCGGTCAAGACGCCGCCGACCTTGACGCAGAGCCGCAATATATCGGCGCCGAAACTTTCGGCCTTGTCGAGTTCGCCCGGTACGTTGGCGTCGTAGAGGATCAGCGGATGCAGATTGCCGTCACCGGCATGAAAGACATTGGCGACGCCGAGACCGTATTTTTCCGACAGCTCGCGCATGCCGGCGAGCACGCGCGGCAGCTCCTTGCGCGGGATGGTGCCGTCCATGCAGTAGTAGTCGGGCGAGATGCGGCCGACGGCCGGAAACGCCGCCTTGCGGCCGGCCCAGAAGCTCAGCCGTTCCTGTTCGGACTGCGAAATGCGGCAGGTGGTCGAGCCGTTCTTGTAGGCGATCGCCTCGACCAGCCCGATCAGATGATCGACCTCGACGCCCGGCCCGTCGAGCTCGACGATCAGCAGCGCCTCGACATCGAGGGGATAGCCGGCATGAACGAAATCTTCCGCCGCATGGATCGCCGGCCGGTCCATCATCTCCATGCCGCCCGGGATGATGCCGGCGCCGATGATGTCGGCAACGCACTGGCCGCCCTGCTCGCTGGTCGGGAAGCCGATCAGCAGTGCACGTGCCGTCTCCGGCTTCTTCAGGATGCGCACGGTGACCTCGGTGACGACGCCGAGCAGCCCTTCGGACCCGGTCATGACGCCGAGCAGGTCGTAGCCTTCCGCATCGAGGTGACTGCCGCCCAGCCGCACCACCTCGCCATTCATCAGCACCATCTCGATGCCGAGCACATTGTTGGCTGTGAGGCCGTATTTCAGGCAGTGCACGCCGCCGGAATTCTCCGCGACATTGCCGCCGATCGAGCAGGCGATCTGGGAGGATGGATCGGGGGCGTAGTAAAAGCCCTCCTGCTCGACGGCGGTGGTGATGCCGAGATTGGTGACGCCCGGCTGGGCAACGACGACGCGATTGGGAAAATCGATCCCGAGGATACGGTTGAAACGGCTCATGACCAGCAGCACCGCGTCCTCGAGCGGCAGCGCCCCGCCCGACAGCGAGGTGCCGGAGCCGCGCGGCACGACGCGGATGTTGCGGTCGTTGCAGTATTTCAGCACGCGCGAAACCTGCGCCACCGTTTGCGGCAGCACGACGACCAGCGGCAGCTGCCGATAGGCGGTCAAGCCGTCGCTCTCGAAGGCGCGCATGGAATTGGCGGCGTCGACGACGCCCTCACCCGGCACGATGATGCGCATGTCGGCGACGATCTCGTCGCGCCGGCGCATCGTGGCATCGTCTGGTTTCGGCATGGCCAGGCCGGACATCAGCAGCCTCATTTCGCTTGACTGGTCAAAATCTTTTACCAGTGAAGCGCGTTGGGTGCAAATCCTGTAATGGCGGCGAATCCAACTTCAAGGCGGAGACAGGCTTACGCAGCGGCAATCTGCCGCTGCTATTCGCCGGGCGGCTTGCCGGGTTCGGAGTGCATCCGGCGCACGCGGCGCACGCCCCACCAGACCAGCAGGATGGCGACAGGCACCGAAGCAGCGGTAATGATCTCCGGCGCGAAGGCATGGCCGAAGATCGAGGCGCCCTTGGCGACATAGCCGACAAGGCCGACCACATAATAGGAGACGGCGGCGACCGAGAGCCCCTCGACGGTCTGCTGCAGGCGCAATTGCAGGCGGGCCCGGTTGTTCATCGAGGCAAGCAGGTCGCGGTTCTGCTTCTCGACCTCGACATCGACCCAGGTGCGCAGCAGCGTCGTGGCGCGGGTCAGTTTTCGCGATAGATTTTCCTGCCGCTCCTCGACCGAGCGGCAGGTGCGCATTGCGGGCGCCACACGGCGCTGCAGGAACCCGCGCCATGTGTCATAGCCGGGCACAGCCTCTTCCTCGAGTGCGTCCAGCCGTTCGCCGACGATGCCGTCATAGGCGCGGCTGGCGCCGAAACGGTAAAGGCTCGACGCCGCGTCCGCCTCCAGCTCCGCCGCAAGTTCGGTCAGATCGGCCAGCAAGGTCTGGCTGTCCCGTGTCCCGGCGACCTTCATTTCCAGCGTGGTCTGCGCCAGCCGGTCTTCGATGCGGCGGGCGCGGCCGGACAAGGTCAACGCCAGCGGCAGGCCGAGCATGGCCAGCGTCCGATAGGTCTCGATGTCGATAAGCCGCTGTGACAACGCGCCGGTGCGCGCCGGGGTCAAGCCGCGATCGAGCAGCAGCATGCGCGTCAGGCCATCGCCATCCTGGCGAAAATCGGTGACGATGGCGGCGTTTCCGCGCTCGACCAGCGAGTAGCACAGGCTGGTCGGATCGAAACCGGCTATCAGTTGCTCGCTTGCTTGCGTCCATTTGCGGATTTCGAGCCTGATGCCGGAGATGCAGGTTCCCGGCGGGGAAAACCCGTTGCCGAAGGGTGAGTCCTCCTGCGTCCTGCCGCTTTCGGAAAGCGGCCCTTCCCACAAATAGGTCGAGAATTCGGTGTGCCGCTCCCAGCGCAGCGAGCCCTTGCCCCATTTCATGGCATGGTGGCGGGCCTGGCGGTCGGGCGCGGCGATGCCGAGGCGCCGCGACAGTTCGGAAAGCACCGCGTGGTCGACGCCGGAGCCGCCCTCCGTCATGAAGGCGAGTTGCATCAGGACGCGTGGCTTTTCGATCAGCGGATGCGGCCGGGCATGAACCTCGCCGAGTGCGCCGGGCCGGCCCTCATGCGCGGGAAAGCCCATGACGCTGCCCTTGGCGCGCGGCTGGAATTCGAGATCGGACGGGTCGTCTGACACGGCTTGTTCCCCGGGGGTTTCCTTGAACCCGCTTGCACTCGCGTCCCTCTAGTGCCAATGGCCTGACGACGCAAACGGCAAAGTTAGCCGAAGATCACGGGATCGGGCGGGAAATCGGCCTGCTTTTTGTCAATTGGATAAATAATTTGACCAGTTGGCGAGGCAGGCTCTATTCTGCGGCACCGGTTCACCTTCCAGGCATTCTGTTGAGCGACATTTTTTCCAGGATCGAGCATTCGCGCACCGCCGACGAGGTGGTGCAGCAGATCGAGAGCCTCATCCTCGAAGGCGTGCTGCGCACCGGCGACCGGCTGCCGGGCGAGCGCGAGCTTGCACGCCAGTTCGACGTATCGCGGCCGATCCTGCGTGACGCCCTGAAGGCACTGGAAGGACGCGGCCTTTTGACGACAAGGCCCGGCGGCGGCACGCATGTCGCCGATGTCATCGGCCAGCTCTTCACCAAACCGGTGACGGACCTGATCTCGATGCACCGCAAGGCAGTGACCGACTATCTGGAATACCGCCGCGAGATCGAAGGGGTTGCGGCTGAATATGCGGCACGGCGCGCCACCCCAGACGACATGGCGCTGCTCGACAAGATCATGGCACGCATGGACGATGCGCACCGGACCGGCGACTTCGACGACGAGGCCGAGATCGACGTCGAGTTCCACCACGCGATCTGCGAATGCGCACACAACATCATCCTTTTGCACACGCTGCGCTCCTGTTATCGGCTGCTGTCGGAGGGCGTGTTCCAGAACCGGCTGCTGGTGTTCACCGTACCCGGCGCGCGCGACGCCCTGCTCGCGCAGCACCGGGCGATCCATGCGGCGGTGAAGGCCGGCGACCCGGCCACCGCCCGCCAGGCGGCGATGGACCACATCACCTATGTCGAACGGTCGATGGCGGAGGCCGAGCGCAGCGGCGACTGGCAGCGCGTCTCGCGGCTGAGGTTGAAACAGCGCGTTGACGCCACCGATACAGAACCAGCACGCAAACGCTCCTAGCTATCGAAACGGGAAGCCCATGAGCCAGATCCTGACCATCGCCGACCTCAAGGACCTCGCACGCCGGCGTGTGCCGAAGATGTTCTTCGACTATGCCGATTCCGGTTCGTGGACCGAAAGCACGTATCGGGCCAACGAGGAGGATTTCCAGAAGATCAAGTTCCGCCAGCGCGTCCTCGTCGACATGGACAACCGTTCGCTGGCATCGACGATGATCGGCGAAAAAGTGTCTATGCCGGTGGCATTGGCGCCAACCGGCATGACCGGCATGCAGCACGCCAATGGCGAGATGCTGGCGGCGCAGGCGGCGGAGGAATTCGGCGTGCCGTTTACCTTGTCGACGATGAGCATCTGCTCGATCGAGGATGTCGCCTCGGTTACCACGAAGCCGTTCTGGTTTCAGCTCTATGTGCTGCGTGACAAGGATTTCGTGCTCAACCTGATCGACAGGGCAAAGGCGGCGAAATGCTCGGCGCTCGTGCTGACGCTCGACCTGCAGATTCTCGGTCAGCGTCACAAGGACATCCGCAACGGGCTTTCGGCGCCACCCAAGCTGACGCTGACCAACATCGTCGACATGGCCATCCGCCCGCGCTGGTGCGCCGCCATGGCCGGCACCAAGCGGCGGACCTTCCGCAACATTGTCGGCCACGCCAAGGGCGTCGGCAACATGGCCTCGCTGGCATCGTGGACGACGGAGCAGTTCGACCTGCATCTGTCGTGGAAGGACGTCGCCTGGATCAAGGAGCGCTGGGGCGGCAAGCTGATCCTCAAGGGCATTCTCGACAAGGAGGACGCGCTGATGGCGGCCAAGACCGGCGCCGACGCGATCATCGTTTCCAACCATGGCGGGCGCCAGCTCGATGGTGCGTCGTCGTCGATCGGCGTGCTGGAAGAGATTGCCGACGCGGTCGGCGACACGATCGAAGTGCATATGGATGGCGGCATCCGCTCCGGCCAGGATGTCCTGAAGGCGCTTTGCCTCGGTGCCAAGGGAACCTATATCGGCCGGCCGTTTCTTTACGGCCTGGGGGCGCTTGGCAAGGAAGGGGTTACCAAGGCGTTGGAAATCATCCGCAAGGAGATGGACATCACGCTGGCGCTGTGCGGAAAGCGTCTTGTCACCGACATGGGCAAGGACCAGCTCCGGCGCCAGGTCCCGTGACCGCCTGACCACGGAGACACCGAAAAGTTGGCAGAATCCGGCATCCATTTTCTCGACGCGCATGGGCCGGACGGCATCCGTCTCTATGCGATCGGCGACGTCCACGGCCGGCTCGACCTGCTGGCCGCCATGCATCTGCGCATCAGGGCCGAGATCGAGCAGGAGGCGCCTGCCGACTGGCGCGTCATCCATCTTGGCGACTATGTCGACCGCGGGCCGGACTCGAAGGGCGTCATCGATTTCCTGATCGAAGCGCAAGAGCGAGACCCTCGTCACCTGATGCTGGCCGGCAACCACGACATCGGCTTTCTCGATTTTCTCAAGACCCCTGACCCGGAAGGGCTTTTCATCCGGTTCGGCGGCATCCAGACGGCACAGTCTTACGGCGTAACGATCAGTGAAGGCACAAGCGTGTGGTTCGGCAAGGCCGAATCGGCCGTGCGCAGAGGACATCAGGCACTGGTCGAGGCCGTGCCGCAAAGCCACATCGACTTCCTGCGATCGCTGCCGTTTTCCGTGACTTTCGGGGACTTCTTCTTCTGCCATGCCGGCATCAGGCCGGGCATTCCTCTGGAGAAGCAAAACCCGCAGGATCTGATCTGGATCCGCGACGTCTTCCACAACCACCCCGACCTCTATCCGAAGATCGTGGTGCACGGCCACACGCCGGTGCCGGAGGCGGAAGTGATGGCAAACCGCGTCAATGTCGACACGCTTGCCTGGCAATCAGGCATGCTGAGCGCGCTCGTCATCGACGGCGCGGACAAACGCATCCTGACAATGACGATTAAGGAAGCTTGAGCGCCGCGCGTCGGAGGACGCGAAAGACGCTTCCCGCTTTAGCGCAGCGAGGCGGTGACGCCGTAACCGTCGACGGCGTTGTGGTTGTTGGCTGCGTCGGCGGCATAGATGCCGAGACCGCACAGCACGATGGCGGACAACATGGCAAAGGACAGAAGCGCTGCTTTCACGGAGGTCATCTCTTGTTGAGCTTTCTGCATCTGTGCACCAGGCGGTTACCAATGCGTTGAAACGGAGAATTCGCTTCAAAGTTTCGACGATTTTGCGCTTCTAGGCATGTTCTGTATCAACGGTGTGTCGCGCGGGTCACACAAAAGGTTCATAGCCGTTGCACAGAAGATGCAGAGCGCGCGCCTTCTAGGATGGCGGGCGGACACAAGCCAAGAATGAAACCGTTTTCCCCAGGCGGTTTCACCGCCGCGTGCCAATTATGTCACGCTGGAGGGTACGGAGAGACCAACGCTCAGATGGTCGCTACCCAGGCCCGGGCAATGGCGAGGCCAGCGGCATCCGCATCGGGCCCGTTGCGGGCCATTTCGCCATCGAGCTTGCCGGCCCAGTCGGGATGGCGCGCAGCGATGGTCGGGGCAAAGGACGCGCTCCAGTCCTTGACCATCGGCCGGTCGGCCTCGAAATGAAACTGGAAACCGTACACGGCTCGGCCGACGCGAAACGCCTGGTTCTCGGCGACCTCGTTGCCGGCAAGCCGTACGGCGTTTTCGGGCAACACGAAGGTGTCGTCGTGCCATTGGAAGATCGGGAACTTTGCCGGTAGAGCGCCCAGAACCGGATCGGCCTTGGCGTCAGGCGTCAGCGACACGCCGTGCCAACCGAACTCATTGGCGCCGCCGATACGGTTCTCGCCACCAAAGGCACGAGCGACGAGCTGGCTGCCCAGGCAGATGCCGAGCACGGCGCGATCCTTGTCGGCAAAGTCGCGGGTCAGTTCGAGCAGTGCCGGGAAATAGGGATACTCATCGTCGGCCAGCGCATTCTGGCCCCCGCCGAGCACCACCATGGCATCATGCCCGGCCGCGTCATCCGGCAGGGGATCGCCCCTGTAAGGGAGACGCAGGTCGAGATCGGCGCCCGCTTCCGCAAGTGCTGCGCCGACCTGGCCGAGGCCGGTATTGTCGTAGTTCTGGACCACCAGCACCCGCATCGCAAAACCCTGCTGACATGAAAAAGCTGCGACGAGCGATATCATGCCGCTCGCATTGCAGCCAAGATGCGTGTCCGGAGAGAAAACTATGCCACTGCAGAACCGGGTCGATCCGTTCGGCGCCATCCATGCCGTGCCCGATCGCGGCATGTTCACCGGCAATCGCGGCATCATCCACGACCCCGAGACGAAGACGCTCAAGAAAAAGCGCTGGGCGCTTCAAGCCTGGATCATCTGCGTCTGCCAATTCCGAAATGTGCGGCGCGAACCGATGGGCCGCAACAGGAAGGGCGGTAAAGCGGGCTGGACCGAGCTGTTCTTCCTCGACGAGGTGACCGCACTGGCGGCCGGGCATCGCCCCTGCTTCTTTTGCCAGCGCGAACGGGCCAGGGATTTCGTCGGCCGCTTCGGCGAAGCCTTCGGCATCGCCGAACCGCGCGCGCCGATGGTCGACAAGCGGCTGCACAAGGAGCGGCTGGCGTCAGGCGGCAAGCCGCCGGTGATTGCGGTTGAAGACCTTGCCGGCCTGCCGGACGGCGTCGTGGTTGCGGATGGCGGCACTGTTTATGCCCTGCGTAGCGGCAAGGCACTGCGCTGGTCCTTTGCGGGATATGAGCACCCCAACGATTTCGACATGCTCAAAAGCAAGACACTCTCGCTACTGACGCCGGCCACGACGCTCTGCGTGCTGCGGCACGGCTTTCGGCCGGTGTGGCATCCGACCGCCGAGGCTTGACGCCGGCGGCCGGCTCGCTCATTCCTCGGCGATGCGCGCCAATTACAAAATGCAACGTCTGTTCGTGACCGACGATCTCGCGCCGGACATCGAATTCGAGGCCGGCCAACAGCAGAGCCACTATCTCCTGCATGTGCTGCGGCTTGGCGAAGGCGCCGAAATCCTGGTGTTCAATGGCCGCGACGGCGAGTGGTCGGCGGCCATATCGGCGAAGACGAAAAGGGCGGTGCGGCTGAAGGTGTCGGCGCTGCAGCGGCCGCAGCCGCCTCTGCCCGATCTCGTCTACTGCTTTGCGCCGCTGAAGCAGGGCCGGCTCGATTATCTCGTGCAGAAGGCGGTCGAGATGGGCGCCGGCATCCTGCAGCCGGTCATTACCCAGCACACGCAAGTGGCCAAGCCGTCGATCGATCGCCTGCGCGCCAATGTCGTCGAAGCCGCCGAGCAATGCGGCATCCTGGCGGTGCCTCAGGTGCGCGAAGCCGAAAAATTCGACCGCCTGTTGACCGGCTGGGACACAGAGCGACGGCTGATCTTCTGCGACGAGGATGCTTCGACCAACAATCCGCTGGCCGCGCTGCAGGCGGTCAAGGAAAAGAAGCTTGGGCTGCTGGTCGGGCCGGAGGGTGGCTTTTCCGACGACGAGCGCAAGATGCTGCGCGCCCTGCCCTTCGTCACCGCCATTCCGCTCGGCCCGCGTATCCTGCGCGCCGATACGGCGGCGGTGGCCGCATTCGCGGTGATGCAGGCAACGGTCGGAGACTGGTGAGACGTCATCCCTTGCAAGGGACGCAGAGTTCCAGCAACGTTCAATTCCTGTTGACCTGTGGCTCAGGATTTTTCGCTTGATCGTCTGCTGACATTTCGTCCATTTACCGCCGGCGGTCATCCGGCCGCCTCTGAGGGTACCATCATGGCGCGCGATACGACCGATTTCCGCCCGATCGAAGGTGTCGACGAACTCGTCGAGCACCTGGCCGAAGGCAACAAGCCGCGCGACAAATGGCGCATCGGCACCGAGCACGAGAAATTCCCCTTCTATGTCGACGGCAATGCACCGGTCCCCTATGGCGGCGAGCGCGGCATCCGCGCCATCCTCGAAGGCATGCAGGAAAAGCTCGGCTGGGACCCGATCGTCGATGACGGCCGCATCATCGGCCTGGTCGAACCGACCGGCCAGGGTGCGATTTCGCTGGAACCCGGCGGCCAGTTCGAGCTTTCCGGCGCACCGCTGGAGACGATCCACCAGACCTGCCGCGAGGGCAACGCCCATCTGGCGCAGGTGCGCGAGATCGCCGAGCCGATGGGCATCCGCTTCCTCGGCCTCGGCGGCAGCCCGAAATGGTCGCTTGCCGAGACGCCGAAAATGCCGAAATCGCGCTACGAGATCATGACGCGCTACATGCCCAAGGTCGGCACCAAGGGCCTCGACATGATGTACCGCACCTGCACGATCCAGGTGAATCTCGACTTCGAGAGCGAGGCCGACATGCGCCGCAAGATGCAGGTGTCGTTGAAGCTGCAGCCGCTGTCGACGGCCTTGTTCGCCAATTCGCCTTTCACCGAAAGCCACCCGAACGGCTTGCAGAGCTGGCGCGGCGACATTTGGCGTGACACCGACAACCAGCGCTCGGGCCTGCTCGAATTCTGCTTCTCGCCCGATTTCGGTTTCGCCGACTATGTCGAATGGGCGCTCGACGTGCCGATGTATTTCGTCATCCGCGACGGTCGCTATCACGACATGACCCACATCACCTTCCGCCAGTTCATGGCCGGGGCCGCGCGCAATGAAGTGCCGGACGGGCTGCCGACAATGGGCGACTGGGCGAACCATCTGTCAACGCTGTTCCCGGATGTGCGGCTGAAGCGCTTCCTCGAGATGCGCGGCGCCGATGGCGGGCCATGGCGGCGCATTTGCGCGCTGCCGGCCTTCTGGGTCGGATTGCTTTATGATGAGGCCGCACTCGATGCCGCCGAGGCGCTGACCTCGAGCTGGACGTATGAAGAAACGCTGGCGATGCGCAATGCCGTGCCGGAACAAGGCATCTCCGCACCCTTCCGCAACACCACGCTGCGCGAGATCGCGCGTGACGTGATGGTCATTTCCCGCATGGGACTGAAGAACCGTGGCAAGAAGAACCGCGACGGCTACGACGAGACCTCCTTCCTCAACACGTTGGACGAAGTGGTGGCGCGGGGCACCACCAGCGCCGAGGAGATGCTGTCGGCCTACCACACGCGCTGGGGCGGCTCGATCGAGCCGGTTTTCATGGAATACGCCTATTAACCCTCGGATTTGGCAAAGCTGACCGGCCGGCAAAAGTCGCTTCAATCGGAAGTGGAAACAAACTAGGCTTCTTCGGCGAGGATTTCCGGAGGAGACGCCGATGCCCACCTTGTTCGACATGCTGACGCAGGCCCAGAACGGCAATGGCATGCAGGCCCTTGCCCAGCAATACGGGCTTTCAATGCAGCAGACGCAAGCGGCGGTTGCCGCATTGCTGCCGGCCTTTTCGCAGGGGCTGCAACGCAACACCGCCGACCCCTATGGGCTCGGCGCCTTCATGACGGCGATGGCCAGCGGCCAGCACGCCAAGTATTTCGAGGACGCAACCCGGGCCTTCTCGCCGCAAGGCGTCGATGAGGGCAACGGCATTCTCGGGCACCTGTTCGGTTCGAAGGATCTGTCTCGCGCCGTGGCCAGCCAGGCGGCGCAAGCCAGCGGCGTCAATCAGCAGATCCTGCAGCAGATGCTGCCGGCGATCGCCTCGATGGTCATGGGCGGGCTGTTCAAGCAGACGGCAAACCAGATGCAGGCCGCCGGCGGTTTTGGCGGCGGCGGCAACAATCCGCTCGGCGAGATCATCGAGCAGATGATGCGGCAAGGCGGCGGCATGCAGGCCCCGGCGCCGCAGCCGCGCCAGGCGCCGCCGCCCCAGAACCCGATGGACAACCCGCTCGGCAAGGTGTTGCAGGACATGTTCGGCGGCGGCGCGGCTCAGCCACAGCCGCAAAGCCAGACGCAGCCGGCACCCAATCCCTACGGCGACAATCCGCTCGGCAAGGTGCTGCAGGACATGTTCGGCGGTGGCGCGCCTCAGCCGCAGCCGCAGGGGCGGGCGCAGCCGCAGCCCCAGCAGACGCAAAGCCCCTACGGAGACAATCCGCTGGGGAAAATCTTCGAGGAGATGCTGCGGCAAGGTGGCGGTGGCTTAGGCGGCATCCCCGGCGGACAGCCGGCGCCGCAACAGCCTCAAGCGCCCCCGCAACGTCAGGCACCGCAGCCACAGGCCAATCCGAGCGGCCGGCCGAAAAACCCGTTCGACGACCTGTTCGGCAAGATGTTCGAAACCGGCGCCCAGCAGCGTGATGACTACCAGAAGGGCGTGGAGACAATCTTCGACCAGTTTAAGCGGGACATGGACCGGCGGTAGGCGGTCTTCGCTGAGGTAGAAAGAGAAAAGCCCGGTCCTGGGAGGACCGGGCAGAGTGCAGGCGGGCCGGGGGGATCCGGCAGGGAGTGGGAGCCTGCATACTCGTCAGTCGCGTCGAACCCTGAAAAGGTTCACGGCAACCTAAACAACAAGCAACCGATCAGGCCACCTTGCGAGCGAAATCCTCGATCGTTTCGATGCGATCACTGGCGATCTCGCGCAGCATCGCCGTCGGGTCGCGGCCAAACGGCACGTCGATAGCGACATGCAGGTCGGCGCGCGTCAGGCCGATATCGGCGAGTTCGGCGTCCGACATCTCGCCAAGGCGATAAAAGGCGCGGCGGTTTTTCCAGGCGCGGTAGATGTTGGAGACGGTGTTGGCCACGCGCGTCGCAACGGCCGGACGCGAGGTGATGCGCGGGGTCTCGGTGGCGAAATCGAACGTGGTCATTGTCGGTCTCCTTCAGACTCGAACGGGCAAAGCCTTGCGATCGGCGCTGGCGACAGCGGCCGTTCCGGCTTCGATTCACATGCCTTCATGTGGACAATGCCAATTTGCCATCGGCCGATTGATTAATCCAACGAATGTTTCTAATCTTTACCATCAACACCAGTGATGGATCATATCGATGAAATCGCCGCTCGATCTCGATCAGTTGCAGACCTTCATCTCGATTGCCGACACCGGCAGCTTCACGCGAGCAGCCGAAGAGGTGCACCGGACCCAGTCGGCGGTGTCGATGCAGATGCGCCGGCTGGAGGAGCGGCTGGGCAAGCCGCTGTTCGAAAAGGACGGACGCACCAACAGGCTGACCGAGGAAGGCGACAAGCTGCTCTCCTATGCGCGGCGGCTGCTCTATCTCAACCGCGAGACCCTGGCGGCCTTCGACGACCGGCGGCTCGAAGGCACGATCCGCATCGGCACGCCCGACGACTACGCCGATCGTTTCCTGCCCGAGATCATGGCACGGTTCACCCGCTCCAATCCGCGCGTCGAACTCACCGTCATCTGCGAGCCGACGCCGGGGCTGGTCGAGCATATCAAGCGCGGCAATCTCGACCTCGCGCTGGTGACGCACAACGACGTACGCGGCCAGTCGGAGGTGGTGCGGCGCGAACCGCTGCTGTGGGTCACCTCGGCCAATCATGCCACGCATGAGCAGGAAACGCTGCCGATGGCCTTCGGCCGGCCGAACTGCATCTGGCGGCGCGCCGCCGTCGATGTGCTCGACCAGCAGAACCGCGACTATCGTATCCTGTTCACCAGTTTCTCGGCCACCGTCATCACCGCCGCGGTGCTTTCCGGGCTGGCAATCTCGGTGCTGCCGGAATGCGCGCTCAGACCCGGTATGCGGGTGCTGGGCGAAGCCGACGGCTTCGGCGCCCTGCCCGATTGCCGCATCGGCATCATGCGCGGCCAGACGTCGCGGCCGGAGATCGTCGATGCGCTCGCCCGCCATATTTCGGAAAGCCTGGACAACATCTCGGTGCCGGTCGGCGAAGACCCCGGAACGTTCGATTTCGCAGCGCTCGCCTTCACCAAGCTGCGGCGAACCAAGCCGAACCAGATCCTGCCCGGCTGGTAGGCAGGGCCAGGTGTGCGGGTTATGAACGGCTGGCCCGACGCAACCGCCTTGACGCGGGCGCCCAACCGTTCCCCAATCGACGGATGAGCGAAGTAGCATCCGAATCACGCACCAACGCCGCCGAATATACGGTGAGCGAGATTTCCGGCGCGCTGAAGCGCACGGTCGAGGACGTTTTCGGCAATGTGCGGGTGCGTGGCGAGATATCAGGCTATCGCGGGCCGCATTCCTCAGGTCATGCCTATTTCGCGCTGAAGGACGACCGCGCGCGGCTCGACGCCGTGGTGTGGAAAGGCACGATGAGCCGGCTGAAGTTCCGTCCCGAAGAGGGCATGGAGGTGATCGCCACCGGCAAGCTCACCACCTATCCCGGCAAATCCAACTACCAGATCGTCATCGACAATCTGGAGCCGGCTGGCGCCGGCGCCCTGATGGCGCTGCTGGAGGAGCGCAAGCGGCGGCTGCAGGCCGAGGGGCTGTTCGACACCGGTCGCAAGCGGCTGCTGCCGTTCATGCCGTGCGTCATCGGCGTCGTCACCTCGCCGACAGGGTCCGTCATCCGCGACATCATCCACCGCATCAAGGACCGCTTTCCGCTGCATGTCCTGGTCTGGCCGGTGCGCGTGCAAGGCGAGACGTCAGGCGCGGAAGTGACTGCCGCGGTCAACGGCTTCAACGCGCTGGCATGGGATGGCGCCATCCAGCGGCCCGATCTGTTGATCGTTGCGCGTGGCGGCGGCAGCCTCGAAGACCTCTGGGGGTTCAACGACGAGGCGCTCGCCCGCGCGGTTGCCGCTTCCGGCATTCCGGTGATCTCGGCTGTCGGCCACGAGACCGATTGGACGCTGATCGACCTCGTTGCCGACGTGCGAGCGCCGACACCGACAGGCGCGGCCGAAATCGCCGTGCCGGTGAAGGCCGACCTCGAAGCAACGCTTGCCAGCCTCGGTGCGCGGCTGAAAGCGGCGGTGCTGCGCAATTTCGAGCGCAAGCGGCAGGCCGCCCGTGCCGCCGCCCGGGCTCTGCCCTCGCCCGATCAATTGCTGGCGCTGCCGCGCCGGCGCCTCGATGAGGCGACATCCAGGCTGGGCCGGGGCCTGTTGGTCTCCACCGAACGCAAGCGTGCAAGGTTTTTTGCCGTGAAACTGACACCGGCAATGCTGTCGCAGCGCATTGCAGAGGCCCGGCGCACCAACGAACGCAATCTTTTGCGAGCACAACGGGCACTGCGTGCGATGGCAAGAGCCCGGCGTGCGGAGCTTAACCGGGCGGCGGATCAATTGCCAAAATGTGCCAGGGCATCGCTGCAGCGGCACAAGCAGCAACTGGCCATGCTGCAAGGCCGCATCACGATCGAGCCGACGGCACGGCGGCAACGCGTGCAGAGGGATTTGCTGACAGCTTTGACAAGACGCGGCACGCAAGCAGTGGTGCTCAGGCTGGAGCGCCTGCGCGGCCGCATCGTCCAGGCCGACAGGTTGATGGCGTCGCTGTCGCACAAGGCCGTCCTGGCCCGCGGCTTTGCGCTGGTGAGAGATGCGGATGGCACCGTCGTCAAGCAGGCTGCCGACGTGGCGTCGGGAATGGCGCTTTCGCTCGAGTTCGCCGACGGGACCGCCGATGCGGTGGCAATCAGCGGCACGGCAAAACCGAAAGCCGTGGCCAAGCCGGCGGCCAAGGCCAAAGAGCCTGGCAATCAGGGATCCCTATTCTGACACCATGACCGACAATCCGCATCATCTGGCAACGCCCTCAGGCAAACCGCGCGCGCGAAATTTCGGCATCGGCTTCGACGGACGGCCTGGACCGTTCAACGCGATCACCGATGTGCCCGGCGTCGCGGTCGGCTATGCGACGCTGATCTCGGGCGATGGCGCGCTTGTCGTCGGCAAGGGACCGGTGCGCACCGGCGTGACCGCGATCCTGCCCAGGCCGCTTGCCGACCTCGCCAACCCGGTCTTCGCCGGGATCTTCAGCCAGAACGGAAACGGCGAACTGACCGGCTCGCACATCGTCGAGGAAACCGGCGCTTTCAACTTCCCGATCACCATCACCAACACGCATTCCTGCGGTGTTTCCCGCGACGGCACGCTGCGCTGGATGCAAAGCGTGCTGCCGGCGGCGCTCGACAGCGGCTGGGGACTGCCGGTGGCGGCGGAGACCTATGACGGCTTCCTCAACGACATCAACGGCCACCATTTGACGTCGGAGCATGTTGCGCAGGCCCTCGACGGTGCCGCCGGCGGACCGATCGAGGAAGGCAGCGTCGGCGGCGGCACCGGCATGATCACCTTCGGCTTCAAGGCCGGCTCCGGCACGGCATCGCGCATCGTCGAATGGCACGGCCGTGCCTATACGGTCGGCGCCTTCGTGCAGTCCAATTTTGGCAAACGGCGCAATATAACCATTCGCGGCCTGCGCGCCGGGCCGCAACTCGTCGAACCGGCTGTCCGCGAAGGCACACCGCGCGCCGAAAAGGGTTCGATCATCGCCGTCATCGCCACCGACGCACCGTTCCTGCCGCATCAGATGAAGCGGCTGGCCCGACGGGTGCCGCTTGGCGTCGCCATGACCGGAGGCTTCGGGTATCACAGTTCAGGCGACATTTTCATCGCCTTCTCGACCGCCAATGCGAGCGCCGCGCGGGCGCCATCCGGCCGCATCGCCAGTGCCGATTTTATTCCCGATACCGACATCGATCCGTTTTTCGATGCGGTGATCCAGACCGTAGAGGAAGCAATCCTCAACGCGCTGGTTGCCAATGACGATATGACCGGACGGGACGGGAATTTCGTGCCGGCGCTGCCGAAGACGTGGCTGAAGGAGACCTTTGGCTGAAGACAAAAACGCGGGCCAGAAGCCCGCGCTGCAACAATGTCGCCGCTATGCGATCATTCGGCGGCTTTGATCATTCCGCGGCTTTTCTGGGGGCCTGCTGGCTTTCTTCGGCCTCGGCCGCTTCCTCAAGCCGGGATGCGATAAGTTCCTGGATATCGCCGACTTCTTCCTGGATATCCTCCAGCGGAATGCCGACCTCGGCCGCCTCGGCGGCGCACTCCTTGGCCAAGGTTTCGGCCTGCTTGTCGATCCTTGCCTGGGAGGATTGGCAATGGACCTTTTCGCCGATCCATCCCCGCAAGAATTCGATGGCGTGTTCGCTCATACTGCTGTTCCCTGGCGGCAAAGCCGGTTGGTAATCATAAACGTCGACATCCCGCAAAGGATGCATGTCCCCATTCCAGCCGAGTCGCGGTCAGCCGGCAAGCCAATGCCGTCCAAGGTCCACAGAGCCATAGGAAATCGAGGGGTCAAGGGCATTTTCTGATTCTGGAGGGGTCGGTACCGTTGGCTGGGTCACACCCAGCGCTGCGCCACTGTTTCTATTTGCTTTTTTCCGGTTTCCGAGCCGATTTCCGTCACAATAGATGGCGCAAAACACTACACATTCACAGTTGCTTCGAGGTGCTGCCCTCGGGCGCGCGGGTCGAAGCCGCCGCTATATAGTGACATCCTCCTGCAATGTCGACTCCGCCCGCTATCCTGCTTCTTTCCGCCGCGCCGAAGGGCTCCGCGACGGACGCAGAACAAGTGACGATGGACCCGAACCGGGTGGAGCAGGCCCCGGCGGAGCCGCTCAGACGTGCACAGCCACCACCGCCGCGCAGTCGCCGGCCTTAACCAGCCCGGGGAAATGCCGCGCCGCAAGCATGCCCGACATTTTTGCCCGGATCTCCTGCGGAGCGACGCCGGTGCGGCCGGTGGAATGAATGCGCGCCAGCACCGAGCCTTCTTTGACGGGCTCACCGAGATCGACCATGGTTTCGATCATGCCGTCGTCTTCGGCGAACGAGAAACAATCGCCCGACGGCATGTCGAGCCACTGGGTTCGAGTCTTCTCGACCGCACCATCTACAATGCCGGCATGACGCAGCACGTTGAGAATGCCGCGCCTCGCGATCCGCACGGTTTGCGCGCGCGACGTGCCGCCGCCGCCAAGTTCGGTGCTGACGAAGACCTTGCCCATCTCCTCGGCTGCCGTGTCGTACATGCCAACGGCGTCGATCTCGATCATGCGCATCGAGAACGGAGCGGCAAAGGCCGCGACCGCGTCAAAGGCTTTCTGTTCCAGCGCCTTGTCGGGCAAAGTGTGCGCCGCGCAGAACGGCACGAAGTCCAGCGTCTTGCCGCCGGAGTGGAAGTCGAACACGATGTCGGCGCGAGGCAGCAGCTCACGTTGAAAGTAATCGGCGATCTTTTCGGTCACCGTTCCGTCCGGCCGGCCGGGAAAGCTGCGGTTCATGTTGCCCTTGTCGATCGGCGAGGTGCGCGTGCCGGCGCGGAAGGCCGGATAGTTCATTGCCGGCACGATGATCACCGTGCCGCTGACTTGCCTGGGATCGAGGGTCCTGGCGAGATCGTAGAGGGCCAGCGGCCCCTCATATTCGTCGCCATGGTTGGCGCCGGACAGCAGAGCTGCCGGTCCGTTGCCGTTGCGGATGACGCAGATCGGGATCATCACCGAGCCCCACGCGGAATCGTCGCGGCTGTAGGGCAAGCGCAGGAAGCCGTGCTGGACGCCGTCGCGGTCGAAATCGACGGTCGGCGCGACCGGTGATGAGCGTAGATTCGACATCGGGCTCAATCCTTCACCACCAGCTTACGCGGCACATTGGCCAGGCACTCCACACCGGTTTCGGTGATCAGGATGGACTCGGTGATCTCCAGTCCCATCGTTTCCAGCCACAGGCCGGTCATGAAATGGAAGGTCATGCCGGGCTTGAGTTCGGTGCGGTCGCCGGGACGCAAGCTCATCGTGCGCTCGCCCCAGTCCGGCGGATAGGACAGTCCGATCGAATAGCCGGTGCGGTTGTCCTTGACGATGCCATACTTCTTCAGCACGGCGAAGAAGGCGTTGGCGATGTCCTCACAGGCGTTGCCGGGTTTGGCCGCGGCCAGCCCCGCTTCCATGCCTTCCAGCGTCGCCTTCTCGGCATCGAGGAATTCCTGCGTCGGCTTGCCGAGGAAGACGGTGCGCGACAGCGGGCAGTGATAGCGGTTGTAGCAGCCGGCGATCTCGAAGAAGGTGCCCTCGTCCCGCTTCATCGGTCTGTCGTCCCAAGTCAGATGCGGCGCCGAGGCATCGGCACCCGACGGCAGCAGCGGCACGATCGCCGGATAGTCGCCGCCGATGCCGTCGACGCCGCGCGTGCCGGCATCATAGATTTCGGCAACGAGATCGCATTTGCGCATGCCGACCTCGATCTTGTCGAAGATGCGCTGGTGCATCGCCTCGACGATGCGAGCCGCCTTGCGCATATAGTCGATCTCGGTCGAGCTCTTCACCGCGCGCTGCCAGTTGACCAGCGCGGTGGCATCGACAAAGCGGGCATTGGGCAAATGCTTCTGCAGCGATGCGAAGGCGGCGGCCGAGAACCAGTAATTGTCCATCTCAACGCCGACTGTCAGCTTGCCCCAGCCGCGATCCGCAAGCACGCTGGCCAAAAAATCCATCGGGTGGCGCTCGGTCGACTGCACATAGTGATCGGCATAGCCGACGATGTTGTCATGCGCGAGATAGGCAGTGCGCTTGGCACCGTTGGCGTCCTGGCCACGGCCGTACCAGACCGGCTCGCCCGATGGCGGCACGATAACCGCCTGATGCACGTAGAACGACCAGCCGTCATAGCCGGTCAGCCAGGCCATGTTGGACGGGTCGCTGATAACAAGAAGATCGACGCCCTTCACCTCCATGGCTTTGCGTGTCTTGGCGAGGCGATCCGCATATTCGCCGCGCGAGAATCTCAGGTTCGGTTGCATTGTTCTTGGTCCTCGTTTGTTGGGCCTTGAGCCTGTTTCAACTTCGTTGAAACCGGCCCGTCGTTCTTGTTTGGGCGTGATCTTTCGGAAAACCGGTTCCCATTTTTCCGGATCACGCCTTGGCCAGCATCAGCTTTCGAAAATGGCCCCGGAACCGGCCACCCGCGCCCGATCGCGGGCGAACGTAGCTATCGCCGTATCCTGAACGCCGGTGCCGGTCAGATCGGCGATGGTGATGTCGCTGGCCGAGCGCCGACCATGCCGTTTACCGGCGATGATCTGGCCAAGTTCGGTCACCTCTTCGTCAGCGGCCATCACGCCCGCCGCGATGGCGTGATGCAGCTCACCCAGCCGCCGCGTCTGACGGGCGCTGTCGGCGACATAGAGGTCGGCCATGCGCAGGATTGCCGGCGCGATCTCGTTCTTGTGCTCGGCGTCGGAGCCCATCGCCGTGATGTGCTGGCCGGCGGAAACGAAACCCGCCTTGATCAGCGGCTCGGTCGAAGGCGTGGTGGTGACGATGATGTCGGCGCCGACAACTGCGTTTGCCGCGTCGGGCTCGGCATGCACGAGAATGCCGAGCTTTTCGCGCAGGGCTCCGGCGGTTGCCTCGGCCTTTGCCACATCGCGCGCCCAGATGCGCGCCTCGGAAATCGGCCGCACCAGCATCAGGGCTTCCAATTGCAACCCGGCCTGGACGCCGGCGCCGAAGATCGCGGCAACTGACGAGTCCTGCCGCGACAGATGTTTGGCGGCGACGGCGCCGGCAGCAGCGGTTCGGATATCCGTGAGATAGCCGTTGTCGAGCAGCAGTGCTTCGACCAGCCCGGTTTTGGACGACAGCAGCACCATCATGCCGTTGACGCTGGGCAGGCCGAGCTTCGGATTGTCGAAGAAGCCGGGGCTGATCTTGATGGCGAAACCGTCGATATCAGGCACGTAGGCGGTCTTCACGTCGACCTCGCCGCGATGCTCGGGAATGTCGAGCCGCAGGATCGGCGGCATCGCCACCGGCAGGGTGGCAAGCGCACGGAAGGCGTTTTCGACGCAGGCGACTGCATCGAGATCGAGTGTCACGATCGCGCGCAATTCTTGTTCGGTGAGGATCGTCATCCGGCTCATGCGGCGTGCTCCTTGAGCGATGGCGCCTCGCCGCAGACGATCCTGCGGTGCGCGTCCATATCGATGTTGCGGCCGGAGAGAAGCACGACCACCGGCCCGTCCGACCTGACCTTGCCGGCGAGCAGCGCGGCGATGCCGACCGCGCCGGCGCCCTCGACGATTTCGCGTTCGCGCGCATAGGCGTGACGGATGCCGGCGGCGATCTCGTCCTCGCTAAGCAGGACGATACCATCGAGCAGGTCGCGGCACATGGCGAAGGTCAGCCGGTTGTCGAGGCCGATGCCGCCGCCGAGCGAATCCGCCAGCGTCGGCAATTCCTCCACCAGCACCGGGCGGCCGGCATCGAGGCTGGCCTTCATCGCCGCGCCACGAGCCATCGAGACACCGATGATCTTTGTGCCGGGGCTGACGCCTTTGATGGCCGCGGCAACGCCTGAGGCGAGCCCGCCACCCGACAACTGCACCAGGACGAGGGCAGCATCCGGGACCTGTTCGATCATCTCAAGCCCGAGCGTGCCTTGCCCGGCGACAATGTCGGGATGGTCGAAGGGCGGCAGCATAACCAGCCCCTCTTGCGCCACCAGCCGATCGACCTCCTGCTGGGCATCGTCCTGACTGTTGCCGATAATGCGAACCTCCGCGCCCAGCCGGCGGATCTCGTCGAGCTTGTTTTCAGGCACCAGCCGCGACATGCAGATCACCGCGCGCATGCCCTCAAGCTTCGCCGCATGCGCCAGCGCGCGGCCGTGGTTGCCGGTCGAGGCCGCGACCACGCCACGCGCCTTCTCCGCGGTGCTGAGCGAAGCGACGGCATTCGAGGCGCCGCGCAGCTTGAAGCTGCCGGTGGTCTGCCGGTGTTCGAGCTTGAGGTGGACGGGGACGCCCAGCCCTTCGGAAAGACTTTGGGACAGCACGGTCGGCGTGCGCTCGACCTTGCCGGCAATGCGCTCATGCGCGGCGCGAATGTGCTCAAGAGTGACCTGTGTCATGATCATCAATCAGGCGGCAAATGGCTGCGTCATCAGACGGCCGAATTCGGGACGCGGCGTGTCATCTCCGCACAGCCGCAGACAATTCCAGGCGGTCGCCTGGTTGCTGGTCACCACGGGACGTCCAATAGTTTTTTCCATTCCGGTGACCGCGAGGGCGCTACGCAGCGCCGTGCAGGAGACGAACAGCGCATCGGCGCTGGTGTCGGTCGCCTCACGCGCCAGTTCGACGAGGGCCGCCGGTGCGATGCGCGCCATCTCGCGGTCGTCCTCGAAACCGAGGCAGGTGAAGCTGGCGATCTCGAAGCCGTGCGCCGCGAAATAGGCGACCATCGGCCTGGATGTCTCGACCGTGTAGGGAGTGAGGATGCTGATCTTGCTTGCGCCCAGCGCACGCAGCCCGCGCACGCCCGCCATCGGCGGGGTGATTACCGGCACGCCGGGCTTTGCGACCTGGATCGCCGCCACGATCTCGGCATCGCCGATCACCACCGAGGCCGAAGTGCAGGAATAGCAGACGGCATCGAGTGGCTCATCCGGCAGGATCAGGGCCGCGCCCGCCGTCAGCGCCGGCTGCATCTTGCGCAGGTTTTCGGGCGTCGTCGGGTTGGCATAGGGAATGCGCGCGACATAGACGCCGACGCGTTCGCTCGCCACCATGCGGCGGAAATCCGGTTCGCTGGTGTGGTCGGTGGCCAGGATGATCAGGCCGATGCGCCGCTCCAGCGGACGCGCATCCAGTGCCGGCCGTTTTGGATACACCTTGATCTCGGGCAAGGGTTTCATCGGTTACCTCTCGATCTTGCCGTAGCGGCGTTCCAGCCAGCGCAGCAACACGACCGAAAACAGACTGATGACCAGGAAGAAAGCACCGACCAGGGTGATCGGCTCGATATAGCGATAGTAGGTGTTGGCGACGCTTTTGGCCTGGTTCATCAGTTCCAGCACGGTGATCGCCGACAGCAGCGGCGTTTCCTTGAACATGGCGATAAAGTAATTGGCGAGCGCCGGAATCATCGGTGGGATAGCCTGCGGAATGATGATGTGGGTCCAGGTCTGACTGGCGCTCAAATTGCACGCCTTGGCGGCCTCCCATTGGCCGCGCGGCACATTGTCGATGCCGGCACGATAGACCTCGGCCGTATAGGTGCCGTAATGCAGCCCGAGCCCGATGACACCGGCGACCAGCGGCGGCAGCAGGATGCCGATGTCGGGCAGCACGTAGAAGATGAAATAGAGCTGCACCAGCAGCGGCGTGCCGCGGATGAATTCAGCCGCCCAGCCGACCGTGCGCGACAACGCCTTGTTGGGCGAGCGGCGCGCCAGCGCAATGCCAAGCCCGACGATCGCCGCCAGCACCGAGCCGAGCAGCGTCGCCAGGATGGTGATCTTCACGCCCTGGATCAGCGTTGGCATGATTTCCCAGACGAAATTCCAATCCCATTCCATCAGTAGGCCCAATTTATCAGAAGGGAGTTGGCCATCAGGCACGCACCCCGTCGAGGCCGCGCGCCATGCGTCGTTCCAGCGAGCGCACGCCCCACGAGATGAGCAGGGCGAGGATGAAATAGATGATCAGGATGGTGGTGAACGGCACCAGGGTGTTGCCGGTCTGGGCGCGCACCACCTGCGCCTGGAAGGTCAGGTCGGTGAGCGAGATCAGCGACACCACGGCGGTCGCCTTGAGCAATTCGATGGCATTGTTGCCAAAGGTCGGCAGCATCACCAGCAGCGCCTGTGGCAGGATGATGTGGCGCATGCCTTGCCAGCGGCCGAGATTGAGCGCTGTGCAGGCCTCATACTGTTCGCGGCCGATCGACTGGATGGCACCGCGCACCACTTCGGCGGCGTAGGCGCCGACATTGAGGCCGAGCGCCAGCACGCCGGCCTGCAACGGGGTCAGCGAAATGCCGATGAAGGGCAGCACGAAATAGGCCCAGAACAACTGCACGAAGATCGAGGTGCCGCGGAAGAACTCGATGTAGGCGGTGGCCAACCAACGCAGCGCAAAGAAGCGCGACACGCGCCCCATGCCGGCGAGGAAGGCCATGATCAGCGCCAGCACCGACCCCATCAGCGTCAGCTCGATGGTGACAAGCGCTCCCTGCAATATCAGGCCGAAATAGCCGGACCACTGGGTCATTCGGTTTCCAACGTTGGGTTTAGCATCTTCTCCCCGTTCACGGGGAGAAGATGCCGGCAGGCAGATGAGGGGCGGCGCGAACTTGCGAAGGTTTGGCGCCGCCCCTCATCCGTCACTTCGTGACACCTTCTCCCCGTTGAACGGGGAGAAGGAAGGATCACTTCGCCGCGCAGAGCTTGTCGCGGCTGGTCGACATCGCGGCTGCCGCCGAGAAGCCGTAGGGCTCGATGATCTTGGCGAACTCGCCCGATTTCTTCATCTTGGCCAGTTCCACATCGAAGGCGTCGCGCAGTGCCTCGTCGCCCTTCTTGAAAGCGGCGCCGTCGCAATAGACCGGTGCGCCCTGCACCGGAGCGATGACTTCGAGGTTCGGATCGTTGGCCTTCTTGACCAGATCATTGATCGACAGGACGGGCAGCGAATAAGCGTCGATGCGGCCATCCTGGAGCATCTTCACGCCGCTCTGGCCATCCGGCACGACGATGACGCGATCGCGTGGCACGCCGGCATTGAGCGCGAGCTTCTCCTCGGTGCCGCCGCCCGGCGCGCCGATGGTCGCAGTCGTATCCTTGGCGACATCCTCATAGCTCTTGAAACCCTTTGGATTGCCTTTCTTCACCAGCATCGCCTCGGCGTCGCACAGCACGGGTTCCGAATAGGCGACCGCAGCACAGCGCTCCGGCTTCATGAACAGGCCGGCGGTGACGACATCGAAGCGACCGGCCTGCAGGCCGGGGATCATGGCGCCATATTCGGAGATCGAAGCGGCAACGTCGGCGACGCCGAGCCGCTTGAATATCTCGCGGGCCACATCAGGCGCGGCACCCGAAACCTTGCCGTCGGCGGCGACCGCCGTATAGGGCGGCTCGTTGGCGATGGCGAGGCGGGCGAAACCTTGCGCCTTGAGCTGCTCGAGCTTGCTGTCATCGGCCGAACCGGGGATCGAGGCGGCCAGCACCGCCGTCAGTGCAAGACCGGCAACGCCGGCCAGAATGCCAAGTTTGTTCATTGTTCCCAACTCCTTGTTTCTTGTCTTGCTTTGTTGCATGGCGGCCCTCGCCGCCTCGGGACGACTTCGTCGCCCTGGGCATTGCGGTCAGACCCGATGTCCGGCCGCGATGATCTTCTTCAGGAAACCTTGCGTGCGCTCCTGCTTGGGATTGCGGAAAATCTCGTCCGGTTTGCCTTCTTCGACGATCCTGCCGCGATCGAAGAACAGCACCCGGTCGGCGAAATCATGGGCAAAGCCCATCTCGTGGGTGACCAGCAGCATGGTCATGTCGGTCTCGGCGGCGAGCTTGCGCATGACGTTCATCACCTCCTCGACCAGCTCTGGATCGAGCGCCGACGTCACCTCGTCGAACAGCATGATCTTCGGCGACAGCGCCAGCGCCCGAGCGATCGCCACGCGTTGCTTCTGTCCACCGGACAGCTGCGCCGGCATGTTCTTGGCCTTGTCGGCCATGCCGACCATTTCGAGCAGTTCCATCGCCCGCTTTTCGGCGGCGGCACGCGGCGTGCCCTTGGTCAGCATCGGCGCCAGCGTGACATTGTCCATGACGCACTTGTGCGGAAACAGGTTGAACAGCTGGAACACCATGCCGATCTTCTGGCGCATCCTTGTCAGATGCCGCTCATCGGCGGGCAACAGCTGGCCATTGCGCTCCATGTGATAGAGCTGCTCGCCGTCGATCTGGATATGACCGCCATCGATGCGCTCCAGCGTCATCAGGATGCGCAGGATCGTCGTCTTGCCCGAACCCGATGGGCCGATCAGTGCCAGCTTCTCGCCGGGCATGACTTGCATCGACAGGCCGTCCAGCACCTTGAAGCTGCCGAAGCTTTTCGAGATGCTGTCGATCTTGATGATGGGCGCTGGTGCGGACAAATGTATTTCCCCGTGCTGGAGAAGCCTATGCCCCTTAACGATGCGGAACGCGCCAAATCATGTCAATTGGGAAAATAATATCATGACAATTATTCTGATTCCCCACAATTTCCGGGCAAACCGGACCTAGATTGCGAGCAGCAGATGCTCCGGATCGCCAAGCAGCAGCTTGGTGACAACGCCGAGGCCGGCGCGCAGTTCCCCCTCGGTGGTCGAACCCAGCGAGATACGCACCGCCGGGTGCCAGGGCGCACCCGAAATACGGAAGGATGTTCCGGGCGCGATAGCCACGCCTTGCAGGCGGGCCTGGGCGACAAAGCTTTCCTCGGCACGGTCCGCGGGCAGTTGAAGCCAGACATGCAGCCCGTCTCGCCGGGCGCGATAGTCGACCCCCGCCAGCACCTGCGCTGCAATATCCTGCCGGCGCCGCAAAGCCGCGCGCTGCCAGTGGACAAGCTCCATCGCCGTGCCGTCGGTCACCCATTTGGTGGCGATCTCGGCCACCAGCGGCGTCGCCATCCAGTTCGAAACCAGATGCCGGTTGGCGACGGCGGCGACGTAGCGGTCGGGTGCGGCCAGATAGCCGATGCGCAGGCCGGGCACGGTGATCTTGGTGAAGGAGGTGACGTAGAGCGTGCGCTCCGGCGCGAACGCGGCAACCGGCGGCGGCCGGTCTTCGACCAGCGGACCCAGCACATCGTTCTCGATGATGGCGATATCGTGCTTGCGCGCGACCGCGGCGATCTCTTCTCGCCGCCGCGCATCCATCAGCGTCGCCGTCGGATTGATGACCGAGGGCTGCACGAAGACCGCGCGGATGTCGGAAAGCCGGCAGGCCTCGTCCAGCGCTTCCGGAATCAGGCCGTTGTCGTCGATCGGCAGGCCTTCCAGGTTGAAGCCGAGATAGCGTGCCAACGGCACCAGCGTATGGTGGCCGATCGCCTCCGTGGCGACCGTAGAGCCCGGCGGCGCGACGCTCATCAGCGCCACTGTCATGCCGGCGGTGGCGCCGTTGGTCAGGCTGACGTTCTGCGGCGATGCATCGAGGCCGCACAGTCTCAACCATTCGACGGCGACGGCGCGGTGGCGGGGAAACACCATGTTGGGCCGGAACGAAAGTGCTGAACTCGACGGCAGGTTCTCAGCCAGCCATCCCAGTGCCTGCTTCAGCCGCTCAAGATGCATCGGCTCGCAGACCGGTTTCAGGATCGAAAGGTCGATGACTTCACCGAGCCGCTCCGGCAGATAGGGCGGCTCGGGCTCGCGGCGCTGCGTCTGGACGAAGCTGCCGCGGCCGATCTCGCCCGAAATCAGGCCGCGCCGGATCAGTTCCTCATAGGCGCGGCTGACCGTCTGCACCGAAAGCTTGAGGTCGTCGGCCAGCCTGCGATGGGTCGGCAACCGCGCGCCATTGGCAAGGCGTCCGTCATGGATGGCGCGCGCGAACTGGTCGGCCAGCGACTGATAGGCCGGCCGCCGGATAAGCGCGGGATCGGGTTGCCACAATGTCATGACTTATTAGAGATCGAAATCAGTGCAATTGACAATCGAAATAATGCGCCGTCATGGTACTCGGACGAAAAAGTGAGCCCTGATGACATCAGCGAAACTCGACCCGATCGACCTGAAAATCCTCGACGCCATCCAGCGCGACGGACGCATCACCAAGCTGGCGCTGGCCGAGCAGGTCGGCCTGTCTCCGACGCCGTGCTGGATGCGGTTGCGCAAGCTGGAAAAGGCCGGCATCGTCTCGGGCTATCACGCCAGGATCGCCATGCGCGTCGTGGCACCCGTTGCCACCGTGCTGATGGAGGTGACGCTGGCAAACCACCGCCAGGCCGATTTCGACCGCTTCGAGCGCGTTATACGCGATGTTCCCGAGATCGTCGCCTGCTGGTCTGTCGGCGGCGGCGTCGACTATCTGTTGAAAGTAATGGCGCGCGACATCGACGCCTATCAGCGGCTGGTCGATGGCTTGCTGGACCGCGAGATCGGCATCGATCGTTACTTCACCTACATCGTCATCAAGACCGTGAAGGACGAGGTGGCGCTGCCCATCGCAGAGCTTTTGCCGGCGTCGTCATAGGAGCGGAGAGATTCTCTCGCCGGGCAACCCGATAGAGAGAGTCTCTCTACGTCAGGACTTCCAAACAGCCTCTCTATCTGCATCGGGCGGATAGTCTTCCCTTATCAGTCCGAACCGGGAGGCTTTGACCATGTCCGCGCATTTCGCCTGCTCGCATCGCCATGAAGCGCTCGACGGCCTCGCCGACCGCCGGCTGCTGCGCGAACTGGCCTATGTCGATGGCCACTGGACCGCAAGCGAGGCTGCCGAAAGCTTCGAGGTCACCGATCCGGCCACCGGCACGACCGTCGCTTTCGTCGCCGCGCTCGATGGCCGGCAGACGACAAAGGCGATCGATGCCGCGGCGCGCGCCTTCCCGGCCTGGCGGGCGCTGTTGCCGCAGGAGCGCTCGAAAATTTTACGAAAATGGTTCGAGCTGATCGTCGGCGCCAAGGATGATCTGGCTCTGCTGATGACGCTTGAACAGGGCAAGCCTCTGCAGGAATCGCTGGGCGAGATCGACTACGCCGCCTCCTTCGTCGAATGGTATGCCGAAGAAGCAAAACGCCCGAACGCCGAGAGCGTCACCAGCCATCTGCCGAACGCCGAGATGATGGTGCGGCGCGAGCCGCTCGGCGTCGTCGGCGTTGTCACGCCGTGGAATTTTCCGTCGGCCATGCTGACCCGTAAGGCGGCCGCCGCCCTTGCCGCCGGCTGCACCATCGTCGCGCATCCGTCCTCGGAAACGCCGCTGTCGGCGCTGGCGCTGGCCGAACTCGGCGAACGCGCCGGCCTGCCCGTGGGCGTCTTCAACATCGTCACCGGCAAGGCTTCGACGATCGTCGGCCGGATGTGCGAAGATCCGCGCGTGCGTGCCATGAGCTTCACCGGCTCGACCGAGATCGGCCGGCTGATCGCCGCCCAGAGCGCGCCGACCATGAAGCGGCTGGTGATGGAGCTTGGCGGTCATGCCCCGCTGATCGTCTTTGCCGATGCAGATCTGGACAAAGCGGTTGATATCGCCATCGACGCCAAATTCGCCACGTCGGGCCAGGACTGCCTCGCCGCCAACCGCATCTACGTCCAGCGTCCGATCTACGATCGGTTCTGCGCCGCCTTCGCCAAGCGCATCGAGACGCTGCGGACCGGCAATGGCCTAGCCGAGAAGATCGACATCGGGCCGCTGATGCATGAGCGCGCCATCAAGAAGGTGGAGGAACAGGTCGCCGATGCCATCGCTCACGGCGCGCGCTGCCTCACCGGGGGCAAACGGCACCAGGCCGGCCCGCTGTTCTACCAGCCGACGCTGCTGGCCGATGTCAGTGACGAAGCGCTGATCATGCGCGAGGAGACGTTTGGCCCGGTTGCCGCCGTGACGCCGTTCGACAGCGAGGATGACGTGATTGCCCGCGCCAACGCCACCGAGTATGGCCTCGTCGCCTATGTCGTGACCGAGAATGGTGGCCGGCAGCAGCGCATGGGCCGCGCGCTCGACTACGGCATGGTCGCCATCAACCGCGTCAAGATCACCGGCGCGCCGATCCCGTTCGGCGGCGTCAAGCAATCGGGCATCGGGCGCGAAGGCTCGCGCCACGGGCTCGAAGCCTTCACCGATCTGAAGTATCTCTGTCTGGACGTCGCCTAGGTTCGTCCTGCCATCCCTCAAGGAGTTAAAAAATGCTCGACCAGTCCAACGAACTCGCCGCCTGGGATCGCGACCACTTCTTCCATCCCTCGACCCATATGGGCACGCACGCGCGGGGCGAAAGCCCGACACGCATCATGGCCGGCGGTGAAGGCGTCACCGTGTGGGACAACAATGGCAGGAAGAGCCTCGATGCCTTCGCCGGGCTCTATTGCGTCAATGTCGGCTACGGCCGCCAGAAGATCGCTGACGCCATCGCCGCCCAGGCGAAGAACCTCGCCTATTACCACGCCTATGTCGGCCACGGTACCGAGGCCTCGATCACGCTGGCCAAGATGATCATCGATCGCGCGCCGCAGGGCATGTCGCGGGTCTATTTCGGCCTCTCCGGTTCGGATGCCAACGAAACCAACATCAAGCTGATCTGGTACTACAACAACGTGCTCGGCCGGCCGGAGAAGAAGAAGATCATTTCGCGCTGGCGCGGCTATCACGGCTCGGGCGTGATGACGGGATCGCTGACCGGGCTCGACCTGTTCCACAACGCCTTCGACCTGCCGCGCGCGCCGATCCTGCACACCGAGGCACCCTACTACTTCCGCCGCGCCGACCGTTCGATGAGCGAGGAGCAGTTTTCGCAGCATTGTGCCGACAAGCTCGAGGAGATGATCCTGGCCGAAGGCCCGGAAACCGTCGCTGCCTTCATCGGCGAGCCGATCCTCGGCACTGGCGGCATCGTGCCGCCGCCGGCCGGCTATTGGGAAAAGATCCAGGCGGTGTTGAAGAAGTACGACGTGCTTCTGGTCGCCGACGAAGTGGTGACGGGCTTCGGCCGACTGGGCACCATGTTCGGCTCCGACCATTACGGCATCAAGCCGGACCTGATCACCATCGCCAAGGGCCTGACCTCGGCCTATGCGCCGCTGTCGGGCGTCATCGTCGCCGACAAGATGTGGCAGGTGCTGGTTGAGGGCTCCGACAAGCTCGGTTCGCTCGGCCATGGCTGGACCTATTCGGCACATCCGATCTGCGTTGCCGCCGGCGTCGCCAATCTCGAGCTGATCGACGAGATGGATCTTGTGACAAATGCCAAGGAGACCGGCGCCTATTTCCGCGCCGAGCTGGCCAAGGCGGTCGGCGGCCACAAGAATGTCGGTGACGTCCGCGGCGACGGCATGCTGGCAGCGGTGGAATTCGTTGCCGACAAGGACGACCGGGTGTTCTTCGACGCTTCGCAGAAGATCGGACCGCAGGTGGCGACAGCGCTTGCCGCAAGCGGCGTCATCGGCCGCGCCATGCCGCAGGGCGACATTCTTGGCTTCGCGCCGCCGCTCTGCCTGACCCGCGAGGAAGCCGACATCGTCGTGTCGAAGACCGCCGATGCGGTCAAGAGCGTGTTTGCCAATCTCTGAGATCGACTATGAATGCCATGACCAGAACCCTCCCCGCCACCATGGCCGCCGTGCTGCTTGTCGGGCACGGCGGGCCGGAAAAACTCGTCTACCGCAGCGATGTGAAAGTGCCCGCGCCTGCGCCAGGTGAAGTGCTGGTCAAGGTCAGCGCTTGCGGCATGAACAACACCGATGTCTGGGTGCGCCAGGGCGCCTATGGCACGGAGGAGGACGCTGCCGCCGTGTCGACATGGCGGCGCCAGGGCAACACGCTTGTTTTCCCGCGCATCCAGGGCACCGACACCGTCGGTACCATCGCCGCCGTCGGCGAAGGCGTGTCGCCGGAGCGTATCGGCGAACGGGTGATGGTCGATTTCTCCATCTACAATCGCGACGACGATTCGCTCGCCGACATCGACTATATGGGCCATGGCCGCGACGGCGGCTACGCCGAATACCAGGCCGTGCCGGCCGAGAATACGCATGTCGTCGATACCGACATGAGCGACGTCGAACTCGCCACCTTCTGCTGCGCTTACCTGACCGGCGAACAGATGCTGGAGCGCGCCGGCTTGAAGGCCGGCGAGCGCGTGCTGGTCACCGGCGCCTCGGGCGGCGTCGGTTCCGGCATCGTGCAACTGGCACGGGCGCGCGGCGCCATTCCCTATGCCGTCGTCGGCAAGGGCAAGGAACAGGCGGTGCTGGACATCGGCGCCGAGGCGGTCATCACCCGTGGCGTCGCAGACCTGCCGCAAGCCGTGATTGAAGCGACCGGCGGCCAACCGATCGACGTGGTGGCCGACCTGGTCGGCGGCGCGATCTTCAACGACCTCTTGCGTATTCTCAGGCCCGAAGGCCGCTACACGACCGCCGGCGCGATTGCCGGTCCGGTCGTGCAACTCGATCTCAGGACCATGTATCTCAAGCAGTTGCAGTTGCATGGTTCGAGCCAGGGCACGCGCGCGGATTTCCGTCGCATCGTTGGTTACATCGAGGCGAAGAAAATCCGGCCGCTGGTCGGTGGCGTCTACAAGCTCTCCGATTTCCACCATGCGCAGGCGGATTTCATTGCCAAGGATTTCGTCGGCAAGCTGGTGGTGGTGCCGGATGCCATGTGGGGTTCGGCTGGCTGAACACTCTATGCCTCAACCCTGCTGGGCCGCCCTCAACAGCATGCCGAACAGGTCGCGCGGTTCGTCGGGGTCGGCCAGCATGTCGAGTTCCTGGTAGAGGCCGGTCGACTTCAGCTGATCCCTGACATAGCGCAGCGCCGAAAAATCCTCGATGGCGAAGCCGACCGAATCGAACAGCGTGATCTGGCCGGAATCGCGCCGGCCTTGCACGGCGCCTGACATCACCTGCCACAACTCGATCACCTCATGATCCGGCGCAAGCTGCTGGATCTCGCCCTCGATGCGGGTCTGCGGCGGGTATTCGACGAAGATGTCTGAGCGCAGCAGGATATCGCGATGCAATTCGGTCTTGCCGGGACAGTCGCCGCCGACCGCGTTGATGTGCACGCCGGAGCCGACCATGTTGTCTGTGAGGATGGTGGCGTACTGCTTGTCGGCGGTGACGGTGGTGATGATGTCAGCCCCCTCGACCGCCTCCTGCGCGGTGCCGCAGGCGACCATGTCGAAGCCGAGACCGGCGAGATTACGGATGCATTTTTCGGTGGCCGAGCGGTCGATATCGTAAAGCCTCAGCCTGTCGACGCCGAGCAGCGCCTTGAAGGCCACCGCCTGGAATTCGGCCTGGGCGCCGTTGCCGATCAGCGCCATGCAGCTGGAGCCGGCCGGCGCCAGGTACTTGGCGGCCAGAGCCGACATCGCCGCCGTGCGCAGCGCCGTCAGGATGGTCATTTCGGACAGCAATACCGGGTAGCCATTGTGGACGTCGGCGAGCATGCCGAAGGCGGTCACGGTCTGGCGTCCCTCGCGCATGTTCTTGGGATGGCCGTTGACATATTTGAAGCCGTAGACTTCGCCGTCGCTGGTCGGCATCAGTTCGATGATACCCTCGGCGCTGTGCGAGGCGACGCGCGGCGTCTTGTCGAACAGCTCCCAGCGGCGGAAATCATTCTCGATGTAGCCGGCGAGTTCGACGAGGAAGCGTTCGACGCCGATCTTCAGCACCAGCTTCATCATATGATCGACGCTGACGAAGGGCACGATGTTGAGATTGGGGATCATTTTTTCTTATCCTTGCCGCATGCAGGCGCTCAGTCCTGGCGATGCGCGTTGTGTGCCTTCATCATTGTTGCCAGCGCCGGATCGTTTTGCTCCAGCACCCTGATGGCTCCGCCTGTGTCGTAGAGGCGCTCATCCTGGCCCATCTTGAACTTGGCTTCGAGCCGCCCGATCGGCAGGTCAAACCCTATGATACCAGGTATGCGCCGCTCCATGCCGCCTGGTCCGAGCTCACGCATGCCCCAGCGATCGTCGCGATCCTTCTCCAGCACGTCGACAAGCTGCAGGAGATGCCGGGCGGTGCCGTGATCGTCGAGCGGCACCGGATGCCCATGACAATGCACGACGGCAAAGTTCCAGGTCGGCGCGCTGTCGCGCACCGGATTGCGCGGATACCAGGACGGCGAGATGTAGCCATGCGGGCTGTGGAAGACAGTGATCGTCTCCCTGCCTTCGCTGATCAAGGTGCTGTGCGGATTGGCCCGGGCGAGATGCGAGATCAGCGTTCCGTTTTCACCCCGCGCGCGATCGAGCACGAAGGGAAGATGAGAGACGACAAGGCCCTGCGGTCCCGCTGTCACCACCGTGGCAAAGGCCGCGGCCTCGATCAGGCCGAACACCTCGTCGCGCGACAGTGGCGCGAACTCGGGCTTGGTATACATCAGGTCAGCTTCGCTGGGCGCGAACCGCCGGGATCAGGCCTTGCGGGCGAACCAGCAGCACGGCGATGACGCCCGACAGCACGATGGCGTCGCGATAGGGCGCGATCGCTCCCGGCAATGTCGCTTGCAGCAGCACCTCGATGATGCCGAGCAGGAAGCCGCCGGCGACAGCACCGGGCAAGCTGCCGAGCCCGCCGACGACGGCGGCGATAAACGCCTTCAGCACCGGCGTGAAACCCATCAGCGGGTCGACCGAGGCACGCTGCGCCACCCACAGCATGGCCGCCAGCCCGGCGAGCAGGCCGGAGAGCAGGAAGGCGGTGGCGATGATGCGGCTGGCCGGAATGCCCATCAGGCGCACGACGTCGAAATCCTCCGCTGCGGCACGCATCGCCGTCCCGGTCACCGAGCGGCGCAGGAAGACTTCCAGCGCAATCAGCGCCAGTGCGGAGACGACGATGGAGATGCTGGGACCGACGCCGATGGTGAAATCGCCGAAGGAGAAAGCGCCGGTCATCCAGCCAGGCATGGCGACAGCCTGCGGCCGCGCCGAAATGCCGTTCTGGAAGACGACCTTCAGCAGGCTGGAGACAGCGAAGCTGGTCAGCAACAGACTGGTGACGCTGGCGCCGCGCATCGGCCTGAACGCGATGCGCTCCATGGCGACAGCGGCGAGCGCGCCGCAGGACACGGCGACAAGCACCGCCACCGGGAACGGAAAGCCAAGCACCAGCGAGGCCAGCAGCGCATAGCCCGACAGCGTCATCAGTTCGCCATGGGCGAAGTTGATCAGGCCGACGATGGAAAAGACGATCGCCAGCCCGAGCGCCAGCAGCGCATAGACGCCGCCGAGGCTCACCGCATTGATGATCTGCTGCGCGATCATGCTTCTTAAGCTCCTAGATAGGCCTGGCGGACGAGGTCCGAAGAGGCGAGTTCTTTTGCCCTGCCCGACAGCACCACTTCGCCATTGGCGAGCACGACGGCGCGGTCGGCGATTTCGAGCGCCAGCGCCACATTCTGTTCGACCAGAAGGATGGTCAGGCCCTTGCGGCGCAGTTCGGCGATCAGGTCGAAGACGGTGTCGATCAGTTGCGGGGCAAGGCCGAGCGAGGGCTCGTCGAGCAGGATCATGCGCGGCTTGCCCATCAGCGCGCGGGCGATGGCCAGCATCTGCTGTTCGCCGCCCGACAGATTGCCGCCCTTGACGCGGTGGTAGCGGCGCAGGATCGGGAACAGCTCCAGCATCTCCTCTTCGCGCAGCCGCGCCTCGGCCGCCGGCTGATGCACCGCGCCGCCGAGACGCAGATTGTCGGCCACCGTCAGGCTGGCGAAGATGCGGCGGCCTTCCGGAACCAGCGCGACGCCCTTGCGGGCGATCGCCTCCGGCGCCAGGCCGGTGATGTCGACACCGTCGAAGACCACCTTGCCGGATGCCGCCGGCACCAGCCCGGCGACGGCGCCGAGCGTCGAGCTCTTGCCGGCGCCGTTGGCGCCGACCAGGGCGATGATCTCGCCGCTGCCGACGGCGAGGTCGACGCGGCGCACCGCCTCGACCTCGCCGTACCGGATTTTCAGGGCTTCAACGCTCAGCATGACATCACGGCGCCGGAACGTCGGCGGCTTCGGGGATCAGGGTCTCGACATGCTTGCCTTCGCCGCCCTCGTAGCGCATCAGCGCCACTGGCCGCAGCGGCATGCGGTCCGTGCCGGCATAGGTGATCTTGCCGGTGATGCCCTCGAAATCCTTGAGGCCGGCGATGGCGTCGCGGATCGCCTTCGGGTCGTCGGAGCCGGCCGTCTTGACCGCCTGGTCGAGGATCAGGCCGATCTCGTAGCCATTGACCTCATAGGTCGATTCCGGCGCATGGCCGGCATATTTGGTGAAGGCGGCGTTGAAGGCTTCGAGCTTGCTGCCCGGCTCGGCATAGCCGGCCGCGGTGTAGACGACGCCGTCGACCAATTTGCCGAGCGCCTTGATGGTCGGCGTACCGATGGCATCGGCTCCATAGACCGGGATGGTGACGCCGGCGCCGCGCAATTGCTGGATGAAGGCTGGGAAATCGGGCTCATAGGCCGCCGTCATGATCAGGTCGGGCTTATCGGCCAAGCCCTTGATGTTGGTGATCTCGGCGGAAAAGTCGGGCTGGCCCATGCTGAAAGTGCCGCGGCCGACAATGGTGCCGCCCTTCTTCTCGAACACCTTGCCGAAATATTCCGGCAGATTGGCGGTGTAGGTGGAGTCCGGCGAGGTCAGCAGGAACACCTTCTTCTTGCCTTCGGAGACGGCGAAGTCGGCAACCGCCGTCGCCTGTACATTGTCGGCGGGATAGGTGCCGAACATGACATCGCCGACCGCGCCGGTGAGCACCGGGGCGGAGCCGCACAGCGTCAGGGTCGGAATGCCGAGAGGCTGGGTCAGCTGGCCGGCGGAAATCGAGGGATCGGCATCGCACGGCGTGATCATGATCTTGGCGCCGGCATCGATCAGCTCCTGCGCGACCGTGGCGGTCTGCGCGGTGTCGGAGCGGGTGTCCTTGATCAGCAGCTTGACGGTGTATTTGCCGCCGAACCCGCCCTTGGCGTCGAGTTCGTCGAGCGACATGCGCAGGCCGGCAAGTGCCGGCTGGTCGTAAGGGGCAAGACCGCCTGTCTGCGCGGTCGCGGCACCGATGATGATCTCTTCGGCGCTGGCCGTCGAAATGGTGGCGATGCCGAACACGGCAGCGCAGAAGGCGGCGCGATGGAGGCGATAGAGGCTTGGCATGTCGGTTCTCCTTCTGGATTTTTGTCGTTGATCGTTGCGGTCTATGCGGTCTGGTTTTCAGGCGTTGCGGTCTTGGCGCGCGCCGTGCGGCTGCCGAGATAGGCTGCGATCACGGCAGGGTTCTTCTGAACGTCGCCCGGCGTGCCGTCGGCGATGACGCGGCCATGATCGATGACGACAATGCGTTCGCACAGGTTCATCACCAGCCGCATGTCGTGCTCGATCAGGACGACGCCGATGCGGCGCTCGGTGCGGACCGTCGACAGGATGGAAACCAGTTCGGCGGTCTCGACGGCGTTCATGCCGGCGGCCGGCTCGTCGAGCAGTAGGAAGCGCGGCTTCAACGCCAGCGCACGTGCCACTTCCAACCGGCGTCGCTGGCCATAGGCAAGCCTGGCGGCCGGCTGATCGGCAAATCTCTCCAGCCCCATGCGCGCAAGTTCACCCATTGCCGCCGCCTCGGCATGGACGAGATCAGGCTCTACCTGGCGTGCGGCGACGACGACGTTTTCCAGCACCGTCATGTGCGGGAAGACGCGGATGTTCTGGAAGGTGCGGGCAACGCCGGAGCGCGCGAAGCGGAAGGCAGAAGCCTGCCGCACCGCGCCACCCACCGACACGGTACCGGCACTTGGCTTGACATCACCGGCCAGCATGTTGAGCAGCGTCGTCTTGCCGGCGCCATTGGGGCCGATGATACCGGTGATGCTGTCCGTTTCGAAACTCAGGCTGACGTCGTCGACAGCAACGACGCCGGCATAACGGCGCGACAGACGCTCGGCGGAGAGCCGGTCACTCTCGACACGCTGCGGAGGTGCCGCCGAAGCCGTCACGGCCTGACGTCCGGGCCGGCGCAGCAGGTTCAGCTCACGCTCGCCGAACAGGCCGGTCGGGCGTCGCCAGATGACCAGGATCATGGCGATGGCAAGCACGCCCTGGGTCAAGCCGAACAGGACAGGCAGATGCAGGCTGAGCACTTCGCCGCCGCCTTCGAAGCGGCGTACCACTTCGACCAAAACGATGGTGACGATGACGCCGGCGAAAGCGCCGAGCGACGAGGTCATGCCGCCGACGATCAGCATGGCAAGCATGGTGAAGCCCAGGTCGAAATAGAAATCGCGCGGTGAAAACGCACCCAGAAACTGCGCCATCATGGCGCCGGCAGCCATGGCGGCGACGACACCCGCCACCCAGGCGGCCAGACGCGCCGTGCGTTGGTCGACGCCGACGGCGGCCGCACCACGCTCGTCATTGGCGGCGGCTCGGCTGGCAAGGCCGAAAGAGGTTTCGCGAAACAGCCTCGCCGCCACCAGCGCCACCGAAGCGACTGCGGCAGCGGTCCACAGCCCGACCTCACGCGGCACGCCGTAGAAAGGCTGGCTGCCGCGGGTGATCTCGCGCCCGGCGACCAGCAGCGTGTAGACGATGATCAGCATGGCCAGCGTGGCGATCGAGGCGCTCGATCCGGAAAGCCTTAGCAGCGGCGCACCGGTCAGCAGGCCGACGACGACCGCCAGAGCCAGGACGATGGCCAGCGCTGCGACGAAGGAGAGTTGATGGCCGGCGAGGAATTGCGGCAGGTCGCGCAGCGCCGTTCGCTGCAGTGCCGTCGGCATGGTGAGGATGCCTGTCGCATAGGCGCCGAGGCCGACAAAGGCCGCCTGGCCGAACGAGACGATGCCGCTGTTGCCGGAGAATATCTGCAGGCCGAGCACCGCCGTCAGCATGATCGCGGCATAGGTGACGACGCGTTGCATGGCGGCGCCGCCGAAGATGAAGGCGGCAAGCGCCACCAGCAACAGCACCGCGACCATGCACAGGGCATCGGCCGTGGCGTTGCGGAACGCGGCCGGCATGAAGCCGGAACTCTTGCTCTCGCTCGTCGTCACCGACGCCATCACGCGGCCCTGAAGCGATCGGGTGAAAACGGGGCCAGGATCGGTTGCGCGCCTTCGGTGACCAGCCTGGCCACCGCCTCGCCGACTGCCGGCCCGGTCTTGAAGCCGTGGCCGGAAGACCCCGCCGAAACGACCAGCCCTTCGACATCAGGCATGGCGCCGATGACCGGCAGATCGTCGGGGCTCATGTCGTAGAGACCGGCATAGCCCGGCCGGATGCCAAGCTCGGCCATGGCCGGCACGCGGCTGGCGAAGGTCTCCAGGATCTCGACCGATTCCTGCTCCTCGACACCTTCCATGTAATCATCGGGATTTTCGACGAAGCGTGGACGGCCTGCATGTTCGTGGCGCAGGCCGGTGCCGCCGCCGGCCCAGGTCCCGGCGAGGATGACGCCGTCATTGTCTGGCCGCGCATAGTTGCAGGAAATGTCGTCGCACCAGGCGAACGGCATGACCTGCCTTGCCTTGCCGGCAGCGTCGAGCACGGCCATCGGATGGCGCTCGACATGCAGCGGCAGATCGAGGCCGACCGTCGCCAGCAGCCGGCGCGTCCACGGCCCGGCGGCCAGGACGACGGTATCGGCCTCCAGCATCGTTCCATCGGTCAAGATGACACCCGTGATGCGGTCGCCCTGCCGCTGGAGGCTCTCGACCAACGTGTTCTGCATGATCCTGGCACCACTGGCGCGGGCGGCACGGGCAATAGCATTGGTGGCGCCGAAGGCATCGGCATAGCCATACTCGGGTTCCCACAGCGCCAGCGCGACATTGTCCAGGGCAAAGCCCGGTGCGGCATCGGCAAAGGCCTGCGGCGACAATGTCTTGATGCGCGCGCCCTCGCCGCGGATGCGTTCGGCTGCCGACGTCCAGCTCGCCTTGTTGTCGTTGCCGCAGACCCACATCATGCCGATTTCGGTGACAAAGGATCCTTCGCCCGCGATTTCGGGCAGCGACACCAGGATCTCTCGGCCACGGATGGATAGCTGCGACAGTTCCGGCATCAGGTAGAAGGCGTGCAGCAGCGCCGACGATTTGCCCGACGGGCCGCCGGCGGGATGGGTCTGCTCGACCAGCGTGACCTTCACACCGGCTTTGGCCAGATCATAGGCCGCGCTCGATCCGACAATACCGGCACCGACGACGATGACGTCGCTTCCATTTCGCATGGCTGTTCCCCACAGTCTCTTGGCTGCTTTTCGACAAGGTAGGGCCAGCGATCGCGCAATGTCAACATCTCTTCATTGTTGACCGATGTTTAAATCTCTGTAATAAACTCGACAAAACAAGAGAACACGGATTCCGGGGAAGCCCATGGCGATACGCGATGTTCTGATGCGCGGGGATCTTGCGCTGACGCCGTCGGAGGAGAAGATCGTTCGACTGCTGTTGACGGACTATCCGACCTCCGGCCTCGGCACCGCCTCATCGCTCGCCCGGCGCGCTGGCGTCAGCGATCCAACCGTGGTGCGGCTGGTGATGAAGCTCGGCTATGAAGGGTTTCCGGATTTCCAGGCGAGGCTTCTGGCCGAAGTCGAGGCAAGACTGCACTCGCCGCTGCTGATGATGGAGGCCAAGCGGCAGAGCGGTTCCAACGACAGCGCCGTGCTGGCCTATCTCGATAGCGTCACCACGGCCTTGCAGAAAGCCACCGCCGCGACACCCGTCCAGACTTACGAGCGGGCGGCCCGCTTGCTGATGGAGGCCAAGGGCGAGATCGTGATGGTTGGCGGCCGGTTCAGCCGCCACATCGCCGGCATGCTGGCCGGCTATCTCGTGCAGTTCCGCTCCGGGGTTCGCGATCTCGGCGTGCTCTCTCCGCAGATCTTCGACACGCTGGCCGACCTCGGCCGGCGCGACGTGCTCGTCGTCTTCGACTACCGCCGCTACCAACTCGATGTGATGGCCTATGCAAAACAAGCGGCGGCGCTCGATGTGCGCATCGTCCTGTTCACCGACCAATGGCTGTCGCCGATATCAGATCTCGCCGAAGTCACCATCGTCAGCCCGCTCGAAGTCGCCTCACCTTACGACACGCTGGCGCCGGCGATCGCACAGATGGAAGCGTTGGTCGCCCATATCGTTTCGACGCTGGGCGACGAGGCCCGCGCCCGCATCGAGCGACTCGAAAAGGTGCGGCATGCCAATGCCGTGACGCTCGACAGCGAACCGCAAGAGAACGGCGCGCGCAAGACACCCGGCCCCCGCAAGACACCGGGACCCAAATCAGCAAAGCAGGACGACAAAGCATGACCCAGGCCCTACCCAAACGAGACGAAGCCTTCCGTGCCGGCGAAACGGCACTGCTACTCGTCGACATGCAGCGCATCTGGCTGGAGCCGGGCGCCGATCCGTCGCATCCGGAACGTGGCCCCGATCATTATTTTTACCGGCAGACATCCTCGCAGACGATCCCCAACCAGGAGCGCCTGCTGGCGGCGGCGCGGGCCAATGGCGTCGAGGTGCTGCACACCATCATTCAGAGCCTGACCGAAGACGGCCGTGAGCGCTCGCTCGACCACAAGCTGACACCGATCCATGTTGCGCCCAGTCTCCCCGAAGGACTGCCGGTGGCATCGCTGGCGCCGGTTGGCGACGAGATCATGCTGCCGAAGACGTCGTCGGGCATCTTCAATTCGACCAATGTCGACTATCTCCTCAAGAACCTCGGCATCCGCTATCTCGTCGTGGTCGGCGTGCTGACCGATCAATGCGTCGACATGGCGGTGCGCGACGGCGCCGACCGCGGCTATCTTGTCACCTGCGTATCGGATGCCTGCGCCACCATCACCCAGGAACGCCACGACATCGCGCTCAAGGCCTTCGGCGGCTACTGCTGGGTGGCTGACACCGACACGGTCGTCGACCGCTTCAACGCTTTGGGAAAACCGGCATGACGTCGACTGTCGAGCCTCTGGTTGCCGTCGTCACCACGGATCTCTCCGCCGTCACGCGGGGCCGTTTCGTTGCCGAAAGCAAGTTGCAGAAGACCGCCACGACCGGCGTCGGTTGGCTGCAGGCCAATCTGTCGCTGACACCGTTCAACTCGATCGTCGATCCCAACCCCTGGGGCTCGTCGGGCGACCTGCGGCTGATCCCCGATCTCGAAGCGCGCTTTCGCACGACACGCACCGGATCGGCAACGCCATTCGATATGGTCGCCGGCGACATCGTCGAGCTCGACGGCAGCCCATGGCTCGGCTGCACCCGCACGATGCTCAAAGACGCGCTGGCCGATTTGAAAGCCGCAACCGGCCTGTCGGTCATCGCCGCTTTCGAGCACGAATTCAACGTTGCCGACGGCGGCTTCGCACAGGCGCATTCAATGTCTTTCGCCGCACTGCGCCGCGCCGACCCTTTCGCGCCCAATCTGATGGCGGCGCTCGAGGAAGCCGGCGTCGCGCCCGAGGTGGTCATCGCCGAATTCGGCGACGAGCAGTTCGAGGTGACGCACGAGCCGGCGGACGCGCTGACGGCGGCCGACCGCGCCGTCGCCATCCGCGAAATCACGCGCGAGTTGGCGCGCAATGCCGGCTGGCGTGCGAGCTTCGCCCCCAAGACAGCGCCAACCGCCGTCGGCAACGGCGTCCACATCCATTTCAGCTTCGTCGACGAGGCCGGCAAGCCGATGACTTACGATCCGGCACTGGCGGGCGGCCTTTCCGCCAAAGCGGGCGCCTTCTGTGCCGGCGTGCTGCGCCATCTGCCTGGGATGACCGCCATGACGGCGTCGAGCGTGTCGTCCTTCTACCGGCTGAAGCCGCACAGCTGGAGTTCTTCCTACACCTGGCTTGCCGACCGCGACCGCGAGGCGTCGCTGCGCATCTGCCCGACGGTGACGATCGGCGGACGGGATCCGGCGCGGCAATACAACATCGAATACCGGGCCGCCGACGCCACCGGCAATCCCTATCTGTCGCTGGCGGCGATCATCCGCGCCGGGCTGGAGGGGCTGGAGGCGGGCCTGCCGTCGCCACCTTTGGTCACCGGCGACCCGACACTGATGAGCGAGGCGGAGCGGGCAAGTCTTGGTCTGGTGCGCCTGCCCGAAACCCTGCCCGCGGCACTGGACGCGCTGCTGGCCGACGGCACCGTGACGGGATGGTTCGCGCCCGTCTTCATCGAAACCTTCGTCGGCCTCAAGCGACATGAAGCCGAGCGTCTTGCCGGTCTCGATCCGGCCTCCATCTGCGATCTCTACCGGACGCTCTATTGATGACCGCAGTGACAAAAAAAGATTGGCCCGAGGCCGTCGAGGCCCTCAACGAGCACGGCCGTTCCGATATCGTGCTGTTGTGCGAGCATGCGTCCAACCACATGCCGGTCGAGTATCGACAGCTTGGCCTCGATGCCCACCATCTGCAGCGCCACATCGCCTGGGATATCGGCGCCGCCGAAGTGACCCGCCTGCTGTCGTCGAAGCTCGATGCTCCGGCCTTCCTCAGCGGCTATTCGCGGCTGCTGATCGACCTCAACCGGCCACTGGGCACGCCAGGCAGCATTCCGGTACTGTCGGAAGACACCGACATTCCCGGGAATGTCGGCATCGATGCGGCGGAGCGGACCCGGCGCGCCGAGATCATCTTTTCGCCGTTCCATGACCGGGTGACCGCTTATCTCGACCGCCGGGCACAAGCAGGCCGGCAGACGCGGATCGTGACGATCCATTCTTTCACGCCGGTCTTCCTCGGCGTCAGCAGGCCCTGGCATGCCGGCGTGCTGCATGACCAAGCAAGAGGTCTCGCCGAAGCGATCCTTTCGGGCCTGCGCACCGATGCGGCGCTCAATGTTGCGGCCAATGTACCCTATGTGATCAGCCGCGACGCCGACTACGCCGTGCCCATCCATGGCGACGATCGCGGCATCGCCGCCGTCCTCGTCGAGATCCGGCAGGATCTTTTGTCGACACGGTCCGGCATCGAGGAATGGGCGGACCGGCTGGCGGCGGCACTGCCGGCACTCGAGACAGAAACCGTGCCGTGAGCAATCCAAGCCTGCGCGAGCGCGACGCCGCGACCATCGCCCAGATCGGCAAGTTGCGTTTCTCGCCGCTCGGCGTCATCGGCAGCCGGGGCAACCGGCTGATCGGCGGCTGCTGGCAATCACGCCCCGCGGCCACGGCTGCGGCAGAAATTACCCAAGCAGCCCCGCCTGATCGTTGCGCGGCATTTATTCCGCGATACGCACGATCAGCTTGCCGAAATTCTTGCCATCGAGAAGGCCGAGAAAGGCCTGTGGTGCATTTTCGATGCCATCGACGATATCTTCCCTGTAGCGGACGCGGCCGGACGATATCCATTCGGCCATCTCACGATAGAAGGCCGGGCGCTGGTCGACAAATTCACGCTGGATAAACCCCCTGATCGTCAGGCTGCGGTGCAGCACTTGCTGCATCAATACCGGCAAGCGGTCGACGCCGGCATCCGCGATGACGTTGTACTGCGCGATCAGCCCGCAGACCGGCACACGCGCAAATTCGTTCAGCAGCGGAAACACCGCGTCCCAGACAGGACCACCGACATTCTCGAAATAGATGTCGATGCCACCGGGGCAGGCTGCCTTCAACTGCTCGGCAAAATCATCGGCACGGTGATCGACGACCGCATCGAAGCCGAGTTCGTCTCGCACGAAGGCGCACTTGTCGGCACCGCCGGCAATGCCGACGGCACGCGCGCCCTTGATGCGCGCGATCTGGCCAACGGCCGACCCGACCGCGCCGCTGGCGGCCGCCACGACGACCGTCTCGCCAGGCTTCGGCTGCCCGATGGTGAGCAGACCGGCATAGGCCGTGAAGCCCGGCATGCCGAGCACGCCAAGCGCCGTCGTGATGGGTGCCGCAGCGGGATCCAGCTTGCGCAGCCCCACACCGTCGGACAAGGCAAAACTCTGCCAGCCGGAATGGGACAACACGATATCCCCTTCGGTAAATTCCGGGTGGCGAGAGATCACGACGCGCGCAACGGTACCGCCTTCCATCACGCCGTCGACATCGACGGGCCTGGCATAGGATTTCGTAGCGTTCATGCGCCCGCGCATATAGGGATCGAGCGACAGATAGAGGATCTGCAGCAGCAGTTCGCCCTCTCCCGGCTGGACGACATCAACCGTCTCGATGCGGAAATCATCCGGCTTTGGCCGGCCTTGTGGCCGCGCCGCGAGCACGATGCGGGTGTTGGACTGGATCGACATCGAAAATCTCCCTGCGAAGAAGGCTCTACTCGAAAAACCGGTTGGGCGGACGCTTCAGGCCGAGATTCTCGCGCAGTGTCGACCCTTCATATTGCCGCCTGAAGATCCCTCGCCTTTGCAATTCCGGCACCACCTTCTCGGCAAAATCATCGAGCCCGGCGGGCAGGTATGGAAACATGATGTTGAACCCGTCGGAACCCTCGCCGATCAGCCATTCCTCCATCTCGTCGGCGATTGTTTCAGGCGTGCCGACAAAAGCAAGGCCGGAATAGCCGCCCAGCCTTTGCGCAAGCTGCCTGACGGTCAGGTTCTCCTCGCGTGCCAGTTCGATGACGCGCTCGCGGCCACTCTTCGAGGCATTGGTCTCGGGGATTTCGGGCAAGGGCGCGTCGGGATCAAAACCGGACGCGTCATGTCCGATGGCGATCGACAGCGAGGCGATGCCGCTCTCGTAGTAGACGAGACTGTCGAGCTTCGCCCGCTTGGCCTGCGCGTCCTCGACGCTGTCACCGACAACGACAAAGGCGCCGGGCAGGATCTTGATGTCGTCACGCGACCGGCCAAGCCTTTCCGCACGGCCTTTGACGTCGGCGAAGAAGCGCTGCCCCGCCGCGAGATCGGCATGGGCGGCGAAAATGACCTCCGCTGTCTCCGCCGCCAGTTGGCGTCCTGCCTCCGAGGCGCCGGCCTGCACGATGACCGGCCAGCCCTGGATTGGCCGCGCGATGTTGAGTGGGCCGCGCACCGAGAGATGCTCACCCTTATGGTCGAGCACATGCAGCCTGGCCGGGTCGAAATAGAACCCGCTTTCGGCGTCGCGGATGAAGGCATCGTCGGCAAAGCTGTCCCACAGGCCGGTGACGACATCGTAGAATTCCCGGGCCCGCCGGTAGCGCTCGTCATGCTCGACATGCTCGTCGAGGCCGAAATTGAGCGCCGCATCCGGATTGGACGTGGTGACGATGTTCCAGCCGGCGCGTCCGCCGCTGATATGGTCGAGCGAGGCGAAGCGGCGGGCAACATGATAGGGCGCGTCGAACGTCGTCGATGCGGTGGCGACCAGCCCGATATGGTCGGTGACGGCGGCGAGCGCCGACAAAAGCGTGAACGGCTCGAACGAGGTGACCGTGTGGCTGCGCCGCAGCGCCTCGATCGGCATGTTGAGAACGGCCAGATGGTCGGCCATGAAGAAGGCGTCGAACTTCGCCGCCTCCAAGGTCTGGGCGAAGCGCTTCAGATGCGCGAAATTGAAATTGGCGTCGGCATAGGCGCCCGGATAGCGCCAGGCGCCGGTATGCAGGCTGACGGGGCGCATGAAGGCGCCGAGGTGCAATTGTTTTTGTGTCATGAAAGTCGTTTCGACCGATCGATACAGTCGAGCACTAGCGCTCGAATCCTAAACTCAGGATCGGACGGTCCGCGCAACTCGGGAAGATATCCTGTTCCTCCACACCGGCCTTTTGCAGCATAGGTTTTGCGCTGTCCGGGACCAGGACAAAAAATGGCCGGGCTCGAATGCGGCCCGGCCAAAAGAAGGTTTGAACCTTCAGAGGGGAACACCGTCCAGCGGAATGGGAGGAAACCGCTAAACGATTTTACCTTTTTGCGCCTATCTCGAAGCCTTGGCGACGAATGGCATTCCAAAAAACATATGAAACGGCAAAAATTCGTGCAGAGCTGAGTTCACGAACCCGCCGCTCCGGCCTGGAGAAGATCGGCATAGTGGCGGCGTGCCACGTCGGGATGTGAACGCAGTCGGCTTTTGAGCACATTGGTGCCGACATCGCGGAACAACGGATTGTCCGGATCGCTTGCCGGCCCGCGCGCTTCGGCCGCCAATTCCTCGGGCAGGGTCAGAAGCGGTATGGTCGCGTCCAGCCGCGCACTGAAGAAGAAGGGAACGGAGATCCGCTCGACGCCGGCAGGCGGCGTCACGACGCGGTGAACGGTGGCACGCAAATACCCATTCGATGCCAGTTCGAGCAGTTCGCCAATGTTGACGACCAGCGTTCCAGGGAGCGGATCCACATTCACCCAGCTTCCGTCATATTCGACCTGCAGGCCCTTGTTGTCGTCCTGCAGCAGCAGGGTGAGGAAACCGCCATCCTTGTGCGCGCCGACGCCCTGGTCGCCTTCGGTCGCGTCACGGCCGGGATAACGGACGATCTTCATGCGATGGTTGGGCGAGTCCCGATAGATCGCGTCGAAGGCGTCCTCGGGCTGATCGAGCGATAGTGCGAAGGCTTTCAGCAGCCGAATGGCCACCGCGGTCGCCTTGGCCTGCCATGCAAGCAGTGCCGGCTTGAGCTCCGGCAGTGCAGACGGCCACTGGTTCGGCCCCTGCAGCCGTGTCCACGGTGCAATTCCAGGTCCCTGCGCTATGGGCTGGCGCTCGACGCCGATGTCGAGTTGCTCACGCCAGTCGGCCGCGCCCTTGGTCAGTTCGCCGCCGGCGCGGGTGTAGCCGCGAAACTGCTGGGATTTGACCATTTCGATGGCCAGCTTGTCGGCCTCCGGCAACGCGAAGAACCGTCGCGAGGCATCGAGCACGTCGTCGATCTCCGGGGCGGAAATTCCGTGGCCGCTGAGATAGAAGAAGCCAACGTCCCGGGCTGCCGTACGCAGGTCCAGGAGAAAGGTACGATACTCGGACGCACCTTGTTCGAGGCGGCTCAGGTCAAGCACCGGCACAATTCTGGGCATGTTCAGCTTCCTTCTTTTCTCTGCCCTGGCTTAGGAGAAGTAGAAGCGACCACCGGCAAGAGCTTCGAGCATGAATGCATCTCAAAGTGACACGCAAGGCGTGCCGATCAAAGCAACAGGAAGTCCAATCCGGGCCGGATGGAAGAACGTCAGCGCTGCATATTATGACCTGTCGGCAAATAATTTCCCGACAAGTGCTTTACCCGCCATGCCTCTCGTGGACCGCACTTTCCAGTGCGACAGCGTATAAGTCGCAGCGGAAGCGCAATCGCGCGTGATCGTCTGTAAATCCCGCCAGCCGACCGGCAAGACGGCTTCAAGCCAGCTCGAACCGCTCGATGGCGCGCATGATGCCGCGCAGCTCGGCGAGGCCCTTCAGCCGGCCGATCAGCGAATAGCCGGGGTTGATCCTGGTCTTGCCGATGTCGTCGGCAAGCAGATGGCCATGGTCTGGTCGCATCGGAATGCGCCAGTCGGCACGGCCTTCCCTGCGACGGCGCGCCTCTTCCTGCATCAGAGCGAGGATAACATGCGCCATGTCGGTGCCGCCTTCGAGATGCTCGGCTTCGTAGAACGAGCCGTCATCCTCGATGGTGATGTTGCGGAGGTGGACAAAGTGGATGCGGTCGGCGAATTCCTTGACCATGGCGACGATGTCATTGTCGGCGCGCGTGCCATAAGAGCCGGTGCAGAACGTCAGGCCGTTGGCGGGGCTGTCGACGGCGTTAAGGATGAAACGCGCATCCTCGGCTGTCGAAACGATGCGTGGCAAGCCATAGAGCGAGAAGGGCGGGTCGTCGGGATGGATGCACATGCGCACCCCCTCCTCTTCGGCCACCGGAATGATCTCGCGCAGGAACCAGGCAAGGTTTTGGCGCAGCTCCTTTGGTCCGATCGCATCGTAGTCCGCCAGGGCCTCGCGAAAACTGTCCCTGTCATAGCTGCGCTCGGTCGCCGGCAGGCCGGCGATCAGGTTGCGTTCGATCCTGTCGATCGCTTCGCTGCTCAATTCCTTCAGCCGCGCTTCCGCTTCGGCGATACGGGCAGCGGTATAGCCGGCTTCGGCATTGACGCGCTTCAGCACGAACAGGTCGTAGGCTGCGAAATCGATGGCGTCGAAACGCAGCGCATAGCCCGTCGTCGGCAGCCGATAGGCGAGATCCGTGCGGGTCCAGTCGACCACCGGCATGAAATTGTAGCAGACCGTCGCAATGCCGGCCTTGGCGAGCGCGCGGATTGAGTCGCGATAGTAGCCGGCGTAGCGCTCGCGTTCCGGCGCGCCGACCTTGAAGGAGTTGTGGACCGGAATGCTCTCGACCACCGACCATGTCAGGCCGGCGGCCTCGATGACACGCTTGCGCTCCAGAATGCTCTCGAGCGGCCAGGCGCGCCCGTCATAGATATCGTGCAAGGCGCTCACCACGCCGGTCGCACCGGCCTGCCTGACATGATCGAGCGTTACCGGGTCGTTTGGTCCATACCAGCGCCAGCACTGTTCCATTGCCGCTTCCTTCTGCGAGAGGATGGCAACCTATTGTTGGACCACAATGGGTGTCAAACTAGGAACCGGTTTCGGACAGCGAATGAAGGAGTTTTCCCAATGAAGGATTTCGACGGCAAGGTTGCCTTGGTGACGGGGACGACCGGGATTGGCCTCGCAACCGCCAGACGCCTCGCTGCAGGGGGCGCTGCGATCATCGCCTGCGGCATCGACCGCGCGGCCAACGCTCTACTGAAAGCGGAGCTGGAAAGCTCCGCAGCCGGGGCGCTGGTCATAGGCGCCGACGTCTCCGTGCCCGATCAGGTTCGCGACGCGGTCGCGGCCGGCGTGGAGCGGTTCGGCGGCCTCGATATCGTCGTCAATTCGGCGGCGGTGCATCCGTACGGAACCGCCGTCAGCACCGATTTCGAGACCTGGAACAAGGCGATGGCGGTCAATGTCGGGTCGATCTATCTGACCGCGCATTTCGGCATCCCGGAAATGGTCCGCAGGGGCGGCGGCGCCATCGTCAACGTCGCTTCGGTGCAGGGCTTTGCCTGCCAGCAAAACGTCGCCGCCTATGCCACCACCAAGGGCGCCATCCACACGCTGACGCGTGCCCTGGCCCTGGACCATGCGCGCTCCGGCATCCGCGTCAATTCCGTCAGCCCCGGCTCGATCCGCACCCCGATCCTGGAGAAGGCCGCCCGCGGCGAGAACGGCACGGACGCCGATGTCGAGGCCGCCTACAAGCGCTTCGGCGAAGCGCACCCCATCGGGCGCATCGGCGAGCCGGAGGAGGTGGCCGAACTTATCGCTTTCCTGTGTTCGTCGAAGGCCGGCTTCTGCACTGGCGCGGACTACAAGATCGATGGCGGCCTGACCGCCGGCATCGGCGTGAAGTAGATCGCGAATGGGGCCTGGCCTTTAGCGGGAGCGGCCGGCATCCGACAATTGGTTTGCCGAATTCTTGCAGATCAATGCTCAAGCAAATCGAGCAGCGAAATTGAGCTTTAGCGAAATTTCGTAAACGCACCGCCATCAGGGGCGTTGGCCCAGCTCTGCAAGGTCTGGCCGCCGTCGATCAGCCAATCCACGCCCGTGACGTGCCTCGCCTCGTCCGAGGCCAGGAAAGCCACGGCGGCCGCGACATCGTCCGGCTGGCCGATGCGGCGCAATGGAATGCGGTCGGCGAAATGCTGGACGCTGCTCTTGAATTCGCCGTCACCGGAAGCCGGCACGCCAAGCGTCGTCTCGATCACGCCGGGGCAAATGGCATTGACGCGTATGCCGTAGGGCGCAGCATCGAGCGCCGCAACCCGCGTCAGGCCGACCACGCCGTGTTTGGAAGCGACATAGCCGGCACCGCCCGAAAGGACGTCCCAACCGGCCATGGATGAGCCCATGTTGAGGATCGAGCCACCGGTCCCCGCCTTGATCATCGCCCGAAGCGATGCCTGCAGGACGAGGAAGATACCGCGCAGATTGATACGGATGGTCGTATCCCAGTCCTCGACCGGCAGGTCGTGAACGGGAGCGACGACGCCGGAAATGCCGGCATTGTTGAACACCACGTCGAGGCCGCCGAACGTCTCGACGGTCGCCTCGACGGCGCGCCGCACATCCGCTTCATCGGTGACGTCGGCTTCGATGGCAATGGCGTTTTCACCCAGTGAGCGAGCCAGTTGCTGCGCCGCCGCGCCATTGCGATCGACAATGGCGACGCGCGCGCCTTCGTCAAGGAAACGCCGCACCGCCGCGCCGCCGATCGCGCCGGCGCCGCCAGTGACAAGGATCTTCTTCTGGTCGAATCGTTTCATCCCCCGGTCTCCGGCTTTGGATAGGAACGCCATGAATATTGTGGTTCGAAGCCGATCGTTTCGCGCGCATGGACCGTGTCGAGCACGGCGCCAAAGCCGGCGATCGGCCGCGATAGAGCGACATCGGGATAGACCCGGCGCACGAGCGCTTCGGTTTCCTCTTCCATGAAGGTGTCGGCGGCGCTGAGCAGGACGCGCAGATGGCCGTCGCCTTGCCATTCAAGCGCCCGCAGGAAGCCCTGCCCGGCGTCGCGCGCGTCGAGATAGGCCCACAGGTCGCGGGCACTGTCGGCCGTGGCGCGGCGCGGCCCGACGCCCTCGAAAAATGAACCCGGCGTCTGGATCCACGGCATGCGGATACTGACCGCCGAAAAGGCGCCGCGGCGCACCGCCGCGTCGACGATTTCCTCGCCCAGCCATTTCGACAGGCCGTACGGGTCCTGCGCGCCGACCGGGTGGTCCAGGTCGACCGGCAGATAGGGCGGTCGCACAGGTTTTTCGAAAAAGGGATAGCCGAAGACGCTGAAGGATGAGGCATAGATGAAGCGCCTGGCGCCGGCCATGGCGGCTGCCTCGACCACATTGTAGGCGGTCGCGATGTTGGTCTTGAACACCTCGCCGCCGGCCCGGCCGGTCGGCCGCGGAATGGCCGCGACATGCACAACGGCATCGCAATCGCGCACCAGCTGCAGTGTCGATCCCAGATCGGTCAAATCGGCGGTTGCGTGGCGCCATGCGACCTCACCCGGCACCACGGCATCGACACCAAGCACATCGTGGCCGGCCGCAACCAGAGCCTCGGCCACATGGCGGCCAAGCAGGCCGCTGGCTCCGGTGACGATGGTTTTCATATCTCGGCCTCGGCTCCGCAATTCAGCGGCTTGAATATCATTGATGGTCATACAAATCGAGCACATGCCTGACAAGCGTTGTCAAGGCCATTTCGCGATGGGCAAATAGCGCATACGCTTGTCGGAGCGCGGTGCGCAAGGCCGACCAGCACGCTTTGCGTCGAACGGGATTGACTTGGCATCCACTAGGGTTTTTTGTATGAGCATCAACGATCGGTCAAAGGAGCTCGCCATGTCCGTGGACAGTTTTTCCTCACATCGGCACGATGATGCGGTGCGCCTCGATCCACGCCGTGCGGCCATTATCGTCATCGATATGGTCAATGAGTTCTGCAAGCCCGGCGGGGCCATGGTCCTGCCTGGGTACGAGACGCTGGTCGCGCCGCAACTGGCCGTGATCGAGGCTGCGCGCGCCGCCGGCGTGCCGGTGATCTGGGTCCATGACAGCCACCGACCGGGCATGCGACGAGAGCGCGAATGGCTGAAGCGCACACCGCATTGCCTGGATGGAAGCTGGGGGCCGGAGATCATCGAGGATCTCGGCGCCCGCGATGATGAGATCCATGTCATCAAGCGGCGCTACTCGGCCTTCTTTCAAACCGACCTGGACCTGACGCTGAAAGACATGCAGGTCGATCAGTTGGTCATTTTCGGCGTGGTCACCAACATCTGCGTGCGCTCGACCGTCCATGATGCCTTTTTCCAGGGCTATGAGGTGGTGGTGCCAAGCGATTGCTGCGCGGCAACGGGACCACGCGAGCAGGAAAGCTCGCTCTACGACATAGCGACCCATTTCGGCGTGGTCAGCGATTCGGCTGATGTCGTCGCAGCCCTCCGCGACGGGACGTCGCTTCAACCAGCGGAGGTCGCGGCTTGAGCTTTTCCAAACCGGCGACATCCGAGACAGCGGCGATAGGAGTCCGGTGTGACGACTGAAAAGAAACCGCAATCCGAAAAAGGCGCGACCTCGAAAACGCCGAGCGGCGATGCACCCCCGAGCCGCGAGCAAGTGCTGCAGCAATACGCCGAGACCGGCTATGAACTGGACCGTCACCCGGCGCACGTCATCCGCCGGGCGCATCAGCGCGCGACACTGCGCTTCCAGCAGGTCATGGCCGGCGAAGACCTTTCGCCAACGCAATTCGCGGCGCTCGCCACGATCCTCAAGCATGGCGAAGTCTCGCAGAACCATCTCGGCCGGCTGACGGCGATGGACCCGTCGACCATCAGCATCGTCATGCGCAAACTGCTCAAACACGGGCTGATCACGCGCAGCGCCTCCGAAACCGACCAACGCCTGACGATGATCGCGCTGACCAGCAAAGGGACCGACTATACGCTGGAACGGCTCGAACGCAGCGTCGAGGTCGGGCGGCGGTTCCTGTCGCCGCTCTCCCCGGCTGAGCAGGCGACGCTGCTTCGCCTGCTCCAGCGCATCAATGACGACGACCCAACGAATGGCGACGGCGGCAAATAAGCCGCGTCCAGTCCTTTTTTCCATAACAGCAAAAGTGAGAACCGATGTCGTCCGACCTCCAGTCGTCTGCCAACACGCTCGTCGTCCGCAATATCGGTCTCATGCTGAGCGGCGATCTCGCACAACCGATCATCGACGCCGACACCATCGTCGTGAGCGATGGACGCATATCAGGCATTGGCAAGGCAGGCGACATTGATGGCGGCAGCGCGGCGACGATCATCGATGCGATGGGCTGTGCGGTCGCGCCGGGTCTTATCGACAACCACGCCCATCCGGTGGCCGGCGACTGGACGCCCCGGCAGAACCAGATCGGCTGGATGGATTCGACCGTGCATGGCGGCGTCACCACCATGATCTCGGCGGGGGAAGTCCACACGCCGGGCCGACCGCGCGATCTTGTCGGGCTGAAGGCGTTGGCGATCGCGGCGCAGCGCACCTTCTCCAACTTCCGTCCGAACGGCATGAAGATCCTGGCCGGGGCACCGATCCTGGAACCCGGCCTTACCGAGGAAGACTTCCGCAGTCTCGCCGAGGCCGGCGTGACGCTTGTCGGCGAGGTCGGGCTTGGCGGCGTCAAGGATGGGCCGACCGGCCGGAAGATGATCGCCTGGGCGCGCAAATACGGCATGACCTCGATGACCCACACAGGCGGCCCGTCGCTGCCCGGCTCCGGCCGCATCGGCGCGGATGTCGTGCTGGAGGTCGACGCCGACATCGTCGCCCACGTCAATGGCGGGCCAACCGCCCTGCCCGAGGCGGAAATACGGCAGATCTGCGAGAAGGGTTCGAGGGCGCTTGAAATCGTCCATAACGGCAATCTGCGCACCGGACTGTTCGTGCTCGACCTGGCAAGGCAGCGCGGCGAACTTTCGCGCGTCATCCTCGGCACCGACAGCCCGGCCGGATCCGGCGTCCAGCCGCTCGGCATCCTGCGGACCCTGACCATGCTGGCTTCGCTTGGTGGTATCGCGCCGGAAGTGGCGTTCTGTTTTGCCAGCGGCAACACGGTGCGCGTGCGCGGACTGGATGATCGCGGCATCATCGAGGTGGGGCGCGCCGCCGACCTGATCTTCATGGATCAAGCGATCGGCGGTGCCGGCGACGGGCTGCTCGACAGCGTGGCGCTCGGCAATCTTCCAGGCATTGGCATGGTCGTGATCGACGGCGAGGTGCGGACAGGCCGGAGCAGAAATACGCCTCCGGCGATGCGGGTGCCGGAAGTCCTGGCGGCCTGACGGTCAGCCGACGCCGTCAATGCCGACAATCTTGTCCTTGGTCAGCCCGCCGACGCGCGGGTGCGGCCTGCCGGAATCGGTGACGGCGATAGCGACGACGATCTCGTCGGCACGCGGTGCGTCGGGAACACGAACCTCCATGCCGTCGAAATGGCTGCGCACCCGCGCCGCGTCCTTGTGGCCGAGCGGAATATCGAGCGGCACGCCGAGGCCGCCGCGCTTCTTCGATGAGGGAATGAGCGCGGCGCCCTTGCCGAGCACGTCGCGGAACGGGGCGCCGAGCTTTGGATGAAGGATGGCGGCGGCATGTTCGAGCTCGCCATCGGCGCCGACGGCGGCCGCCTTGCCGAAGCTCTCGACCCGGTTGCCGGCAATGCCCAGAGCAGCGACGGCGCGCCTGGGCAAGATATCTCCCAACGCTTCGCCGATGGCGCTGAGTGCCGACAGATCCTCGACGTAGGTACCCGCATAGGGGTTGCGGATGACCGCAATGGCTGCGGCACGCCGCGTCGGCGGATCGACGGGCCGCCCGCCTTCGATCCGGGTTTCCTCGACGATGGTGATGATACGGCGGATTTCCGGGCTCATCGCAGTCCGTCCTCACCCTTGATGTCGGCGGCGGCAAGGCCGCCGACCCGTGCATGAACGCGTGCGCCGGTGGTCATCGCCAGGATGACCGCCATTTCATCGCTGCGCGGCGCATCGGCAATGCCGATCTCGATTGCATCGAAATGGCTGCGCACATAGGAGGCGTTTATGTGCGTGATCGGGATGTCGATGCGCGTTCCGGGGCCGCCGACTTTCTTGGTCGAAGGCACGATCGCCTTGGCATTGCCGAGCAGTTCGCGCATCGCGTAGCCGCCCGGATTGTGCCAGAGCGCGCCATGTTCAAGCTCGCCGGCGGCGCCGACTATGGCACCCTTGCCATAACCTTCGATGGCCTGGCCGCCCTCACCAATGGAGTCGATCAGGCGCCGAGCCATATCGAGACCGAGCGGCTTCAGGTCTTCCATGAAGCCGGTGATCTCTTCGACATAGCGTCCGGCAAAAGGGTTGGCGATGAGCGCGACGATCGCGCCTCGCTTGAGCGGACGTGCCGCGTGGGGTCCGCCCTCATGGAATATCTCTTCGATCTGAACCAGAAATTTCCTGACCACCACAGCCGGCATTGTTCTCTTCCTTCATCCCGTCGTTCATAAAACTCGTTAGAGTATCAACAATTATGCCTATCGACATTTGTCAAGCACAGACGTCGAGCAAGCGGGCGAAGGGCCAAGAAAACTGCATCGGATGACGATTGACAGCCTGTTAAGCCGCTCCTAAACTCATATGACCATCAACGAACTCGCCGTTGTCCCGGCGATGTGTGGGGGATGGTCAAAGCGTGGCTTCAAAAGCTGAAAAAAGCTGAAGGGGAATGACATGAAAAGGGCGCTCAAGAGTTTATTTCTGGCCGGCACGATGCTTGCCATTTCGTTCGGACCGGCCGCCGCACAGGCCAAGGTTTCCGTGGCCGCGATCTCGGGATATTTCGCACAGGGTTTTGGCGTTTCGATCGTCAACGGCCTCAACAAGGCCAAGACCGATTTCGGCATCGACCTCAAGCTGGTCGACACCGGCAATCGCGCGCTCGACTACCAGCAGCAGTTCGAGAATCTCGCCAAGGGCAAGCAATACGACCTCATCTTCGTGATGGGCTGGGAGTTGGTGGACTCGCTGCAAAAGGTCAGCGCCGAATATCCCGACCAGCGCTTCGTGTTCATCGATGGCGTCCTCGACAACCCCAAGATGATCTACGCCAATTTCGCCGAGGAGCAGGGATCCTTCGTCGCCGGCGCGCTTGCTGGCATGATCGAAGCTAAGGGCACCGCCTTCGACAAGATCGGCGACGGCAAGGCCATCGGCTTTGTCGGCGGCCGCGATATCCCGGTGATCCGCAACTTCCTGGGCGGCTACGAGCAAGGCGCCAAATATGCCGCGCCCGACGTCAAGGTGAACTCCGTCTTCGCCGGAACCTTCGACGACCCGGCCAAGGGAAGCGAACTTGCCCAGGCGCTTTACGGCCAAGGCTCCGACATTGTCTACAACGTCGCCGGCCCGACGGGTGAAGGCGTGATGCAGGCAAGTGCCGCGGTCGACAAATATTCGATCGGCGTCGACATCGACATGTGCGGCTCGGCCCCCGGAAATGTGCTCGCCAGCATGCTGAAGCGCGGCGACATCGCCGTCTATACGCTGATCAAGGACGAGGTCGAGGGCCGCAAGATCACCGCCGGCACCCGCACTTTCGACCTCGCCTCGGGCGGTGTCGAGGTCAAGGTCTGCGATGACATCGCCGCCAAGATCCCGGCAGAGATGACCGCCAAGCTCGACGAGATCAAAAAGGGCATCGTCGACGGCAAGATCGTGATCGCCAAGGCGAAATAAGCCAACACCAGCGCCTCCCTCCCAAGAAAGCGCTAGACTGATCCGCCGCGGCTTGCCGCGGCGGATCAGTGTCCAATCTGCGAGAGCCATGTTGTCGAACACGCCGGGGTCGCCGACCCTCCACAGCAATGCCGCGATGGCCGTCGAGTTGACCGGCATCACCAAGCGTTTTGGCGCATTCGTGGCCAATGACGGCATCGACCTTGCGGTCCGCCGCGGCGAGATCCACGCCATCATCGGCGAGAACGGTGCCGGCAAGACGACGCTGATGAACATCCTGTTCGGCCTCTTGCAGCCGGACGAAGGCTCGATCCGGCTGAACGGTGAAGAGATCGTGATCGCCGATCCGTCCGTCGCGATAAAGGCCGGCCTCGGCATGGTTCACCAGCATTTCAAGCTGGTTCCCTCGCTCTCGGTTGCCGACAACGTCTTTCTCGGCATGGAAATCCGTCGCCATGGACTTATCGACCACGCTGCGCAGGTGGCGCGAACGCGCGACCTGTCGAAGCGCTTCGGCCTGCAGGTCGATCCGACCGAGCGCGTCGGGCTGCTCTCGGTCGGCATAGAGCAACGCATCGAAATCCTGAAGGTCCTGGTGCGCGGCGCGCGCACCATCATCCTCGACGAACCGACCGCGGTGCTGACGCCGCAGGAAAGCCGCGAACTGTTCCAGACGCTGCGCAGCTTCGTGGCCGAGGGCATGACGGTGATCTTCATTTCGCATCACCTGGAAGAGGTGATGGAAGTGTCCGACACGGTGACGGTGCTGCGCAACGGCAGGAAGGTGGCGACCCGGCCGACGGCCGAGCTCAGCAAGGACCAGTTGGTGCACATGATGGTCGGCCGCGAGGTCAGCTTCGACCGCCGGCCGCGCGCTTCGCTGCACGGCGACGTAGTGCTCGAAGTGAAGGATCTGTGGGCGCGCGACGATCGCCTGCTGCCGGCCCTTCGCGATGCCAGTTTCACGGTCCGCTCCGGCGAGGTGGTGGGGATCGCGGGTGTGGCCGGCAATGGACAGACGGAGCTGGCGGAAGTGCTTTCGGGCCTGCGGCCGGCAAGCCATGGCGGGGCCTGGCTGAAGGGCCAGAATCTCACCGATCTCTCGCCCGCCGCGATCCGCCAGGCAGGCCTCGCCCATGTTCCAGGCGACCGCATGGTACGCGGGGTCGATCGCAACGGTTCGATAGCGGCCAACACCCTGATGGGCCGCCAGCATCGTGCACCATGGAGTCGTGGCGGCATGCTCAACTGGAATGCCATAAATCAAAACGCCGAAACGCTGATCAAGAGCTTCGATATTCGCGCGCGCGGACCGAGCGATGCGGTCAAGCGGCTTTCGGGCGGAAACATCCAGAAGGTCGTTCTGGCACGCGAATTCACCAATGGCGCCGATTTCCTGCTGATCGACCAGCCGACGCGCGGCGTCGACATCGGCGCCCAGGAGGCCATTCATGACGAGATCATGCGCCAGCGCGCCGCCGGCCGCGCGATCCTGCTGATTTCCGTGCAACTCGACGAACTGGCCGCCCTTGCCGACCGCATCCTGGTGATGTTCAACGGGCGGATCATGGGCGAGGTCTCTGGCGATGACGCCGACGAGGAGCGCATCGGCATGATGATGGCAGGCGTGGCCGCACCGGAATTCGCCGCGGAGACCGCATCATGAAAGACCATTTGCATGCCGTTTCCGGCCAGGTCATCGCCATCGGCGTGGCACTGCTGATGGGCGCGATCATCATCCTCATGGTCGGCGAAAGCCCGGTGCGTGTGTTCATGACACTGTTGCGCGGCGCCTTCGGCGATCAGGAGAAGATTGCCGGGACCTTGCTGCAGACGACGCCGATCCTGATCTGCGGTGTCGCTGCCTGCATCGGCTTGCGCGGCGGCATGTTCAACGTCGGCATCGAGGGCCAGCTGTTCCTCGGCGGCTTCGCCGCCGCCTGGGTCGGCTTTGCCATGCCCCTGCCCGCGGGCATCCACACGCTGGCAGCACTGGCGCTGGCGATCGTGGCAGGCGCGGCCTGGGTCGCCATCCCCGCCTATTTCCGCGCCCGCTACAACACCAACGAGGTCGTCTCGACGATCCTGTCGAACTACGTGGCGGTGCTGCTCACATCCTATTTCACCATCTTCCTGTTCAAGCGGCCGGGCGGCTGGTCGGAGACGCCGCCGATCCTGGCGACATCCTATCTGCCGGAGATCTTCACTTTTTCGCGGTTGAACTGGGGCCTGGTCATTGGCCTGGTGCTGGCGGTCGGCGCGGCCCTTGTCTTCCGCTACACCAGATGGGGTTACGGCGTCACGATGGTCGGCTCGGCGCCGAAATTCGCCGAATATGGCGGCGTCAACGTGAAACGGCAGGGCTTCCTGGTCCTGCTGCTTTCGGGGGCCGTCGGCGGGCTGGCCGGCGGCGTCGAGACGCTCGGCGTCCACCACCGCTTCATGGAAGGATTTGCTCCCGGTTTCGGCTTCGACGGGCTGATCGCCGCCCTGCTCGCCAATGGCTCGCCGGTCGCCACCATCTTCACCGCACTGTTCTTCGGCGCCCTGCGCAACGGATCGCTGCTGCTTGAGGTCGATACCAGCGCGTCGCGCGAAATCATCACCGTGATCCAGGCGCTGATCATCCTCAGCGTGTCGGCCCAGGTGCTGGTGAGAAAGCGCGGCGACAGCCAGGCAGGGGAGCGGCGATGGAAATTCTAGACAAGCTCATCAACGTCGCGCTGATCGCGGCGACGCTTCGCACCACCGCGCCCATCCTTCTGGTCGCGCTTGGCGGCTCGTTCACCACCAAGGCCGGCATCTTCAACATCGGCCTCGAGGGGCAGATGCTGGTCGGCGCCTTCTTCGCCGTCCTTGGTTCGATCTGGACCGGTTCCGCACTGGCGGGCGTCGCCTGCGGCGTTGCGGCGGCGCTCGTCTTCGCCCTGGTTTTTGCTGTCCTGGTGGTGAGCTTCAAGGCCAATGAAGTTGTCGTCGGGCTGGCGCTCAACATCCTGGCCGGCGGCATGACGATCTCGCTGATGAAAGCGATCTTCGGCACGCGCGGTTCGATCGTCGGTCATGGCATCGTCGGCCTGCCGAAAGTCCAGCTGCCCGGCGCCCGCGACCTTCTCGGCTCCTGGGCGCCGCTGATCTCCGGCTTCACGCCGCTCGTCTATGCCGCCTTCATCGCCGTGCCGCTGCTGGTCGTCTGCTACAACAGGACGCGGCTCGGCCTCTATATCCGCGTCGTCGGCGAAAAGCCGGAAGCCGCCGAGGCGCTTGGCATCTCGATCACCCGCGTCCGCTACATCGCATCCCTGCTGTGCGGATTGCTGGCGGGCCTCGCCGGCGCGCATCTGTCCCTCGGCTACATCACCATGTTCACCGAAAACATGTCGTCGGGCCGTGGTTTCATGGCGGTGGCGATCCTGATCTTTTCCAACGGCGATCCGCTGAAGGTGCTGGCCGGCTGCCTGCTGTTCGGCTTCGCCGATGCCTTTTCGTTGCGCCTGCAGACGTTTGGCTATCCGTCCTACCTGGTTCTCACCGTCCCCTATGTCGTCGCGCTGATCGCATTGTTCGCGCTGTCCTACCGGGCGCGCCCGAGGATCATCGCGGAGACGCTGGAATCGATGCGGAAACTGCTGTCGGTAGACAGGAACACCGAACCCGGCGGCAAAAATCCCCAGTGAAGGAAGCCTTTATGGAACGCATAATCCTCGACGTGGATTCAGCCGGCGACGATATTCTCGCCGTGCTGTTTGCAGCGGTCAATCCCAAACTCCGGCTCGAGGGTGTCACCACCGTGACCGGTGCGGCCGGCCCGATCGAACAGGTCACCAACGTCGTCCTCAACACGCTGACGCTCGCCGGGCGTGACGACATCCCGGTTCACGCCGGTGCGTGGCGGCCGATCGTCGGCAACGCCAAGGCCGACATGGAGGCGCCGGTGCATTTCGAAAAACGGCTCGTCGCCCGCTTCGGCGATCGCCTGAAGAAGTTCAACCCGCCGGCGCCGACGCCGGTGCGGCAGGCCACGTCGGGACATGCGGTCGATTTCATCATCGAGACGGTCATGCCCAATCCGGGCGAGATCACGCTGGTGACGACCGGCCCGCTGACCAACGCGGCGATGGCGCTGTTGCAGGAGCCGCGATTGACCGGTGCACTCAAGCGGCTGATCGTGCTCGGTGGCAATTTCCAGACGCCGGGCAACATCACACCCCTGTCGGAGTACAACATCTGGGCCGATCCGGAGGCTTCGCGCATCGTGCTCAACGCCGATGTCGAGAAGATCCTCGTCCCCCTCGACATCTGCGAGGACAACCGCGTCGCCGACTCGATGCTGACGCGCGACGACATCGCCGACATGCAGGCCGTCGCCAGGGACAATCCCGTCCTTGAGATGATCGCCGACAGCTTCCCGATCTACATCGACATCTGGCGCGAATTCTTCGACCTCGTCGGGTTCCCGATGGATGACGTGATCACCGTGGCGCTGGCTTTCGATCCCGGCCTGGCGACGATGACCGAGCCGCTGTTCGCCGACGTCGTGCTCGACGGCAGGCTGGCGCGCGGCCAGACCGTCGCCTATCGCGGCCGGCAACTGCTGCCCGGCGGCGGGCCCAAGACCACCCGCATCTGCACCGGCCTGGACGGCCGGCGTTTCCTCGACGGCTTCAAGAAAACCATAGCGCGCTACGAGCGGGCGGCGTGAAAGACGACATGATGACCAAGCCAACTCCTATCCTGTTCGACTGCGACCCCGGCCACGACGACGCCATCGCGCTGGTCATGGCGCATCGCTCGCCGGCCATCGAACTCATCGGCGTCACCACGACCTGCGGCAATGCGGAGGTCGAGAAGACGACCGCCAACGCCTTGCGCATCCTGGAGTATATCGGCGCCGGCGACGTGCCTGTCGCGCAGGGCTGTCACCGCCCGCTGGCGCGCCCGCTGGTGCTCGGCACCGCCGATGGCCCGAGCGGGCTCGAGGGCTCGCCCTACCTGCCGCAGGCGACGATCAAGCCGGTTGACCAGCATGCCGTCGATTTCCTGGCCGACAGGCTGCGCGCCGCGCCCGAACCGATCCTGGTCGTTGCCACCGGCCCGCTCAGCAATATCGGCCTGATGATCCTCAAGCATCGCGACGTGCTGCCCAAGATCAAGGAACTGATCTGGATGGGCGGCGTGTTCTACCGCAAGAGCGAGATCATCACGCCGACCGAATTCAACGCGTTCTGCGATCCCGAAGCGCTGAAGATCGTGCTGGACAGCGGCGTGCCGATCCTGATGGTCGGCCTCGACGTCACCATGCAGGTGCTGATCGAGGCGCCGCAATATGCCGAACTCGCCACCATCGACACGCCGCTCGGCCGGCTCGTCAACGACTGGCTGCTGTTCTACGAGAAGCTGCACCGCAACTCGATGGGCGTCGGCGGCGCCATGCACGATCCGCTGGCGCTGGCGCTGGCCATCGACCCGACATTGGTGCGCACGCGCCCTGCCCATATCGGCGTCGATCTGTCCGGCACCTACGCCTTCGGCGCGACCATCGCCGACTACTGGGGCGAGCGCGGTGAAAAGGACAATGCCCGCATCGCCCATGAGGTCGACGCGGACCGCTTCTTCAAGCTGATGTTCGATCTCCTGCGGGACTGAACATCCAACGGACTGAGGGTTAGCGGAACAGATATTTCGAGACTTCCGGGTTGCCGCGACGCCACATCACATTGTCCAGGAAGTAGTGGTGCACGTTGATGAATATCCACGCGATGAAGAGGAAAAGCGACGAGCCGAGCACCTGTTTGTCGTAGGGAACCAGGGCACTCAGCGCCATCGGCACGAGCCAGAAACCGAGAGCACCGAGAATTGTGCCGGCGACGATGAATATCAGCACCCGCAGCCTGTACATCGGCCCAAGAATGGACAGCACCCTGAATTCCGGATCCTTGACGGCATCCGCGCGGTCGCGCTCGACATTGGTCTGGTAACGCCAGACGACCGCCAGATACTGCAACGAATGGAGCGCCGGCACCACGAGCAGCCAAAGCGGATTTAGAGCCACGAACAGAATCCAGGCATAGAGCGACACGACGTAAGCGACGACGCCGTTATACGGCAGCGCGCCGCCATGTTTGCGCCAGCGATTGACGAACATCACGGCGGTGGCCGCCGAGGAGGCAGCGGCGACCGCGAGCGCGATGTTGAGGAGCCAGGGCGGGACAGCGAATGTGTAGTAGTCCAGGCCCCAGTACTGCCTTTCGGTGATCACCACGTTTGTCTGGAGCCAGGCGAACAGCCACACGGCATAACCGTTGAACAGCAGCACTTTCTTGTCCTGATCGCTGAAGAATTTGCGCTTCAGCACCGCGTCCACCATCAGCATGCCATAGCCTTGCTTGACGTAGTGCCAGCCGACGAAAAAGCCCATCGCGTTGGTGGCATATCCCAGCAGGCGGGCGTTGCCGGTTACGGAGCCATAGGCGAAGAAAGCGACCATGATCATTGGGACGGCAATGCCCGCGATGATGTAGCGGATCTGGAGACTTCTGTCGTATCCGTCACCGCGCACCTTGCGTGCGAAATTGCGATAGAAAATCTGGTAGGAATGGGCAAAATGTGGATGGTTTATCAGATTGGCGAGCAAGAGCATTACCGCCGCCACAACGCCCTCGTATCTAAGAGGCACAAAGAACAGGATCGGCAGGATCAGGAACGCGCTCCCGCCAAGCATTAAAAAATCGATGAACGGACCAAACAGATATTTCTGCGGGGGTGCCGCGACTGAAACCGGGGCATCCGCCAAAAGGTGAAGTGCCATGCTGCCTTCTCCCTGTGATCGTTATTTAGCCATCGACCCGGCTTCTCGACAAGCTCTCCGTGACCGGACCCACGGCTCCGAACTTCGACGAAAGGCCTGGCGGGAGCCAGTTCGGCAGTGTCGTCGTTTTTGTGCAGGGCAGCGCGATAGGAATTTTTTCTTGACTCCCTGCACTCAGCTATGGTACATTTTTGTCCATGGTGCTGATTTGCGCCAGTGACCCGCCGCACAGGCGGGTTTTTCGTTTGTTCCGTCAGCCAACGCGCCGGCGAAGGCTTCGGGGAAATGTCGATCGCAGCGCGTTCAGCCGCGCGAACTGTCGAGGTCAGTTGAGCTGATTGAGGATCCCAGAACTGCTCGCCAGGATCAAGCTCTTGTAGATCAGGAACGCCAGCGTACAGATCGCGGCCAGCGAGATCGGCACGCCGAACGGCACCACCCCCTTACGGTCCAGATGCTGGACGATGAGCCGAAAAGCGCCCGCCGGCAGCAGGAAGGGGTTTTTCACGATCGCCGCGGTGGCCAAGGCGAAAACCAGAAGCAGCACCGAAAACACCGCGAGACCGCTGCCGCCGACCAGGAAGGGTACGACTGCTATCAGCTTGACATCGCCGGCGCCGATCTTGCGCAAGGCCCAGAACGGCAAGAACGCGACGAACAACAGAAGCCCTGCACCGGCGCTCAGTCCCATGTCCCACCACGACCCGGACTGGAGCGACAGCAGCAGCAAGCCCCCCGCGCCCAGGCAAAGCAGCAGCAGCACGTCGCGATTGGAAATCTTCTGGGTGGTAAAATCGACCCAGGCAATCCTTGCCAGCAGAGGGATTGCGAGCACCTTCAGCAGCAGTGCTTCGACGAGCAGCATGCTAGCGCTCGATATTCTGCACGCTGGACGACAGCAGCTTCAGATTGTTGGCGACGGTCGGGTCGTTGGGCGCCAGTTCGTAAGCCTTGAGGAAGTTCGAGCGGGCATCCTGCAACTTGCCGCGCAGCAGGTAGGAATAGCCGACGTTGTTGTAATATTCGGGCGTCGCGCCGACCAGCTTGAAGGCCCTGGCATAGGCCTTGTCGGACAGGTCGAAGCGGTGGATCCGGTCGGTGCAGGCGGCCAGCCCCATCCAGGCGTTGCCATCATTGGGCGCCAGTTGCGTCGCCTTGAAGAACAGCGCGCCGGCATTGCCGTAATTCTCGGCACGGAACTGGTTCTTGGCTTCGGCAACGGCCTGGTCCGAGGCGTAATACTCGACGTCGCTGACCGTCTTCAGCCCGTCGAAAGCATCGCCAAAAGACGTTACGTCGCCCTTCGACGGCTCGTTGGTGCGCACGACACCGTCGGTTGTGTCCGCCGTCTGGCAGCCGGCAAGCACCGCCATGAGCAGACAGGCCGCGGCCGCGATAACCCTCTTCATAGATGTGTCCCCTGGGGTCCCCGACTCACATTAGGCGCAAATGATATACCAAACTAGAAGAAAATGCCCTTCATGCGAATGATGACCGGCAGCATGATGACCATCATGACGACCGGAAAGATGCATAGCCCCAACGGAATCATCATCTTGACCGGCAGGGAGTTGGCGCGTTCCTCTGCACTCAGAATTCGTTGCCCGCGCATTTCGGCGCTATAAACACGCAAGGCATCGGTGAGGCTGGTGCCCAGTTCTTCCGATTGACGGAACAGCACGGCCAATGCCCGCGCCTCGTCAAGTCCGATGCGATCGGCGAGTTCACGTAGCGCTTCCCGCAACGGCTTGCCGGCACGCAACTGCAAATTCATGATCGACAGCTGTATTCCCAGCCATTTGTGGGTGGCGGCCATTTCATGGCTGACGCGTTCGACTGCCCCCTCCAGGCTCATGCCGGCATCGGCGCAGGTGATCATCATGTCCATGAAGTCGGGGAAGGCTCGGCGATAGATCTGTTTCTGGCCGTTCTCGAAACGGTCGAGCAGAATGGCGGGAAGCACCATGCAGGCGAGGCCGAACAGGGCAGAACCGGCAAGGGTGATGAAACCCGGCAGGTGCGGCGGCAGAGCCCGCGATAGGAGTGCATACATTGCAAGGAAACCGACGCAGACGGCGGCCAGGCGGCACAGCGTATAAATCAGCGGTGCGCTTGATTGATAAAAGCCGGCGCGAAACAGCTTCGCTTCCAAGGCGTTTGGCTCTTCCCGCTCCTTCTCGATCGACTTGAAGTAAGCATCGACCGGCCGTTGCGCTGCAAGCTTGGCAAGCTGGTCTTGTCCGAGCATGGATCGGCGGTCTGTAATTCCTTCGCCCATCAGGCTCTGTGCGACGAGCTTTCGTGTCTGCAGAGCCGGGAGGAAGACAAGCGCACCGAACAGGAAGAGGGACACCGCCGCCACAAAGACGGCAATGGACACCAAGAAACCCAGGTCCTGAATGTTGGAAAACAATTTCTTTCGTCGCTCCCAGTCAGAAATCGAAAGTGACCATCCGGTACATGATGAAGTCGCCAAGCAGCGCCCACAACCCGAAAATCAGGAATACCGGGTAGACGAGCGGGTTGCCCCAGACGCCGCCGTAATAGGCTGGGGCAAGGATTTGAAGTGCGAAGAACATCACAACAGGAAACAAGGAGATGATCCACGCGGAGACGCGCCCTTCGGCCGAAAGAGCCCTGATCTTCATTCGCAATTTCTGCCGTTCACGCATAACCGAGGAAAGATTGGCCAGAATTTCGGTCAAATTGCCGCCCGTCTTTGCCTGGATCGACAGCGACACCGACAGCAGCTGAAGACCCTCGAAGCCGACACGCTGCGAAAGCTTTCGCACAGCCTGCTCGATGCTGAGGCCAAAGGTTATCTCATCGGAGACGATGCCGAACTCGGTGCCGAGCGGATCTGGCATTTCGCGCGCGACCAGACCGATGGCGACCGAAGCAGGGTGTCCGGCGCGCAGCGACCGAACAATCATGTCGAGCGCATCCGGCAGCTGTTTGGCAAACTTCCGGATTCGCTTGTTACGGGCACGCCGAAGGACGAGAAGCGGCAGAACCAGCCCAACGACCAGAAAGACGATAAGCGATGCCAAGGTGGATACATTGAAAAGGAACGCCAGCAGCAACGCGATTGCCAGCCCTGCAAGCAGGAACGTTGCGGCGAAGGTCAACGGATTCCCGGTGATACCGGACTGGGTATAGAGCCTGTTCAACCAGACCATACCAAAGAGAAAATCGCCGGAGTCCGTCAGGCCGCGCTCTCGCAGCAATCCCTGCAACGTTTGTTCGGCTGGGACCTCGCCGGCGAGCCGCTTCAAGCGGCGATTGACTGCCATGGACCGGGAGCGGCGGCCGGCAAAGGAAAGATAAAAGGCTTCGCCAGCGAGAATGAGTGAAGCCGCCGCCAGCATGTAGATGAAATAGAGCAGAGCTTGACCGGTCGGCATCAGAGGGCAACCTGCGGGTTGAAGGCGTCCTTGGCGAAATGGTGTCCCAGGGTTGCGGCCTCCGGCGCAAAGCGGGGACGGACACCGGTTGCGCGAAAATCTCCGATGACCTTGCCCTCGGCTGTCACCTCACGGCGGACGAAATGATAGATTTCCTGAAGCTGCACGACATTGCCTTCCATGCCTGTCAGTTCCGATATGGAGGTGACACGCCGGCCGCCGTCCGAAAGACGCTGCGTCTGAACGATGATGTCGATGGCGGAGGCAATCTGTGCGCGGATTGAATCATGCGTCATCGGCATCCCGGCCATGCCGACCATCTGTTCCAGCCGCGAGATCGCGTCGCGCGGCGTGTTGGCGTGGATGGTCGTCATCGAGCCTTCATGGCCGGTGTTCATCGCCTGCAGCATGTCGAAAGCTTCTTCGCCGCGAACTTCGCCGACGATGATGCGATCCGGCCGCATGCGAAGCGCGTTCTTCAGCAATTCACGCTGGCGCACCTCGCCCCGACCCTCGACATTGGGTGGGCGCGTCTCAAGCCGGCCGACATGCGGCTGCTGCAATTGCAGCTCGGCCGCATCCTCGATGGTGATCAGCCGCTCCTTCGAGGGGATGTAGCTCGACAGCGCATTGAGCAAGGTCGTCTTGCCGCTGCCGGTGCCGCCGGAAACCAGGATCGATTTGCGCGCCTGGACTGCGATCCGCAGTAATTCGATCATGGGCGGCCGGATCGAGTTGAATGCCATCAGGCGTTCGAGCGAATAGGGATTTTTCGAGAATTTACGGATCGACACCAGCGGGCCGTCCACCGAGATCGGGCGCACCGCAATATTGACGCGAGAGCCGTCCTCCAGCCGCGCATCCACCATGGGCGACGATTCATCGACACGCCTGCCAATGGCCGAAACGATCTTGTTGATGACGCGCAACAGATGCGCCTCGTCACGGAAACGGATTGCGGTCTCTTCGATCATGCCACGCCGCTCTATGAAAACGCGCTTGTGGGTGTTGATCATGATGTCGGTAATCGAATCGTCCTTGAGCAATGGCTCGATCGGCCCAAGTCCCAGCATCTCGTCGGCGGTGTCGCTGGTCAGTTGATCCAGCTCGCGTGCGTTCAACGGCACGTTCCGATTTCGAACGAACTCGCGCACGATCGGACGGATCTCATTCAGGATCTCATCCTTGGAAGCACTTTCAAGCGCGGTCAGGTTGAACCGGTCGATCAAGTGGCGATGCAGTTCGACCTTGATCGTCAGAAAATCATTGCCATGCGATTCAATATCAGCGGCTGGTGAAGGAGCAGAAGCAACGGGCAGAACAGTCAGCGACTCCGCCTTTGGCGCTGGCTGCTGCTCGCTAGGCCCCTTGATGAATCGCCCCAGCATAATCGCTTATACTCCCCTTAATCCCTCATTAGCGGAAACTAACTGTTAACCACGGCAGGCACAAGCGCCCAAGTGGCCGCCGTACCCTCAATACTTTATACATAGTTAAGATCATGAGGCTGTAATAACGCACTTATTTGATATGGCTGCCGGTTCGTGGCCACAGGCTCGATTTCGCTTTCCGCACTCATCCGATTTTTCGGGACGAACCGCCCGATGTCTCCAGCTAACCCCTTAGATATAAAGGAATATGCATTATCGCTAATGCTTCCTCAATCTTGCCACATCCGCGGCGAAATTGTGAACGAATGGTTAAGGCGCTTGAAAAATGAAAGGAATCAAGCTGTTGATAACATTCGGAGCTGTGATCTTCTTGCCGAATCATGTACATGAAAGTTAAGGAACCCTTAATCTCGTTTGACTCCGCGTTTTCTCGGGACCTAGGATCGAGATGACGGGGGATGCTTGGGTATGGATTTCATCTCTTGCTCTGTCTCGTCGGGTTCCAACCTCCAAAGGGAGAAATTGACATGAAGAAGCTCATGACGATGACCCGGCAGTTCCGCGACGATGAAAACGGCGCTGCCATGGTCGAATATTCCATCCTCATCGGCATCATTGCCGTTGCATCGATCCTTACCGTCATCGCCATCGGCGGCTGGGTGAACGGCCGGTTCACCAACCTTTGCAGTAGCCTGCAGGCCGCTAGTGTCGTCACTGGCAAAGGTGGATGCGCTGCGACTACCGGCGTCGGCAGCTGATTAGCTGATGGGGTTCAGGCCCGTGCTCTGTCTCGTCGGGTTCGAGCCTCCAAAGGGAGAAATTGACATGAACAAGCTCATGACGATGACCCGGCTGTTCCGTGACGATGAAAACGGCGCTGCCATGGTCGAATATTCCATCCTTATCGGCATCATCGCCGTTGCATCGATCCTTACTGTGATCGCCATCGGCGGCTGGGTGAGCGGCCGGTTCACCAACCTTTGCGATAGCCTGCAGGCCGCTAGCGTCGTCACTGGTAAAGGTGGATGCGCTGCGGCTACCGGCATCGGCAGCTGATTAGCTAACGGAGTTCAGGCCCGGATCAGATCCGGGCCTGAAAATCACTCAGGTCACTCGGCCGTTGTGCTGCCTTTTTTGGGGTTTGGGCTTATGCGCGCCAACACACTTATCATGATCGTGCTCGCCGGCGTGTTCGGCGTTCTGGCCGTGGTTCTGGTCAATATCTGGCTGGCCGGCCAGCGAAGCGCCATGGCGCAAACAGGCCTCGTCCAAGGCAGCACGGTCGTGGTTGCGGCAATGCCGCTGAAGTTCGGTGACGCTCTGAGCACGGATAACCTGCGGGAAGTCGCATGGCCGGCGGGTGCGGTTCCAGCCGGGGCATTCAGATCAGCAAAAGAGCTGTTAGCTGGCGACGGTGCCAAGCAGGCATTGCAAGCGATCGGCGTCAATGAGCCGATTCTTGCTACCAAGATCACCGGCCCCGGCCAGCGCGCCACGCTTTCGGCGGTGCTCGGCGAAGGCATGAAGGCCGTATCCATCCGGGTCAACGACGTGCTCGGCGTCGCCGGCTTCGTTTTCCCGGGCGACCGGGTCGATATTCTACTCACCCGCACGGCGCGCGGCGATGATGGCACGGATAAGAGTTTCGTCGACGTGCTGCTGCAGAGCATGAAGGTGCTCGCCATCGACCAGGTGGCCGACGAAAGCAAGGACAGCCCGACGGTGGTGAAGTCCGTGACGCTGGAAGCCAGCACCAGGGACGCGCAGAAGCTGACACTGGCGGCAGGGGCCGGGCAATTGTCGCTGGCGTTGCGCCAGGCCGCAGCCAGCAAGGGCGAGACCACGGAACGGGTGACGCTTTCCGATCTGACCGGCGAGACGCCGGCCGATGTCGCCGCCAGGCAAGCGGAGCTCGACAAGAAGGCAGCGGCGGAAGCGGAGGCTGCAGCCGAGCGCAAGCGCGCCGAGGACAAGATTGCCGGGTTGACCCAGGCCGTGGAAAAAGTGGGAAGCCGTCTCGACGAACTGGGCCGGGCTAAACCGATTCCTGTCGCGGCACCGGAGACGAAGGAAGTCGTCAAGGAAGTGGTCAAATACGTGCAGCCTGAACCTCCGGCACGAGCGACGATCGGCGTATTCCGGGGCGTGAAGCTCGAGACATATGACGTGCCGCGACAACCATGATAAGGTGCGGCTAATAAAACGGTGCTGCCACCGGCAGTAAATTGGGGAGACGGGGATGCGGGGTTCTTGGTTAGGGATAGCGGCGGCCGCGTTGTCGTGTCTGGCGGCGCTGTTGCTGTCGAGCCTGGCGGCCGATGCGGCCGACCGTTTCATCGATGTTTCGACCCCCAGCGTCCATCGTATCTTCCTGCCAATGTCGCAATCGGTAACGATCCAGGTGAGTGCCAATCTGGGTGACATCGTTGTCGGCGACGAGAAGATCGCCGATGCGCAGCCGATGACCGACCGCACGCTTTATGTCATCGGCAAGGGCGCCGGCACCACCACGGTCAATCTGTTCTCGACGGACAAGCGCTCGCTCGGCGCCCTCCAGATCGAGGTCGGCGTCGATGTCAGCGACATGGCGCAGGCGATCCGACAGGTGGCGCCAAAGTCGCGCATCGAAGTCGGCTCGGTCAACGGCAGGGTCAGGCTTGGCGGTCATGTCAAGGACGGCGCCACGCTGGCGGCGATCATGGCGGTTGCGCAGCAATATGGACCCGACGCCGTCATCAATTCCGTCATCGTCGACGACAGTCAGCAGGTCAATCTGGAAGTGCGCGTACTGGAAGCCAAGCGCAACACCGGCCGCGATCTCGGCGTGTCGATCAAGAGCAGGAACGGCGATGGCACGACCCGTACCGGTACCGGTGTTGCTGCCGTCGACGAGGACGGTGTCGTGCTCGGACCGGGCGGTCTGCTCAGCGGCCTCCTGTCCAACTCGGCTCCCTTCGGAGCGCTGATCACGCGCGTCATCGACAGCAACATCAAGGTCGATCTGATCATCGAGGCGCTCGAGTCCAAAGGCGCGGTGCGCACGCTCGCAAACCCCAACCTCACCACGCTTTCCGGCGAGCAGGCCAGCTTCAACGCCGGCGGTGAAGTGCCGATCCGCACTCTCGACAAAAACGGCGAGATAAGCATCACGTACAAGCAATTCGGCGTCAATCTGCTGTTCACACCGGTCGTACTCGACGACGGCAAGATCCACATGAACCTGGCGCCGGAGGTAAGCGACCTGACCGGCTTCACCACCGCCGGCGACCCGATCTTCACCAACCGCAAACTGTCGACCGTCGTGGAGTTGCGCGACGGCCAGAGCTTCGCGGTCGGCGGGCTTCTGTCCAGCAAGACCACCAAGCTCCAGGACCAGGTGCCTTGGCTCGGCCAGGTGCCTGTGATCGGGACGCTGTTTCGCAGTTCGAGCAACCAGAAGGAAGAGACCGAGCTGGTGGTGATCGTCACGCCGCACATCGTGCGGCCGGTGAAACCCGGCGAGCAACTGGCGACGCCGTTCGACAAGACACGGCCTGCCAACGATCCCGAATTCTTCGTGCTCGGCCAGCTTGAGGTGACCAAGGATATGGTCCGCAAATATGAACATGGCGAAGGCGTCACCGGCCCCTATGGCCACATGCTCGACTTCAAATCGAAGGACAAGATGCTCTATGTCAAGAAATAGCGCCTTGATCCTCATCCTGTGTGCCGGCGCGCTGTCGGGCTGCGCCGCGGACTATCTGAACCACTACGATTCGGTGACCCTGGCCGCCGGCGACACGCAGAAGTTCAATTCGCTGCTGCAGACGGTCGACCCGCTCAACCCGAACTCAAGGAATACCAAGATCGAGGGTGACGGCGCGCGCGCCGCTGCCGTTGCCCAGGGCTACAAATATCCACCGCCGCCGCCGCCACCACCGGCGATCACGGTCAATGTCGGCGGGTCAGGTGTGACGCCGTGAACTGAACCGAAGGATGCGGAGGGCGCCGGGCATGCGAGGGCCCCTGGCGCAGGAAAGCAGAGAGTAAGGTCATGTTGGGGACCATTCGAGCCTTCTGGAACGATCAACGCGGCGTAGCGATGATCCTCGTGGCTATCATGCTGCCCGTGCTTATCGGCTTCGCCCTGCTGGCCATCGATATGAGCCGAGCCAACGGACTTCACAACGATCTGCAGAAGGGTGTCGATGCGCTAGCGCTTGCGACGGCTGCGGAACTGGACGGCAGAGCGGATTCGATCACGCGAGCCAATTTGGCGAAGACAACCCTGCTCACCAACAAAACCAAGTTTTCGACATCTGACGGTCCTACCTCTCACGACCACACGCTCGCCGTGGCTGATGTGACCGTCACATATTTGACCGGGATACCTGCCGACGACAGCATCGCTTTGAGCGCCGCCGGTGTCGACGCCAATGGTGTCAACTGGGCAAGCACCGACCCCAAAGCGGTGACATTCTCCCTGGTGACGGTGAATGCTTCCGGCTTGACGGATGGTGCCGGCGCTTTTGCGACAATCTTTCCGGCAAGCTTTATCGGCGGCAGCAACACCATGGACATAAAGCCACAAGCGGTGGCCGGATTTGTCCAGTCGATCTGCGAAACCGTGCCAATTTTCATGTGCAATCCGTTCGAGACCAACGACCCGTTGACCAGCAAGACGATCCAGCAGGCGTTCGCTTCGGGCGACACCTATAGCCGAGAATTCCGTGTCCTAAAGGTCGACAGCAACCCCGGTCCCGGCAACTTTGGCCTGCTGGAAAACGGTCTGACCTCGATACAGGAGGGGATGGCCAAGGGGACCGCCGGCACCTGCTACAGCCGCACTTCGCTGACCACGAAAACAGGTGTCACCTTGGGTCAGGTCAATACTGGCCTCAATGTCCGCTTCGATCTTTATCAGGGCAATCTGAAAAACAACACAGACCTTGGCTACCGCCCGGCGAGCAATGTCCGCAAGGGGGCCAGCAAGAACAGCAATTGCAACAAGTTTGATGTCGCGACGGATGGTTCCGCGTTGCCTCTCCCGGACGGCACCGGCTATGACTCCGCTAAGGGCATGACGCTGCCGATCGCCTCGAATTCGTTCTGGACTGCCTACTGGGCCGCTAACCACAAGAACGCATCCTATCCGAACCTCCCGGCGAAGACTGATCCGCTCAAGCGTAACGTCCCCGCATCCAGGTATGATGTCTACAATTATGAAATCGCGGCCGGGATCGTAGGGGACAAATCGAAAGGGCCTTCAAACGAAGTGGGAACGCCTTCGTGCTATAAGGGAGACCTGACCAAGGCGGATCCGAGCCGCCGGTTGATGAACATGGCCATCATCGACTGCAATGCGAACCAGGCGAAGCTGAACGGGCACACCGCGGTCAAGCCGGATGGCTATGCGAGCGTCTTTCTGAACAACCCCATCCAGAAGGTGAATCCCAACGACGAGGACAATCCGGACGGTACAGGCGCCGAGAAGGCGATCAGCCTTGAGATCGTCGATGTCGATGGCGGATTTGCAAATAACACTCTTGTAGACAAAGCATTCCGCAACGAAGCCCAGTTGTATCGGTAGCGCTGACATGACCAGGCTCCGCAGAATCATTGGACGGTTCCAAGGCGACGAAAGTGGCGCCGCTTTGGTGGAAGCCGCGATCACGATACCACTCGTCTTGCTGTTGTCGGCCGGTGTGTTCGAGTTCTCCAACATCCTGAACACGCGCCTGCTTCTCGAAGCCGGCGTTGAGGATGCGGGTCGCTACATGGCACGATGCAGCAGCGATTGGGCGACTTGCAAGGGCCGAGCCCAGAACCTTGCTGCCAATGGGGCGGTCGCTAACGGCAGCGCCAGAGTGACCGGATGGCTGCCGGCGACAGTTGACATCACCAAGGCGGTCTCACTGGACGCGGTTGATGTGGCCACGGGCACGCAGCTTTATCTTAGCAGCACGACCACTGTTGATGTCGTGGACGTCACTACCTCCTATTCTTATTCAGGCTTCGGATTCCTGTCATATCTTGGGTTTAGTCCACTGACCCTCAGCGTGTCCCATCAGGAGCGAGTCATTGGATGGTGACGGAGCGCATCAAGTTTTGGGCGAACCAGTCCGGAGCGACAATGGTCGAAATGGCCATAGTGATGCCGCTGCTGTTAACGCTTCTGCTTGGCTTCGTCGATTTCGGCTACGCTTTTTATCAATGGAACGCCGGGAATAAAGCGGTGCAAGCCGGCGCACGACTGGCGCAGATTTCTACCCCTGTCGCCAGCGGGCTTCTAGCCGAGACGATAACGCAGAGCGATTTAACCAAAGTTGGCACTGCGGTACCCGCAAACACTTACAACTATATCTGCACCGCCAATACCGCGGGAAGCGTAACTTGCCTTTGCGGCACAGGCGCTACATGCCAGAACCTCAATGTAAGCCAGGATGCCTTTAATTTCATTTTCAGCGGCAACAGCAGCCGGGCCGGAATGCAGACATTCCTGCCGATGCTGGCCAAGTCCGAAGTCAGTATTCAATACCAGGCCTCCGGCCTCGGCTACTGGACGCGGCCCGGCGGGCCAGTGCCGACCATCACGGTCAGCATCACCAATCATCCCTTCCAGTTCTTCTTCCTGGGCGGACTGCTCGGATTCGGAAACATCACCATGCCCTCCATGCTGAGCACGGTCACGGGCGAAGATTTGAAGAGTACCTGGCCATGAACGCCATCAACACCAAGGTCACGCCGACCAAGCGCAAGCAGGTGGCGCTGTTTTCGTCGGATCCGAATTTCAAGCGCGATGTGGCGACGCGGCTCGATGCGCTGGCGATCTATGATGTCAGGGTTTCCGAGACGAGCGACTTCCTCAAGGGGCCGCCGGCCGACACGCGCCCGGGCATCGTCATCCTCGATCTCGGCAATGGCGAGTTGCTCGGCAGGCCCGGCATCGTCGAGGCGCGCGCGCTGTGGGCCAGCGTGCCGCTGATCGCGGTTTCCGACGAGCTGAGCTCGGAGCAGACGCGCGTGCTGGTGCGCATGAACGCCTCGGACTGGCTGCACAAGCCGCTCGACGGCAAGGAACTGCTCAATGCGGTGACCTTCCACGACACCGGCAACCAGGGAACCAAGAGCCGGATCATCACCTTCATCAGCGCCAGCGGCGGCGCCGGCGCCACGACGCTGGCGCTGTCGGCGGCCGAATTCCTGGCGTCGAAATCGGGCGAGCGCGCGGCGTCCACCTGTCTCGTCGACCTGGATTTCCAGAGCGCCAATTGCGGCGCCTATCTCAATCTGTTCAACCAGTTCGACCTTGCCGGCATCATCGGCCAGCCGGAGCGGCTCGATGTCGAGCTGATGGACGTCATCAAGCTGTCGCGCCCGTCCGGCCTCACCCTCTACGCATTCGAGCGGCCGCAACTGCCGTTCGAGCCGCATGGCAGCGATTTCGTCTTCCGGCTGCTCGACCTCGTCGCCTACCGCTTCGACGACATCGTCATCGACCTGCCCAATCTCGAAACGCCCTGGCACAATTCCGTGCTGTCGACGAGCGACGAGATCTTCATCGTGTTCGAACTCAATGTCGCTTCGCTGCGGCAAGGCAAGCGGCTCTACAAAAAGATCCGCGAGCTGCGCGGCAATGCGGTCAGCATCACGCTGGTCGCCAACAAGCACAAGCGCAAATGGTTCGGGAACCATTTTTCGCGCAGCGAGCTCGAAAAGATCTTCAAGGCGCCGCACATCAAGTCGGTCGCGCTCGACAACGCGCTTCTGACCGATGCGCTGAACCGGGCCATCCCGCCTTCCGAAGTGGATGGGCGGGCGCGCTTCAACAAGGATCTGAAGCGGATGTTCAAAGAGCGGCTCGATGACGCTGCCCGATAGATACCGGATCGCCCCAAAGCTCGCCGGCGCCTGCGTGCTCGGCCTGGCGCTGGCGCTGTCCGTCCACGGCTTCGCCGAGGCGCGATCAGCACTTTCGGAGCGGCCGCCGCTGCCGGCGATGGGACCCAGCCTGCGCAAGGCCGTTGCCTTTAGAACCGCCGAGCAGCCGGGAACGATCATCATCCGCAAGGACGAGAAGGCGCTTTACCTGGTGACCCGCCAGGGCCAGGCGCTGCGCTACCAGATCAGCGTCGGGCGCGACGGGTTCGGCTGGACCGGAATCGTCAAGGTCGGGGCGAAGACCGAATGGCCGGAGTGGCGCCCGCCGCAGGAAATGCGCGCCCGCCAGCCGGAGCTGCCGAAAATGGTGCCCGCCGGCCCCTACAACCCGCTCGGCGCAAGGGCGCTCTACCTGTCGCGGGACGGGCGCGACACGCTCTACCGCATACACGGCACCAACGACCCGTCGGGTGTCGGCTTCGACGGGACATCGGGCTGTTTTCGCCTCACCAACACGGATGTGATCGATCTTTTCAAACGCGTCGCGGTCGGCGCAAAGGTGGTGGTCCAATGACGATGATCAGCGAACCGGACATGCCGGCGATCGATATCGGAAACCAGGAACAGCGCGAACCGGCTGCCACCGGGAAACCCAGCAAGGCAAAGACGATCGCCGTCATCGTCGCCGGCGGCGCGCTTCTGATCACCGCAGTCAACATGGCGGCCGCGGTCTATCTCTATCGGGGCATGAGCGACCTGCGTTTCGTCGAGGCGCGGCTGGAGCAACTCGGCGCGTTCGAGCAGCGGATCGCGGCCCGGCTCGACACGGTCAACAACGGTTTTCAGAGCCGGTTCGAGAAACTGGACAGCCAGTTGCAAGGCAGCTTCAACGAGATCGATGCCAGCATTGCCCGGCTGGGGCAGACTATGCCGGTCGCCGGCGGCGAGGCCATGCCGGGTGCGGAAGAGCCATCCGAGATCGCTACCAGCACGCTGGCGCAAGCGCCCGAAGCCCTCGACGGCGAAAGCGCGAGCGAGCCCGGCGTCATCGAAGCGCCCGCACCCAGGAGGAGAATCGCCTCGGCGTCGCCCCCTGCTCCCAGCTCCAATTACCAGCGCATCCAGCAGCCCGACGGCAAGGTCTATTACCGCCGGATCAACTAGACCCAGCAGAGCCCGGATCGTGCAAGGTGTAAGTGGCGAACGATCTAGAGATCGCGCTGCAGCGCCAGGATGCGGATGGCCCGGACGGACCGCTCCCGCGCCTCGGTGAGGAAGGCGATGTGGCAGTAGGCACAGGCCACGAAGCCCAAAAGCAGCACCGAGCTGTTCTTGAAGGTGAAATCGACGGCCAGCGAATAGGGAAGACCCTTGGGCGACGTGAATTCGGCAATCGTGCTTGCCGTTTCCGAATGGCTGCCGACCGCGATCATCAGCCCGGCGAAAATCAGGGCGATATGGTTGGCGAGGAAGAAGAAAGCCGACCGCTTGGCGTGGCACGCCATCCAGCAGACGATCGATGCGGCGGCAAGGATAGCGGCTTCGAAAGCCATGGAACCGCCCAGCCAGACATCCACCTGCTGCCAAAGCACCGTCGACAAGGGGCGCAGTTCAAGCCATAGCCACCATGCGGTGGGGCTGGCTGGATAGATGCCCAGCAACAAGGTCGCCATGCGCTCCCCTGCCAGGACCGCCAGAATGAGAAACGGAAAGGCGAAAAGCAGAAGCGGCTGGCGTTTCATGTTCCCTCGACAATCTGCAGGCCAGGATAGACCGCATAGATTGCTCAAGGCTTAACAGCCCTACTTCCGGCCCTCTCCCGATTGCGAGCGTTCGAGGACGGCGAAGAAGATCACGGTGAGCAGAAGCACGATCAGCAGCAGCACGAACGCGGCTGCCGCGCCTTCGTTGAGCGAAAGGCCGAGAAAGGCACGGCGATAGGCAAAGAAGCTCAGCACTTCGGTCGCGTTGCCTGGCCCGCCCTTGGTCAGGACATAGGGCAGATCGTAGGTCCGGAATTCGTTGATCAGCTGGATGATGATGGTGATCGCCGCGACCGGCCGAAGCATCGGAAGCGTGATGTAGAGGAATTGCTGCCAGCCGCGCGCGCCGTCCACTTCAGCCGCATCATAGGGATCGCGCGGCAAAGCGGCGAGCCCCGCGGCGAGGATCAGCACGACGAAGGACATTTGCTGCCAGATGTCGATCGCCGCCATCGTCCAGAGCGCCATGCCTGGCGTGCCTAGCCAATCGAGGCGCGGCAGGCCTGATATCTCCATGAGATGATTGGCGATGCCGAGATTGGGCTGGAGCAGCATGCGCCAGATCAGGGCGACGCTGATCGGCGACATTGCCATGGGAATGGTCAGAACCGCGAAATAGACCGGCTTCATCCGGACCGTCCGGTTGAGCATCAGGGCAATGCCGAGCCCGATCACGAATTCGCCGACCACGGTCACCGCCGAATAGCGCACGGTGAGCCAGAGCGCGTTCCAGAACAGCTCATCGCCGATCATCGAGGCGAAATTCTTGAACCCGACAAGCGGCAGGAGCTGCGGCTTGATCAAGGTCATCGAGGAGATCGAGAGGATGCAGGCATAGGCCAGGGGAAAGCCCATCACGATCGCCAGCAGCAGCAGGCCGGGCAAGGCAAAGGCCCAGCCGGTCCGCCACTCGCGGCCACGGGCAGCCCATCCTTTTTTGATCGCATTGTGCATCGTGGCCGAGCCTTGGTCGGGGTGGCGTTGCTGATCTCGTCAAGATCCGGGGTCTGGAAGATCCGGCGCGGCTGACACCGCCGCGCCGGATCTCCTTGCCGAGCCGGACCGCTATTTGTCGAGGAGCCCCTGCAGGCCGTCGGAAGCTGCCTTCAGCGCCGCGTCCGATGTCGCCTGGCCGCCAGCCGCCAGCGAAAGCTGGGTACCGAGCAGATCCTCGTATTGCGCCGAATAGGTGAAGATCGGGAACGACTTGCCGGTCGCCACCACATCCTGGGCGGTCTTGTAGAAGGGATATTTCGCCAGCACCGCCGCATCGGCATAGACATCGCTGCGCACGGGCGCGTGGCCCTCGAGCGCGCGCTTCACCGAAACATCCTTGCTCTGCACCCACTGGATGAAGGTCCAGGCGGCTTCCTGCTCTTCCGGCGACGTGTTCTTGGGAATGCCCCAGCCCCAGCCGCCGCTCTCGCCATGGCCGCCCGGCATCACCGACAGGCCGACCTTGCCGGCGACCGTCGGACACTTCACGGCATCGTCCATCTGCGGCAGCATCCACCAATAGGTGACCATGCTGAAGGCGGAACCGCTGCACATCAGGCGCATGGTGTCGTCGAGCGTGGCCGACACGGCACCTTGCTGGGCGCCGTGCTGGATATTGTCGACATAGAGATCGAGCGCCTTCTTGGCCTCTGCCGTGTCGAGGCTCGCCTTGCCGTCGGCATTGAGATAGCTGCCGCCGGCGGAGAACAGGTAGTTGGAGAATTCCATGCTGTTGGGATCGCCGCGCTGGCCCTGCATCGCGGCCCCGGCGACACCGGCATTGGCCTTCATGAATTTGGAAATCGCCACATAATCTTCGAGCGTCGTCGGCAAAGCGAGCTCCTTGCCGGTTGCCGTCTTGTAGGCGGCCTTGAGCTTCTCGTCGCCGATCAGGTCCTTCCGGTAGAGGAGGCCCATCGAGTAGTTGTACATGGGCACCAGGAACAGCTGGTCCTCGGTTCGGCCGAGCAGGTCAAGCGTCGAGGGAATGAAGGGGCTCAGATCGTATTTGGATTTCTCGACGAAGGGTTTCAGGTCGGCCAGCCAGCCGGCCGCCGGAAATTCGCCGGCCCACAGGAAGTCGACCTCGAGCACATTGTAGTAGCTCTGCGGCGCGGTCAGCTGCGACACCAGCTTGTCGTGCATGTCAGGATAGCCGATCTTCTCAAACTCGACCTTGATGCCGGTCTGCTTCTCGAATTCGGGCAACAGCGCTTCAATGATCTTGGTTTCCGGCACGTCCTCCATCAAGGCGTGCAAGGTGATGGGCTCAGCCGCCCTGGCCGGAAGCGATGCGCTGACAACAGCTGCCCCGCTCACGGCCGTCATCAGCATTTTGATCAAGGTCTGCTTGTTCCAAGTCATAACTCTCTACTCCTCTTTCCCTCTGGACGCGGCGGTGATCCCGCCACGATTTCATAACCGGCTAGCGAGCCATGTCGGCTCTCGGAGCGGCCGGCCTATTTCACGCTGCCGAACGTCAAGCCCTGGACGATGAAACGCTGGATGAAGCGGGAAGCCACGACCAGCGGCAGGATGGCAAGGACGACGCCGGCAGAAACCTTGGCGATCTGGACGCCGTTCGAGGTCTGCAACGCCGCAAGCGCAACCGGTATGGTTGCCGTCTTCGGCCCGCTCAAAACCAGGGCAAACAAAAACTCATTCCACGCCAGGATGAAGCCGAGCACGCCGGCGGCCGCGATACCGGGCATCGACACCGGCAGGACAATACGCCAGAAGGCGCCCCAGGCGGTCGCGCCGTCGGTCATCGCCGCCCATTCCAGATCGACTGGAATGCCCTCGAAGAAGCCCATCAGGATCCAGGTCAGGAAAGGCAGGTTGAGCGCGGCATAGACGATGATCAGCCCCGTCAGCGAATTGCTGAGCTCCAGGCTTCGGAACAGCGTGAAGGTCGGCAGCACCAGCGCCACGGGCGGCAACATCTGCGTCGCCAGAACGGCAAAACGCGCCCAACGACCGCCCGTGCGGAAGCGGGCGAAGGCATAGCCGGTGGTGGCGGCAAAAGGCAATGCGAGCAGAACCGAGCCGAGCGCGACGATCAGGCTGTTGAGGTACGACTGACCGAAGCGGCTCGACAGCAGCGCCGAATAATTGTCCGTCGTAAAGGCCGGCATCAGTTCGTTGCTGTAGGACAACTGCTCGGGGACGAAGCTTGTCCGCAGCACCCAGAGCGGCGGCAGCAGCACGATGGCGCAGACGACAATCAGCCCGAAATGCAAGCCGAAGCGGCGACGAAAGGCCGGCCGTTCGTTTCTGTCCATGCTGGTCATCGCGTGGCCCCCATGAGGCTCGGCCGCGCGATGACCAGTTCGGTTTCGGGATCAAAGAGGTGCATCGGCAGCGGGTCGATGTAGAGTTCGACCATCGAGCCGACGGGCGCCGTGAAATAACGGCTGAGGCGGGCGGCGATCTCAAACGGCTTGTCGCCCCCCGCGGGGTGAGCATCATCCCTGCCGGTGGCGTGACCGGCAATCTGGCCGATCAGGACGTTCTCGGCGCCGAGAGCCTCGACGGCCACGACCCGTACGGCAATCTTCTGCCAGTCCGGCTTGTCGGGGCTTTCGTGGAAATCCTCGGCCCGCACGCCCAGAATGACGCGGCGCCCGGCACGCTCGCCATAAGCGTTGCGGTGGCGGGCGGGGACGGCAAGCACGGCACCGCTGTCGGTCAGGACGGAGAGCCCTTCGCCAGGTGCGGCCTGAAGCGTGGCCGGAATGAGGTTCATCGGCGGCGTCGCCAGGAAGCGTGCGACGAAGGTGTTGACCGGGTCGGCATAGACTTCAAGCGGCCGGCCGGCCTGGATCAGGCGACCATCGCGCATGATGCATATGCGATCGCCCATGGTCATCGCCTCGACCTGGTCGTGGGTGACATGGACGATGGTGCGGCCGAGGCGCCGGTGCAGCTTCACGAGTTCGAGCCGCATCTCGGCACGCAGTTGCGCATCGAGATTGGACAGCGGTTCGTCAAGCAGGAAGGCCGCCGGTTCGCGAACGATCGCCCGGCCGAGCGCGACACGCTGCCGCTGGCCACCCGAAAGCGCTGCCGGCTTGCGGCCGAGAAGATTCTGCAGACCGAGCAGGTTAGCGGCGTCTGCAATCTTGGCATCGATGACCGCCGCGTCGGTGCCGCGCATCTTCAGCCCGAAGGCCATATTCTGCCGCACCGACATATGCGGATAGAGCGCGTAGCTCTGGAACACCACGGCGACGTTTCGGTCGCGCGGGGCGACATTGGCGACGCTCTTGCCACCGATGCGGAGATCGCCGGAGGAGATACTCTCCAGACCGGCAATCATCCGCAGCGTCGTCGACTTGCCGCATCCCGACGGACCGAGAAAGATCACGAATTCACCATCGGGAATGGTGAGATCGACCTCATGCACCCCGTAATTGCCATTGCCGTAGAGCTTGGAAACGCGATCGAGCTCGATAGACGCCATAGACTTTCCTCATGAACCCGTCTGACCCGGCTGACGCCGAAGGCCGAAGTCGAGCGAACGGTCATCTTAGAGAACAAAATATAACATTAAAAGCCTAACTTCTGATCATATGTGTTCACTTTTTTGGATAGGCGCGTGCCCGCATCAGTATCCGGCTACAGCCGCCGAAAGGCCGTCAGGTCATGTAGACGCCGCCGGTCACGTTGACGCCCTGGCCGGTCATGAAGCGGGCTTGATCCGAGCAGAGGAACACGACGACGTCGGCGACATCCTCCGGCAGCTCGAGCCGGCCGAGCGGCGTCTGCGCGATATAGTCGGCGACCACCCGTTCGGGCGTGACTTGCCGCAGATGCGCCTCCCACTCGACTTCGCGCGATTGCATGCCGGTCTTGACGAACCCCGGACAGACGGCATTAACGCGTATCCCCTTGGGCGCGAGCTCGCGGGCAAAGGCCTGCGTCCAGCCGAGCACGGCGAACTTGGATGCCGAATAATGCGCCAGGAGCGGCGCACCGACCTTCGCGGCAAGCGAGGCGGTGTTGACGATGCAGCCCGTGCCCTGCTTGACAAAATGCCGTCCAGCGATCTGATTTGCCAGGAATACACCGCGGGCATTGACCGAAAAGTTGAAGTCCCACTCTTCGTCGGTCAGATCGAGCGCGTGCTGCATGGTGGACACGCCGGCATTGGCGATCAGGATGTCGCAGCCGCCAAGCGCTTCCAGTACGGTGGAGAAGGCCGCCTCGACGGAATCGCGGCGGCGGACATCGACCGTGACGGCGGCGGCACCGCCACCAATTTCCTCAGCCGCCTGACGTGCCGCCTTGGGATCCAGATCGCCGATCGCCACGGCGACGCCCTGCCGCGTCAGGGCGGTCGCGATCGCCCGGCCGATCCCCGCGCCACCGCCCGTCACGAAGGCTCGCTTGCCCGCGAGTTCGGCAAGCACGGGAGGCGTGACGGAGACAGCCGGCATGGTCGTATTCTCTCTGCTTGATGGCGGAACGCATTTTGTTGATATCGAGATGCATACCAATAAAATCGAACACTGCAAACATATTTTTGTTTGAAAATGTTTGATCATGCGGTAGTGTGAAGATCAGCAGACCGCTTCGTCGGCGGCTTACCCACCGGATACATCGATGGCAGACGACACCACCCTTCCTGAGACATCGCCGCATGGCGCACCGCGCGACGCCGATCGTCAGCGCCTTCTCGCGCACGACCGGCAGGCACGCATCCTGGCTTTGCTGCGCCGGACGGGGTCGCTCACCGTCGCCGCGGCAGCGGCCGAACTTGCCGTTTCCGACATGACGATCCGCCGCGATCTCGTCGAACTGGAACGCGAGGGTAGGCTGGTCCGAATCCATGGCGGCGCGATCGAGGCCGACAACCCGCCGCTGGTCGCCATGGACAGCGAAGAGCCGAGTTTCGATTCGCGCTTGCGCCAGCGCCGCGACCCGAAGGCCGCGATTGCCGCGGCCGCGGCCGCGCTGGTTTCGGGATACCGCACGATCGCTTTGGATGTCGGCACCACCACCTATCTGATGGCCGAGCACCTCAGGGACCTTCCGCACGCCAAGGTGTTCACCAACAGCCTCAGGATCGCGGCGGCGCTGAATGGCGGTGTGCCCGAAGTCTATGTTGCCGGCGGCCGCGTACGGGCCGACGAGATGTCGACCGGCGGGCCTGCGGCCATCGCCCAGTTCGAGGCGCTGTGGTTCGATGTCGCCGTGATCGGCGTCTCCGGTATCACAGCGGACGGCCTCTTCGATTATTCCTTCGATGATACCGATATGAAGCGCGCCTATCTGAGGCGGTCAGGCACCAAGATCGTCCTGTGCGATTCCGCCAAATTCCTGCGCATGTCGCTGGTGCGGATAGCGCCACTGTCGGACATCGACATCCTCATCACCGATGCCGAGCCGCCGGCCAAGATCGTCGCGGCGCTCGCCGCGGCCAAGGTCGACCTGCGCATCGCGCCGCCACTGACGCGCGACTGAGGCGCGCCATTTTCACTTTATCCCCAAGGAGAAGACTCGATGGTATTTGAATTTTTCGGCGACAAGAAGAAGGCTGTCATCTCGATGGCACATATCGGTGCCCTGCCGGGAACGCCCCTCTATGATGCCGATGGCGGCCTCGACAAGCTGATCGATGGCGTACTCTCCGACATCCGCAAGCTGCAGAACGGCGGCGTCGATGCCATCATGTTCGGCAACGAGAACGACCGCCCCTATGTCTTCAAGGCGCCGCCCGAGGGCATTGCCGCCATGACTGCCATCGTCCAGGCGGTGAAGCCCGAGCTGAGAGTGCCGTTTGGCGTCAACTATCTCTGGGATCCGACTGCCAGCGTCGCGATCGGAGCTGCCACCGGAGCCCGTTTCGTGCGCGAGATCTTCACCGGCCTGTTCGCTTCCGATATGGGCTTGTGGGAGCCCGATTGCGCCGCCGCCTCGCGCCTGCGGCACAACCTTGGTCGCGACGACATGAAGCTTCTCTTCAACATCAATGCCGAGTTCGCACACTCGCTCGACCAGCGCCCGATTGAATTGCGTGCCAAGAGCGCGGTGTTCTCGTCGATGGCAGACGCGATCCTCGTCTCCGGTCCGATCACCGGCCAGCCGGCCGACCAGTCCCACCTGCGCAGCGTCTGCGAGACGATCAAGGACGTGCCGGTCTTCGCCAACACCGGCGTGAACATCGACAATGTCCGCGACGTCCTTTCGCTGGCGAGCGGCGTCGTGATCGGGACCCATTTCAAGATCGGTGGCAATACCTGGAACGCCGTCGACGGCGATCGGGTCAAGCGCTTCATGGATGTTGTCGCCACTTTGCGCTGAGGACGGCTTCCACGGCGATGCCGGCCATCGCGCCGGCTCGCGGTGATCATATCGATCGTTGCAGGCCGGCGTCCGGAATGATCGACTGGTATCGAGCAGTGCGACACAACGAGGCAGACAGGTTTCGCCCGCCTGCCCTTCCCAGCATTTCAATGGATTCGACATGGCGTTCGTTCTCGGTCTCGATATCGGCACCACCTCGACGATCGGCATCCTGATCCGGCTTCCCGATCAGGTGCTGGGCCTCGCCTCGCGCCCCGTCACGCTGCATTCCGAGCATGCGGGCTGGGCCGAGGAAGATCCCGCGCAATGGTGGACCAATGTCCGCGACATCGTGCAGGAGTTGCTCAGGACCAGCGGCATCAAGGCCGAGGAAATCGTGGCGGTCGGCACCACCGGCATGCTGCCGGCGGTCGTTCTTCTGAACGAGAAGGGCGAAGTGCTGCGGCCGAGCATCCAGCAGAGCGACGGCCGCTGTGGCGCCGAAGTGGCCGAACTGCGGACCGAATGCGATGAGACGGCTTTCATCGCCAAGGCCGGCAACGGCATCAACCAACAGCTCGTCACCGCAAAGCTGCGCTGGATTGAGCGTCACGAGCCGGAGGTGTTCAGCCGCATCGCCACCGTTTTCGGCTCCTACGATTATATCAACTGGCGCCTCACCGGCGAACGTGCGGTCGAGCAGAACTGGGCGCTGGAGGCCGGCTTCGTCGACGTTTCGACGCACCGGATCGACGACGATCTGGTGGCGCTCGCGCACATACCGCGCTCGGCCGTGCCACGAAAGATCGCCTCGCATGAGATCCTCGGCTCCGTCTCGGCGAAGGCCGCCGATGAGACAGGCCTGATGGCGGGAACACCGGTCGTCGGCGGTGCAGCCGACATGATCGCCTCCGCGCTTGGCGCCGGCGTCGCCAAGCCGGGCGATGTCCTCCTGAAATTCGGCGGCTCGGTCGATATCCTGATCGCTACCGATCAGATCAAGCCCGATCCGCGCATGTATCTCGATTATCACCTGGTGCCGGGCCTGTTCATGCCCAATGGCTGCATGTCGACAGGCGGCTCGGCCCTCAACTGGTTCGTACGCAATTTCGCCGGCGGCGAGATGGCCGCGGCACAGGCCGAGGGTATTTCCGTACACCAGCGGCTCGATGCACTGGCGGCAGAGCGTCCCGCCGGTGCCGACGGCCTCATCATCCTGCCCTATTTCCTTGGCGAGAAGACGCCGATCCATGATCCAGCGGCCCGCGGCGTGATCGACGGCCTGACGCTTTCGCACGATATCGGCCATGTCTGGCGCGCTTTGCTCGAGGCCTATGCCTTTGCCATCGCGCATCATGTCGAGGTGCTCAACGACATGGGCCATCGGACCGAGCGCTATCTCGCCTCCGACGGCGGCTCAAGCAGCAAGGTCTGGATGCAGATTGTCGCGGATGTCTTGCAAAAGCCGGTCCAACGCCTGACCGGGCACCCCGGCTCTTGCATCGGCGCTGCCTGGACGGCGGCGATAGGCACCGGCCTGACCGACGACTGGTCGGGCGTTTCCGGTTTCGTCAGCTTCGCCGACCGGCTCCATCCCGACCCGCGAAAGGCCGACATCTACCGCGACGGTTACCGCCGCTATCGCGATCTCTATACACGCCTATCGGCTCCTGGCGCGACCAAAGCGGGATCGCCATCGTGATGTATCGCGCCGTCGCCTGGGACATCGACGGAACGCTGATCGACAGCGAGCCGTTGCATCATCAATCTCTCCTCGCCGGCTGCCGCAACTGGAACGTCGATCTTGACGACCTGCCCGACCAAGCCTTTCGCGGCATCCATATGGGCGACGTCTGGACAATGCTGCGTCCGCGCCTCCCAGTCGGGCTTGACCAGGCGGAGTGGCTCGCCGCCATCAATGCCCACTACGTCGCCAACCGGGCGGACGCCATCCCGATCCCCGAGGCGGTCGAGACGATCCGGACCCTGGCTGACCGCGGCATCCCGCAGGTCTGCGTGTCAAATTCCGGCCGGCAAGTCGTCAATGCCAATCTCGATGCGCTCGGCGTGCTCGACCATATGAGCCTCACAATCAGCCTCGACGACGTTACGGTCGGCAAACCCGACCCAACGCCCTATCGCGAGGCCTGCCGGCAGCTCGCCATAGCTCCGGGATCCGTCGTCGCTGTGGAAGACAGCCGCACCGGCACCAAGGCCGCACGGGCCGTCGGTCTGTTCGTGGTTGGCTATCTCCCCAGCGGCGGCCCGCTCAGCGACATCGATCTCAGTGCCAACCGTCTGTCGTCGATCCTGGACCTGTTTCCCGGCTGAGGGTTTTCGCGTCGCCGCGTCCGGGTGCGCGCTTGGGCAAGCCGGAGGATCGGGCGTCCGCCGGCTGGTCCCAAGCGAATGCCTTGGCAGGAACTGACGAACGTTGGACCGGGTTCCGCTCGTTCCGCATTCGCCGTGCATCTCGCCGAGCGAGCGGTCCATGCCGCTCGGTCTGCGCAAGTGACGGGATATTTGTTGTCAAAAGCTGCATATCCTGTTTCTCGCATGGGTCAGAGAAAATTTTCTCGCACCTCCATGACGCCCCTCAACTGTCTGTTTTCCAGCATTTTTTTAATCCGGCATGATTGGCTCGCGCCGACCAATGCCAGAATTCCTCTTGCGCCGAAGCTGAATTTTAGGCATTCAGGATCAAGTTTGTATCTTTAACATGCAAACCTAATTATCGGAGGATCTGAATGCGGCGTCTTGGTATCCATTCATTTGTCTGGACAAACGGCCTGACCCAGGAGGGCCTGGAAATGGCGCTCGCCAAGTCGGCGGAGCATGGTTACCGGCTGATCGAGTTCGCTTATCTGCGGCCCGAGAAATTCGACCTCGACCGCCTGGCGAAGCAAGCCAAGGAACTGGACATCGAGATCGTGGTCACCATGGGCCTGTCGGCGGATGCGGACGTCTCGAGCGAGGACAAGGCCGTGGTCACCAAGGGAAAGGCGCTCTTGTCCGACGCGGTCAAGGCGGTCCGCGACATCGGCGGCATCCGATTGGGCGGCATTCTCTATTCGATGCACGGCAAGTATGACGGGCTGCCCACGCGAACCGGCTGGATGAACAGCGCCGACGCCATCGCCGCGACCGCCGAGGTGGCCAGGGATAGCGGCGTGCAGATCGTTCTGGAAGTGGTGAACCGCTTCGAGTCCAACCTCTTGAACACGACCGCGCAAGGCCTGAAGTTCATCAAGGACACCGGCCGTGACGACGTCTTCCTGCATCTCGACACGTTCCACATGAACATCGAAGAGGCGAGCCAGGCCGAGGCGATCCGTCTGGCTGGGGACAAGCTCGGTTATTTCCACTTCAACGAGAACTACCGCGGCTATCTCGGCACCGGTACGATCGATTTCGCGAGCATCTTTTCCGCGCTGGTGGACATTGGCTTCCACAATCGCGACGTCACCTTCGAGAGCTTCTCCAGCGCCATCGTCGATGAAGCCCTGTCGCGTGTGTGCGGCATCTGGCGCGACACCTGGACCGACAACAATCCGCTCGCCGCGCATGCCAAGGCTTTCATCGAAAGCCGTTGGGAAGAAGCCGTGCGCCGGGCCGAGATCAACAAGGCTGCCTGAAGACGAAAGGGCTGCGGGCCGACAAGCGCCCGCGCCATCTCATCCCGAGGAGGACGGGAAGATGACGCAGAACGAAGCTATCACCAACGAGAACGGCGCCACCGCGCCGCTTCTCCTCAGCGCCGAAAATGTCGCGAAGAGCTTTGCGGGCGTTCCCGCCCTGGTCGACGGGCGGATTCGGTTGCGCGCCGGGACGGTCAATGCCTTGTGCGGTGGCAACGGTGCCGGCAAGTCGACCTTCCTCGGCGTGTTGATGGGGATGCTGCGGCGCGACGCCGGATCCGTCACGGTGAAAGGCCGGGAGGTGAATTTCTCCTCCCCCGCCGAGGCGCTCGATGCGGGTATCGCCATCATCACCCAGGAGCTTAGCCCCTTCCTGGACATGACCGTCGCCGAGAACCTCTATCTCGGCCGCGAACAGCGGCGCGGCCGCTTCTTCGTCGACGACAAGTGCATGCTAAGCGACGCGGAGGCGATCCTGGCGCGGTTGAAATTCAACATCCCCGCTGGTGCGCGGCTGCGCGATCTTTCGATCGCGCAGGCCCAACTCGTCGAGATCACCAAGGCAATCAGCCGCCGCAGCGACATCCTGATCATGGACGAGCCTACCTCGGCCATTGGCGAGCGCGAGGCGCAGATGCTGTTCGACGCGATCCGCACTCTGACCGCGGAGGGCGTAGGCATCATTTATGTCTCGCACCGCCTGACCGAGATCTTCGAGATCGCCGACGATTATACGGTCTTCCGCGACGGCCGTTTCGTAGGCGGCGGATCGATTTCCGAAATCGACCGCAAGGGCCTGATCCGGTCGATCGTCGGCCGCGACCTGTTGGACCATCATCGCGAACCGAAGGATACCGGCCCGCAGAAACCCTTGCTCGAAGCCCGCGGCTTTGCATCGAAGGGAAAGTTCGCCGACATCGACATGACCGTTCATGCGGGAGAGATCGTCGGTATATACGGGCTTCTCGGCTCCGGTCGCAGCGAGTTCGTGAATGCGCTCTACGGAAACGAGCCGCGGGATTCCGGCCAGGTGCTGATCGAGGGCAAGCCCATCGATCTCAAGACGCCCGCCGATTCCATCGGCGCCGGCATTTCGCTGGTCACTGAGGACCGCAAGCAGACGGGCCTGTCACTGACCGCGTCGGTCGCCCACAACATCACCGTGGCCAACCTGCCGCATTATGCGCGCAAGGGCTTCATGAACGGATCGGCGGAAGGCAGGAGCGTGGTCGAGCACATCAAGCGCTTCTCCATCAAGACGGCGTCGCCGGACCTGCCCGTCCAATCCCTGAGCGGCGGCAACCAGCAGAAGGTTGTCCTTGCGCGCTGTGTCGATACCAACCCCAGGATCCTGATCTGCGACGAGCCGACACGCGGCGTCGACGAAGGCGCCAAGCGCGAGATCTACGCCTTCCTCGGCAATTTCGTGAAGGCGGGAAACGCCGTGCTGATGATCTCGTCCGAGGTGCCCGAAATCCTCGCCAATGCGGATCGCATCGTTGTTTTTCGCCGGGGCCGCATCGCAGGCGAGGTCGCCGGACCCGAGGCCACCCAGGAAACCCTCGTTCATCTGGCTTCCTAGCCAGACGATCCATTTCGTGGAGAAGAATCCAATGGTATCCGCCAGTCAAAGCATGAGCGGCATGAGCCTGGGAAAGTTCATCGCCCGTTATGGCATCGTCATCTCGTTTATCCTCCTGTTCGTCGTGTTGTCGCTGGCGTCGCCGAACTTCCTGTCCACCAACAATCTGCTGAACGTTCTGCGGCAGGTCTCCATGAACGGTGTGCTGGCTGTCGGCATGACCTTCGTGATCCTGACGGCCGGCATCGATCTCTCCATCGGTTCGCTTCTGGCCCTGGCCGGCGCCGTGGCGGCCAGCCTGGTCACCGGCGCGGATGCGTTCAATCCGCTCCTAGCAGTCGCGGCCGGCGTCGCCGTGGGCGCGCTTTGCGGCGCCGTCAATGGCGGGCTGATCGCCTACTTCAAGGTGCCGGCCTTCGTCGCCACGCTCGGAATGCTGAGCGTGGCGCGCGGCGCGACGCTGCTTTACAGCGGCGGCCGCCCGATTCCCAACCTCAGCCTCGAATTCCGCTGGCTCGGCCAGGGTCTCGTGCTCGGCATACCGGTACCGGTGATCATTTTCGCCATCGTCTTCGCTGTCGCGGCGATCGTCCTGCGCTACTCCATTTACGGAAGACGGGTCTATGCGGTGGGCGGAAACCCGCGCAGCGCGAAGACGAGCGGCATCAACACCACCGGCATCATCTTTTCGGTTTACGTCATCATGGGCGCGCTGGCCGGTCTCGCGGGTGTCATGCTGACGGCCCGCACCACGTCCGCCCTGCCACAGGCGGGCATCGGCTACGAACTCGATGCCATCGCGGCGGTGGTCATCGGCGGAACAAGCCTCACCGGAGGTATCGGCCGCATCGGCTATACGCTGGTGGGCGTGCTGATCATCGGCATGATCAGCAACGGTCTCGATCTGATGGGGGTGTCCTCATACTACCAGCAGATCATCAAGGGTTCGATCATCGTCCTCGCGGTGCTGATCGACCGCTCCCGAGCCGGGAGAGAGTAACAGGCGCAAGCGGCGCGGCCGCACGCAACATGGAGGAAATGCACATGAAAACGACAAGACGCTTCCTGATGGGAGCAGCGGCCGGCCTTGCCCTTGCAGGCATGGTGTTCGGGGGGAGTTCGGCCGACGCCAAGACGTTGAAGATCGCGGCGATCGTCCAGAGCCTCAACACCGAGTACAATGTTCTGTGGGCCGATGCCGCCAAGGCGCACCCCGCGCTTGCGGACGGTACCGCCGCGCTGACAGTTCTCGACGGTCGCCAGGACGTGCTGACGCAGTCGAACCTGTTCGACACAGCCATCACCGAAAAATACGACGCGATCATCTTCATCCCGGTCGACATCGACGCCGGCAATGAACCGATCGAGCGCGCGAAGGCAGCCGGCATCCCGGTGTTCGGCTCCAACACGATGGTTTCCAACACCGCGCTCTACGACGCCTACATCAATTCCAACGATGTCGAGGCCGGCCAAATGCTGGCCAAGGCGGTGATCGACAAGGCCGGCCCGCAGGCCAAGGTCGTGATCCTGGAAGGGATGCTGGGCCAGTCGGCCCAGGTACAGCGGCTTGAAGGGATCCAGAAGGTGCTGAAGGAAAATCCCGGAGTGACCATCCTGGAGCAGAACACCGCCAACTGGTCACGCGCCGAGGCCATCACGCTGATGGAGAATTTCCTGACCTCGCATGGCGATGCGATCCAGGGCGTCCTGGCCGAAAACGACGAGATGGCCGTCGGCGCCATCGAGGGCATCCGCAACCACGGCCTGGATCCCAAGACGGTTCCGGTCGCCGGCGTGGACGGCATCAAGGACGCGCTTGAAGCCGTCAAGCGTGGCGAACAGTCGATGTCCATCCTCCAGGATGCCAACGGACAGGCGCAAGGGGCGATCGACCTCGCGCTGCACAAGATCGTCGGCGACAGCTACAAGCCGCGCGCGGCTGTCTGGGACGTAAACGGCGGCAAGCTCGCCTGGAACGACGGCAAGGACCAGCATTACTACGTGCCGTGGCTGGCGGTGACCTCCGAGAATGTCGACAAGGTGCTTGTCGGCAATTGACGCTCCAACAGGACGATGCCGCTCGCTCGCGGCATTCTCCTTCGCGTCCGGCGCAGCGGGAATTGCTTGCTTCCGACATTAGGCGGTTCATTCTTTTGAGGACTTTGCGTTGCCGGAGGAAAAACAAGCTCGGGTGAAGTATAGGCTGGGAACGAACATGCGGAGTCCGCCATGAACCATGTAACCTTCGCCAGCAGCTCGCCTCGCAGGATCCGCCAGAGCAATTCGGTAGCGACGCTGAACGCGCTCCACCGCTTCGGCCCTTTGAGCCGGGCCGATCTCGCCAGGCATATGGGGGTCAACCGCTCGTCCGCCGGCAATATCGTCCTGGAGTTGGTCGAGGCCGGACTCGTTCGCGAAGTAGCGGAGAACGACGTCGCGAATCCGGCGGGCCAGCCCAGGGCCGGAAGACCGGGTATCCTCGTGGAAATCGTGCCTGAAGCCGTTTTCTTCGCCGGCATAGAGATCGGTGTCGAACATATGACATGCGTCGAGATCGATCTCGCGGGCAAGATCGTTCGCAGCGCCATGACGCGCTTCGAAGGACATGACAGCGATCCGGAGGCCGCGGTCCACATGGCGATCGAACAGGTGTTTCTCGAGATGCGGAAGGATAGCCTGGCGCGATGTCAGGGCATCGGCATCGCGGTGCCCGGACAAATGAACCAGGACGGTTTCATCCACGTCGCACCGATCCTGGGGTGGCGCAATGTCGATCTCACAGGCCTTGCCCGCAGCCTTCTTCCGGCCGAGATCCCGGTATCCGCGGAAAATGACGGCAACGCATTCGGCATCGGCATCACATACAGCCAGCCGGAAGCGGCGAGCGGCGTCACCTTCTTCATGGTCATCGAGAACGGTGTCGGTGGCGGAATTGTGATCGACGGCAAGTTGTTCCGCGGCGGCAATGGCCTGGCCGGAGAAGTCGGCCACCTCAAGACACGGAACCCGACATACCGGAATCTGGAGCAGGCCTTCGGGCGCGACCGCATCCTGTCATCCTATCGCCAGTACAGGCCGGACGCCGACTTGGACTTGTTCCTGCGTGACGTCCGCGATCGTGTTCCTCAAGCGGTGCAGCTCGCCGAAGAATGGGCTGTCTTGTTCGCATTTGCAGTCGTGCAGATCTCCCGGCTGATCGACCCGAACCGCATCGTGCTGGGCGGGTCCGTCGCGGAATTGTATCCATTGGTCGCCGCACGGGTCGACGCGCATATCCGCGAGCTCCAGGCCGCGACCTTTCCTATCCCCGAGATCGTTTTCAACGAGAGCGCCATCTATGGAGCTGCCTTCGGAGCCGCTTGCATGATGCATCAGCGCTTCATGTCGCTCGACAACCAGATGCTCAACAAGGACGCGGTTTCCGGTCCAGACGCCTCGGCGTCGTGAAACCGCAAACGACACCACACCCAGGATTGGACGCTTGATGAACGACCTCCCCCAAACGCTTGCACCGGACTCGCTCGGGCCAACCGTGACGATTGGAGAAATCCTGGTAGAGATCGTCGCGAGGCAGACAGGCACCGGTTTCCGGGAACCGATCGACCTCATTGGTCCCTTTCCGAGCGGCGCGCCCGCCATCTTCATCGATCAATGCGCGCGTATGGGCGGGGCGGCCGCGATGGTGGGCGTGGTGGGCGACGACGATTTCGGCGCGGTCAACATGGAGCGCCTGAAGCGAGACGGCGTAGACACTTCCGCCATCGCTGTTTCCGCGGATTATCCGACGGGCAGCGCCTTTGTCCGCTACCGCACGGACGGAAGCCGCGATTTCGTCTACAACATCGCCAAATCCGCCGCCGCTCGACTGGAATGGACCCCGCAGGTCGAGGCGCTGATCGCGCGTTGCGGGCATATCCACGTCATGGGAACGGTGTTCGCAAGCCCCGCGGCCTGGGCGATCACCGAACGCGCGATCCCGCTGATCAAGGCACGCGGCGGCACCATGTCGCTCGATCCGAACCTGCGCAAGGAATTGCTGGCGCACGGCCAGACCGAGGAGAAATTCGCGAGCCTGGTGGACGAAGCGGACCTGCTGCTGCCGTCGGGCAATGAATTGTTCCTGGCCGCCGGCATGGATGGCGAGGAACGCGCAATCGAGGCGCTGTTCAAACGAGGGGTCAAGGAGATCGCCGTGAAGCGTGGCGAACATGGCGCGTCAGCCCGTCAAAGCACGGGCGCCAGTGCCGATTGTCCCGGCCTCATCGTCGAGGAAACGGACCCCACCGGCGCCGGCGACTGTTTCGGCGGAGCCTATGTCGCATGCCGGCGGTTGGGGATGCCGCTGCGGACTTCGCTCGAATTCGCCAATGCGGCAGGGGCGCGCAACGTCACACGCCTCGGCCCCATGGAGGGAGCCGGCACGCGGGCCGAACTGGAAGATTTCATGGCAAGAACGGCGAGAAGAAGCTGATGCGTGTGGCGATCGAAGATGTGCCGGGCCTGCACAGGGAAGGAAAGAAAATCGGGGTGACCTCGGTGTGCTCGGCGCACCCCCTGGTGCTGAAAGCCGCACTGCGGCACGGCCGGGACACGGGCACCACCGTCCTGATCGAAGCGACGTGCAATCAGGTCAATCATCTGGGCGGCTATACGGGCATGACGCCGTCCGATTTCGCGGCGATGGTGAAAGCGCTCGCGGCAGTCGAGCAGTGCCCGACAGAGCTGATCGTGCTTGGCGGGGATCATCTCGGTCCCAATCCCTGGAAAGACCGGCCCGCCGAGGAGGCGATGGCGCAGGCCGGGACAATGGTCGATGCTTATGTCCGCGCCGGCTTCCGCAAGATCCACCTCGATGCGTCGATGGGCTGCGCGGGTGAACCGGCGGCGCTAGACGACCATACGGTGGCCGAGCGCGCAGCCAGAATGGCGGGCGTCGCGGAACAGGCGGCCGCGCAGAGCGGCGGGGCAAGCCCGGTCTACATCATCGGGACGGAGGTGCCGCCTCCCGGTGGCGCCGATCACGCTTTGGATGCGATCACCCCGACCAGTCCGGAGGCGGCTCGCCAGACACATGCCATTCACGCCAAAGCATTCCAGGCCGCCGGGCTTGAAAGCGCGTTTTCCCGCGTCATCGGGCTTGTCGTGCAGCCGGGCGTGGAGTTCGGCAACCAGAATGTGATTTTTTACGATCGGACCAAGGCCAGCGATCTGGCGGCAACTCTGAACACATTGCCGTCGCTCATTTTCGAAGCCCATTCGACGGACTACCAGGGTGAGAGGCCGCTGCGTGAACTCGTCGAGGATGGCTTCGCCATCCTCAAGGTCGGCCCCGAGCTGACCTTCAAACTGCGCGAGGCGCTGTACGCGCTCGACCTGATCGCTTCCGATCTGGTGCCTTTCTATGGCCAGCGGCCGCTTTACCACGCCATGGAAGAGCTGATGCAAGCCGTGCCCAAGAACTGGGCAAGCCACTATCATGGCAGCGATGCCGACAAGCGGACGCTGCGCCACTACTCCTATTCCGATCGCATCCGATATTATTGGGCGACCCCGCAAGCCCGTGCCGCCTGCGACCGGCTCTTCGACGCGTTGAAGGGCCGCAAGGTGCCGGTGACGCTGTTTCTCCAGCACCTGCCTTCGGCGCTCGCTTGGGCCGCCCGCGGCTGCGACGTCGAGGAGATCGCGATCGATCACGTCCAGCGAAGCATCGAGATCTACGCCCGGGCATGCGGCACCTGAGCCCTCGTCCGGTTCTTCAAGCCCAGAGCGGATGGGCTGGCGGGCGGCAGAAATACTTACAGCGATGGTCCCAATCGGATCGGGCTGCCGTCGCTGAAACGGGATTGACGGAACCTGTGGAGATTGTGCCCGGTCTCGTTGCCCTGGATCAAATCGGACAGAATGCGGCCCATTCCCGGTCCTATGCCGAAGCCGTGGCCGCTCATCCCGGTCGCGACAACGAGGCCTGGGAACGCAGCGGCGCGATCGACGATGGGCACGACATCAGGCATCGCATCGATCATGCCCGCCCAGCTCGCCTTGAGCGGTACGGTCGTGAACTGAGGGAAAAGCTCCCTGAACCCGCCGTCGATGGCGCGGAGCGCCGACGTCTCGGGAGCCGGATTGAGGACGCGCATCCGTTCGAAAGGGCTTTCTTCATCCGCGTTCCATCTGCGCGGGGTCGACCAGCCGTCCGGGTAGCCTCGCGGCGCGGCCGGCAGGTAGCGTGTGCCGAACGGATTGGCCATCAGGGCGCTGACATATTTGCCTGCATGGCGAAATGCGTCCGGCCCTATGTAGAGTTGGCTGCTGCCTCCCGATGCGAGCGTGTACCCGCCATCCTGCCTGCGCCGGAAAGCGATGCGTTCGTCCGCGGCGGCACCGGCGTGGATTTCCGCCATCGGCGCTGTCGCAGCGACGGTCGCCCTGACGCTGAGCTGCGGAATCGAGATGCCGTGGGCGCGCAGGAACAGCGACGTCCAGGCGCCGCTGGCGACGAGGACGCTCGAGGCCGCGATGAGCCCTTTCTCGGTCCAGACGCCACTGATGCGTCCCGCGGAGATGTCGAGCATACGTGCCGCGCAATTCTCGATGATCGTCACACCTTCGCGGGCCGCCAGGCGAGCAAGCGCGGGCACCGCGACCCAAGGTTCCGCCCGCATGTCCGATGGGGTGATCATTGCGCCTTTGAACGGTCGCGACATGGCGGGGATCAGGCTTGCCAACTCACCTTGGTCGAGGAGACGCGTGTCGACGCCATGAGCCTGGGCAATCTCGAGAAACTTCGCGAAACCGGCCATCTCCTTGTCTGTCCGCGCAAGATAGGTAACGCCCGTCTGCTTCAGTCCTATGTCCTCGCCACATTCCTGTGCCAGTTGCCGCCAGAGGCGCTGCGCTTCGATGACGATCGGCAGTTCGTCGGCATCGCGGCCCTGCTGCCGGATCCAGCCCCAGTTGCGCGAGGATTGCTCGGCGGCGATGCGTCCCTTTTCCAGCAGCGTCACCGAGACGTTCCGCCGCGCCAGGAACAGTGCCGTGGTCACGCCAATGACCCCGCCGCCGATGATCACGACGTCCGAGGTCCTCGGCAGGGGCTGCTGGACCTGGATCGGGGTGGCTTCGGTGAAGGGGAAGATTGTCAAAGAGCACTATCCTTTGCTATTCCGCAGCGGCGTCCGGTCTACGCACTTGATATCGGGGCAGCGATATCTGGCCGCCGTGAGATGTCGATACCACGCGAGGAGATTGATCGTCAGCTGCTGCTTGCCGGGAACGACGAGGCCAGATCGCGGCGCCGGAAAAGCTATGCCGGAAGGGCCTGGCACTGGTGCCGGAAGGCCGCAGTATCTTCCGGACACTGACGGTGCGGGAAAACCTGCTGCTCGGCGGCATGATCCGCAAGGACAAGGCCGAAGCGGCCGCCGATCTGGGAACGGGTTCTGGAAATCTTTCCGATCCTCAGGACCCGCTACCGCGGCGTTGCCGGCCACCTTTCCGGCGGCGAGCAGCAGCAGCTTGCTATCGCCCGCGCCATCCTGCAGCGCCCGTCGCTGATGATGATCGATGAACCGTCGCTTGGCCTTGCGCCGCTGGTGATCGACCAGGTCTACGAAAGCCTCCGCCAGCTTAACGCCAGCGGGCTGACCCTGCTCGTCGTCGAACGGTCCACCGCTCGCATTCTCGACCTCGCTTCCCGCGTCTACGTGCCGCGCAACGGCCATAACGCGCTGGAGGGTTCGGCAAGCGAGCTTGCCGACGGGCATGCGCTGGAAAAGGCCTATTTCGGCTATGGCGATCGTCAGACGGCGCACGCATAATCGGGCAGGCAAGGGCTACAACAATGATTTTCGACTACTGCGTCATCGGCGGCGGCATCGTCGGCCTGGCGACGGCCATGCGGCTGCTGGAAACATATCCCGGCTGCAGCCTGATCCTGTTGGAGAAGGAGGAGGCTCTCGGCAAGCACCAGACCGGCCACAACAGTGGTGTCATCCATGCCGGCATCTACTATCCGCCAGGCAGCCTGAAGGCCGAGCTCTGCCGCAAGGGCGCGGATGCCACCAAGGCCTTCTGCCAGGAGAACGGCATCCGCTTCGATGTCTGCGGCAAACTGCTCGTCGCCACCTCCGCACTCGAAATGCAGCGCATGGAGGCGCTCCACGAACGCTCGAAGCAGAACACGATCGAAGTCCGGCGCGTCAGCGAGGGTGAATTGAAGGAGCGGGAACCGAACATCCGCGGTCTCGGCGCGCTTTTCGTGGCCTCGACCGGCATCGTCAGCTATGCCGATGTCTGCCAAGCCATGGGGCGGCGCATCAGGGCGCTTGGCGGCGAGATCCGCCTGTCGACGCGCGTCACCGGCATTCGCGAAGCCATCGATTCCGTCGATATCGCGTCGGCCGGCGAAAACTGGCCGGCGAAAAAACTGGTGGTCTGCGGCGGTCTCCAATCGGACCGGCTGGCCGTGCTCGCCGGGCTTTCGATCGAGCATCGCATCGTTCCCTTCCGCGGCGAATACTATCGCCTTCCCGCATCGAAGAACGACATTGTCCGCCATCTGATCTATCCCGTCCCGGATCCAGCCCTGCCCTTCCTTGGCGTGCACCTGACGCGGATGATCGACGGCAGCGTCACGGTCGGGCCGAATGCCGTTATCGGTTTTGCCCGCGAAGGCTATCCACGGCTTTCGTTCAACGTTTCGGACATGGCCGACTACGCGCTGTTTCCCGGCTTCTGGAAAACCGTGTTCGCCAACCGCGGATCTGCGGTAACGGAACTCCGCAACTCGCTCTGGAAGCCAGGCTATCTGGAGGAGTGCCGGAAATACTGTCCGAGCCTCGAGCTCGCCGACCTGCTCCCGCACGAAGCAGGCATCCGCGCGCAAGCCGTGCGCAAGGACGGTGCCCTCATCCATGATTTCCTGTTCGCACAAACGGACCGCATGCTGCACGTCTGCAACGCGCCTTCCCCCGCCGCCACCTCGGCGATCCCGATTGCAGAGATGATTCGAGATCGCCTCATACAGGGCTGCTGAAAATGAGGCGGTACGCACTGGAGCCCAACTGAACGCTGGAGTATCCGTCTTGGCCAAGAAGGGAATTAGGGCACCGGCCGCGGCCAACGCAGCTTTTGCGTCGGAACCAGATCGGCGCACCACCAGGCCCGCAATCCCGCTCCCGGCGAAAGGGTAGCAACTTGGCCTGCGGTTTCCGCAAGCAAAGGTTCCGTGTGGACGACGGCTTTTTTGGCTGCGCAAAGATCTCAGGCGAAACGACGGCTGACGTCATTGGCAGGGTTCGCTCCGGGCTAACCGCCATTTTGTTGACCGTCATAGCTGGACGGCCTCCCTATGGCACCAGAATGGTACACGTCCATAGGACGCACCGACACCCAAGCCAGCCTAGCTAACCAGAAGCCTTTAAGTCTTTGAAATTATGTCGCTATTTATGGTACCGTTGGCTGGGATCGAACCAGCGACCTCCGGATCCACAATCCGGCGCTCTAACCATCTGAGCTACAACGGCACGTTGCCTGAGCGGATCGAAACAGAAACTCATCCGCCGCTCTGTCGTTCGGCGATGCGTCCTTACGGGCTTATGGATTCTAATTCAAGGCTTTTGGAAAGCAAAGGTCACTTCCCCACATCGGCGCGGCATTCGCCCAGCAAGAAGGCGCAGGCAAGGACCAGGCGACGGACAAAGAAAAAGGCCGGCGGGAGGAGGTGCCGGCCTTTTCCTGTTACGAGCCAGCGGGAGGAGGTGCTGGCTGGTCACCCCGGGGAGCAGAGGGAGGAGGTTCCACTCACCGGGTATTCCTTGATGGCTGCCATCATACACCTGATCGTTTTTAAGAAAATGCGACCTTTTGTTGCATCTTCAGATCATGCGCAAATGTTAGGCAACCTTGATTTCCTTCAACGCCTTCTCGAAGGCGGTCTTGATCGGCTTGGAGACGTCCTCGGCGGCCTTGGAGGCAACGGCCTGGAAGTCCTTGGCCTGCTCGACGGTCGATTCGACGCGCTTGCGCAGGAAGGCGGTCTGCAGCTCGACGACTTCCGACAGCGACTTGGCGCCGATCAGGGCTTCGAGGTGGGAAAAACCGGCCTCGGCATTGGCACGCAAAGCGGAGATGGTCTTGAGCGACAGGTCGTTGGAAACGGTCTTGGCGGTCTCGTAGGTCGACTCCAGAGCCTTCTGGGTCTCCTCGGCGCCGGTCTTCAGCTTGGCATAAGCCTCTTTCGACTGCTCAACGCCCTTTTCGGCGAAAGCGCGAATCTGGTCAGTCGCCTTGGAAGCGTCGAAGCTCGGGAATTCAACGTTTTCGATCGTCTCGGCGGTCTTGGTCCTGGACATTTTCCATCCTTTTCAGCGGCAGCGGCTTTGACAGAAAGCCGTCTCGTTCATGTATGATGGCAATATAAAGGCAAATTTTGTGCATTGCAATATCTTTGTTGCAGTGCACCATAAATTTCTTTTGGGCCGTTAACCAAGAGCCCAGATTCCAGCCTTTGCACGTTCTGGCTTGTGGACCTTCGCGCCTCCGGCTTTTATTAACAAAGCGTTAACTGCAAAATCGCCGCTCCGTGAGGTCCGCCAAGCGCATGCCGTCCGAATATTCCTTCCTCGATGTCGCCGTGCTCGACGCGGTCCGCCAGCGCTTTGCCGCAGGCGACGCGATCGCGATCCTGTCGGCGGATCTGGAGCAGGTGATCTGGGCCAATGGGCCAGGAGCCGCGATGTTCGGTTATCCCGACATCGAGGCGATCATAGGCGCCTCGGCGCAGTTGCCCGTGATCGCCAGGCGCCAGATCATGGCGACCAGCGGATTTCCCGAGATTGGCAGCGACCGCGCCATCATGGTGCGGCTGGCGACCGGCATGACCAGCCGCGCCGTCGGCTTCCTGGCCAGTGCGGTGACCATGCCGGACGCCGAGAAGGCGATCATGCTGGCAGTGCCGGCGGCTCAGACAGGGTCACGCAGTGCCGGCGAAATCGCCGCGCGCGCCATTAGCGGCTTCACCGAGGATGGTCATTTCATCGCCTTTGTCGATGCCAGGGGCAACGTCGAGGCGGCCTCGGAAGGATTTTCGGCACTGGGCATCCTGCCGGAGACGCTGGCAGCACTGGTTGCCGACGTCGCAGCCGAGAGCGACCGCATCGTCAAGCGCCTTGTCCCGGGCGGCACGGCCTCCTACCCGGCGGGGCTGGCAAGATTGACCGAGGAGCGGCATCTGCTGGTGGTGATCGACGAGGACCAGCTCGACGACACAGCCCCTGCGGGCGAACACCTCACGCAAACCATTGCCGAGGCGGCACCAGCTGGCGATGCGGCTTCGCAGCCGGAACAGGGTGGCGAGACGCCGACCGAGGAACCAGGCGCCGCACTGCCGACCGAGGACGTCGCCGCATCGCAGCCGCATGCGATCACCGACGCGATCGGGCAGCCGCCGACGGCTGCCAACAGCGATCAGGCGGCAGCAGAGCCCACACCGGCGCAACACGACCATTGGTACTTCAACGCCGGCGAGGACGGAGGGGAACAGGCGCCGCGACCAACTGCGTCCGGACCTGAAGCGCCTCAAGAGCCGGCGGCCCTGGAAGTCCAGTCCACCTCCGCGGCCACGCCGACGACCGTCTCGGCGATAGACCGCGCAGCGGCGCCGGTGCGCTTCGTCTGGCGCACGGATGCCGAAGGCAAGTTCAGCGCGCTGTCGCCGGAATTCGCCGACATCGTCGGCAAGCCGGCGGCCGACGTGATTGGCCGACGCTTCAGGGATGTCGCCGCCACATTCGGCCTCGACCCCTCGGGCGAGATATCGGGGCTCCTCGAACGGCGCGATACCTGGTCCGGACGCTCCGTGCTGTGGCCGGTCGTCGGCACCGATCTGAAGATACCCGTCGACCTGGCGGCGCTGCCTGTCTATGGGCGCAGCCGCGCCTTCGAGGGTTTCCGCGGCTTCGGCGTCGCCCGCGCCAGCGACGCGGTCGTCGATCCGGAGGCCATCGGCATGGCGCTGGTGCCCAATGGCCGGGCGCCGGCAACGCCGGAACCGCAAGTCATCCAACCCGCGCCCGAACAGCCGAACGCTGAGGAGCCCAGGGCCGAGGACGCTCAGGCATCGGATCCGTTCAAGGGCGAGGTGCCGGCGCTGACCATCGTGCCGAAACAGGAGCGGCGCTTTGCCGACAAGGTGATCCGGCTCGCCGAACATCGCCAGCCAGCCAACGACAAGGGCCTCTCGACCCTGGAACGCAGCGCCTTCCGCGAAATCGGCGAGCGGCTGAAGAAGGAGAGTGCTCCGGTCGAGCCACCAGAGACCGAGACTACGGAGACGTCGGCAGCGGAGACCGAGGCTCCGGTCAAGGCGTCCGACGACCCGATGCGCGCCGGCGGCATCCCTGCGTCAGGGCCAGAGAACGAACCGGTCGAGCCATCCGAGACCGATGTCGATGCCGAAGACGAGCAGGATCTGGCACGGCTTGACGGTCACCCGGACGAAGCGGCTCGTGAAGCCCCCCCTGGGATGAATGTGACGGGCTCGTTGCTGGACTATGCCGGCCAAGATGACGAACGTGGCCCCGTGGCGGCGGAACCAGAAAACACCGCTGCGGTTTCGCCCGGCGAAGAGCCTGAAGCCACTGACGCGACACATGACGTCCTCGATGACGACAGCATGACGTCAGCAGATTTTCGCGATGCCGAAGACAGCGAGGATTGGGCGCAGCCCGACGAGGAAGCCGCATCGCCTGACGAGCAGGCGGTTGCCGAGCAAGCCGTCAATGCAGGCGACGCTGCGGAAATACGCGTCGAGCGCCCTCGCCTGCAGGTTCCGCCGCTCAAGGCCGAAGGGTTCGTGCCGTCGGCGTTTTCCGCGGGAGATGAACACAAGGCCCCGGACACGTCGCTGCTCGGTAAGCTGCCCGTGCCGCTGCTCATCCATTCCGGAGACCAGTTGCACTATGCGAACGAGGAATTCCTCAGCCTGACCGGCTACGAGGCGCTCGACGATCTGGCGGATGCCGGCGGCCTCGGCGCGTTGTTTGCCGACCCCTATGCCGACGACGGCGTTTCCGACGGCACCGATCGCGCGCTGCGGTTGAAGACGCGTGATGGACAGGAATTCCCGATCGAGGCCATTTTGCGCTCTGTCCCCTGGCGCGACGGCAAGGCGCTGATGCTGGTCGTGCGACGCTCCGGCGAGGATGATGCGCCGGCGAGCCTGCATGTGGTTGCCGACGAGCAGACGCAGCCGGATATTTCCGAGCTCAAGGCGCGCATCGCCGAGATGCGCACCATTATCGACACCGCCACCGACGGCGTCGTGCTGATCGGCCGTGACGGCACCATCCGATCGATCAGCCGGCCGGCCGAAGCACTGTTCGGCTTCGACAGCGACGATGTGACCGGCAAGCCGTTCGCCTCGCTGTTTGCCATCGAAAGTCAGCGCGCGGCACGCGACTATCTCAACGGACTGTCCGAGCCCGGCGTGGCGAGTGTCATGAACGACGGCCGTGAGGTGATCGGTCGCGAATCGCAAGGCCGCTTCATTCCGCTGTTCATGACCATCGGCCGGCTGCCCAACGACAGCGGCTTCTGCGCCGTCGTTCGCGATATCACGCAGTGGAAGCGGGCCGAAGAGGACTTGACGCAGGCACGTGCGGTGGCCGAGCGCGCGTCCTCGCAGAAGACCGATTTCCTCGCCCGCATCAGCCACGAGATCCGCACCCCGCTCAACGCCATCATCGGCTTTTCCGAACTGATGGTCGACGAGAAGTTCGGACCTGTCGCCAACGACCGCTACCGCGACTATCTGCGCGACATCAACCGCTCGGGCAATCATGTGCTCGACCTGGTCAACGACCTGCTCGACATCTCCAAGATCGAGGCTGGCCAGCAGGAGATGGCCTATGAGGCGGTGTCGCTCAACGACACGCTGGCCGAGACGGTGGCGATGATGCAGCCGCAGGCCAACCGCGAACGGGTCATCATCCGCTCCAGCTTCGCTTCGCGGCTGCCGGAAGTGGTGGCGGACCTGCGCAGCGTGCGCCAGATCGCGCTCAACATCCTGTCGAATGCCATCCGCTACACCCAGGCCGGCGGCCAGGTGATCGTCTCGACCGCCTATGAGACGTCGGGCGACGTCGTCATGCGGGTGCGCGACACCGGCATCGGCATGAGCCATGCCGAGATCGAGCAGGCGCTGAAGCCGTTCAAGCAGATCAACGCGCTGAAGCGCGGACGCGGCGACGGCACCGGGCTTGGACTGCCTTTGACCAAAGCGATGGTGGAAGCCAACCGTGCCCGGTTCACCATCAATTCGACCCCGGGCGAAGGCACCTTGGTCGAGGTCGCTTTTCCATCGACCCGTGTGCTCGCGGAATAGATCAGCCCTCCACGCTTCGATCCCGATAAAAAGAAAAAGGCGCCCAAAGGCGCCTTAAGAGATGGGATTGCTGTCACAACGGGGGCTTGAGCGAATTCGGATCCTCGGGGCTGAGGAACGGGATTTCTCCCTCAAGTTACCTGCGACTATCGACGCCGGACCTTAACAACTCCTTACCGGGGCGCCGGAAAATTTACGAATGTGTACCACTCATGAAATCTAGGTAAATTCTAGCGAGATATTTCGTTAACCATGCCGGAACGTCTTTTTTCATGCATGTCGTTGTCTCAAAACCGGGCCACTTTTGAGCGACATGCATTAGCAGCTACTCGGCCAATTGCGGCAGGTTCTTGAACAGCTCAAGCGCCTCTGGATTGGCGAGCGCCTCCTTGTTCTTGATGGCGCGGCCATGCACCACGTCGCGCACCGCAAGCTCGGTGATCTTGCCCGACTTGGTGCGTGGGATGTCGGTGACGGCGACGATCCTTGCCGGCACGTGACGCGGGCTCGCGCCGCTACGGATTTTTGCCCGTATGCGTTTTTCCAGATCCTCGTCGAGCTGCACGCCGGCGGCCAGGCGCACGAACAGGATGACGCGCACGTCGTTGTCGAAGTCCTGTCCGATGCACAATGCTTCCAGGATCTCAGGCATCTGCTCGACCTGATTGTAGATCTCCGCCGTGCCGATCCTCACCCCGCCCGGGTTGAGCGTGGCGTCGGAGCGGCCATGGATGATGAGGCCGCCATGCTCGGTCCATTCGGCGAAATCGCCATGACACCAGACATTGTCGAAGCGCTCGAAATAGGCCGCCCGGTACTTCTTGCCGTCGGGGTCGTTCCAGAAGCCGATCGGCATCGCCGGAAAGGCTTTTGCGCAGACCAACTCGCCCTTCTCCTGTCGGACCGGCCTGCCGTCGTCGTCCCAGACATCGACGGCCAGGCCGAGGCCGGGTCCCTGGATCTCGCCGGTCCAGACCGGCTGCGTCGGCACGCCGAGCACGAAGCAGGAGACGATGTCGGTGCCGCCGGAGACCGAGGCCAGATGTACGTCCTTCTTGATGCCGTCATAGACGAAGCGGAAATCTTCCGGCGACAGCGGCGAGCCGGTGGAGGAGATTGCCCGCACAGTGGACAGATCATGCGTGCGGATCGGCTTGAGGCCGGCCTTGCGCACGGAATCGATGAACTTGGCCGAGGTGCCGAGGAAAGTCATCTTCTCGGCATCGGCGAAATCGAACAGCGCATTGCCGTCGGGATAGAAGGGCGAGCCGTCATAGAGCAGCAGCGTGGCGCCCGAAGCGAGCCCCGACACCAGCCAGTTCCACATCATCCAGCCGCAGGTGGTGAAGTAGAAAAATCGGTCGCCGTCGGTGAGACCGGCATGCAGCCGGTGTTCCTTGACATGCTGGATCAGCGTGCCGCCGGCCGAATGGACGATGCATTTGGGAATGCCGGTCGTTCCCGACGAAAACAGGATGTAAAGCGGATGCGAAAACGGCAGCGGCTCGAAGGCGACGGGCTTGTCGGCGAAGGGCGACAGCGCCTCTTCCAGCGCTACCGCCTTGTCGATAGTCCCGGCAACATCGCTCGATGTGCCGAGATAGTCGACGACCAGGATCTTGTGGACAGTGCCGAGCTTGGCCGCGACCGCGGCGATCTTGTCGGCGACTTCGATCGCCTTGCCATTGTACCAATAGCCATCCGGCGCGATGAAGACGACGGGCTCGATCTGGCCGAACCTGTCGAGCACGCCCTGCTCGCCGAAATCGGGAGAGCAGGACGACCAGACGGCGCCGATCGAGGCGGCTGCCAGCATGGCGGCGACGGTCTCCGGCATGTTGGGCATCATGGCGGCAATGCGGTCGCCCTTCTTCACCTTGAGCGACAGGAAAAGCTGCTGCAGCCGCGAGGTCAGCGCATGCAACTCGTTCCAGGACAGCCGGCGCTCGACCTTGTCTTCGCCGCGAAACACGATTGCGTCGCCTGAGCCGGTCTTCTTCAGCAGATTCCCGGCGAAATTCAGTGTCGCATCGGGAAAGAAAGAAGCGCCGGGCATCTTGTCGCCGTCGACGAGCAGCTTGTCGCCCTTGTCGCCGACGATGCCGCAGAAATCCCAGACCAGGCTCCAGAACCCTTCACGGTCCTCGACCGACCAGGCGTGAAGCTGCGAATACGAGGAAAACGCTACGCCGGCTTTGACTCCGGCGGCCTTGGTGAAGGCGGTCAAGGGTGCTGCGTCAATCTGGTCTTGCGTCGGTGTCCAGAGCGGTTGTTCGGCAGCCATGATCGTTCCTCCACGGTCGCCATCGCTTATGCATATCGCAGCGCAGCAGAGCAAGATTTTGTTCGGCTGATGCGACCAGATGTGCGCAAATGCCATCGCCGGGCCATAAAGACTTGAAATGCCTCAGCCCTAAGTCGTAGTGACAACTTGAAGTCGTAGTGACGGCCGGAAGTCCTGGTGACGACCGGGGCCGTGGTGACGACCGGGGTTACACCCGTCGGGCGATTGTCGGAATGGAAGCATACGGGGCCATATGCCATCATCTATGATCCGGCGCGGAATATGGGCGATCGGCGCTGCCGTGATCGTCGTCGCGCTGGTCGTTGCCGCCCTGCCGCTGATTGCCTCCACCCGTATCGTGCGCGACCGCATCGCCTGGGAAATGAGTGCGTGGAGCGGCTTCCGTGTCGCCATCGACGGTTCGCCGCGTATCGAGGTCTGGCCGACATTCCGCGCCATCCTGACCGATGTGACGCTGTCACAATGGACCGACACCGAGGCGCCGCCGGTGGTCGAGGCAGAACGGGTCGAGGTCGACCTTTCCGCCATGGCGGCCTTGCGCGGCGACGTGGTGTTTTCGACGGCGCGGCTGGTGCGGCCGACGATCCGGGTCCAGCGCACGCCTGCCGGCCTTTTCCTGCCTGCTGTCCCGACCGGCGGGCGCATCACGCGCTCCATCGACACGGCGCGCGGCCTGGTCAACGCCGACCCCGCCAAACCGGACCTCGACAAGCTGCCTACCGACACCTTCGGCACGGTCGAGTTTCGTGACGGCCGCGTGGTAGCCTCCATCGGCGGCAAGGACGTCGAGATCCTGAGCAGTTTGAACGGTCAGGCAAATTGGGCGGCGATGAACAGCAATGCGACGCTGTCGGCAACCGGCATCTGGCGGGGCGAAAGCGTCGCGCTGGACGTCGCCTCGGCCAAACCGCTTGTGCTGTTTGCCGGCGGCACGGCGCCGCTGACACTGTCCTTCAAGGCGGCGCCCGCCACCTTCTCGTTCGACGGCACGGCCAGCATGTCTGAAAATACCTATTTCGACGGTCAAGCGAAGTTCTCGGCACCCTCGCTGCGGCGTGTCCTGGAATGGTCGCAGGCCGGCATCGCTCCGGGTGCGGCGATCGGCTCGGTCAGCATTTCGAGCAAGATCACCGCGACCGGCGGGCGCGTCAAGTTCGACAACACGGCGATTGCACTCGACAACAATCCGGGGATGGGTGCGCTGGACCTCTCGCTTGGTGAAGCACAACCTGTGATCTCCGGCACGCTCGCCTTCGACACGCTCGACCTCAGATCGTTTCTGTCGGCCTTCACCCCGCTGGTGCCGACCGGAGGAGCGGGGCCTGGCGAAATCGACACAAGTTTCGCCGACAAGATCAATCTCGATCTCAGGCTGTCGGCGGCGCACGCCACGGCGGGGCCGATCCAGCTCGCCGACGTCGCCGCCACCGCACAGGTCAAGGATGGTCTGTCCGTCTTCGACATCTCCGATGCCTCGGCCTTCGGCGGCAACATCCAGACCAGCCTTCGCTTCGATCGCAAGCCGGAAGGCTCGCAGGTCGAAATCCGCCTTCTGGCGTCCGACATCGACGGCGGTGCTTTCGGCACGGCGGCGGGGATGACGCGGCTGGTGCCGGTCGGCACGGGCACCGTCTCGGTGATCCTCAAGGGGCCGGGCAGAACCTGGGATTCCATCTTCGACAATGCCGACGGCTCGGTCTCGGCGACCTTCGGGCCGGGTGCGTTGAGCAAGCTCAACCTGCCGGCCTTCCTCAAACATACCGAACAGGGCGGCTTCTTCGCGCTCGACGATGTCTCCGACGGAACGTTGCCGATCGACGGTGCCGAGATCAAGGCAACCATTTCGAAGGGCGTGGCGCGAATCGACAAGGCCGAGGCCAATTCAGCGAAGTACAAGATCTGGCTGTCCGGCATCGCGTCCTACGCCGGGCGCGGACTGGCCTTGTCCGGCGGCGTCATTCAGCCGGATCAGGCGGCAACGCAGGCCAACGGCCAGCAAGGCCCCAACCAGTCGTCGTTCTTCGTCGGCGGAACCTGGAGCACGCCGTTCATTTCCCCGATCAGCCGCGGCGTTTCCGGGGAATAGGCCGCCACCGCGCCTCCTATCTTTCACCCGCGCTGCGCGGCCTGCTCGTCGAGCTGGCGCTGCACCTCACGCCGCTTGTTGGCAAGCGAGGCGATGATGACGCCGATCGCCACGACGGCGATCAGGATGGTGCAGGCGGCGTTGATTTCCGGCGTCACGCCGAGGCGAACCTGGCTGTAGATCTTCATCGGCAGCGTCGTCGCGCCCGGCCCCGAGGTGAAGCTGGCAATGACCAGATCGTCGAGCGAAAGGGTGAAAGCCAGCATCCAGCCGGAGACGATCGCCGGCATGATGACCGGCAATGTGATCCGGAAGAAGGTCTTCACCGGCGTTGCGCCAAGATCCATCGCGGCTTCTTCCAGCGAGCGGTCGAAAGTCATGAGCCGCGACTGCACGACCACGGCGACGAAGCACATGGTCAGCGTGATGTGGGCGAGCGTCACGGTGAGGAAGCCGCGGTCGAGCCCGACGGCGACGAAGAGCAGCAGCAGCGACAGGCCGGTGATGACTTCCGGCATGACCAGCGGCGCAAAGACCATGCCGGAAAACAGCACCCTGCCCTTGAAGCGCGTGTAGCGGGTCAAGGTGAGTGCCGCCAGGGTGCCCAGCACCGTCGCAACCGTGGCCGAGATCAGGCCAACACGCGCCGTCACCCAGGTCGCGTCCATGAGACCCTGGTTGTGGAACAGCGAGACGTACCATTTGGTCGAGAAACCGCCCCAGACCGTGACCAGTTTCGATTCGTTGAACGAGAAGACGATGAGCAGCACGATCGGCAGGTAGAGAAAGGCAAAGCCAAGCACGATCGAGGTGATGTTGAAGCGGCTCCAGGTGGCGTTCATGAGGTCACCTGTCCATTTCCTGAGCGCGCGCCTGAGCCCGCTGGAAGAGCATGATCGGCACGATCAGCAGCAACAGCAGGATGACGGCCACGGCCGACGATACCGGCCAGTCGCGATTGGCGAAGAACTCGTTCCACAACGTCTTGCCGATCATCAGCGTCTGCGATCCGCCGAGCAGATCGGGAATGACGAATTCGCCGACGGCCGGAATGAACACCAGCAGACAACCGGCGATGACGCCGGGCAGCGACAGCGGGAAGGTGATTTTCCAGAACGCACTGGTCGGCGGGCAACCGAGATCCTTGGCCGCCTCGATCAGCGAATAGTCCATCTTCTCGAGCGCGGAATAGAGCGGCAGCACCATGAACGGCAGGTAGGAATAGACGATGCCGATGAAAATCGCCGTATAGGTGTTGAGGATGATCAGCGGCTGGTGGATGATGCCGGTGGCGAGCAGCAGCTGATTGAGCAGCCCTTCGGGCTTGAGAATGCCGATCCAGGCGTAGACGCGGATCAGGAACGAGGTCCAGAACGGCAGGATGACCAGCATCAGCAAGGTCGGGCGGATCGTCGCCGGCGCGCGCGCCATGCCGTAGGCGATGGGGTAGCCGACGAGCAATGTCAGGACCGTCGAGACCGCGGCGATGATGACGCTGGTCACATAGGCGTTGAAGTAGAGCGCGTCCTGCGTCAGCCAGGTGTAGTTGTCGAGGCTGAGCTGTTTCAGCTGAGCCAGGAACCCTGAGATACCGCCGCTGAAATCGAGCGCCGGCGTATAGGGCGGAATGGCGATCGCCGTCTGCGACAGCGAGATCTTGAAGACGATGACGAACGGAATGAGGAAGAAGAACAGCAGCCAGACATACGGGATGATGATGACCAGTCGGCCAACGAAGGCAGCACCCAGCCTGGCAAGGATGGATCTGCCGGCATTGGATGCCGGAGAGGCTGATGCTGTGGTGACGGCGGCGCTCGACATGGTCGCCCCCTACCGCGTCAGCACGACGCCGGCGTCGGGCCGGAAGGAAACCCAGGCGCGGTCGTTCCAGCTCAACGGATCCTCGGTGATGCGGGCCGCGTTCATGGTGCTGGCGCGCACCACCTGGCCGTCGTCCAGCCTGACATGATAGACGGTCATGTCGCCGAGATAGGCGATGTCGTAGACCTCGCCCTCGATGGCGTTGACGGCCTCGGCCGGCTTCTTCGACGACACCTTGATCTTTTCGGGCCTGATGGCGAAGGTGACGGCCGTCCCAGCCCCGGCGGTGCCGGCATTGTCGGTGCGGATGGTGATGCCGTTGCCGGCGTCTATGCTGGCGCTGCCCGCCTCGCCACGCGCGATCTTGCCCTCGAACATATTCACGTTGCCGACGAAGCCAGCGACGAAACGCGATCCCGGCGCCTCGTAAACTTCGGCCGGCGTTGCCACCTGCATCACCTCGCCCTTGTCGATGATGGCGATGCGATCGGCCATGGTCATCGCCTCTTCCTGGTCGTGGGTGACGACGACGAAGGTCAGGCCGAGATTCTGCTGCAGGTCCATCAGTTCGAACTGCGTCTCTTCGCGCAGCTTCTTGTCCAACGCGCCGAGCGGCTCGTCGAGCAGCAGCACCTTGGGCCGCTTGGCGACCGAGCGGGCGAGCGCGACGCGCTGGCGCTGGCCGCCGGACAGTTGATGCGGCTTGCGCTTGGCGAACTGCTCGAGCTTGACCAGCTTCAGCATCTCGGCGACGCGCGATGCGATTTCGGGCTTCGGCATGCCGTCCTGCTTGAGGCCGAAGGCGATGTTGTTCTCGACCGTCATATGCGGGAACAGCGCATAGGACTGGAACATCATGTTGACCGGCCGCCGGTAGGGCGGGATGCCGCGCAGATCCTGGCCATCGAGCAGAATGCGGCCGGCTGTCGGCTCCTCGAAGCCGGCGAGCATCCTGAGCAGCGTCGACTTTCCACAACCGGAAGCACCGAGCAGCGCGAAGAACTCGCGCTCGAAGATGGTCAGAGACAGATTGTTGACGGCGGTGAAGTCACCGAACTTCTTGGTGACGTTGTCGAACTGGATGTACGGCTTGGCGTTCGGGTCGTTCCACGGTGCAAAATCCCTGCGGATGCTGCCAAGCGATTTCATGTCCCACTCCGTCCTGATTTTCTTGCTTCTTGCCCCAGGTAAAAACGGTCCCGGCAGGTGACTGCCGGGACCGTGTCGGATTGCTTACTGGCCGGTGACGATCTTGGTCCAGGTGCGCGTGATGACGCGCTGTGTCTTGGGATCGTACGGCGAGACGGTGTAGAGCTTCTTTATGGTCTCGGCATCGGGATAAACCGAAGGATCCTCCAACAGTGCCTTGTCGACGAATTGCTGCGAAGCCTTGTTGCCGTTTGCGTAGAGCACGTAGTTCGACGACTTGGCGATAACTTCCGGCTTCATCATGTAGTTGATGAACTCGAGCGCCTCTGCGACATGCGGCGCGTCGGCAGGGATCGCCATCTGGTCGAACCACATCTGCGCACCCTCCTTCGGCACGGAATAGCCGATCTCGACGCCCTGCTTGGCCTCGACCGCGCGGTTGCGGGCCTGGAACACGTCACCCGACCAGCCGACGGCCAGGCAGATATCGCCGTTGGCGAGCGCGTTGATGTATTCGGAGGAATGGAACTTCCTGATATAAGGTCGGACCTTGAGCAAGGTCTCCTCGGCCTTGGCGATATCGTCGGGCGATGTGCTGTTCGGGTCGAGGCCGAGATATTTCAGTGCAGCCGGAATGATGTCGGCCGGCGAGTCCAGCACGTAGACGCCGCAGTCCTTCAGTTTGGCCAGGCTGTCGGGATTGAAGAAGACATCCCAGCTGTCGATCTTGTCGGTGCCGAGCGCCGCCTGCACCTTCTTGATGTTGTAGCCGATGCCAACCGTGCCCCACATGTAGTTGACCGAGTATTCGTTGCCGGGGTCGTACTTGGCCGTGCGTTCCGAAACCGTATCCCACATGTTGGAAATGTTGGGCAGCTTCGACTTGTCGAGCTTCTGGAACACGCCGGCCTGGATCTGGCGCGCAAGGAAATTGCCGCTGGGCACGACGACGTCATAGCCGCTGCCGCCGGCAAGCAGCTTGGTCTCAAGGATTTCGTTGGAATCGAAGGTATCATAGACGACCTTGATGCCGGTTTCCTTGGTGAAATCGTCGATGATCGAACTGTCGATGTAGTCCGACCAGTTGAAGACGTTGACGACACGATCTTCAGCGTGACCGCCGACGGTGAAAAATGTCAGGAATGCCGACGTTGCCGAAAGCCAGAGCGCTTTGCGGATCATGCTATTCTCCTTTGATGAGTGTTCCTTCACCGGCTCGTCGCGACATCAGCGCGACCGGCATTTTCTTCAGACTATTGAGCTTTCCAAGGGGCGACAAGCGCGAACTGCCGAGACCATGCAGGCGGTTCGATGAGATGGCTGGATGCCCCTGAGGCGGCCTGGGAGGCGTGCCAATACCGTCAGAGGCTTTCGCCATGGCGCGGGCAGAGATACGACGATATGGTCCGGTCCCGATCGGACCGGCTGGGAGACTTGGCAAGATACGCCTGTCTTGTTGTTGCCGTATTCCCAGCCTGCCCGTGCCGCAGCGACGTTGTCAATGGCAAAGCTGCAGGCCGCTTCAATTAGGTGACGGCACCCCGGTGACCCCTGCGCGTTCGGGCCTTGCCTGGCGCTTGAATTCGAGCCCGATATGGACGAGCAGCGCCGTGACCACAACCGCGCCGCCGATGATGGTGCGCCCCGACGGCACCTCGGAATGAATGAGCCAGACCCATATCGGGCCGAGGATCGGCTCGAACGTGCCGAGCAGCGCCGCGATGGCCGCCGGGATCAGTCGCGCGCCGGTGGCGAAGAAGGCCAGGCCGAGGCCGAGATTGACCACGCCGAAGGCAAACAGAAAGCCCATGTCACTGACAGATACGGCGAGGGTCGATGCCTGCGAGACGGCAAAGCCGGCCGCGAGCATGGTGCCGAGGCACGTCGCCGGCGTCATGCGCACGCCGGAGAACCGCCGGGTGATGACGGTGGCGACCGAAAACATGACCGCGATCAACAGCGCCAGCCCATCGCCTATGGGCGAGACGGCGCCATCGAGCGATTCCGACACCATGATGGCGACGCCGGTGATGACGGCGGCGATTGCCACCCAGGTCGCGACACCAACCCTTTCGCGAAACAATGCCCAGGCAAACAGCGCCGCCAGCAACGGCACGCCTGCCTGCATCAAAAGGATGTTAGCGACGGTGGTGTAGGCGAGCGCCACGACGAAGGCGGTCGATGCCGTGGCAAAGCAGATCCCGACGGCAAGGCCGGGCAACCCCATGTCACGGAACAGCTTCAGCATGCCACGCCAGCCGTCACGCCAAACCATGAAGCAGACCAGGAAGGCGGCTGCCCACACGGATCGCCAGAAAATGACCGTCCAGCTGTCACCGACAGTGATGAAGCGGGCGATGGCGCCGCCGAAACTCCACATCAGCGCCGACAGGAAGACCAAAAGCATGCCGACGCGCTCCTCGCGCGGCGAGACGGCTGGCGATGCGACGATCGGCGATGCGGTATCGATCATGGCTGCCACTGTCGGGCTCTTGTGGACGGGACGATGCGCAAGGGACGACAAAAAGATGCTCTGTTGGCGTAACGCAAAGGCGCAGGCCGGAACTGAGCCAGCGGCCGCCGACAATTGTGGCACCTTGCTCCATTTCAGAAGAACACGGCGTCACTGAAAATCGAAAGCACTCAGGCCCGTCACCATCTCGTCGAGGCCGAGCGGGCGCGTCACCGGCGGTTCTGCCCGCGCCAGGCAGCCGACGCGTTCGCAAAGCCGGCAAGCAGGCCCGACCGGCGTCGCCGCGACGGTGCCGGCCTTTGCGGTGATTGCCGCACCGGGCAATGCCGCGCCATAGACGATATCGTCACGAAAGCCGATGTCGCAACCGAGCAGCAGCGCGGTGCGGCGCGGGCGTTCCGAGAATGCGCCTTGCGGCCCTTCCAGCGTGCGGGCGATGCACAGGAACTCGGCGCCGTCGGGCATTTCCACTGCCTCGACGAAGACCTGGCCGGGCTGGGTGAAGGCGACATGCACGGGCAGCTTGGGACAGCCGCCGCCAAAGCGGCTTTGAGGAAAGCCCTGGCTGCCGGCCTTGCGGAAGCGGTTGCCGGCATTGTCGACCTCCAGCATGAAAAACGGCACGCCCGAGGCACCCTGCCGCTGCAGCATGGTCAGCCGGTTGGCCGCCTGTTCGAAGGAGACCCCGAAGCGCGAACGCAGGACATCGATGTCATAGCGGGCGCGCACGGCAGCCGCGTGAAAGGCCTGATAGGGCATCATCAGCGCATGCGCCGCATAACGGCCAAGTTCGAAGCGGGCCAGGCGGCGCGCCTCGTCGGTGCTCAGCTTGAGCGCCTGGATCTCGCCGGCGACCGCGACCGTCATGCGGATCAGGCAGGCCTCCATCGCGACTTCGCGCAACTGGTCGAACGGCGACAGGCGTTCGGACAGGAACAGGCGCTGCGAATGGCGATCATAACGGCGGCGCCAGTTCGGCATGGTCGCGACCGGCAGCACCTTGACCACGATGCCATATTCGCGCTTCAGCCAGGCCTTCAGCGCGCCGAACAGATCGTCGCCGGGATCGAGCACCGAGGTGAACGCCGCGGCCTCCTCCTCGAGGGCAGCAAAATGGTTCGGCCGGCGCTCGAAAATCTCGTGCACCTCGTCGATCGGCAGGCGGGCGCCGGAGAGCGCCGTCGCCCGACCCTCGCCTGCCAGCAATTCGTTGAGGTCGGACAGGCGCTCGGCCTGCTCGCGATAGGCGCGGAACAGCTTTATCACGGCCGCGGACGCATTGGGCGCCGCCTCGGCAAGCTCGATCAGTTCCTGATCACCCGGCAACTCGCCGACCAGCAGGGGATCGGTGAACACTTCCTTCAAGGCAGCGACAGATCCCCTCGCCTCGCCCTGCAGCTCGTGTGGATCGACCTTGTAGACGGAGGCCAGCCTGAGGATCAGCTGCACCGTCAGCGGCCGCTGGTTGCGCTCGATCAGATTGAGGTAGGACGGCGAAATGCCGAGACCCTCGGCCATCGCCGTCTGGGTCAGGCCCTTGGCGTTGCGAATGCGGCGGATGCGCGGCCCGGCGAAGATCTTCTGGTCAGCCATGGACTGTCCTTTACAGCAATTTACACGAATTCCTGGGCACGGGCCTTTTACAATAATGACAAATTTACAACGCACTTCTGTCAAACGCAACACAGGTTTTCTCTTATATCCTCTCAGTTTACCTGATTTTTGTGGCTGATTTCGCGCAGAAATGTAAATCCAGTCATACCCAACTACCCCCAAATGATTGACGCCTTGACACAGATCAGCAATTCCTCGGAGTGACCAATGACTGATTTTTACAACCTCGTCCCATCGGCGCCGGAAGGTCGCTTCGACGGTATCGAACGACCCTACTCGGCGGCGGATGTGAAGCGTCTGCGCGGTTCGGTGCAGATCCGCCAGAGCCTTGCCGAAATGGGCGCCAATCGGCTGTGGAAGCTCATCCACGAGGAGGACTTCGTCAACGCGCTCGGCGCCATGTCCGGCAATCAGGCGATGCAGCAGGTGCGCGCCGGGCTGAAGGCGATCTACCTGTCGGGCTGGCAGGTTGCCGCCGACGCCAACACGGCTGGCGCGATGTATCCGGATCAGTCGCTCTACCCGGCCAATGCGGCGCCTGAACTGGTCAAGCGCATCAACCGGACGCTGCAGCGCGCCGACCAGATCGAGACCTCCGAAGGCAATGGGCTTTCGGTCGAAACCTGGTTCGCGCCGATCGTTGCCGACGCCGAAGCTGGCTTCGGCGGGCCGCTCAACGCCTTCGAAATCATGAAGGCCTTCATCGAGGCGGGCGCCGCCGGCGTCCACTATGAGGACCAGTTGGCGTCGGAAAAGAAATGCGGCCATCTCGGCGGCAAGGTGCTGATCCCGACTGCGGCGCACATCCGCAACCTCAACGCCGCGCGCCTGGCGGCGGACGTGATGGGCACGCCGACCCTGGTCGTCGCGCGCACCGATGCGGAAGCCGCCAAGCTGCTCACCTCCGACATCGACGAGCGCGACCAGCCTTTCGTCGACCACGACGCCGGGCGCACGGTTGAGGGTTTCTATCATGTCAGGAACGGCATCGAGCCCTGCATTGCCCGCGCCATCGCCTATGCGCCTTACGCGGATCTGATCTGGTGCGAGACCTCGAAGCCGGACCTGGCACAGGCCAGGAAATTCGCCGACGGCGTGCGCAAGCATCATCCCGACAAGCTGCTCGCCTACAATTGCTCGCCGTCGTTCAACTGGAAGAAGAACCTCGACGACGCGACGATCGCCAAGTTCCAGAAGGAGCTCGGCGCCATGGGCTACAAGTTCCAGTTCATCACGCTCGCCGGCTTCCACCAGCTCAACTACGGCATGTTCGAACTGGCGCGCGGCTACAAGGCGCGGCAGATGGCGGCCTATTCCGAGTTGCAGGAAGCGGAGTTCGCGGCCGAGGCCGATGGCTACACCGCGACCAAGCATCAGCGCGAGGTCGGCACCGGCTATTTCGACGCCGTGTCGATGGCGATCACCGGCGGCCAATCGTCGACCACCGCCATGCATGAATCGACGGAGCACGCGCAGTTCAAACCGGCCGCCGAATAGCGAACAGAAGAACTCAGAGGAAACGCCCGACAGGGCTTGGGACACAAGGAGAAAACCAATGGCATCGATAAGCCGCGTCAAGGAACGCGCCGAGGAACAGTCGACGACGATGAGCGTCGACCAGCAGGCGACGATCCGCATGCTGGCCAACGACCTGCACCGCCTCAACCAGTCGGTTATGAAGGCGGTCGAGGCGGGCGTCTCGGTGGAACTCGTGCGCTCGGCACGACATCACGGCGGCGACGGCAACTGGGGCGATCTGCTGATCCCGGTGATCGTCACGCAGCAGAGCCACGGCTGACTGAAATTCATGCAACCGACCCTTCACCTGCGCAGCCCCTGCGCAGGTGAATTTTCTTTTTATGAAATGCATGTGTGGACAGTCGAGTACAGTAGCGTTGCTTGAAATTCACTGTCCCGGCGATGATTTCGGGCACTTTTATTTCAACTTGACATAGGCTGCGATCTCACGCCAATTGCGCTCCGGATTCAACTCTGCATTGAAATAGGGGCGAGCTTCTTGGCTGACTTGTGTGCCCGGTGAATCGCGAAGGCGAGACTCCAAGACATCCGAATCTGGTGACCCGCGGCTCAACCACCGAGGCGATCCGTGATCCGTCGCAGGTGCTTGTCGTCGGCAGGTCGCCAATCAATCGCGTGGTGATTTCAAAGATCGTCGAGCGATCCGGGCTCAAGCCGATTTCGGAATCTCCCGACACGGCGGCAAGGATCTTGCGGTCACTCATTCCCGGCGCGGTTGTCCTTGACGGCGGCGCCGACAACAAGGACTGCGACAATCTGATGTCCAGCATCGACGCGTTGCGCCGCGCCTCGGGCAAATCGCTGCCACCGGTAATCCTGCTGTCAACCAAGAATGGCACCACGGAAAGCCTGGGCCTGCCTGGTGTCATCGACGTGGTGATCGCCAAGCCGATCACGCCCGAACGGTTGCAACCGGTGATCGATCGCCTGATCGGCCGCTGAGGCAATTGCGGGAAAGTGTGTAGCGGTTTTTCCGTCCGGAATCGAACCAGGTAAGGCCGGGCGACCACGGATCGCCCGGCGATCAGGGATCGATGATGCTTTCGATCAGTCCGGGCAGTTGTCCGAGATCGGATATCTGGCGGAACCTCGATTCGGTTACCGGCGCTTCGACATGCTCCAGCACCCAGGTCAGTTCATGCGGCACATGAACACCCCACCCGCCGGCCTCGATGGCAGGCACCACATCCGACTTCAGCGAGTTGCCGACCATCATGCTTTTCGCCGGACCATCGCCGTGGCGCTTGAAGAGCCTGCTATAGGTGGCAGCATTCTTGTCGCTGACGATCTCGACCGCGTCGAACAGATCGCCAAGGCCTGAGCCAGCCAGCTTGCGCTCCTGGTCGAAGAGGTCGCCCTTGGTGATCAGCACGAGGCGGAATGCGCCGGCAAGCTTTTCGACCGTCTCGCGGGCGTGCGGCAAGGCCTCGATCGGATGGCTCAGCATCTCGCGGCCGGCATCGAGAATCTCCGCTATGACCGAGCCCGGCACGCGGCCTTGCGTGACCTCGATCGCCGTCTCGATCATCGACAGGGTAAATCCCTTGATGCCGAAGCCATAGACAGCGAGGTTGCGCCTTTCGGCCTCCAGCAATCGTGCCGAGATGTGCTCCGCTTCGCCATGGTCGACGAGCATGGCGGCAAAGCGCTTTTCCGTCAGCCGGAAGAACTGCTCGTTCTGCCACAACGTGTCGTCGGCGTCGAAGCCGATCGTCGTCAGTTTGTCATTGCGCCGCATTGAACGCCTCGATTGGAATTGGGACGGCCGAAACTAAGCCGATTGGCGTGTTTTTCAACCGCACCGGGCAATGCCCGACGCGGCTCCCCTTCCCTTCCATAGGAGGGCACGGCTATACTCCACAATCCGCAACCCAATCTGGTGAATGATGCCGCCTGCAAAAAAGGAAGTCCGTCCGTCGAGCCGCGGAGGACGCGCCCGCACGCCTGCCTTCGTGAAAAATCAACGAGGCGTCAAGAACTGGAAGGAAGTCAGCGCCTGGCTGGAATGGCGCGGCATCGAGGACATCGAGTGCATCACGCCCGATCAGGCAGGCGTCGCGCGTGGCAAGATGATGCCATCGAAGAAATTCACCTCCAACACCTCGCTGGCGCTGCCGTCGGCAGTCTTCATGACGACGATATCCGGCGGCTACCCCGAGGATGGCAACGGCTTCCATTACCCGGAAGACGACGGCGACCTCAAACTGATGCCCGACCTGTCGACGCTGACGGTGGTGCCCTGGGAAGAAGACCCGACGGCCGCGGTCATCTGCGACCTCGTCCACCAGGACGGACGCTCGGTCGAGTTCACGCCGCGCAACGTGTTGAAGCGTGTGGTGGCCGCCTATGACAAGCTCGGCCTGAAGCCTGTGGTGGCGCCCGAGATCGAGTTCTACCTGGTGCGCAAGAATCCCGACCCGGACTATCCGCTGACCCCGCCGGTCGGCCGGTCGGGACGCGCGATCGGCGGCGGCGCCGGCTATTCGATCGCCGGCGTCAACGAATTCGACGAACTGATCGACGACATCTACCATTTCTCCGAAAGCCAGGGCCTGGAGATCGATACGCTGATCCACGAGGAAGGTGCCGGCCAGTTGGAGATCAATCTGCGCCATGGCGACCCGATCGAACTGGCCGACCAGGTGTTCATGTTCAAGCGCACCATTCGCGAGGCGGCGCTGAAGCACGAGATCTACGCCACCTTCATGGCCAAGCCGATCCAGGGGCAACCCGGCTCCGCCATGCACATCCATCAGTCGATCATCGACAAGAAGACCGGACAGAACATCTTTTCGGCCGCTGACGGCTCGGAAACCGACGATTTTTTCCACTTTATCGGCGGCATGCAGAAGCATGTGCCGAACGCGCTGGTGATGTTCGCGCCCTATGTCAATTCCTACCGCCGGCTGACACAGGCGGCGTCGGCGCCGGTCAACAACAAATGGGGCTATGACAACCGCACCACGGCGTTTCGCGTGCCGCGCTCGGATCCGGCGGCACGGCGCGTCGAAAACCGCATCCCGTCCTCCGATGCCAATCCCTATCTGGCGCTGGCGGCATCGCTTGCCTGCGGGCTGATCGGCATCACCAACAAGATCAAGGCCGAGCCCCCGGTCCTGACAACGGCCAATGCCGACGAGATCGACCTGCCGCGCGGTCTGCTCGAAGCCGTCGACCTGTTCGAGGGCGACGAGGAACTCTGCGCGCATCTGGGCAAGTCGTTCGCCGCGACCTATGCGGCGATCAAGCGCGCGGAATTCGAGACCTTCATGGAAGTGATCAGTCCGTGGGAGCGGGAGTATTTGTTGCTGAATGTGTAGGGGAGTGGGGCAGTAGGGGAGTAGGGGAGTAGGGGAGTAGGGGAGTAGGGGAGTAGGGGAGTAGGGGAGTAGGGGAGTAGGGGAGTAGGGACGGATGACCGAAAAAACAGGGTCCTACAAGGACTTGCTGGTTTGGGAGCAGGCGATGGATCTTGCGGTGGCGGTCTACGGTGCTACGAAATCCTGGCCCAAAGAAGAACTTTATGGACTGACCAGCCAAGTGCGGCGCTCTGCAACGTCGGTGCCGGCGAACATAGCCGAGGGGTATGGCAGGGAAATTCGAGGCTCCTATCTGCAGTTTCTCCGTATTGCCCAAGGATCATTGAAGGAACTGGAAACTCAGCTTCTGATTGCTGAACGTATTGGCATCGCGCCGAAAGCGACGTCCGGCCCATTGTTGGCGAGTACCGAAAGTGTGGGAAAGCTTCTTCGACTTCTCATCCGTAAACTTACAGCCGAATAGCCTCCCCTATTCCCCTATTCCCCTATTCCCCTATTCCCCTATTCCCCTGTTCCCCTACTCCCCTACTCCCTGCGAGCATCATGCCCTACCAATCCCCGATCTCCCCCGGCCGTTCCTGGTATGAGGACACGGCCGGCCCGCGGCCTGAATACCCGGCGCTGGATGGCGACCGGACATGCGACGTCGTTGTCATCGGCGGCGGTTTTACCGGCCTGTCGGCGGCAGCGCATCTGGCCAAGGCGGGCGCCAATGTCGTTTTGATCGAGGCGTATCGCTTCGGTGATGGCGCCTCCGGGCGCAATGGTGGCCAACTTGGCACCGGCCAGCGCGCCTGGGCCGAGGACCTGGAAGCCGAGTACGGCTTGTCCCGCGCCAAGGCGCTGTTTGATCTTGCCGAAGAGGCGAAGGCGCATCTCCTCGAATTCACTGCCGCCAACCAGATCGATATCGACTATATGCCGGGCCAGCTCTCGGTGGCGCACAAGCCGCGCTATGTCGATGACTACAAGGCGCATGCCGAGATCATGGCGAGCCGTTTTTCCTACCCGCATATCTCGTTCATGGATGCCAGGGAGACGGCGGAGCGGCTGGGCTCGACCGCCTATTTCGGCGGCACGCGCGACACCGGCACAGGGCACATCCATCCGATGAAGCTGGTGATCGGCACGGCGCGGGTGGCAGCGCTTGCAGGCGCGCAGCTGTTCGAGGGGACTCAATCAACCGGCATCATTTCCAGTGGCGGCAAGGTCAAGGTTTCGACACCGAGAGGCACGGTGACGGCGCAGAAATGCCTGATCGCGGTCAACGCCTATGGCGGCACGCTCGAGCCGGTGAGTGCCGCGCACGTCATGCCGATCGGTTCGTTCATCGGCGCGACGGTGCCTCTGGATACGCACTCGGACGTGCTGCCGGGCGGCGAGGCGGTCGACGATTCCCGCTTCGTCGTGCGTTATTTCCGCAAATCGAAGGACGGACGGCTGCTGTTTGGCGGACGCGAGGTCTATGGCGTCAACGATCCCCGGGATATCCACATCCACATCCGCCGCCAGATCGCGGAACTCTATCCGGCGCTCGGGGATGTCGAGATCACGCATGGCTGGGGCGGCTATGTCGGCATCACGGTGCCAAGAAAGCCGTTCGTGCGCGAAGTGATGCCCAATGTGATCTCGGCCGGCGGCTATTCCGGCCACGGCGTCATGCTGTCGAACTACTTCGGTAAACTCTATGCCGAAACCGTTGCCGGCAACCGCGACCGGCTGAAGCTGATCGAGGATCTGAAAATCCCGCCTTTCCCTGGCGGCCGGCGTTTCCGTACGCCGCTGCTGTTCCTGGCGCTCAACTGGTTTGCGCTGCGCGACAGGATCTAGCCGGCCGGCCTGATGTAATATTGTAATATTTGTTGTAACATTTGTTGCCCGTGCGACGCATTGCGCAATTTCCCGCAAAGGCGCAGAATCCTCTATGTTGGCGTACTGATGCCACAATCGCAGGCGAAAGCTGCCGGTTCTGGGCGATTGTTCGGGGATTGTTGCGGGCCTGCCCGCGTTGTTTTTGGGACCGATGCGGATCAGACGCCGGACTTCCGGCACCGATCGAAAGAACGTCGGCCCGCTTATGGAGGTGGCAAGAGTGAGAGAGCCCTTCAGTTTCGGTACGCCGGAACGTCGGCGCTTTGCCATGCAGTTCGGATACGACATGCGGCCGTCCTTCTGGCAGGAAGTCCGTTCGAACTCGCATCTGGTGATCGCCGCGATCGGCACCGCCGCACTGCTTGGCGTCGCCGCCGTGGCGCTGTGGCTGGCGCTGCCGGCCAGCGACAGGCAAGCGGCAGCGAGCCCCGAACAGACCATTCCAACGGTTCCGGTGAAGACGACGAAAATAACCCCGGTTGGGGCCGCGGTCGCTGCGGCAGCCGTGCCGCAGGCGCGCAAGTCCGACGCAATTCCAACAACTGTGGCGGCCGCGCAAGACAACATTCCCGCACTCGCCGCCAATGACCCACGCTGGACCGGTTCCCAGCTGAAGGCCGCATCCGCGTCCGATTCGACTGCTCCCAGCCAGGTGGCGCACAAGGCACCCGACAAGCAAACGGCGGCATTCGCGCAGCCGGCAGCCGATACCGATGCCGCCACCGAACTTGCCAAGGTAGCCGCGCCCGGCGCAACCGCGGGCAACCATCCCGACGGCGCACAAACCGCCGCCATTCCCGAGGTGCAACCGCAAGTGCCGGCTCAAGAGCCAGCGGCAGAAGGTGATGACAGCCAGGCCAAGGCGAAGCCAAGGAAAGCCGCAGCCGCCGGAACAGGACGCATCCTGAGGGCCGTGACCATGCGAAGCGGCCCGAAGAAAAATGCCGCCGCCATCGGTACGGTGCCAGCCAAAACCTCGGTGCAGGTGATGAGCTGCAAGAAATGGTGCCAGATCACCTACAACGGCAAGACCGGCTGGATCTACAAGAGCTACATCAAGACCGGCGCCTGACGCCCGCCGCTCAACGACAGGTCCGTCTCCCTTTCCGATGCATGCCGTCGCTCCAAGATCGCTGTGCGCTTTTGGACGACATGCACCAGGCGTTCAGATGCAGCGGCCGCCGTCGACCTCCAGCGCCACGCCGGTGATGAAGGCGGCTTCGTCCGAGGCCAGCCAGAGTGCGGCGTTGGCGATGTCGAGCGGCGTCGAGAGCCGGCCGAGCGGGATCGATGCGCGGAACTTCTCGCGGATTTCGGGTGTGTCGGCGCCCATGAATTTCTCCAGCATGCCGGTCTCGCCGGCAACCGGGCAGAGGCAGTTGACGCGGATGTTCTTCGGCGCCAGTTCCACCGCCATCGATTTGGTGGCGGTGATCGCCCAGCCTTTCGACGCATTGTACCAGGTGAGGCCGGGGCGCGGCCGCAGACCCGCGGTGGAGGCCGTGGTCAGGATGACGCCGCCGCCCTGCCGCTCCATGATCGGCACCACGGCGAGTGCCGCGTGATAAATCGCCTTCATGTTGACGGCGGTTATCAGGTCGAAGGTCTCCTCGTCGACATTGAGCATGTCGCCGTTGCGATGGGTGTAGCCGGCATTGTTGACCATGATGTCGATGCGACCGAAGGCGCTTTTGGCGGCATAGATCATCTCGTCGAATTCGGAGCGCAGCGAGACATCGGTCTGGGTCCAGATCGCCGCTTCGCCGATCTCGCCGGCGACGCGCTCAGCGCCCCTGGCGTTGAGATCGGCGACAACGACCCTGGCACCCTCCTGCGCAAAGCGCCTGGCGATGCCCTCGCCAAAACCGGACGCAGCACCGGTGATGACGGCAACCTTGTTTTCCAGACGCATGTTTTTCCCGCTCATGATTGATGACGATCAACCGGCGCGCCGATAGCGCACATCCGCGCGAACCCGTGGCTTCTGGCCGGATTGCTCGAAAGATGTGCGGCCATCGCCGATTTCTCCTTTGGCTTTCGCGTCGATCCCGCTCTATGCTGCAACTGCGAAGGCTTCCGGTGCCGCGCCTGTCGACAAGCCTCCGGGTCATCGGACTGTCAAGGGGCAGGCGCATACACCCAGATGTGACACCATGGCACTGGAAAATTTAAATCGATTAGATTATATCAGCCGCGTCACAGCGACCGGCGTCAGAGCGGACAGACCATGACCAGCCAGATCATCCCCGTCGATCCTTTCGACTTCATCATTTTCGGCGGCACCGGCGATCTGTCGGAGCGCAAGCTTCTGCCGTCGCTCTATTATCGCCAGCGCGACCATCAGTTTTCGGAGCCGACACGCATCATCGGCACCTCGCGCTCGAAGATGAGCGACGAAGAATTCCAGGCCTTCGCCAAGCAGGCGATCTCGGACCACGTCAAACCGGCCGACATCGACGCCAAGGAACTGAAGACCTTTCTGGCGCGGCTGTCCTACGTCTCCGCCGATGCGACGAGCGGCGCCGGCTTCGACAAGCTCAAGAAGGCGATCGGCGACAGCGACCGCATCCGCGCCTTCTACCTGGCGGTGGCGCCGGCGCTGTTCGGCGACATCTCGCACAAGCTGAAAGAGCACAATCTGATCACGCCGAACTCGCGCATCGTGCTGGAAAAGCCGATCGGCCGCGATCTCGATTCGGCACGCAAGCTCAACGACCTGGTCGGCGACGACTTCCACGAAAGCCAGATCTTCCGCATCGACCATTATCTCGGCAAGGAGACGGTGCAGAACCTGATGGCGCTGCGCTTTGCCAACGCGCTCTACGAACCGTTGTGGAATTCAGCCCATATCGACCATGTCCAGATCACCGTGGCCGAGACCGTCGGCCTGGAGGACCGCGTCACCTATTACGACAAGGCCGGCGCGTTGCGCGACATGGTGCAGAACCATATGCTGCAGCTCTTGTGCCTCGTCGCCATGGAAGCGCCGTCGTCGATGGATGCCGACGCCGTGCGCGACGAAAAGCTGAAGGTGCTGCGGGCACTGAAGCGCATCAACGGCAACGAAGCGCCGAAGCACACCGTGCGCGGGCAGTATCGCGCCGGGGCTTCGGCCGGCGGACCGGTGAAAGGCTATGTCGAGGAACTCGGCAAGGACAGCAACACCGAGACCTTCGTCGCCATCAAGGCCGAGATCGGCAATTGGCGCTGGTCGGGCGTTCCGTTCTATCTGCGTACCGGCAAACGGCTGGCGACGCGGGTTTCGGAAATCGTCATCGAATTCAAGCCGATCCCGCATTCGATCTTCGGCGACAGCGCCGGACCGATCTTCGCCAACCAGCTTGTCATCCGGCTGCAGCCGGACGAAGGCGTCAAGCAGTTCATCATGATCAAGGATCCGGGCCCGGGCGGCATGCGGCTGCGCCAGATTTCGCTCGACATGAGTTTCGCGCAGTCCTTCGACGGCCGCGCACCGGACGCCTATGAGCGGCTGATCATGGACGTCATCCGTGGCAACCAGACCCTGTTCATGCGCCGTGACGAAGTCGAGGCGGCGTGGAAATGGATCGACCCGATCCAGAATGCCTGGGAAAGTGCCAGGCAGGAGGCGCAGGGCTACACGGCGGGCACCTGGGGCCCATCGGCCTCGATAGCGCTGATCGAACGTGACGGGCGGACATGGCACGAGAGCAATTGAACAGCGCCGCCTACAGCTGGAACGGCTTCAGCGGGCGCCAGGAACTGGCGGCAGCCCTGGCCGGCCATGTTGCAGGCAGACTGACCAAGGCGATCGCCGAGCGCGGCACGGGGTTGCTCGCCGTCTCCGGCGGCACCACGCCGGCAAAATTCTTCGCCGCCCTTTCAGCGATACCCATCGCCTGGGACAAGGTGATCGTGACGCTGGTCGACGAGCGTTTCGTGCCGGCCTCCTCGCCACGCTCCAATGCCGGGCTGGTGGCCGCCAATCTGTTGCAGAACGCGGCCAAGGCGGCTCGTTTCGTGCCGCTCTATCACGAAGCCACCAGCATCGAGGATGCGGCCTCGTCCGACGATGCAGCGCTCCGATCCTTGCCCTGGCCGCTCGATGTCGTCGTGCTCGGCATGGGGCCGGACGGCCACACCGCCTCGTTCTTTCCCGATGCCGCCGAACTGGCAACACTGCTCGACCCCTCTTCCGACAGGATCGTGCTGCCGGTTCATGCGGCAAGTGCGGGCGAGCCGCGGCTGACCCTGTCGCTGGCCCGCATCGTCGAAGCCGGCTTCATCGCGCTGCACATCGAGGGTGAGGACAAGCGTATCGCCTTCGACGGCGCGGTGGCGCCCGGGCCGCGAAAGCCAATCCGCGCCGTGCTCGACGCAGCGCAAAAGCCCGTAGAGGTTTTCTGGGCACCCTGATTCTCGATTTACACCGGGCCCGGCAAACGGCGGGAGGATGTTTCCGGGACCTCGCCTGAAAGGACCGATACCATGACCGCCAGACGCGACATCGAAGCCATCACCGAACGCATCCGCCAGCGCTCTAAGCCCGGCCGCGAGCGTTATCTCGGCCGCATCGCCGAGGCGTCGAACCGCGCCGCCAACCGGGCCGTTTTGTCGTGCGGCAACCTCGCTCACGGCTTTGCGGTGTGCAGCCCCTCGGAAAAGCTCGCGCTGGGCGCCGACAAGGTGCCGAACCTCGGCATCATCACCTCCTACAACGACATGCTGTCGGCGCATCAGCCGTTCGAGAGCTTCCCCGCGCTGATCAAGGATGCAGCCCGCGAAGCCGGCGGCATCGCCCAGGTGGCAGGCGGCGTGCCGGCGATGTGCGACGGCGTCACCCAGGGCCAGCCCGGCATGGAGCTGTCGCTGTTTTCGCGCGATGTCATCGCCATGGCCGCCGCGATCGGCCTGTCGCACAACATGTTCGACGCCGCCGTCTATCTCGGCGTCTGTGACAAGATCGTGCCGGGGCTGGTGATCGCCGCCCTCACCTTCGGCCATCTGCCGGCGGTGTTCATTCCGGCCGGACCGATGACATCAGGCCTGCCCAATGACGAAAAGGCCAAGGTCCGCCAGCTCTACGCCGAGGGCAAGGCCGGACGCGCCGAACTGCTGGAGGCCGAGTCCAAATCTTACCATGGACCGGGCACCTGCACCTTCTACGGCACGGCGAATTCCAACCAGATGCTGATGGAGATCATGGGCCTGCACACGCCGGGCGCGTCCTTCGTCAATCCAGGCACGCCGCTGCGCGAGGCTTTGACCCGCGAGGCGACCAAGCGGGCGCTGGCGATTACTGCGCTTGGCAACGCCTATACGCCCGTCGGGCGGATGATCGACGAGCGCTCGATCGTCAACGGCGTCGTCGGCCTGCATGCCACCGGCGGCTCGACCAATCACACCATCCACCTGATCGCCATGGCGGCGGCGGCCGGCATCGCCATCACATGGCAGGATATTTCCGACCTGTCGGAAGCGGTGCCGCTGCTGGCGCGGGTCTATCCGAACGGCCTCGCCGACGTGAACCATTTCCACGCCGCCGGCGGGCTCGGCTTCCTGATCCGCGAACTGCTCGACGAAGGCATCCTGCATGAGGATGTGCAGACGGTGTGGGGCGAAGGCCTGCGGCCCTATGCGGTCGAGGCAAAGCTCGGCGCCGACGGAGGCGTGGTGCGCGAAGCCTCGCCGCGGACAAGCGGCGACGAGAAGGTGCTGGCGCCTTTCAACAAGGCGTTCCAGGCGACCGGCGGCCTAAAGGTGCTGTCAGGCAATCTCGGCCACGCCGTCATCAAGACTTCCGCGGTGAAGCCGGAGCGGCGTGTCATCGAGGCGCCGGCCAGGGTCTTCGACAGCCAGCAAGGGCTGAACGATGCGTTCAAGGCAGGCACGCTGACCGGCGATTTCATCGCCGTCATCCGCTTCCAGGGGCCGAAGGCCAACGGCATGCCGGAACTGCACAAGCTGACCACCGTGCTCGGCATCCTGCAGGATCGCGGCCAGCGCGTGGCGCTGGTCACCGACGGGCGCATGTCGGGCGCCTCCGGCAAGGTGCCGGCGGCGATCCATGTCACACCGGAAGCGGTCGAGGAGGGTCCTATCGCCAGGATCCACGAAGGCGACATCATCCGGCTCGACGCCGATGCCGGCACGCTGGAAGTGCTGGTGCCGGCCGGCGATTTCGCGCTGCGCCGGATGGCGGATGCCGACCTCATCGGCAACGAGTTCGGTTTCGGCCGCGAGCTGTTTGCCGGCTTCCGGCAATTGGTCGGCCGCGCCGATCATGGCGCCAGCGCCTTCGGCACGGCCTGACGGCAGTTCTGCGCAACCCATGAAAAGGGGCGGCACTTGGCCGCCCTCTTGCGGTTGTGCATACGATTCTATTGCACGGTTAGCTCGGCTCGCTCGCCGGCCTTGACCGTCACGTTGCCTTCTTTCGAACTGTTGTCGGATTTCTCCGAGACGACGGCATAGTCGCCCGCCGGGATCGCTGCCTGGTACTTCTGGTCGAATGCATAGCCAAGCGACTTGCGGTTGCCGTTGATGTCCTTTTTGGCCTCGAAAATCTCGATCTTCGAGGCTCCCGGCGCGGTGATCGCCAGCACGCCGGCATTCATTGCGATTTTCAGATCCTGAAATTCGCCGACCTTGACGGTGAACGGCTGCTCGACAACGGCGAGATCAACCGTCGCAATCAAGACATAGTCATCGGCCGGCAGATCGAATTTGCTGTCGGGTCCGTAGGCATAGGTCACCTCGTCCCTGGTTCCATCGATCTTCTTTTTTGCCTTGAGCACCTTGAAGCCGATGCCTGAACCGTCCGCCTTGTCGCCGCCGGCAGCATAATAAGCATTGGCAACGACATGGCCGACACCGACAATCATGTCCTTTTCCACGGTCTTGCCGGCAGCCAGCGGAATCGTTTCGGTAGCCACGCCCTGGCCGATCGTGACCGTCACTTTCTCGTCGCCGGCCGGCAACACGGCTTTCGTGGTCCCATAGAAGGTGGCGGGCATGTCAGCACCCGGATAATCGATGACGATAGCCGCGCCATCGACGACATCTGCCCCCTCGCTCGGTCGCGGATGGATGATGAGCGTGCCGGCATTCAAGTTGAAGAGAGGCGCGTAGACTTGGCCCGCCTCGATCTTGACTTTCTGCTCGGTCTTGGCCTGGCCGTCGCTGGCCACGACGATATAGTCGCCCGGTTCCAGATTGGCCTTGTAGGCGCCGTATTCGGTACTGACGTAGTCGCCGCGCGTGCCGTCGGGTTTCGCCTTGTAGATCTCCCAGGCATTGCCGTCAGTGACGGGATCGCCGCCCTCGGCAAGCACCGCTATCGGCAGGAAATTGAAGTCCGGTTTGGCCGGCTCGGGCGCGGGTGCCGGCGCAGGTGCCGGAGCCGGTTCAGGAGCAGGTGCCGGCGCCGCCACGGTCTCGGCAAGCGCCTCCTGCAGCGCCTTCTCGTCGGAGGCCTGGATGTATTTGCCGCCGGTGTTGTCGGCGAGGCAGGCGATCTGCTTGCCCTCGTCGGCGGTCAGGCCGAAGCCGACGACATCGGCGGTGAAGTCGACGCCGGATGCCTCGAGCTCCTTGCCAAGCGCGCAGGGGTCGCCGCCGCATGTTTCGAGCCCGTCGGTGATAAGCACGACGGTCGCCTTGTCCTCGGTGTATTTCAGCGCCTCGGCCGCCTGTTTGACCGCCGCCGTCAGCGGCGTCTTGCCGAGGAATTTCAGGCTGTCGGCGGCGGCCGAAATGGCGCTGCCCGAACCTGCCTGCGGCGGCACGATCAGCTGGATGTCGTCGCAGCTGCCCTTCTCGCGATGGCCGTAGGCCATGAAGCCGATCTCGTCGTCGGTGGGGACCGATTGAAGCACGGTTCGAAGCGACTCGCGGGCGATTTCGAGCTTGGGCTTGCCGTCGATCTGCGCCCACATCGAGCCGGACGCATCGAGAATGATGATGACCTTGTTTGCGGCGAAGCCGAACGTCGTCATCGACAAAAGGAGGATCGCCGCAGCGACGCCCCGTGCAAGTCCCGCCATCGAAATCTCCTAAATCCGCCCCTGATCCGGGCGGCAAGCTATTTGACGCGGCGCCGGGACACAAGTCCGGGCGCCGGTGCGCAGGGCTGCGGACCCAGCTTAACAAAAGTCCTGACGACAGCCAGTTCGGCGGCGGCGGCAGCCTTTTCCCCGGTAATAGGAATTTTTTCTTGACACCATGACCTCAGCTAAGGTACATATTTGGCTATGGTGCTGATTTGCGCCGGTGACCCGCCGCAATAGGCGGGGTTTTTCGTTTGTTGCACCCGTCAGCCTACGCGCGGCGAAGGCTCCGAAAGAACCCATTAACCCGAATTCATGGCCTTGGCCCGATGCGCCGGGCCGAATGCCGAACTCTCAACGAAAACGAAAACCAGCTTAGTAAGTCGTGCGGCGTTCTTCCGAAGGCGGCCTGCCGAATTGCAGCCGGTAGCTCTGGGCGAAGTAGGAATGCGAGGTGAAGCCCGTCGCGATCGCCACGTCGAGGATCGGCATGTTGGTCTGGCGCAGCAGTTCGCGCGCCCGCTCCAGCCGCAATCGCATATAGTAACGGCCGGGCGTGACGCTGAGATGGCGCAGGAACAGGCGCTCGACCTGGCGCACCGAAAGGCCGGCGGATTTGGCCAGCTGTACCGCCGAAAGCGGCTCGTCGAGGTGGTCGGCCATCAGTTCGACGATGCGCCTGAGCTTCTCCGACTTGCCGGTCAGGTCGCGTTCGGGTCCGACGCGCTGACGGTCGCCGGCCGAGCGGATGCGTTCGTGCTGGAACTGGTTGGCGACGCCATTGGCCAGGTTCGAGCCGAAATCGCCGCGCACGATCTCCAGCATCAGGTCGATCGAAGTGGTGCCGCCGGCACAGGTGTAGCGCTTGCGATCGATCTCGAAGACGTTGCCGGTGCAGTTGATGTCGGGGAATCGCTCGACGAAGCCGGCACGGTTTTCCCAATGGATGGTGCAGCGATAGCCTTCGAGCTGGCCGGCCTCGGCCAGCAGGTAGGACCCGACCGACAGGGCACCCAGCGCATTGCCGCGCCGGCCCCAGCTTCGCAAAGCCGCCAGCACCTTGCTCTTGCCGGGGAATTCGGTCGTCAGCCCGACCGAGACGAAAAGGATATCGACCGGCGGCAGGTCGGCAACGGCGTAGTCGATCTTGAGCGGCAGGCCATTGGAAGCCATCACCGGATCGCCATCGGCCGACACCGTGGTCCAACCGTAGAAGTCGCGGCCAAGCAACCGGTTCGCCGACCGGAACGTATCGATCGCGGCAGCCAGCGAGAACATGGAGAACTTGTCTACCAGCAGGAATGCGAACTGCCGGCCGCCTTGAACGGGGTCAGTCATGACCGGCCGTTCTGAGGGAACACTGGGGTTCGGCAAAGCTGCAGCTTTCTGGCGGGTCAGAAGGACGGCCGTTTCAATCCGGCCGCAAGGTAGGCGGAGGCTAACGTATTGGCCATCAGCATGGCAATGGTCATGGGGCCGACACCGCCGGGCACCGGTGTGATGGCGCTGGCGGCCCTGGCCGCTTCGGCATAGGCGACATCGCCGACGAGGCGGGACTTGCCCTCGCCCTTTTCCGGCGCCGGGATGCGGTTGATGCCGACATCGATGACGGTGGCGCCTGGCTTCACCCAATCACCCCTGATCATCTCCGGCCTGCCGACGGCCGCGACAAGGATATCGGCGGTGCGGGCCAAGGCCGGCAGATCCCTGGTGCGGCTGTGGGCGATGGTGACGGTGCAGTTGGCGGCAAGCAGCAGGTTGGCCATCGGCTTGCCGACGATGTTGGAGCGGCCGACGACGACGGCGTTGAGGCCGGACAGGTCCTTGCCGCGCACCCGCTCGATCAGAAGCATCGAGCCGGCCGGCGTGCAAGGCACGAACGCTGTTTCGAGTTCACCGGTGCCGAGCTTGCCGACATTGATGAAGTGGAAGCCGTCGACATCCTTTTCCGGCGCGATGGTCTGGATGATCTTGCCGGCGTCAATGTGGGCCGGCAGAGGAAGCTGCACGAGGATGCCATTGATGGCCGGATCGGCGTTGAGGTCGCCGATGATCTTCAGCAATGCCTCTTCGGAGGTTTCGGCCGGCAGCGTATGCTGGACGGAATGAAAGCCGCATTCCTTGGCGGTGCGCGACTTGGACGCGACATAGACCTGGCTGGCCGGATCCTCGCCGACGATGACCACGGCAAGACCGGGCTTGGCCTTGCCCTTGGCGACAAGTTCAGCCGTCAGGGTCTTGACCGTCCCCACAACGTCCCCGGCAACGCTCTTGCCATCAATCACTTCAGCCATGGACCACCCTCAACACCAGAATGCCCAAGCGCGTCGCTTCCGGAAGCGACGCGCTTTTCGATCTTTCACAGCGTGGCATCTTCACGAAAAATCCAACATGCAATCCCGCCAAAGCGCCGTCCCATGCCGTTTACGCGAAACCGGCATGTTTTTGTACGGCACCGCGCAGATTTTTGTGGCTCAGAAGTAGCGGCGGCGCGTGCGGCTCTCGGTCAGTTCGCGAACCGCTTCGCGGAATTCGCGCAGGCTGGCGCGGATTTCCTCGATTGGCGCTTGCTGCTCGGCATCCTCCACGGCCCGCGACGGCTCCGCCGATCGCTGATGAGGCTGAGGCGCCTGCTGCTGCGCGACGGGCGGCTGTGGATAAGACTCGGAAGCGGGCTGAGCCGGATCGGACTGCTGCCCGGCATTGGCGGCCGGCATCGATTGCGGATAGGGATAGCCCGGCTGCTGCGCGTAGCCCAATGGCTGCGCGTAGGGATAGAGCTGCGGCCCGGAATATGGCCGCTGCGTCATCATGGGAGGCGGCAGTGGCGGCTGCGCCGTCTGCTGCGGATGGCCGCCGGGCTGGAAAGGTGGTGCCGGGTATGCTGTCGCGACCGCCTGCCGCGGCTCGAAGGCCGGCGCCGGCCGGGGATAGGCGCGGTATTGCGGATCCTGCGTTGGCTCCTCGTTTTCGGCAGAGGCCCATTCGACGGTATCGAACGGCTCCTCCCGGGATGGCCTGCGCGAGACGGACTTGTGCAGCCTCGACAGCAAGGCACCGATCCGGCCGGGACTTTCTGCCGGCGAGACCTCGGCTTGCTGGACAGGCGGTGGCGCGGCCGGCGGTGGTGATGCAGGCGGGGGTGTCGATGGCTGCGGCGCTGGTGGTAATGGCGGCGCCGGCGGCGGCGCTGCCCGATATGCCTTGTCTTCGTAAGGCGTCCGGCGTTCGTCCGCGCCATGGTCGCGACGCGAGCGCGAATTGGCGGTGTCACGCAGGCTCTCATAGGCGCCACGCATGGCTCCGAGGCCAATGCCGGAGGCGAAACCCAGCAACAGGCCGGCGAGCGCGACCACGACCCGCGACGGCCCGTTCGGCTCGAGCGGCGCGAAGGCCTTCGAGATCACATTGATGTTGGCGGTGTTGATGTCCTTCTGCTCGCCGGTCTCCTTGGCGCGCAGCAGGTACTGTTCGTAGACGGAACGCTTGGCGGTCGCCTCGCGCTCCAGTTCGCGCATCGACACGAGGTCGCTGTTGACGTCGCCGCTGCGGACCTTCAGCTGCGCCAGGCGAGAGGCAAGATCCTGTTCGAGTTGGACGGCGCGCTTGAGGTCGACCTGCAGCGACGAGCCGATGCGGCGCAGCTCCGAGGCGATGCGGTCGCGTGCGCCGGCAATCTGGGCATTGATCGCCTGGAGTTCGGGGTGACGCGGCCCGAGCCGGATGGCGGCGCGGTCAGCTTCCTGCTTGAGCGACGCATATTGCGAACGCAGATCGCTCATCGTGTTGGAGTTGATCTCCTCCGGCAAGGTACCGGTGAGAACCGAATTGACGTCGACCGAACGCGCCGAGGCCGCCCGGGCGTTGAGTTCCAGGGTCCGGGCGCGCGCGACCGACAGCTGCTCGTTGAGTTTCAGCATCTCATCGTCGCTGATGAGATGGCCCTGCGCGTCAACGAGATCGTGCGTGGCCCTGAAATCCTCGACCTTGCGCTCGGCTGCCTCGACGCCCTTGCGCAACTCGTCGAGCCTGGCCGTCAGTTCGTCGGTGGCGCGGCCTGCGGTGTCCGACTGTATCTGGCCGAAAGTCTGCAGGAAGACATCCGTCATCGTGTTGGCGATGAGGGCCGATTTCTCGCCATTCTGCGTGGTGGCGCTGACGGTGATGACGAAGGTCTTGCCGCCGCGCTCGACCGAAAGGCTCTCAGCCAGGTTGCCGACAGCAAGCGCGCGGCGACGGCTGTCGTCGACACCCCCCGGCCCATCATTGCGGGACAGGACGGAGCGAATGAGCGACATGACGCTGAGGCCGCCGCCGCCTTGCCCATTGAATTCCGGATCGTTGACCAGATTGAGCTTGTCGACGACCTTGTTGAGAACAGTGCCTGATGTCAGCACCCGAACCTGGTTCTCGACGATGGCCAGCGTGGCGTCGGAAGCGACGACCGACTGGGTGAGATCGCGGTCGGTGAGCTTCAGGTCGCGCGGGTCGACGATCAGTTCGGTGGTGGCCTCATATTTCTTCGGCGTCGACAGCGCAACGGTGATGCCGAGCGCGGCGCCCAGCAGTGTCGTCGTCACGATCAGCAGCTTCGACTTGCCGACACCGCGCACCACCTGCATCGGATCGATCAGCGGCTTCCACTGCTGGCTGTCCGTGCCGTCGTTTCGGGATAACGACGCGTCGCCTGCAGCGTAAGGTTCCGATGTATGATCGGCGCGACGTGCGCCAGCGGTTTCGGCGGCACCGGGCTGTGTCCGTGGCGTGGTTTGCGCGCGGTAAGCTTGCTCATGATCCCCGTCGGCCGCGACCGGATCCCCCGACAGTTTCGGGTTGCGCGCCTCGCGCTGCGAGCGGGCGAGGCGATGACGCGTGGCGGCGTCCTCGCGCCATGACGGGTCTGCCCGGTCGCCGATCGAGACCAGCGACGCGTCGGGTTCGTCGCCACGCACAGCCTGGCCCAGCGCCAGCAATGAGCGCTCGCGCTTCCAGTCTTCGCGGTTTTCCCTGTCGACCATCGTCTGGAACTTTACCCTTGGCGACCTGCGAACGGAGATTGGCCAGTCGTTAAGCCACGCTAAACAGGCATGGAAAACAAAAGGTTAATTTTCCCGCGCCGAAGCGTCGGTTTCTCGTTTCGGTTGCATCTATTTTCGACACAAGCCCAGCCGCCAGAACGGCACGTTAAGTTTTCCGGCCTAGGCTCTCCTTGAGACATGACGCAGGCCAGTGACATACCGCAAAGGCGGCCCCTCGCCCGGATCGGCAGCTTTTTGGCCGAACGACGGGGGCTGCTTCGCGACTATTTCTCAGCGATCAGCGGTGCCGGTGGGCGACTGGTGTTTTCGCTGGCCTATTTCATCGCGCTGGCCAACACGCTGTCGATATCCGAATTCGGCATGTTCGCCACCGCGTCGGCGGCCGGCGTCATGCTGTCGCGCATCCTCGCTTTCGGGTTCATCTCGGCGCTTTACCGCACCGCCACCATCCGCCCCAATCTGATCGGCACCTTTTCCGCCGGCTTCCTGCTGCTCGGCGTGCTGTCGCTGCCGCTGCTGGCCGTGGCCTCGTTCGGCGTCTATCTGCTTTTCTTCGCCGACACCGTGCCGCTGTCGGTGTTTGCCGCAATCGTCTTTGCCGAGGCGCTGTTGTGGCGGCCGGTGGAGGCGGCGCTGATCGTCAACAACGGCCTGGGCAAGTTCGGCCGTGCCGCGCTGCTGGCCATCCTGGCGACCGCGCTGCGGGCGCTCGGCGCGGTGCTGTTCATGTTCTCAGCGCAACACAGCGTCTGGATATGGTCCTGGTTCTATATCGGCGCCAATGCCGCCTCGCTGCTGATCGCCTTCGGCTTCTTCTACCCGCGCCAGAGGCTGCGGCTGCGCGTCGAGCTGTATCTTCGGCGATTGGCCGATTCCATCTATGTGGCCGGCGCCGAAGTGCTGTTCTACCTGCAGATGGAGTTCGACAAGCTGCTGGTGCTGGCGATCGGCGGCCCGCATCTGGCCGGCATCTACGCCATCATCATGCGGCTGGTAGACCTGACGGCGATTCCGATCCGCACCTTCTCGATGATGCTGGTGCAGCGCATGATGCGCGCGCCGGAACTGTTGTCGCGTCTGGCGGTCAAGAGCGGCATCGAAGGCGGTGTGTTCGCGGTTTCGACGCTGGCGCTGCTGACACTTGGCATCGTGCTGCATTTCTTCCCCAATGCACTCGGCAAGAATGTCGCCGAGGCTGCCCCGCTGGTGGTGCTGGCAATCTGCGTGCCGGGATTGCGCAATCTGGTCGAATACCAAGCCGAGCTTTTGTTCGCACGCGGCCAGACGCTGGTGCGGGCGCTCAATCTCGGCCTGCTCGCCGGATTGAAGGCGCTGTTGCTGACCTATGTGCTGACGACCATCCTCGACACGCCGAAGCTGGTGCTGTCGCTCAATGTCGTCTTCCTGCTTCTGTATCTCGCCTCGACGCTGCTCACCTATTCGGCGATGCGCAAGCCGGCAAAGCCCGTCTAGGGCTTTCTCATTTGTGCATGACTTCTGGACAAACGGAAATCGTTTGTCCGAGAAAACCGGTTTCCGCTTTTCGGGATGATCTAATCCAGCCCAATCAGGCGGCGGATGCGGCCGATATCGGTGCCGATGAAGGATTGCATGCCGATCGCCACCTGCTCCGGCGCCATGGCGGCAACGAAGCGGCGGAACTCGTCATCCGAAAGCGCTTCGCCGGTCCAGTGCACGCGGCAGAACTCTTCGGAACCGTGGAAGTGGCCGGCTCCGTCCAGCAGATCGTCGACATAGCGGCCGTAGATCATGCATTCGGAGAATTTGCGCGCCGAACCGACGACCTCGACCCAGTTGCGGCCATGGACCTTCTCGATCTCGCCGCACATGGCCAGCACGGTGTCGCGCCGCCAGGCGATCAGCGTCGAGATGTAGTCATGGATCGACGTCCGGGACGGGTCGATGCCGAGTGCCGATCCCGCATTGCGCGACCAGATGCGATGCTCCTCATGACCTTCGTCCGCCAGCACAGCGTCGCGGCGGAACAGGCGCACCTTGCCGTCGCGCCAGAAGGCGCCGCAGTCGAAAGGTTTCAGGAACGTAACATCGGAATCACAGAAGATGAGCACGTCTTGAGATGCATGCGCCGAGATGGCGATGCGGCGCAACTGCTGCACATGCCAGCCGCGCAGCGGCTGCGTCTTCAGGCTGAGCCAGACGCGCCGGCGAAACAGGCTGAGCGGATCGTCGAAGGCGTGCAGCCAGCGCGGCAGCAATTCCCGCTCGTCGACCACCGTGCGGCGGCCGGTCTCCAATTGGCGAAACAGACTGACATCGCGATGCTCGACCAGGATGTAATGGTGCGCCGCGCCAGAAACGTGGCGATCAAGTGTCTCGCACAGCAGGCGACAGCGCTCGAAATCGGGCGCATAGCTTGCCGTCACGATGGCCGCCGTCGGTGTCTGCCGGAGCGGGCTTGGCTCGACAGCGGCACCTGGCACGAACCTGCTGTTCATTTGGTATCTCCCGCGGCTTCGGGCGCAAGCGAGAATTTCTGCCTGACGACGCGCAGCAGGAACAGCGGGTTGCCGACCACATAGCGGCGCCACAGGCGGCCCGGCTCGACAGCCAACCGGAACAGCCATTCGAGCCGCAGCCGGCGCATCCACAAGGGCGCGCGGGGCACCGCGCCGCTCAGGAAATCAAGCAACGCGCCGACGGCGATCGGCAGCGTGCAATGGCGCGCGTCGATATGGCGTTCGATCCACAATTCCTGGCGCGGCACGCCCATGGCCACGAGCAGCACGTCGGGCCGAAGCGCGGCAATCCGGTCGACGATTTCCTGCTCCTGCGAAGGGGGGAAATAGCCGTCATGGATCACCACGAACCGGTGCTGCACGGCCAGTGCCGCCAGCTTGACCGACGCCGCTTCTGCGTTGACGCGCGTCGCGCCGAGCAGCCCGACGGTCAGCGGCGTCGTCGAGGCCTGCAGGAAGGCCGGGACGAAATCGGTACCATTGAGATTGTCGGGAAACGGCGCCCCGTAGAGGAGCCTCGCCGCCAGATCGATGCCGATGCCGTCGGGCAGGATGAGGAAATCATCGAGTGCTTCGGCGAACACCGGGTCGGTATAGGCGATGTTGGCATTGTGGGCGTTGAGGAAACTGACCTTGGTGAAGCGCCGCTCGGCAATCAGCCGGTTCAGCAGGGCGATGGCATCGTTCCAGCGGACCGCAACCACCGGGATGCCAAGGATCGTCTTCAGCGTGTCGAGCCCGAACGCGGCGCGGGCGGAATGCATGTTCATGCAAACGCCTCCTGCCTGAGAGGTGCGAGCTTTTCGAGGCCGAGCCGGATGGCAGCGTCGAGCGCCTTGACCTGCGAGCCCCGGAACGCGCTGCCGTCAACGTCGCGGATGTCGGCCGCCGCAGCCTCGAGCGCCCTGGCGAAGGCAACGGGATCGTCGGTGACGACGCAATTGGAAGGACGGTGGTCGATGCCGCGCAACGAACGGCTGGTGGCGACCGAAGGCAGGCCGAGCTCGAAGGTTTCGATGGTCTTCAACTGGACACCGCTGCCGGCGGTGCTGATCAGCGGGATGACGGCACCACCGCGCACGAAAGCTTGCGCGTCGGGCACGCGGCCGACAAATTCGACACCCGGGTGCTTCGACGCGACGCCCGAAGGCATGTGGCCCGCAATGCGGATGCGGAAATCGGGCCGCAGATGCGGCACGACCTTGCCCAGGAACCAGTCGAGGCCGATGCGGTTCGGCTGCCAGGTCCAGGTGCCGATCAGGGCGGCGTCGCAGTCGATGCGGCGCGGGCTTTTCAGGGTTGGCGCCTGGGCACCGGTCACCAGCGGCAGCACCGCCGAGCGGTTGTCGGAGGCGACACCGAGCGCGGCGCGGTCTTCCTCGGCCAGGGTGAAGACGAAGCGCGCCCGGCGGCAGAGACGCTCTTCCATAGTCTTGAGCAGCCTCGCCTCGCGGCGAAACAGCAGGCGCTGGAAGAGGCTGCCGGCGGCAGCGGCATTCTCCCGCGCCGAAAGATGCTCGACATTGTGGGCAACGAAGATCGAAGGCCGCTCAGCGAACAGCTTTTCGAAGGCGCCAGCGAACTGCACGGAATTCAAGACATAGCCGTCAAACGGTCCGGCACGCTCAATGGCAGCGAGAACATCGCTGTCGGACACGGCGCGCAGCTTGACCGACGCGAAGGTGAGGCCCGAAAGCAGCGCCTTGCCGACCCAGGCCAGCTTTTGCCGCGCGGAGGCATTGTCCGTGCGCACGTCGATCGCACCCAGCACCACGGTGTTTTCGGGGTCGGCCGCGGGCTTCCCCGGCCAGGTGAAGCCGATGACGGTGACGCGCGCGCCAGCGCGCCGCAAGGCAGCGATGATCGCAGCGTTGGCGATCTCGTAGCCCGAGGCGAGAGCGCCGTCGGGCACGATCGATGTGGCGAACAGCAGATGCATCTTACCTATCCAGTGGTGTAGCCGGTAGCAAAGTGCGGTGAACCCTTGATTAAGCCTGCACATTCGACGGCCGAAAGCCGCTGCCTGGCGGGCTTCTCCGTACAAGGTGATTAACGAAACCTTATCAACCGTGGTGCTACCAGAGCCCAACTCACCATGTGGCTGGACACGGATGATCCCTTTGCCATCGGACGGTTCGGTATCGGTCGCGGGACGCACGCCGCGGCTTGACGTCGAGGCCGTCGAAGCCGTCGTCACCTTGCCGACCTTCAAGCGTCCGGAGCAGGTGCTGGAAACGCTGGCGTCGCTGCGCGCGCAGCAAACCGGCAGGCGCTTTGCCGTGATCGTCATGGAGAACGAAGCCGAGGCGCGGGCCGGCGCCAAGGCGGTGCTGCCGCTGTTCGAGCGGGGCGAAATGCCGGGCCTGGTGATCATCGCGCATGAGCGCGGCAATTGCAGCGCCTACAATGCCGGCTGGCAGACAGCCATCCTGCAATTCCCGAACTTCAGGCATCTGCTGGTCATCGACGACGACGAGATCGCCGATCCGCAGTGGCTGGAACGGATGTGCCTGGCTGCCGAAACGCTCGGCGCCGACATTGTCGGCGGCCCGCAGGTGCCCGTGTTTGCCGACCCCGCCCATGCGCGATGGGCAGACCATCCGGTGTTCGCGCCGCCTTACCGGGAAACCGGACGCGTGCCGGCGCTCTATTCGTCGGGCAATCTTCTGGTCGGGCGCAACGTGCTGATCGCCATGGGTCCGCCCTTTCTCGATCTCAGATTCAATTTCATGGGCGGCGGCGATTCCGACTTTCTCAGCCGGTCGGTGCAAAAGGGCTTTGTGCTGGGCTGGTGCGCCGAGGCCAAGGTGCTGGAAACCGTTCCGGCGCGGCGTATCGAAGCCGACTGGATCCGCGCCCGCAGCCTGCGCAACGGCGTCATCTCGACACTGGTCGAAAAGAAGAAGCGCGCCGGCACGCCAATGGCCGGCGCCAAAGTGTTGCTGAAGAGCCTGGCACTGCTTGCCGCCTCGCCGTTTCGCGGCATGATCCGGCTGGCGCGGACCCGATCGCCGGCGATCGCCATCTACCCCGTCCATGTGGCGCTGGGCCGCGTGCTGGCCGAATTCGGATATGCCAATGAGCAGTACCGCCAGCCTGAGAAAAACTGAGCGCGCGCCGCTCGGCGACGCGTTCACGCGCGAAGGCGTGGCCACCGCCATTGCCGCGCTGCTGTTCACCGTCATCATGGTGTCGTTCCGGCCGTTCCAGCCGGGCGGCGCCGAACTCACCGGTCAAGGCGGCGACATCGTCAACCAGCTTGGCTTCGGTTCGCTCGGCGCCATGTCGATCTTCTCGCTGATGGCCTTTGCCGATCCGCGCGTGGTGCGCTCGCTGCTGAGCCCATCCTGGGTGTTGATGCTGGGCTTCTTTTTCCTCTCGGTGATCCTGTCGACCGATCCGCCTTCGGCGATGCGCGCCGCCTCCTTCACCCTGATCGGCATCCTGACGATGGCGACGATCCTAGTGCTGCCGCGCGACGCCGAAGCCTTCTCGAAGGTGATCATCTTCACCGCCGTCGTGGTCATGGGCCTTTCCTATCTCGGCCTCATCGTCTTTCCGCACGAGGCGATGCACACAGCCGACTCGCAGGAGCCCGAACATGCCGGACTGTGGCGCGGCGTGTTCACCCACAAGAACATTGCCGGGCCGGTCATGGCCTGCCTCAGCTTCGCAGGCCTCTATCTCTACCGGCGCGGGCAGCGCTACTGGGGCGCCGGGATCTTCTTCGCGGCGATGATCTTCATGCTGCACACCGGCTCCAAGACGACAGCCGGCCTGGTGCCGTTCTCGATCCTGATCGTCATGTTCCCGAGCCTGATAGGCATGCGGCTCGGCACGCCGATCCTGTTTGCGCTGGCCATCATCGCCACGGCTGTCGGCACGCTGGGCATCGTCTTCCTGCCGCCTGTAAAACATCTGGCGGCGATCTATTTCCCCGGCATGACCTATACCGGCCGCACGACGCTGTGGGAGTTCGCCGGCAGCATGCTGGCGAAGAAGCCATGGACCGGCTACGGCTATGAGAGCTTCTGGGGCACGCCGCTCTTGCTCAACCAGGACCAGCCCTTCGACCGGCCCTGGGACATCAGGACCATCGTGCACGGCCATGACGGCTATCTCGACATCGCCGTGCTGATGGGCATTCCGGCACTATGCGTGGCGGTCTACACCTTCCTCATCGCGCCGCTGCGCGACTACATGCGCATTCCGTTGCGCAGGGAAAACATCTTTCTCGGCGACTTCTTCATGATGGTGGTGCTGTTCACGGCGCTTAACGCTTTCCTCGAAAGCTTCTTCTTCCATCGCGGCGACCCGGTCTGGCTGTTCTTCGTGCTCGGCGTGCTCGGCCTCAGGCAAGTGTCGCTGCGGCCAATCGCGGTGCGCGATCCCGATCGTGGCTCGCGATCCTGATGGGGCTTCCCCAGGGAAGCGCCAGCGTCTATGTGAAGGCCTTCCTCTGGAGGGCTTTCGATGACGATCAGGCTTGTTCTCGCCGGCTGCGGCAATATGGGCTACGCCATGCTCTCGGGCTGGCTGAAATCCGGCAAGCTCGCGCCGTCGGCGGTTTTCGTGGTCGAGCCCAATGCCGATCTGCGCAATCGCGCGGCAACGCTGGGCTGCGCGACATCAGCCGATGCCGGTAGCATACCGGCCGATGCCCTGCCCGATCTCGTCGTCATCGCGGTGAAGCCGCAGGTGATCCGCGACGTCACGGCCGCCTACAAGCGCTTCGGCGACGGCCGCACCACCTTCGTCAGCATCGCCGCCGGCACGCCTGCCGCCACCTTCGAGGAAATCCTCGGCAACCGCGCGCCGATCGTGCGCTGCATGCCCAACACGCCCGCGGCGATCGGCAAGGGCATGATGGTGGTGTTCTCCAACAAGCTCGTGTCCGATGACACCAAGCGTTTCGTCGCCGACCTTTTGTCGGCGAGCGGCGAAGTGGCCACCATCGACGATGAGGGCCTGATGGATGCGGTGACCGCCGTGTCCGGATCGGGGCCGGCCTATATCTTCCATTTCATCGAAGCGCTGACGGTTGCCGCCGAGAAGGCCGGTCTGCCGACGGCGACCGCCAAGCTGCTCGCCATGCAGACCGTCTATGGCGCCGCCTCGCTCGCCGCCGAAAGCGGCGAGGAACCGGGCGTGCTGCGCCAGCAGGTCACCAGCCCCAACGGCACGACGGCCGCGGCGCTGGCCGTTCTGATGGGCGAGGACCGGCTGACCAATCTGCTGACGCAAGCGGTGGAGGCTGCGCGGCTGCGGTCGGTCGAACTGGGGAGATAAATCCTCAGCTTGTCCCGTACAGCATCTCATCCTGCAGCCGGCGCAAGGCGAACAGCCTCGTCGTCTGGTCGGGCGACGCATTATCCGCCGTCAGCAATTCGCCTTTCGTGACCGGTTTCAGCACCTTGCCGCCCTCGAGCAGGCCGACCGGAACGGCGCGCTGGGCGCGGGCTTCGCCGACGGTCATCGTCCAGGAGCGGTAACAAGTCTCGCCGATCGCATCGAAGGTCTCGCCGGGGGCAAGGTCGCGCTTGGCAACGGCGCAGACTTCGGCCACGGGCCGCGGCAACGGCACCATGTCGGGCTTGCCGAAAAGCACGATGCGGGCTGCGGTCAGCGGCACTTCCAGCGATGTCAGATGATAAGGCCGGAACAGGCTGTAATAGGGGCCGTGCCCGATATGTAGATCGTCCATGCGCTCGATGATGCGCGGATGCGTCGCCTCGACGATGACGAAGACGCCGGGCGCGACGCCCTTGCCGACCGTGTAGTCGACGACGCCTTTCTTCGTGAGCAGACCGCCATCCTCGCGCGGGATGAGCACCTTGGCGAGGTCGTCGCGATCGGCCTTGGGGCCGTGCATGCCGGGGACGTCCGGCACCAGCCCGGTGGCGTTGGCGATGGCGCACATCTCGACCATGGTCTTGGAGCCGTCGACGAACTCGACCAGCATGCGCGGGTTCATGTTGCGGCGGATCGCTTCGGCGCGATAGTCGTCCGGCACGGCATCGTGGTTGAGCGGGTTGTTCTTGCCCTTGCCGGCCGACACGATGGTCAGCCCGAGCGCCGACGCAAACTCGATCAGTTCCATGCAGCTCGACGGCTCGTCGCCCGCACCCACCGAATAGACGACGCCAAGCTGGTCGGCCTGCTGCTTGAGATAGCAGCCGATGGTGACGTCGGCCTCGACGTTCATCATCACCAGATGCTTGCCGTGCTCCATCGCCATGAGGTCGAAATCGGCGGCGACGCCCGGCTTGCCGGTGGCGTCGATGACGACGTCGATCAGCGGATTGGTGACCAGCATCTCGTTGGATGTGACGGCGATCTTGCCACTTTCGATGGCGCCGGTGACTTTCGACGCGGTGTCGGCTTCGACCGCCATGGCTTCGTCGCCATAGGCGATACGGATAGCGTCGCGCGCGGTGTGCGGGCGGCGCGTCGAGACGGCGCAGACCGAAATGCCCGGCATCAGCATGCCCTGCGTGACCAGATCGGTGCCCATTTCGCCCGAGCCGATGACACCGATGCGCACCGGGCGGTTCTCGGCGGCACGCTTGGCGAGATCACGGGCAAGCCCGGTCAGGGCGACGTTGGTCATGCAGGAAATGTCCACAGCTTCGTGATTTGGGGTCGGATAGCAGGGAATGGGTCCTATTTGCCAACGAAACCCGGGCGCGACCGGCAATTTCCCACGAAATCGTCTCGGAAGGCACGTCCGCCGGGGCTCGATTCGCCGAAGCCCAACCAATTGACATTGCAGCGGACAACCCCAATAAAACATTCGTTTGTCAACAAAGGCAAATGTTCACCGACGCGACAGTCGGGAAGCATTCGCCTCTGGGCAAATTGGGGAGTGTCTTTGCGCCACGGCGTCAAAGGCTGGATGGAGCATCATTGCGAGGCGTCGAGCGAAGGCTCGCGGCTTCAGGGGAGGAAAAATGGATACTGTTCTCGCGGGCCTAAAAGGGGCCATCGATACGCTTGGCCCGACGATCCTGCTGCCAATTGTCATTTTCGTCATCGCCGTGGTTCTGGGCGCCAAGGTCAGCAAGGCTTTTCGCGCCGCCGTCACCATCGGCGTCGCCTTCATCGGCATCAATCTGGTGCTTGGCCTCATGTTCACGTCGATTGGCGACGTCGCCAAGGCCATCGTCACCAACACCGGCATCCATCGCGACATCATCGATGTCGGCTGGCCCTCCGCGGCCGCGATCGCCTTCGGCTCATCGGTCGGCCTTTGGGTCATTCCGGTCGGCATCCTCGTCAACATCGTGCTGTTGCTGACACGCATGACGCGCACGCTCAATGTCGACGTCTGGAATTTCTGGCACTTCGCCTTTGTCGGCTCGCTGGTCGTCGCCGCAACCGACAATCTGGCCTATGGCATCGCGGTCGCAGCACTTGTCGCAGCACTCTCGCTGCTGTTCGCCGACTGGTCGGCGCGCGCGGTACAGCAGTTCTATGGGGTACCCGGCATTTCCGTGCCGCATCTCGCCTCGGCGCAGATCCTGCCGATCGCCATTGTGCTCAACTGGATCATGGACCGCATTCCCGGGATCAACCGCATCAACATCAACACCGATACGATCGAGCGCAGGTTCGGCGTGTTCGGCGAACCTGTCGTGATGGGCCTCATTATCGGCCTCGTGCTTGGTGCGATCGCCTTCTACAATGCGGGTGATCTCAGCGTGGTGCTGGCCAAGGTTCTGGGCACCGGCATGACGCTGGCCGCGGTCATGCTGCTGCTGCCGCGCATGGTCAAGATCCTGATGGAAGGCCTGCTGCCGGTTTCCGACGCAGCCCAGGCATTCGTGCGCAAGCGCACGGGCGATCGCGAGCTTCTTGTTGGCCTCGATTCCGCGATCCTGATCGGCCATCCGGCCGCGATCTCGTCGTCGCTGATCCTGGTGCCGATCGCGATCATCCTGTCCATCATCCTGCCGGGCAACCGCGTCATCCTGTTCGCCGACCTTGCGGTCATTCCCTTCATCGTCGCCATGACCGCGCCGCTGGTCAAAGGCAACGTGTTCCGCATGGTGGTGATCGGCACGGTGACGCTGGCCATCGGCTTCTACGTCGCCAACGCGCTGGCGCCGCTGTTCACAAGTGCTGCCGTCGCATCGGGCTTCAAGCTGCCGGCGGATGCGCTGCAGATCACCTCGGTGGTCGACGGCTTCCTGTGGGTGCCTTACGTGGTCATCGAGGCGATCCAGGGGCTTGGACTTGTCGGCATCATCGTGATCGCGGTGGTCATCGCGGCATTGTTTGTCCTCTACCGCCGCAATCCGCTCGGCTGGGAGCGGGCCGCGGGCGCCGAGGACGAGCCGGCCGAAGAGACGGCCTGAACCTGATAGGGTCCACCCTTCAAACCGATCGTGCGCCCTCCTCGGGGCGCACGATTTCATCGACGGAGCCCGATCGTGCGCCCTCCTCGGGGCGCACGATTTCATCGACGGAGCAAAGAATGTCCGACGGCCTCATGCAGCTTCTGGATCCCGACGCGATCGTGCTCGGATCCGATGCCTCGACCAATGAGGAGATCATCCGCATCCTGGCGGGCCGGCTGGAGACACTTGGCTATGTCAAAAGCTCCTATGCCGACGCGGTCGTGCGCCGCGAATTGACCATCCCGACAGGACTGCCGCTGGAACGCTCCGACAATGTCGCGGTGCCGCACACCGATCCGGAGCATGTGCTGAAGCCTGGCATCGCGATGGGCACATTGAAGCAACCAGTGATCTTCGCCAACATGGAGGATCCCGACGAGATGCTGCCGGTCGGCTTCGTCTTCCTGCTTGCCATCAACGACAAGGACAAGCAGATTGAGGCGCTGCAGGCCGTCATGGCCACCATCCAGAACCCGCAAGCCTTGGATGATTTGAGGTCGGCCAGAACCCTCGAAGACGTGCGAGCCGTACTCGGCTGATAACCAAGGAGAGAAGCAGAGATGTCCAGACAGAAAACCATTCTCTTCGCCTGCGGCACGGGCATCGCCACCTCGACCGCGGTCAACGTCGCCGTCACCGAGGAAATGAAGAAACGTGGCCTCACCTTCAATGCCCAGCAGGCAAAGGCCACCGAAGTGCCCGGACTGGCCGACACTGTCGACTTCATCGTCGCAACCACCCCGATCTCCGCTTCGGTGACCAAGCCGGTCATCAAGGGCCTCGCCTTCCTCACCGGCATCGGCAAGGACAAAGTGCTCGACGAGATCGAGGCGCAATTGCGCAAGTGACGGTCCAGACGCCACGCGCGGGCTGACGCGGCTTCACACCACCCTGACGTAGCTCGTCATGCCCGATTTCTGGTGTTCGATGATGTGGCAGTGCAGCAGCCAGTCGCCGGGATTGTCGACGACGAAGCCGAGCTGAACCTTCTCGTTGGGCTGGATGAGATAGGTGTCGGAAATCACGGGCTGAACCTGGCGCGTCGAGGACGACAGCACCTTGAAGCTCATGCCGTGCAGATGCATCGGATGGGATTGCGGCGTCAGGTTCTCCATGTCGATGACGTAGCTTTGGCCAAGCTTCAGTTCGGCCAGAGGCGCGGTCGGATCCTTGGTGTCGCCGGGCCACGGCACTTTGTTGATGGCCCAGAAACTGTAGCCCAGCGAGCCGCAGATGCCATCGCTCGGGACATTTTCCGCCGTGGCGCTGAGCGCCAGGGAAATATGCCTGGCACTGGCGAGATCCACTTCCGCCACCGGATTGAGTTCCAGGGGAGCAACATCGCGAATGTCCCGTTTGAGGGAGTTTCCTGTCGCGCGCAGGGTTGCCAGGATTTTTGGCTTGGTGCCTCTGACGTCCCTCAAGCTGACGATCGCGCCTTCCTCGTCGGGCATGCGTATGGCCAGCTCCATGCGCTGGCCGGGTCCAAGCAGCAAGGCATCGGGCGAAAAACGCTCAGGCACCGGATTGCCGTCGAGCGCCATGACACTCGCCTGCGCACCGTCGACGCGAAAAGCGTAGATGCGCGTCACGTCGGTGATGGCGACCCTGAGCCGCACCAGCCCTCCGGCCGGCGTGTCATATTGCGGCTGGTCGAGCCAGTTTGCGGTGCGCACCGTGCCGTAAGTGCCGGTTCTCGCGGCATCGCGCGGCCGGAACTGGTCGATGAACTGACCGTCGTCGCCGAGGCGCCAGTCGCGCAAATTGAGGACGATTTCGGCATCGAATTTCGGATCGTTGGGATTCTCGACCACGATCACGCCGGTCAGGCCATGGCCCATCTGCTCCAGCGTGTTGCAATGCGGGTGGTACCAGAAGGTGCCGGCATCGGGCGGCGTGAAGGCGTAGTCGAAATGATCGCCGGTGTAGACGTAGGGCTGGACCAGGAACGGCACGCCGTCCATCTTGTTTGGAACGCGAATACCGTGCCAGTGGATCGTCGTCGGATCGTCGATCGCGTTGACAAGGCGTGCAGCGAAGGGCTGGCCTTTTTTCATTCTGAGCACGGGCGGCATTCCGGCGTTGCCATAGGTCAGCACATCCCTGGTCTGGCCGATATCCATCAGCTTCGCCTGGATCTTTGCCGTCTGCAAAACCACCGGCTCAGGCGTGGCAGCGGCCCAGCCACCAAGCCGGCCCATGGCCGAAAGCCCGACCCCGCCTGCGCCGGCAATCGCTGCCGTTTTCAAAAGCCGGCGTCGGGTGAGTACGGTCATTTGACGCTCCAGCTGCAAAGACGGCTGCCCTGGGTTTATCGCAGCCTTGGATCGTAAGCGAGCATCCTGTGCCTAAACCGACTCCGCCACCGGCCTTAAGCAAAAGACGCTGGCGTGGACGGACAATCGACCACAATAAGCATCGCTGGCGGAGCGGCGCGCGACTATTTCGGCCGCGCCCCATAGGCGGCAAGGAATGCTTCGACCGAAGCATCGGCGTGCCGCTCGAGATCCGCCTTCGAACGCGGGTTGCTTCCGGTGAACATGGCTTCGTTCATTGGGATCCAGAGAAGCATTCCGAAGAGATGGCTGGCCGCCAGACGGGGATCGCTGGTCTGCAACAGGCCTCGACTGGTAAGCTTTTGAAAGCATGATGCCACCGAGGCAAGCATGCGTTCAAAACCTTTTTCATACCAGCTCCGGCCAAGCTGCGGCATCCGATCCGCGTTGGCGATAATCAGACGCCGCAGCTTCAGCAGCTCTTCGTCCATCAGCGTCGTTGTCATGCGTCGGGCAAGCTGCTGTAGCCCACCCTCCATGAATTTCGCCTCGGAAAGCAGCATCGTCACGGACTCGACGACATCGTTGGTCTGGCTGGCGGTGGACTCGACGACCTCGCCGAAAAGCGTCTCCTTGTCCGTGAAATGCTTGTAGACAGTCTGCTTGGATGCGCCTGCTTTGGTGGCGATCTCTTCCATGCTGGTTCCATCATAGCCTTTGGCGATGAAGGCGGCCGTAGCCGCTTCAATGATTTCACGATCCTTGCGAGCCGACCTGGTCTCACCATCAATTTTCATAGCGCCTCTCAACCAGTACTAGACGGTACCGTTCCTGCATGGTAGCCATGGTTACAGTACTAGACTGGCTAGTACCCATCAACGGCAGCAAGGCTTAGACCGATGACCAAAATGATCTTCCTCAATCTACCGGTACGCGATCTGCAGGCGGCGACCAAGTTCTATCTCGCGATCGGGGGCACGCTGAACCCGCAGTTCTCAAGCGACCAGTCCAGCTCGATCATGTTCTCAGACTCGATCGGGGTCATGTTGCTGACGCACCAGCATTACAGCCAGTTCACAGCGCGGCAGATCGGCGACCCCAAGCGGGACAGCCAGATGTTGATCGCACTCACCGTCGACAGCAAGGACGAGGTCAATGTCGTAATCGAGAAGGGCGTGGCGGCAGGCGGTCGCGCCGATCCCAACCCGGCGCAGGATCTTGGTTTCATGTTCAACCGCCACATCGAAGATCCGGACGGCAACGTCTGGGAGCTGCTGTGGATGAACCCGTCGGCCATGCAATAGCCCACAGGAATCGAAGCGGGCCAGGATGACACTGGAGAAGCGATCGGCATTCGCCTGTCGCTTCCGCCAGGCGCGCCGGCATCGGCTATTCAGCCGCCTCGGCATAGTGTGCCGGCACGTAGTTGAGGATGGGGCCAAGCCAGCGCTCGACCTCGGTCAACGGCATCGCCTTGCGGCGTGCATAATCCTCGACCTGGTCGCGTTCGACCTTGGCGACGCCGAAATAATAGCTTTCGGGATGCGCCAGATAGATCCCCGAGACGGATGAACCCGGCCACATCGCATAGCTTTCGGTCAGGCTCACGCCGGCATTGCCTTCGCCGTCGAGCAGCCGGAACAAAGTCGCCTTCTCCGTATGGTCGGGCTGAGCCGGATAGCCGGGCGCCGGTCGGATGCCGCGATAGGGTTCGCCGATCAGCTCGTCCGGCGCCAGCGATTCGTCTGGCACGTAGCCCCAGAATTCCTTGCGCACCTTCTCATGCATGCGCTCGGCAAAGGCTTCGGCGAAGCGGTCGGCCAGCGCCTTGACCATGATCGAGGAATAGTCGTCATTCGCCCGCTCGAACCGTTCGGCGATAGCCACCTCCTCGATGCCGGCGGTGACGATGAAGCCGCCGATGTAATCGGCTTTGCCGCACTCCGCCGGCGCGACGAAATCCGACAGGGCAACATTGGCCTTGCCGTCGCGCTTGGTCAGTTGCTGGCGCAAGGTGAAGAACGTCGCAAGTTCCTGCGACCGCTTCTCGTCCGTAAACAGCCTGATGTCGTCGCCGACGGCGTTGGCCGGCCAGAAGCCGATGACGCCGCGCGGCGCGAACCATTTCTCGGCGATGATCTTGTTCAGCATCGCCTGCGCATCCTCGAACAGCTGGCGCGCGGCGGCGCCTTGCGCCTCGTCTTCGAGTATTTTGGGATAGCGGCCCTTCAGCTCCCAGGTCTGGAAGAACGGCGTCCAATCGATGTAGCGCGCGAGCTCGGTCAGGTCCCAGTTCTCGAATACCTTGACGCCTGTGAAGGACGGCTTCGGCGGCTCATATTCGGACCAGTCTATCCGATGCGCATTGGCCCTCGCCTTGGCCAGCGGCAAACGCTGCTTGTCGGCTTCCGAGCGGGCATGCGCATCGGCGACCTTCTTGTATTCGGCGCGCACCGTATCGACAAAGCCGCCCTTGCTCTCGTTGGACAGCAAGGATGAGACCACGCCGACCGCGCGGCTGGCGTCGGTGACATAGACCGTCTGCCCCTTGCTGTAGCGCGGGTGGATCTTCACCGCCGTGTGCACGCGGCTGGTCGTCGCGCCGCCGATCAGCAGCGGAATTTCGAAGCCTTCACGCTCCATCTCGGCGGCCATGTGCGCCATCTCGTCCAGCGACGGCGTAATCAGGCCGGACAGGCCGATGATATCGACATTTTGCTCGCGCGCCGTCTGCAGGATCCTGGCCGCCGGCACCATGACGCCGAGATCAATGATCTCGTAATTGTTGCAGGCGAGAACCACGCCGACGATGTTCTTGCCGATGTCATGGACATCGCCCTTGACCGTCGCCATCAGGATTTTTCCGGCCGTTTTGCGTTCGCCATTGTCGATGCCGTTGGCGGCGTTTGCCAGCTTCTCGGCTTCCATGTGCGGCAGCAGTCCAGCCACCGCCTGCTTCATCACCCGCGCCGACTTCACCACTTGCGGCAGGAACATCTTTCCCGCACCGAACAGATCGCCGACGACGTTCATGCCGGCCATCAGCGGACCTTCGATGACATGCAGCGGCCGCTCGGCGGCAAGCCGTGCTTCCTCGGTGTCGGCGTCGATGAATTCGGTGATGCCGTTGACCAGCGCATGGCTGATCCGCTGTTCGACGGTCCATTCGCGCCAGACGAGATCGCGCTCCTGCGCTTCCTTGCCGGCCGTGCCCTTGAAGCGTTCGGCGATCTCCAGCATGCGTTCGGTGGCGGTGCCGCCGGCCTTGGGCGCGCGGTTGAGCACGACATCCTCGCAGGCCTCGCGCAGATCAGGCTCGATCGTATCGTAGACGGCGAGCTGGCCGGCATTGACGATGCCCATGTCCATGCCGCGCTGGATGGCATGGTAAAGGAATACGGCATGCATGGCCTCGCGCACCGGCTCGTTGCCACGGAACGAGAAAGACAGGTTCGACACGCCGCCAGAAATGTGGACATGCGGCAGCGTCGCGGTGATCTCGCCGGCCGCCTCGATGAAGTCGACGCCGTAATTGTCGTGCTCCTCGATGCCGGTGGCGATGGCGAACACGTTGGGATCGAAGACGATGTCCTCTGGCGGGAAGCCGGCCTGCTCGGTCAGGAGCTTGTAGGCGCGGGTGCAGATCTCGACCTTGCGCGCCTTGGTGTCGGCCTGGCCGTCCTCGTCGAAGGCCATAACGACGACGGCGGCGCCATAGGCGCGGACCAGCCTGGCATGATGCAGGAAGGCTTCTTCGCCCTCCTTCATCGAGATGGAGTTGACCAGCGGCTTGCCCTGCACGCATTTCAAGCCGGCTTCGATGATCTCCCATTTCGAACTGTCGACCATGACAGGAACGCGGGCGATGTCCGGCTCGGCGGCGATCAGGTTGAGGTATTCGACCATGGCCTTCTTCGAATCGATCAGACCCTCGTCCATGTTGATGTCGATGATCTGCGCGCCGTTGGCGACCTGGTCGCGGGCGACGTCGAGCGCGGCGACATAGTCGCCCGCCGTGATCAGTTTCCGGAACTTGGCCGAGCCGGTGACATTGGTTCGCTCGCCGACATTGACGAAGGGGATCTCGTCGGTGAGCGTGAATGGCTCCAGCCCGGACAGGCGCATCCTGGGCTCAATGTCCGGAATGGCGCGCGGCGGATACTTCCGCACCGCCTCGGCGATGGCGCGGATGTGCTCCGGCGTCGAGCCGCAGCAGCCGCCGACGACATTGACCAGTCCCTCACGCGCGAAATCCTCGATCTGGGCGGCCATGAAGTCCGGGCTTTCGTCATACCGGCCGAATTCGTTGGGCAGGCCGGCATTCGGATAAGCGCAGACAAAGGTGTCGGCGACACCGGATATTTCGGCCAGATGCGCTCGCATGGCGTTGGCGCCGAGCGCGCAGTTGAGGCCGATGGTGAAGGGGTTGGCATGGCGCACCGAATGCCAGAAGGCGGTCGGCGTCTGGCCCGACAGCGTGCGGCCGGAGAGGTCCGTGATGGTGCCCGAAATCATCACGGGCAGGCGCACGCCCTTCTCGATGAAGATCTCTTCCGCCGCGAAGATCGCCGCCTTGGCGTTCAGCGTGTCGAAGATGGTCTCGATCAGGATGATGTCGGCGCCGCCATCGATCAACCCGCGCAGCTGCTCGCCATAGGCGAGGCGCAAATCGTCGAAGGTCACGGCGCGATAGCCGGGATTGTTGACGTCGGGCGACATCGAGGCGGTGCGGTTGGTCGGCCCGAGCGCTCCGGCGACAAACCTTCGCTTGCCGTCCTGCTGCTCGGCCCGAACAGCGGCGCGCCTGACCAGCCGCGCGCCATCGCGGTTCAGCGCATAGACGGCATGTTCCATGCCGTAGTCGGCCTGGGCGATCGAGGTCGAGGAGAAAGTATTGGTCTCCAGGATGTCGGCGCCTGCGATGGCGTACTGGTAATGGATCTCCTCGATCGCCCCGGGCTGGGTCAGGATCAAAAGGTCGTTGTTGCCCTGCTGATGGCAGGCGCAGCCGGCGAAAGCCTCGCCGCGGAATTGGTCCTCGTTAAACCCGAGGCCCTGGATCTGCGTGCCCATGGCGCCGTCGAGGATGAGAATGCGCTCGCGTGCCGCCGCTGTCAGCGCGGCAAGCACTTCCGAGCCGTCCGGTTTTGCCGCGACGGGGCCGAACAATGCGTCCAGCGAGGCAGAATTCTGCGACATTTTTTATCCCTTTGGCGACAGGCCTTTTCATGTCACATAAGGATATCTTTATGTCAATATACGATAGATGCGCGTGATTGTCACCCACCCAACGCGAAGGCGGGTCCGTGGCGCCGGTTTCCGACGGACCTACGCTCTGTCGACGCTCGCCAGGAAGCGGGCGAGGACCGGATTGAAGCGATCCGGCGAATCCCAGAACGGCGCGTGGCCGGATTTGTCGAGCAGATGCGCCTTGCCTTCCCATAGATTGGAGAATTTCACAGCGGAGACGAAATCGGTGTTGACGAATGGCTCGTCGATGCCGTTCAGAACGGCGATCGGCGGCGTCTTGCCGGCCACGATCTCGCGCTGGTTCCGGCCAGTGCCGGCCGCGAACTTTTCGAACATCAGGCGCCGCGCCCGTCCATCGGTGCGCGCCACCGTGTCGATGAGAAACGGCTCGAACGGCTCGCCGCAAGTGCTGCGCGCATAGGCCTCCACGTCGGCGCCGGTGAAGGTCTCCTGCCCGGCGAGATGCATATGCGGGCTCGGCTTGAATCCGCTACCGACCTCCTCGGGCGAGACAGGCGGCGTGCCGGTGATCATCAAGCCAAGCAGGCCGGGAAAGCGGTCGATCATCTCAAGCCCGATATGGCCGCCGAGCGACCAGCCGAAGACGATGGCCTTGTCGATGCCGAGCAGCCCGAGCACTTCGGTCATGGCATCGGCATAACCTTCCATGCTGTAGGAACGCTCCGGATCGATCGCATCGCCGGACGCTCCATGGCCGGGCAGGTCGGGAGCGATGAGGTGATATCGCTCGCCCAACGGGCCGTCCAACTGGTTGCGGAAAACGGCACTGGAAGATGAATTGCCGTGGATCAGCATGACAGCGGTTCCCTGGCCGCTGGTCTCACGCACCGCGATCTTGCCGTGGCTGGTTTCAAGGGTCTTCTGCGAGATCGTCATTGTCCGCTCCGTCGGGAATTACCCTGTTTTAATGCAGTTGCGCAGCAAAGCGCCACGGCTTCCATACCTTTGCGGGAACCATCTTCCCGGCCAGGTTGCGTTGAAAAATCCTTTTCAAATAAGAACAATTATGCGTAGATTGTCAATTATCCAACTCCCGATGAACGGGAGGAAAACAGGGAACAGCACGATGAAGCCCAAATCCGCCGCAAGTCGAATCCGCCATATGCTGATGAGCACGACGTTGATCGGCATGTTTGCCGCATCAGCCGCCCCCGCCTTTGCCGACGTCGTCAAGATCGGCCTGCTTGCGCCGCTCACCGGCCCTGCCGCGGCGGACGGCCAGGAATTCCAGCGCGGCGTGCAGATGGCCATCGACGAAGCGAACGCAGCCGGCGGCGTTGCCGGAGATACGTTCGAACTGGTGGTCGGCGACGTCAAGGATCAGTCCGCCGGCAACGTCACCAGCGCCGTCGAACGCCTGCTTGGCGATCCGGGCGTGCACTTCATGCTGACCGGCTATGCCAGCCTGACCAATTTCGAGATCGACAACATGGCCGAGGCGGAAATGCCCTACATGCTGGCGGCCACCTCGCAGCAGACCAGGGACATCATCGCGCCGAGCCCCGACAAATACATGTGCTGCTGGTCACTGACGCCTTCCTTCGACGCCTACAACACCGACGTCACCCTGTTCGTCGAGAAGCTCGCGGCCGACGGCAAGATCACCCTGCCGGCCAAGAAGGTCGCCATCATCTCGTCCGACAACGCCTATTCGAAGACCATCTCCGAAGGCATGAAGAAGACCTTCAAGGACAAGGGCTGGACCATCACCGTCGACGAGATCGTACCCTTCGGCGAAGTGACCGACTGGCGTTCGATCCTCGCCAAGGTGCGCGAGAACGTTCCCGATGTCGTCATCAACACCGACTATCTGCCGGGCAATTCGGCGTCGTTCCTCAACCAGTTCCTCGAGCAGCCGACCAAGAGCCTCGTCTTCCTGCAATACGCGCCGAGCGTTCCGGAATTCGTCGAGCTGACCGGCAAGAAATCGGATGGCGTCATCTACAACCTGCTCGGCGGCGCGCTGACGACGCCGAAGAACCCGCGCGCCGATGAGGTGGCAGCCAAGTTCAAGGCAAAATACGGCGTCGAGAGCGGCACCTACGGCGTCGGCCTCTACGAAATGACCAATGTCTATTTCGATGCGGTCAAGAAGGTCGGGGGTGCATCCGACCATGCGGCGATCATGAAGGCGCTGTCGGAGACGGACAAGCAGGTCGCGGAAGGGCGGCTGAAATTCGATCCCGCCACCCACCTTGCCACGCAGGGCGACGACTATATTCCGATCACCTTCTTCCAGATCTGGGATGGCCAGCGCACGCTGATCTCGCCGGAGAAATATGCCACCGGCGCCTTCAAGCTCCAGCCCTGGATGAAGTAGGGAATGGCCCTGCTTGAACTGGACGACGTGTCGAAGGCCTTCGGTTCGCTGAAGGCCGTCGATGGCGTGTCGTTCAAGGTCGAGGCCGGCGAGATCTTCGGTATCGCCGGCCCGAACGGCAGCGGCAAGAGCACGCTGTTCAACATCATCACCGGCATCCCGTTCGGGCCCGACCGGGGCCAGATCCGCTTTGACGGCATTGCCATAAACGGCAAATCGGGACACGCCATCGCGCGCCTCGGCCTTGCCCGGACCTTTCAGCGCGAGACCAGCTTCGACGGGCTGACCGTGTTCGAGAACGCGCTGATCGGCGCCAGCTACGGCAAGCAGGAAAAGACAGCGGCCACGGCCCGCAATGCCGCCGCCGAGGCGCTGGAGTTCGTCGGCCTGGGATCCCAGTCGTTCGGCCGGCTTGCCGGCGAATTGTCCGTGTTCGAGCGCAAATGCCTGATGCTTGCCACGGCGATCGCCATGCAGCCACGCATGCTCTTGCTCGACGAGCCGGCATCGAGCCTGACCAAACCCGAGATCGAGACGTCGATCGGCCTGATCCGCCGCACCGCCGAACGCGGCATCACCATCCTGTTGATCGAGCACGTGCTGACTTTCCTGATGAGCCTTTCGCAGCATCTGCTGGTGCTCAACAATGGCCGCGTCCTGGCCGCCGGCGATCCGGCAGGCGTGATCGCCGATCCGCACGTCATCGAGGCCTATCTCGGCACGAGGAGGTCGGCGGCGTGAATCCCATTCTCAGCGTCGAAGGCGTCACCGCCGGCTATGGCCGCGTCACCGTGCTGCACGATATCTCGCTGGAGGCCGGCCGTTTCGGCAATGTCGGCCTGTTCGGCCCCAACGGCCATGGCAAGACGACGCTGCTGCGTGCGATCTCCGGGCTTCTGCAGCCGAAGAGCGGCCGCATCCTGTTCGACGGGCAAGACATTGTCGGCCACAGCGCACGCGCCATCGTCGGCGCCGGCCTGATCCATGTGCCGCAAGGCAATCGGCTGTTTCCCGATCTCTCGATCGCCGACTGCATGGCGCTCGGCGCCTATTCGCCGCGGGCCCGGCCGCATGAGGCGGAAAACCGCGAAAAGGTGGTCAAGCTGTTCCCGAAACTGGCGGAACGCTGGCGCCAGCGCGTGCGCACGCTGTCGGGCGGCGAGCGCCAGATGGTGTCGATCGGCACGGCGCTGATGAGCCATCCGCGCCTGCTGATCCTCGACGAGCCGACGCTGGGGCTGGCGCCCAAGATCAAGGACGAGCTCTGCGCCTCCGTCATGGACATTTCGCGCGGCGGCGTACCGCTCATCGTCGTCGAGCAGGACATCGAATTCCTGCTGGAACTGACGCAGCAACTCTACCTCGTCAACCATGGCGCCGTTGCGACCGAGATCAAGCCGGGCGAAAGCCTCGACCACGGCGAGATCATGTCGATGTATTTTGGCCATTAGGAAAATCCGAAGATGAGCGCATTGGCGGAAATCCTGTTCGGCGGCCTGTTCCAGGGCTCGCTCTACGCCATGATGGCGGTCGGGCTGGCTCTGGTCTGGACGACGATCGGCGTGTTCAATTTCAGCCATGGCGTGTTCATGATGCTGGGCGCCTACATCGCCTGGCAGCTGGTCGAACTCGGCCTGCCGGCGGCGGTCGCCTTTCCCATCGCCGTCGTCGTCATGGCCGGCGTCGGCTGGATCCTGCAGGCGAGTGTCGTGCGGCCGCTGATCGGCCGACCCAACATCGTGCTGGTCGTCGTCATCACCACGCTGGCAGCCGGGTCGCTGATCGAGAACGGCGCGCTGACCATCTGGGGACCGCGCTCGAAGCAGATCCCGGCGCTGATCACCGGCAACACCACCGTCGGCGGCGTCGGCGTCTCCCTGCACCAGATCGCCATCATCGTCATCACGCCGCTGATCCTGGCCGCACTTTGGATGTTCCTCAACCGCACGCGGCTCGGGCTGGCGCTGCGCGCCGTGGCGCAGAACGAAGATGCCAGCCATCTGGTCGGGCTGAACGTCACCGCGCTCTATGGGCTGGCCTTCGCCATTGCCGCGTCGCTTGCAGGCCTCGCCGGCATCTTCATGGGCGGCTATCGTTTCATGTCGCCGGTGATGGGCAGCGACCCGCTGCTCAAGGCGCTGATCGTCGTCGTCTTCGGCGGCATATCGAGCATCTCGGGACCGATCTTCGCCGCCTATCTGATCGGCTTCTTCGAGGCCGCCTGCAGCTATTATTTCGGCCTGTACTGGACGCCGGCGCTGCTGTTCGGCGTGCTGATCCTGACCCTGATGATGCGCCCCGAGGGCATCTTTGCCAGCCGCTCCCGAGGCCTAGCATGACCGACACGACATCGCCGATCACCCTTAGCCACACAGCGGCGGCAACCCCGATCGCTCCCGGCCGTACGCCGTGGAAGCGGGAGGCCATCGGCTTCGTGCTCGGCTTCGCGCTCCTAGCCCTGCTGCCGCTGATCTTCGGCGACACCTATGCCCGCCACATCCTGATCATGGCCTTCATCTATGCGATCGTCGCCTCGAACTGGGACCTCAGCCTCGGCTATGGCGGCGTCTTCAATTTCGGCCATCTGGCGCTGTTCGGCATCGGCGTCTATGCCTACAGCCTGCTCACCAAGCTGGCCGAATTCGATCCGTGGATCGCGCTGTTTGCCAGCGGTGTCATCGCCACCCTGGCGGCGATCCTGGTGACCATCCCGATCCTGCGGCTGAAGGGCATCTACATCATCCTGGTCACTTTCGGCTTCGCGCAGCTGGTGATGCAGGTGATCATCAGCCAGTCCGCCATCACCGGCGGCACGCAAGGGTTGGTGCGCATTCCCGGGCTATACGTGTTCGACCACAACATGGTCCGTGACGGCAAATCAGCCTATTTCTACATCGCGCTGGCGCTGCTGGTGGCGAGTACCCTGTTCCTGCGCGTGTTCGTGCGCTCGCGCACCGGGGCCAGCATCGTCGCCTTGCGCGACAATGAGGAATACGCCATCAGCCGCGGCGTCTCGATCGTGCGCCAGCGCATGCTGACGCTTGCCGCGAGCGCCTTCTTCACCGGCATCGCCGGCGCCTTCTACGCCGCCTACCAGCGCAATGCCTCGATCGACGTCTTCGGCATGAGCCTTGCGACCATCATCCTGTCGATGGTGCTGCTTGGCGGCACCAGCACTATTTACGGCGCCATCATCGCCTCTTTCGTGCTGACGATCTTCGCCGAATGGATGGCCGATTTCGGCGCGTGGCGGCCGATGATCACGGCGGTGCTGATCATCGGCGTGATGCTGGCCTACCCGAGCGGCCTGGTCGGTATGATCAAGGCTTCATGGGGCGCCGTCGCCGGACGCCTGAAGCGCCCGGCCTGACCGTTTCGGACTGGCGGCTCCGCCTCAGCGGATGCCGCACCAATCGATGACGGACGCCGCGATCACCTTGGCGGTCTCGACCACCGATTCGAGCTCGACATATTCGTCGGAACCGTGAAATCCGTCGCCTGACGGGCCGAAGATGACACCGTCGACGCCGGCGCCGGCATAGTGCGCGGCATCGCACACGGCGACGAAGCCACGCGCCTGCGGCGCCTTGCCGACCACCGCCTTGCGCTTCATCAGCGATCTCACCAGCGGATGGTCGACCGGCGTGTTCATCGGCGGAAAATGCAGCCCGCCGAGCTCCCATTGGATCGCAGGCGGGTTGTCGCGCAGCCACGCATCGGTCTGCGCGAAATGGTGGACGAACGCCTCGAAATCGCGGCGGTAGTCGGCCGAATTCTCGTCGGGCAGGAATTTCATGTCGAGATCGAGCACCGCGACATCGGGAATGATGGCCGGGTTGGTCATGACGGTCGGCAGGCCGTGTTCGCCAAGGCCGGTGCCGCCATGCATGACGCCGATGTTGATGGTGTTCATGCCGAGCGGCAGCAGCGGATGGGATTTTGCTCGCGTCCGGTCCAGCTCATACTGGCGCACGGCGGCAATGAAGCGGGCGGCGATCTCGATCGCATTGACGCCCGGCTCCAGCCGGTCCTTGTCGTGGCGCTGCGGATAGATCTCGTTGTAGCGCAGCGCCGAATGGGCGTTGCGGCCACGGATCGTCACCCGCGCCCATTCCAGCCCGCCTTCGACCGGCAGGACATCGCCCCAGGTCGGTTCGGCGACCAGCACCGCCTTGGCGAGCTTGCCCTTCTTCACCGCATCCATGGCGCCGAAGCCGCCGGCTTCCTCATCGACGACCGAGTGGATGGCGAGCCGGCCCTGCAGCGTGATGCCCGCCTTGCGGATCGCGCGCGCGGCGGCGATGCAAGCGGCGACGCCGCCCTTCATGTCGACGGCGCCGCGGCCATAGAGCCGGCCATTGGTGATTTCGCCGCCGAACGGATCGACCGACCAGTCCTTCATCGCGCCGACCGGCACGACGTCGATATGGCCGCACAGGATCAGGCTGCGGCTCTCGTCTCCCGCCCATTCGCCGACCAGATTGGGCCGCCCGGGCAAGGCATCCCATTGCTCTGTCCTGAACCCGTCCTGCTTGAGGATCGGTTCGAGCAGCGCCTGGACATCCGCCTCGCGGTTGATCGCCGGATTGGGCTCGAATTTGGGGTTGACCGAAGGGATGCGGACCATGTCGCGGGTCAGGCCGATCAACCAGTCGCGATCGGTCTCGATCTCAGCCTGCACGGCGTCGATGATGGTCTGGTTGTCGGGCATTGTCGCTTCCTTTTCTGCGTCGCGGCGCTTTGCATCGCTGCACTGGGCGCAACGACACTATTTCCTTGTGGCTTTGGATTTGGCGGCGTCGTCGGCCGATGACGATAGGACGGTATCGAGCGTGACCGCGTTGGCGCTGCGGATCTTCTCGATGTCCTCGATGCGCTTGCGCACCCCGGCGCCATGGCCCTCCAGCGCGTGGGCAAAGACGGTTTCCATCTGGGCAACGGCCGTCGCCAGCGTGTCGAACGGCGAGTTGGCGTCGATCGCCGCGACCATGGTAAGGTCCGCGATGTCAGATATCGGCGACAGCCAGACATCGGTGAACAGCAGGATGGAGACGCCGCGCTCCTTGGCCTGCTGGGCAAAGCTCACCACGTCCGACTGGTAGCGCCGGTAATCGAACACGACGAGGAGGTCGCGCTTGCCAAGGTCGATCAACAGGTCGAAATCGGCGGGACTCAACGAACCGATGTCGCGCACGCCGGAGCGGAACTGCAGGAGATAGCCGGCCAGCATCGAGGCGATATGCCGGCTGAACCGGCCGCCCAGCAGCACGACCTGGCCCTTGCTCTCGAGCAGCATGTTGACAGCGCGCGTGTAGGCCTGCACCGGCACAGCCGTGCGCGTACGCTCCAGGCTGTCGGAAACCGAATGGAAATAGGCAAGTGCGGTGCCTTCGCTGGAGCCGCCCGGACGCTTGGCCTCCATCATCAAAAGCGGCGAATGCAGCCTGGATTCGACTTCGGTGAGCAGGCGTGCCTGGAAATCGGCAAAGCCGACATAGCCAAGCTTGGTCATCAGCCGCGTCACGCTCGGGTCGCTGACGCCGGCGCGCCGTGCCAGCCGGGTTGCGGTGCCCAGCCCCGACATCGGGTAATCGGCGAGCAGGACCTGGACGATCTTCTCTTCCGCGGAGGTGAACGCCACGGTCGTGTTGGCCAGTTCTTCGCGGATCGACATGGTCATCGCCTATCGCTGACGGAAGATGATTATCTTACAATTTTGTGAAATAGTGTCAAATCTGGAAAAAGTTTTACAGGATTGAATCTAGCCGCGTAGATCGCCCGCATCCGCCAGAATCCAATCCTTGCTCACTGCCATATGCACTTTCGATCTCGCTTGAGTATCTTGGCGGCGAGCCTGGTTCTCACGGACCCCGTTTCGGGGCCGGTTGTTACGGACGTGAAGTGAGGGTCATAACCTCAATCCAAAACCCCATCAAAGCGTCATTGGTGAACTGGTGCCCGCCGAACACGGATCGCGACGAAGCTGAACTGGCATTCGAACTTTTTCGCCAGTTGATGCATCTTAAGCCCATGGGCTACGAAACTCATATCGTGCCGAGTGATGCCGAACTGGCCCTTGCCGCTCGGGGCGGCGATTGTGGTTGCCTCGGCCTGCTGCTGGAACGTCATCGCGCACGGCTCTATGCGATAGCGCTGAACATGCTCGGCTATGGGTCGGACGCCGAAGATGCTGTGCATGAGACTTTCCTGATCGCGCTGAGGCGCATCGGCGAACTCAAGGATCCGCAAGCCGTCGGTGGCTGGCTTCGCACTGTGTTGCACCGCTGTTGCCTGCAACAATTGCGTCGACGACGACGCGAGATCTTGACCGCCGACATTCCAGACCGCCCAGACGAACGCGCAAGCATTGAGGAGCGGCTGGAGAAAGTCGCGCTTCGCGAATGGGTTTGGGACGCCCTACGCAAGCTTCCCGAGCCGCTGCAGGCTACCGCCATGTTGCGCTATTTCGGAAGCTATCAGTCTTACGAGGAACTGGCCGCCATTCTGGGTGTCCCGATTGGGACGGTTCGCAGTCGTTTGTCGCAAGCCAAACGCAAGCTTGCCGAGATGCTGCTGGAAACGGCGGGCCTTGCCGACACAGAGGCTCGCTCGCAGTCTCGCGAGCGCCAGCGATTCTACTCCGAAATTTTCAATGGGCTCAACCAGCATGGCGAGCGTGACCGCTTCCTTGGGCACTTTGCAGAGGACCTGCATCTTGTCCGCGGGACGAGCAAACCAGTGCTGGGTCGCTCATTCCTTGCCTGGGAAGTCGACGCCGACACGGAAGCCGGCGTCCGCCTGGAACCGCAGCGCATTCTCAGCGCCAGCCAGGTCACTGTGATCGAGGGACTATTCGTCAATCCGCCGGAAGACCCTTTCCACTGCCCGCCGGGTGTCGTCCTGGTGATCTTTCAGCGAGACGGCAAGGCCCGACGCTTGCATCTTCATCTTTCGCCGCGTCCGCCTAGAATCGAGGACGACTGATCGAACTTTTTCTCCCGTCCGTGACTCCTTACAGCACGCGGGCATCATCTGGCCCGGACGCAAATGGTTCCAAAGAGGAGAGAGATCATGTTCGCCTTCGCAGTTTCCCATGTTGCTTCCATCGCACACCACGGCGAGCTCGGGCCCAGCCGCTCGCGCCGCCTCCTTCACACGGCGTTCGCATCGACTGTCGTCTGCGCCACATTGTTGTCATCAGGCTTAGGCTGGGCCGGTCAAGCTGAGGTCGACGCCACCTATAAGGACGTCGAGCGGACGCTCGGCTCGGTGCCGACCTTTCTCCATCAGGTTTCAAAAGCAGCGCTGCCGGGCGCCTGGGCAGAGGTGAAGGCTCTGCAGTTCTCCAGCGAAACCGCCCTGCCGCCGAAGGTCAAGGCTCTGATCTCGCTCGCCGTCTCCGCACAAATACCCTGCCAGTATTGCATCTGGGAAGACACCGAGAGCGCAAAACAGGCGGGCGCAACGGAGGACGAGATCGAAGAGGCCGTCGCTATCGCCGCTCTGTCACGGCACTGGAGCACGATCTTCAACGGCATGCAGGTCGACTTTGAGACCTTCAAGAAGGATCTCGGCGGCGACGCTCAGGCTGCCGCGCCTGCCAAGTAGCGCGAGCCTTGTCGGCACATTGTCGGGATTGGGGCCAGGCCGCGGCAACCGTCGTCGGCATCCGCGGACCGGAATAGGGAGTGGAATTCTCATTTTATAGGGAGGTAAAGATGCCAGTAGTCTTCGGAGAAACCGTCAGCACAGTCAAAGATATCGTGTCCGTGCTAAAGAAACACGGTGACGCGGTGCGTGGCACCTATCGTGCCCGCTACCGCTTCGACCCGCAATCAGGCGATCCTTACACAACACCGCTACTGGAGCGACCGGCGAGCCTCAAGGACAATTCGCCGACCGCCGTCTTTCCCTGGGAGCAGATCTTTGCCGCGGCGGCTGTGTGCGCCGGCTCGGATTATCCGATGCTGGCAGCGCATGCGGGGGTCGATCTTCGTTCGGTCGATTTCATCGCGGAAGGCGTGTTCGACCCGCGTGGCGAGTTCGACGGACTTGATGGGCTCACGGCGCCCGTGGACGCCCGGCATTGCTACGTGTCCCTGCACCTCAGCGCAACCGTGTGTTCTTCGGCGCCCCGCGCCGATCTGGAGAAAATTCATGAACGCGCGATCTCGCACAACATGGTGCTTGGCGCCCTTAGAGGAATTCCCATGACCAGCGAATTGGTGATTCACCAGGCGTGATCCTTTTCGCAGAACTCGCCCGCTGGGCGGCCTGTGGCTTAGTCCCGCCGGTTGCGGCCGGCGGGGCCAAATATGCCTCGTGCACGTTTGCGCCGCCACCACGATCCTGGCAAGTTCGCGGGGCGATCTGCTCGAAAGGCAACGGATGGCGGCCGACAGCAACGAGCCGACTGCCCGCTGCAGTAGCGCGCTGCTCGCCAAGTGTTATAGCGCGGAAGGGTTCGGCATTGCGAATCCCGTGACCGCCCCGGCCATCGATATGGCGCAACACATTTCGATACTGGATCGAACGGTGCTTTCGCCCTCTATTTGAAACTGGCGATGGGCAGGAATTTCACCGCGGAGCCGGTGAAGCGGCGGTGATCGGACGTCCGTCCCCGCGGTTGGAATCCATCGAGATAGACATGCTCCGGCGCCGTGCGGATGAAATTGGCGGCAATCATGGGCGCCCCTGTTAATGCGGCCCCACCGGCAACAGCGCGATCTGCCTCGGAATCGGGGCGCCGCTGGACACGGTCGGCCTTGGGGTTCGCCCTGACGCGATCTTCTGGCTTTGACGCAGGCGCCGCGATCCGCTCGCCGGCCAGCCCGTCGTCGGGGTGATGCATGGCCAGCAAGACACCGATGGCATCGCCAGATTTGGCTGCTTCCAACTGGCGCGTCGGGCTTGACTGGCTTTCCGGCCGCCATGTCGGCAATGGGACGTTGAGCGCCATCATCTCCGGCGCGACGCTCGTGGCAGCGGCATCGGCATTCGCGGCGTCCGGCTTGGCAACGGCCAGCTCGGCCTGCGCCGTGGACGCGCCGGCGATTGCCAACGGTGCGGTTTCCGGGGTGGGAACGGGTGCCGTGAACTCGGCGCGCGGTGCGAAGGCCGGCAGCGGCACTGAGCCCGGCGCCATCGCCATGACGATCGCTTCAGGCGTCTTCCCCTTCTGCCCGGCAAGCGGTTCTTCGCCTGGATCGCTGGCAGCAATCTGGATGTCCACCCGCTGGGCATCCTGCGGCGGCACGATAGCGATACCCTGTCCGGCCGGTCTGGGTTCGACGGACCTCGCCGGTTTGCGTGGCGCCGGCACCGCTTCGGCGACATCATCGGACTCGTCTGCGCCGCCCCCGCCCAAGAGCGTCGCCAGCAGGCCACGCGGCCTGCGTTGGCCGCCGTCGACGCTTGCCAGCTCGATGTTGGGCGTGCCGGCGCCCTTGCGCGATTTGTAGGCGGCAAACGCCTGCTCATAGCCGGGCAGCGGTTTGCCGTCGCTCGGCACATGCAGTGTGTTGCCGTTCGGAAATACCCTGGCGAGTTCCTGGCGGCTGATGCCCGGCCAATGCCGCACATTGCCGACATCCATGTGTATGAAAGGCGAACCGGAGGTGGGATAATAACCCACGCCGCCGCCCTGCATTTTGAGGCCGATGTCGCGCAGTTTCTTCAGCGGCACATCCGGCAGGAAGAAGTCCATCGCGCGGCCAACCATGTGTTGGCTCTCCCGGGCCACACCCTTCGAGCGGCTGCGCAGCATGGCGTTCGTCGCCGGCGAACGATAGGCGCTGACCACATGGATATAGGCTGTCGAGCCGCTGGCGCGATAGGCCTGCCAGACAAGATCGAGCAGGCGCGGATCCATCTTCGTCGGTTCGTTGCGACGCCAATCGCGCAGCATGAGATTGATCTTCTTCAATCCCGCCGGATCATAGCGCCCATTGCGCTTGAAGACGATTTCAGCCTTCTCGCCCGTATGGAGATGTTGAATCCTCAAAGCACGCGTCTCCGCGAACGCGCCGGTAGCGCACAGGCAAAGGAACGCTGCGATGATGGCAGGCAGGGTCCAAAGACGGGAAGCACCGGGGGCGTTTTGCACGTTTTCGCTCACGTTCATGCCTTGCACGTTCTTTTGTTTCGGGCGATTTAGATTTTCCGCCCAGATCAGGAGCCTTTCGGCCCTCTTCCTGACAAGCATGGATCTGACCGGCGAAGACGGGCATCCATGCCACAATACGTCATGTCGATGAATAGCATCTTGGTTAATGAATCGTGTCTTGCCGGAATGCGCTTCGGCTGGATTTGCCTGTGGCAGCCATTTTCTGAAGCAATGAACCGCTGATCGGGTCTGCCGGCACGAGGGCCGCGCCATCCCATGTACCCGCCTCGCCCTCGCAAATGCAGAGGACGATCGTGCGGCAACAGGGATGTTGGAAACTGGTGCTGCGAGAGAGGATTGAACTCTGAATTGGTTATGCAAAATCAATGACTTACGACATATTTTGTAACGTTGTGACGACCGACAAAATGACCGGCGCTTGTGACATCAAAGACGAATTGGGGCGGCGGCTTTGCCTTGGCTCCCTGTTGCGTTAGCATGGGCACAAATTAGCTATCGCTGACGAATCGGATTTCGCTGGGGGGCGAAAATTCATGGAGATGCAGCAGGTCCGCTATTTTCTGGCCCTGTCCAATACGGTGCAACCGTGGGATCGGCGCCCTTGGGCTTACTTGCGGATCCTCCGGGCCTTGGACGCGGTCTTGCGTGGCGGTGTGCGAGCAGCGCGCTTGGCCTTTGCGCGCAGGAAGGGATCTGCCTGGTGAAAGCTGATTGCGACTGCATGGTAGAGGTTGTCCGGGTATAGGGGGTCGTAGATCACGATGACACCGGCGCCCTCCTTGACCACATGCTTTGTCGCGTATTTCTGGAGCATCTCCAGGATAGATTTACGCACGGATGCTGGTGTCACGCTTTTCTCCCCCTGGGTATCCATGGGCTCTGTATCGCAAAGGAAAAGGCGAGGTGCAACTCGCCTAGTCCTTAACAGGTCACAACGGAAACCGATGCCCTGCCTGCCGGTGTGTTTGCCTCAACACGACCGTCGGCTGCGCGTTGCCAGGCTGACTGGGCCCGGGTTATTGGTGCCAGGTGCGAATAGTGGATGATGGGCTCGTCGGGATCTTCGACGTCTTCCCATTCCTCATAGAAATCGACTGGACCGCAGGCGGCTGTCAGGCGCTCATAGAGCTGCTCGACGTCGACCTCGGTCGCCCTTTATCGAATAATGACGGTCTGTCGGCAGGGAAGAACAGGCGCGCTAGCTTCCCGCCTCGATCAATTCCACGCCCAAATAGTCTCTAGAGCCGTTCCATTCAAAAATGGATGACCACATCTGTCGCAATTGATCGTTCCCCGCTCTCGTTGCGGCCCATCCTGACAGGTCGCTAGGTAGCGGGAGCCGCATTCTTCGCAACTAATTTCGACGGTGCCGGTGCTTAAAAGAGCCATACCGACACTATGGCATTCAAGCTCAGCCTTTTGAAGACCGGATACTCAACGGGCGGATCAGGCCGTCTACTTCGTGGCCGGCTTCGAGCTACCGTGACGAGGAGTCTTCGGGGGCTGAGACTGCCTTTCGCGCACTGCACCGCGCGCAGCTTCGAGCGCATCACCGTGGCCGAAATAGACGAAACCGCCTACTCTTTCACGCGCCACGAGCCATTCGCCAGGGTTAACCAAACGACTGGGCGCGTAGAAATTACCACGCAACTCATCAGTCACATCTCTTACGGTTTCGAGGACGACCCTCATGCCGCCGCCGCCGATATCCATCGTTTTGGTATCACCTTCGCTTAGCGCTTCGGCTTCTTGGGATCGAAACTTGGATACCTTCTCTCGATAGGCATCCTCCTTCGCGCGCAATTCCACCATGCTCTTTTTGAAGGAGTTTTTGGAAATGAATGAGGCCACGACGACGATCGCACCGGCCGCGCCGAGAAGCAGGATCATCATCATTTGAACGTCTCCTCGAGAATGTCTCGTCCGTTGAAATTTAGGAACATTGCACAGATTAGGCAAATGCCGATCGCGAACCCCATTTCCACGTAGTCGTTCAACACCCACGTTTTGGTGCCGACGACGTAACTAACGAGCGGGCTAAGAAAACCGCCTGTAATGAAGCCAGTGGCAGCCCTGTCCCATGAGGCCGCCCTAAACTTGCCCATCTCCAGATTGAGCGCCCTTTGCCTTGCGAGCTCCACTTCCTCTGCAACCAAGTTCGCAGCCATGTTAGCCGCCGCTTGCGGATTCAATGCCATTAATTTCCCCCTCACCCTTTTTGAGCGTCAGAATAGCCCAAATACTGGATTGGCGCGATAGGCGAGCATGCGCACCGTCGGAAGCGGCTTGTCGTTTCACACGCAGATATCCGATCAACAGACTTCCAGTTCCCGGGAAGGCCGATCGCCGACGATGTGCGTGCGTTGTGTAACCCACGAGGTGAGGTGCTTCCGTTTTTCGGATCTTGGTGGCGCCAAAAGGTATCCGGATAGATGGACCGCGGTATTCCTAGGACTTCGTGTCTGGGGCATTTTGCCCATGTAAGGATGTCGGTTGGTTCCTGGGGATTCCGATCGGCAGGTCTTCGAAACAGGTGTCGCACAGGAATCGACCTGCACCATTGGCTTGGCGCGTTCACGACACGGCGGTAATCCAAGCTATCCCAAGTGACCCCACCAGCTGTAGCGGTTTCGTGCATCCACGCGCTACGAATTGTCATTAAAGGTTGAGCGGGCTTATTTCTCAATCATGAGGCCTGGCTGCTCGGATCTGCTCGGCCCGAACAGCTCCTCGGCATTTGCTAAAAGCGCCTCGTGGTCAGCCCCACGAGGCCTGCGGCACGCGATTATGGGCAGGGGATCGTGCCGGCATAATACGTGACTCTGATGTAACCCATGTTGTCGCAGACTTGGAAAATGTTTGGATCAATAGAGATGGTGCGAGCCGGATCCGTTGGATCCAAGGAAATGAGGGTCTTCGAGCATTTACGCGTTGTGCCGTCACCTTTGAACTTTTTCAGTGAGAGAGTTGGGAAAAAACCCTTTTGGAAAAGCTCGTGCTCATAAGTGAGATCCTTGAACCCGTATACCTTTTGATCCTTGTCGCACATCACCTCAGACGTCGTGCTTAGGGCTATCAGATCCCAAGAGGCGAGTCTTTCATTGTCGGCGGCGCGATAGTCCAGGCTGAAGTTGGAGCATATACGTCCCAAAATGAGGTGGATTTCTTCGCCCGGTCCCTTCAACGGGATATTGTAGGCTCCTGCGATGTCCGGCAGGGTGCAGTAAGTCACTGTCTTGGGATCATCTCCTGGTTTCTGACCTGGCTGATTTGGCGTGTCGGCATCTTTCCGCTGCACTGGAATTGTTGCTGTGATGGACCCGTTTTCGTTCTCAACAAAGGTGATCATTCTGTTCCCCAATGGCCTTGAACGGCCGAACAGCCGGCATAATACATCCGGAGAAAGTATATTCAAGAGCACGCGGCCTGATTGACTTTGGGAATAGTTTCCATAAAGCTGACTGCGCGACGCATGATTTCCTCCCCCCGCGTGGTTTCAACAACCTTCCCAAAGTATCACTATTTGCGTGCAATCCCTAACACGCTAGTGATGTTCCGGGCGGAGCTCTGAAAGAGACGCAATCGCGGGTCGTTCCATGCAACTTGCGGGCGTTACTCGCAACCGAAAGACGGAGATTCGCATGAGTTCATCAACCCAGCGCGTCGCCGTGTTGAGGCACCAGCGGAAAGAGATCGGGTTGAAGCAGTCGACCATATTGCTTCTGCGGGGGACGGAACATCCGCCCATCGCCCATGGATCTTTAGTCATCACTCTGACGCATTTGACGTCGTTTCTCGTTAAGCCGCCTCTCCAGCGGCCATGCAGTGATGAGGCGCTTGCCATCTGACAGCACGTAGACCCGTTCGCCGACGCGATCGATTTTGACCGAGTAGATAGAGACCTTTTTCGATCGCTTCTCGCCGTGGGGCTGGCCAATGATCGCTTCGAGTGCCGGGATGTGAACACGGTGCAGCTTCTGCCTGTTGTTGCAGCGTATGTAGATGCTCCATAGGATCTCGTAGTCACCTGTCCAAGGCTCCGTGCGCTCCGGCATGCCTGGGTAAAACAACGAGGGCATATCTTCGCTCATCATCGACCTTTCACGTCCGCCTTCCATGGTGCGGTCAAGCCTGCGGCGTTCATGTTGCGCCAGTTTGTGATTCAGACTGCCCATGAACCAATACGACCTAACCGACTTCGATTGGCGCGCGATACAGCCGCATCTGCCCAACAAGCCGCGAGGCTTGCTGCGCGTGGATGATCGACGGGTTCTCAATGGCATCTTTTGGGTATTGCGCTCCGGTGCGCGATGGGCCGACCTGCCGGCACGCTATGGACCGCCCACCACGATCTACAATCGCTTCAACCGCTGGCGCAAAAGCTGGTGTCTGGGACCGCCTGATGGATGCGGTCACCAAAGCCCACGACGGCAAGGTGCAGATGATCGATACTTCTATTGTTCGCGTCCACCAGCAGGGTGCGACGGCAAAAAGGGGGGATCCCAATCATAGTCTCGGTCGATCCCGAGGTGGGCTGACAACCAAAATCCATGCTCCTGTCGATGCCAAAGGCAGGCCGATAAAGGTGATGCTCACGGCGGGTCAGATGAGTGACATCGCATCCGCAGCGGACTTGATAACGGAATTGCCGGAAGGGGCCATGCTGCTTGCCGACAAGGGCTATGATGCCAACGCCTTGCGCAATGCCGTCACCCAAGGCCAACCGCAAGGACCCGATCTGCTTCAGCGCCTTCCTCTACAAGGCACGCAACCTCGTCGAGCGCTTCTTCAACAAGGCCAAGCATTTCCGCCGGATCGCAACCCGATACGACAAACTGGCGGAAAACTACCTCGCTGCCCTCAAACTCGTCTCAGTCCGCATCTGGCTACACGATAATGAGTCTACGTCCTAAATCGCGCCGCTGCCACTAACTGGTGATCAGAATCTCCTCATCGGGTTCTACGAGCATTGCGAGTTGGACGATCGCATCCAACCTGGCCTGAAATTCGGCTGTGCGCTCGTCGCGCTCTTTCAAATCGCTGATGGCACGCTCGTAGAGCGCATATATCTCCTCGTATTCCGCATACCGCTCCCGGCAGTGGGCAACGAGCCAATTGCGGTCGCGCTCAAGAGCCCGCATATAGGCAGAAACGGGACGCATCTTCTGCCACTTCTTGCCGAAAACCTCCTCCACTAGAAGTTTCGGCGGGAAAAGCGAGTAAGATTCCAGGATCTTCTCCGTCATGAAGAGATCATGCCACGTCGGACGTCGCCTGTATTCCAAACTAAGTAATCGGTGACTTCCTCTTAACAGATATATTTCAATGCGTTGCCACATTTCGAATGCGACTAGACGCGAGTTTGATACGGGTTTGCGATGAGGACTAGCCCCCGTCCCATGCTGGCGGCTACTGTCCACCCTATGTCAATCAATCAGGGCCACGACGACCTTGAGATTCGCCGGCACTTTGGCAGCGATAGTGCGCGGCTGGTTTACGGCCGGAACCCCGAAACCGGGAAGCTATATCACATCTCGAGGGCGAGCCGCGGTCTAGCCTGTGGCCTAGTCTGCCCGCATTGCAATGCAGCGCTGGTCGCCAACCTCAAGGATGACCTGAAGGGGCCGCGCACTTCGCCCACCACGGCCCTGCTTGCGGGGGCGGACCAGAGACGGCACTCCATCTCCTCTGCAAGGAAATCATCCGGGATGAGTTGCGGCTTACCATTCCCCGTGAGCACGCAGCATATGGCGACTATGAACAATTAATCGCCGAAGAACGCGAGATCACCGTCGATCATGCGACGCTAGAATTCCGCGATCATATCGAAGTGATACCTGACCTCCGCCTCGAAGTCGGAGAGTCAACTCTCTTCGTTGAAATTGCCGTGTCTCACCCATGCGGGGAGGAGAAGATTTCCCGCTTGAAGAAGTTGGGGACGGCGGCCTTAGAGATCGACATGTCTTCTGTGCCCCGCAACGCTCTGCCGGAAGAAGTGCGACGCGCCGTTATATCGGCCGCGCCACGCACTTGGCTGTTCAGTCCAAGGATCGAGCTCGCGGTTGAGGAGATGCGCCTTCGCGCGCGACAGGACGCCGATGCCTACGCTGAACGACTGGCATCCATTGCGGGGCAGAAGATCGAGGCATATCGCGAGACCCGTCGGAGTGCTGGCGAGCAAAACCTTCGCATCAAAGATCTGGCCGCAATGCGTGCTCTCGGAATGCGCCAACATCTTGGGATCCAGATCGGAGGAACAGGTTGCTTCACGGTCCGAAGCGAGACTTGGCGGTCGGTGGTCCTTGCAACAATCCTGCGACCAAGGCTCTATCATCATCGTTTCCTATCGACAGACCACATCATCTCCCGCCTCGTCGAGGAGGGGTATGTCCACAGCGACTTTGTCACGCTGACGGAAGAGCTTGCCGATGCGATGCGCCGTCTCGACCATGAGTTCCTTACACCGTGGGAGGCCGTCCACCGGTTTCTTCAGGCCCTAGCCGAGGTGCGACTAACCCAACAGCAACACCTCTCCTTCGCGCTCACCACCGGCTTGGCAGGCCGATGGCACGACTGGGAGGCAGCTGACCGGAAGAGAATTGGTCGTCGGAATCATGTTTCGAGCCTTGTCTCGCGAATCCTGGATCTGATTCCAGCAGAGGATCGCGGATCGATGACGGTCGAATCCTGGTGGCAGATGACGAAGAGAGGAAGGCCGCGCCAGCAGGCGGTCGACGCAGAATCTTCGATCGACAGCGACCTGGAGGGCTTACTCGCTGTGCTGTGTTTGCGAAGCAGCACATCACCAACCACGTTACACGACCTGCCAGCGGCACGCGCCATCAAGGAGGCCATCTCCCGGAAAACCGAGAATGATGCGAAAGCCCAAGCCAAACGTGCAGTGGAAGAAGCGGACGGTCGCCGGCAATCGATAATCAGGCTTTCGGAAGAGGCGCTGGACGGGCAAGATCGCATCGATTTCCTTCGCACCCCGCTTGCCGATCAGAACGGAACCCTCCCGCTGGATCTCGCCGAGAGGAACTCCGCCGGCCTTGAGCAGGCCGAAGAGGCATTGAGAACGTTCGCGCAGTCGCTGCGTGCGGAACGCGTCGCCAAGGAGTGGCGGTCAAAGCTGGACGATGAAGCCACGAAGCTCTTCGGGGAAACCGCTACACGTGTTGTGAGGCAGGCGGTAGATGGCAAGCTCGACGGACGTCCGCCGCTGATCTACTGCCGGGACGAGCGCACCTTTCGGATTGCGCTTGGAGTGCTGCACTGGATGGCTCGGACGCTATAGCTGATTTTCACCGGCTCGCGTTCAGCAATGTGGCATTTTCGCGGACTTTCTGGCGTAGTTTCACCGAGCTAGATGCTCACCGGCCAGTCCATTGTTGCTGCGTGCCCTCCCGCATAGATCAATACGATTGGGCTGTCCCAACCTTCCGTTCCTTGCACCCCGAGGAGTTCGTATTGCAGGCCTTCGTTCGTATCGGCCTTCCTCATTACAACTCTGACCGGGGCGTCACCGGCGCCCGCTACGTCTGCTAACTCAAGAGCTTCGATCAGTTCCCTCAGCGTCATGCGATAACCCTCAATCCATTGATCGCTATTTCGACGGCAACCCTTCCAAATGTCCATGACTTGCTATCGTTTGCAAAGCAAGTGTCAGCAATGCATCGAACTGCTGTCGAAGATCTTTTCGATCACTCAGCGGCATCGTCGTCCACACGGCCCTCTCTGCATCATGAACCTGGATACCGTATCCGCTTGGCACTTTTCGTCGCTCTATCTTTCCTGATGCTCTGTATCCAAGCTTTCGTCCGCCACCTGCATCCTTGGCCTTTAGCTCGACCGACCACTCAAGCGTGGGTGTGATCGCGCAAAAGAAGAATGGACCATTGTGCTGATTAGACATTCGCTACTTTGCCCTTCTCTTTGTTAATCAGATTGACCAAACATGCGCGAGAGCTAATGTGATCGCAAAATCAAGGTCCGAGCGTGTCACATCAGACGGCGTTTGGCGCGATTCAGTTCTTCATCGGTGAACAGCTGCCTCCATGGCTCCCGCTGCACGATCGACTCGATGGCGAGATCAAGCCTTCCCATCAACGCAAGCCTGTTGAAGCCTTCGGATGGCGGGGAAGCGAGCAGGCGCCGCGCTGTGACAATCGCGCCGTGCTCCTGCATCATCTGCAGCATGCCGGTCGGCTTGTATCCTAGGTGCTCACATTGCCGGTATGTGTTCATCAGCTCCGCGGCGAATTCCGCTTCGCTGGGAACACGTGGCACAGGGGCGATCCTGGTCGTCTCGATCTTCAATAAGACAGCAAGCTCCGTTGATTTCGAGCGGAGCCACTTAACGAGATCGCGGATTGCCAGCAGACCCTGCTCAACCGAATCGCGCTGGTCAAGGAACGGGCGCATCGGATTGATCGCCGGGGTCCGGACCCTTATCGCGATCGACTGCCCGGCCTCTTCTGCCGAATAGGGAGTGGCCTCAAACAAACCACTCGTTCGCAACCCTTCCAGGCGATCGAGCATCCCGCGGAATTGGACGTTCGCATACTTCCAGCCGGTCCCAGCGCCGAATTCGTGTCGCAGGATCGGCGACGGCAAGCCTTCAATCACGAGCCCATCAAAAATGCGCGTGATTGCCTTGGGTCCATCGGTTGAGGGCCGAACAGTCAGTTTCGGCAGGATCTCGGACGCAAGCGCAGAGTAAGCTTCAGCGAAATCCCGCTTCTCTGGGATTGTGAACCCGACCCACCCCGTGGACGCGCGCTTCCCACACAGCGCTTCGAGTAGCTGGATCCGCGCCCTCAGGCGTAGTGCGATCTCACCGTTCTCAGTCTCGCCTACCCGCTTCTCAAGGAATTCGATGATGTGTTCGATCGCAATCTCGCCTTCGAACGAACCATCGTGGGCGAGCGTTGCCAGCCGGGCGGCTGGCGCGACGAGGAGCGCACTGGCTGCCTGTCTTCCAAGGCGCTCGCGCAAAGCCGCCAGTTCTGCAGCATACGCCTGCGCTTGACCGGCTTGGAAGTCGGCCGTGACCTTGCTTTCGATTAGGACGCAGGCCCGGAGCGTCTGATCATCGTCGAACCAGCCAATCCGCACGTCAGTCTGACGGCGATCCTTCTCGCGGGGTGGCGACTTCTGCAGCAGCACGTGTTGACTCATTGGCGCCGAGAAGGAGTTCCCAGCCTTCGACACCATCCATGAGAGAAAGGCCGGGGATGCAAAAAGCTCCTCGACCAGAAAGTTGTCGAGATCGCGCTCCCTGACCCGATCGCGGAAGAGGTAGTCCGCCTGGCTGATTTCGTCGGCATACGGAGTTTTCATAATCCACCACTCTAGGCGATATCGCGTCCTAGGCGATATCGCGTCAGCCTAGGCCAGATCTTGCTATCCGCTTCGAATAGAACTGCTGGCACGTCTGATCCTCGCTCTAAAGGTAACAGTTGTCGTGCTGCCCTTTGAGGCACGAGCAACTTGTGTATTGTAGAGGAGTCGCTGTTCCCGTCTCCCTGCAGGGCTATGTGACCGATGCATATGTCACCGGAACTACCATGTCCTATTCCAAGGCAAAAGAACTTCTCAGACTAGCCGATTTCGCCTGCTCCAGGTTCCGCGGCGTCACACTGACCGATATCTGTGCGCATTTCGAGGTAAGTCATCGAACTGCGCAGCGCATGACCTCAGCGCTCTCCGAGGCATTTCCACACGCTGTGGATATCGTGGAAGATCAAACGAGAGAACGGCGCTGGATTGTTCGCGAGGTCCCACTTGCTAGGTTGCGGCTCTCCGGGGATGAGGAACTCGAGGGGCTCGAATTCGCCATTTCTCGCCTTCGCGAAAGCGGTGATTCAAGGCAGGCTCGCGCTTTGGCGAGTCTTCGTGACCGTCTTCTGGCAGCGCTGCCGGTCACGGAGGCACGGCGCGCGGAAGCTGATGCGGAAGCGATGCTGGAAGTTCATGGAGTTGCCGCAAGGCCTGGGCCATTCGTTGCCGTTGCACAGGCCGTTACAGACGCAGTGACCGCAGCGCTTCGCGGACCATACAAGCTTCGCTTCAGCTACAATGACAGTCTCCGTGTTGTCGAACCTTACGGCGTTCTTCTCGGAGCGCGGCGCTACCTCGTCGGTAGGCAGCCAGACAAAGGACTGAAGCTTCGGCATTTCCGATTTGACCGAATTAGTGCGGTCGAAGTGACGGACGAGTGGTTTGCGCGAGACTTCGATTTTGATCTTGCAGCACACGCAGCGCGAGCGTTCGGATCATTCCAAGACGACAGCCAGTTCGGTGAGGTCGTGTGGCGCTTCGCTCCCGAAGCGGCCAAGCGCGCTGCGGAATGGCGCTTCCATCCCAATCAACGAGTGCGCGTAACTGAAGATGGCGCACTTGAAGTGCGGTTCAAGGCCTCTGGGTGGCTCGAGATGGCCTGGCACCTTTACCAATGGGGGGATAATGTTGAGGTCATCAAACCCACAGAGCTTGCAGCTATCGTTCACGCGGCCCGAAGGGCTGATTTTGATGCACTTCCCTAATTGATGTTCACACTTTGTTCGATAATTCAACCTTCGACGTTCGCGACCATTCCTCTCCATGACAGCTTCTGACACCCTCACGTGATAGCTCATGTGAATTCGGATCGCACTTTTGGGTCCGCCTCAATATGGCTCTGGTGATCTTCACATGTTTCGTTTCATTCATTCTTCTGATCTGCACCTCGGTCGCAGGTTCGGCAACCTTCCGGAAGATGCGCGCGGTCGCCTGGTCGAGGCGAGGCACGCGGCGATCGGACGTCTGGCCGCTTCCGCACAAGATCACGGCGCAAGCCACGTGCTCCTTGCTGGAGACGTTTTTGACACGGAAACGCCTTCCGACGCCGTTTGGCGTCACGCCTTGGCTGCGATGAGCTCTGCGCAAGGCCTTCAATGGTGGATTCTTCCCGGAAATCACGACAGCCTGGCGGCTGAAGCACTCTGGAGTCGCGTCCGCGCCCACGCTCCAACGAACGTTCATCTTCTTGATGCGTCGGAACCCGTCGAGATCGCGCCGCGCGTGGTTCTCCTGCCCGCGCCGGTGCCTCGCCGCTTTCCCGGCCGCGATCTGACAGAGTGGATGCCCCTTTGCGCTACTCCTGCTGACCACTTCCGAATTGGGCTTGCACATGGCGGGGTCCTTACATTCGGGTCCGAGGACGGCGGTGCCGACATCATACCGCCCGATCGCGCCAAGACTGCTCGGCTCGACTATCTCGCGCTTGGTGATTGGCATGGGCTGAAGCAGTTCGGCGATCGCACTTTCTACTGTGGCACTCCCGAGCGCGATCGATTCAAACACAGCGGCCCCGGCACTTGCCTCGCTGTCACTCTCCTAGCTCCGGGCGCGGTGCCCGAGGTCAACACCATTCAGACCGGTCAATTCGACTGGCGGGAAGCACCACTTCCACTCATACCTGCCCAAGACGCCTTAGCTGCGCTGGAGACGCTGTTGCCGGTCGAAGGCAAGGGGAGGCGCGACATGCTTCTAAAGATTCGAGCCACCGGTTGGCTGGGCCTGCCAGCGCGCATGGCTCTGACGCGTGCAGCAGAGCTTGCAAAGCCCGAGTTCTGGCATTTCGAATTCGACGATGCAGATCTCGCAACCGAATGCAGCCTGGAAGATCTCGATGGAATTGCGTTGAGCGGCGCACTTCGGTTGGCAGCTGAAGGCCTCCATCAGAGGTCTGAAGATCCTTCAACGCCCCCCACGGATCGGGCGATCACCGCGGCGGCACTTAGACGCCTTTACAACTATGTGCAGGGAGAGACGCAATGAAGCTCCTCGCGATCCGCCTCGATAATGTCCGAAGGTTCACCGACCCCGTTGAGATCACGGGTATCGGCACCGGGCTGAACATCCTCTCGGCCCCGAATGAGAGCGGCAAGTCGACCATCGTTGATGCGCTCCACGCGCTCTTTTTCAAAGGCTACAGGTCTTGGGACAAGGAGGTCGCGAGTCTTGCGCCGCATTCCGGCGGTGATCCTCAAGTGGCGGTCGAAATTGAAATCAAGGAAGACCGCTTCAAAGTCGAGAAGCGTTGGAGCAAGACACGCAAGGGCGAGGCCAAGGTCTTCCGCGGCGGGCACCTCATCAAGCAGGCGGACGATGCCGAGACATGGCTCGCTGAGGTGCTCAAAGCGCCAAAGGAAGGGGGGCCGGCCGGTCTCCTCTGGGTGCGACAGGGTTTGACCAGTCTCGACGAAGACGAATCCGCCCACTCAGCGCGGCGCGACTTACTCTCTTCAGTCACCGGCGAGGTCGAAGCAATGACCGGCGGGCGTCGCATGGACACTACGCGGGACCGTTGTCGGAGGGAACTTGACCGCTATTTGACGAACAGCGGAAAAGCGAAAGTTGGCGGCCCACTAAAATCCACGGAAGACGAGGTCTCGGCTCTCGATCTCCGACGCGCTGGGCTTGCCGCAAAGGCGGCGTCTCTATCATCGGAACTTGATCGCCGGCGCAATCTAAGGCGCGAACTTGCCAGTCTTGAAGACGGCGAGCAGGATTCGGGAAGGATGACGCGGCTCGCGGAGGCGCAGGCCGCCCATGACGAGGCATCCCGTCATGCAGAAGCGCTTGAGCGAGCGATCGAAGCAGAAAGATCGAAACGCCTTGAGATGGAACGAGCCCAGGAGAGGCTTGCGACAATCGAGGCCGCGCTTACTGAAGAAAGGAGTGCCGGAGCCGCCCTTGAGTTGGCCAAGGCTGATGCCGCAATCAAGGACGAGCGGCACCGTGAAGCCGAGGGTGTATTCATCGAGGCGAGAAGGAGTTTCGACAAGGCGTCCTCATCGGCAGAAACTGCCTCTGAAATTCTTCGAAGGGCACTACGTGCTCAGACATGCGCCGCGACAGCAGAGCGGCGAACCGAGCTTACGGTTCGACTGGCCCAAGCCGAAGGCTTGCGGACCGAGCTCGAGAAAGCCGTAGCGGACGCCAAGGTTGGCCTCACAGACAAGGTGCTGCGTCAGTTGGAGGACCGGGCTGGAGAGGTCCGGGTTCTACGAAAGGCACGCGAGATCGAGGCCGTCGCTCTCACGATGACGTATGCCGTTGGACGAAAAGATGGTGTCGTTCTCAACGGTAAGCCGATGCCCGATGGAAATCGTGTGGCAATACCCGACGGCGCCACGCTGGAGATTGACGGCATTGGATACCTAGCGGTCCATCCCGGTGCACAGTCTGCCGCCGATACACTTGCGGTAGCCGAGAAAGCTCTTGCCGACGCACTTGAAGCGTCTGGCTACGAGACAATCGAGACTGCTCGCGCAGCCGCGCATCTCCGGCTTGAGGCCGAAGCTCGATGCCGTAGTGCCGAACACCAGTTGAATGGAGCGGCGCCGCATGGAATCGAAGCACTACGGGAAAGTATCGCCCGCCTGCCTGAACCCGCCGAAGCGGAACCCGAACTTCTGAGCGCACGAGCGGCCCAGGAGGCCGAGGTAGCAGCAAAACATGCTTTTGCAGACGCAACCAGCACACTTGAGAAAGCCCGTTCTGCGTTCGAAATAGCGCAGACGGCCGCGGCCCGTGCTTCAGCAGCCGCAGAAAGCGCAGCGGAGAGGGTCTCCAGGGCACTCTCCGCGCTCAGCAGCTTCCAAGATGCCGAGGCTGAAAAGATGCGCCTTGTGAACGGGCTTGTTGGGCATCGGACCGCGTTGGCCGAGGCGATTGGACAGCGCCAAGCAATCTTGGCCGTGGCGCCTGATCTTGAAGCGGCAAAGGCTGTATTACAACGTGCACGATCGGTCATCACGCGCTTCGAACAGGACCGCCAACGCATTTGCGTTGATCTCGGAAAGTTGGATACGGCGATCGAAATGCATGCTGCGGAGGCCGTCGAGGAAGAGCTGGCCGACGTCGAGATCCGACTGAAAGCAGCGAGGCGGAGACTTGAAGAGATCATGTTCGAGGTCTCAGTCCTACAGACAGTAGACGACGCACTTGAATCCGCCCGAACTGCTGCACGTGACCGCTACGTTGAGCCCGTCCTGAGGGAGCTTACCCCACTCATCCGACTGCTCTGGCCCGAGGCTGAGCTTCGCTTCGATGCTGAGAAGGTCCTGCCAACGGCTCTGGTTCGAGCCGGGACGGAGGAAGACTTTGACATCCTGTCGGGCGGCACCAAGGAACAGATCGCACTTCTCGTGCGGCTAGCCTTTGCTCGAATGCTGGCGAAGGCAGGTAACCCCGCGCCAGTGATTCTTGACGATGCGATCGTTTACACCGACGACGACCGCATCGAGCGTATCTTCGACGCCTTGACGCGACAGGCACAAGATCTGCAGATCATTGTATTTTCATGCCGACAGAGAGCCTTCCGAGATCTTGGAGGTCGGAGCCTCGCAATTATCGGCCAGGAACCTGTATTGGATGCCGCGTGATGAGACGCGACGGCAATGGGCTTCGCCTATCGGCCTCGGACTTGATGCGATTCATGGCCTGCTCGCACGCAGCACGCTTGGACCTCGCACATCTTGCAGGCGAGGGGCCGAAGCCGGCGGATGACAGTGAAGACGCGGCCCTACTTCAAAGATATGGCGATGCGCACGAAGCGGCCCATCTGGCGCGGCTCGAGATAAGCGGAAAGCGTATCTCCAAGATTGAAAAAGATGGGATCGCCTTCGATGTAGCTGTCAAAGCGACCCTCGAGGCCCTTCGAAGTGGCCCGGATATTGTTTTCCAGGGAGCGCTCGAAGGAAACATGTGGGGCGGATACTCCGATTTCCTCGAGCGGGTTGATTTACCCTCGAAACTCGGGGGATTTTCTTACGAGGTTACAGACACCAAGCTGAAGCGCAAACCTGACCCGGCTCATGTCTTGCAACTCGTCCTTTATTCCGACCTGTTAGCAACTGCCCAGGGCCGTAGTCCAGAGCGGGCACACGTGGAGCTTGGTGACGGCAAGCGCTTCAGTTTCCGTCTCGCGGAATATGCGGCGTATGCTCGCGCAGCGCGAGAGAGGCTTGAGTCTTTCGTTGTCGAACCAACGAAAACTCGACCTGTGCCCTGCGCAACTTGTAATCTCTGCCGCTGGCGTGAACATTGCGCTGGAGAATGGGAGCAAGAAGACAGCCTTTTCCGCGTTGCCGGCATGACGAGAGCCCAGGTGGAAAAGCTTGAGGCAACCGGCATCACAACGATGGCCACTCTCGCACAACAACGCGGCCGTGTGCCGAGGATGGCCGAGTCGACACTCGAAAAGCTCAGGACTCAGGCATCGCTGCAGCAAGAGCGGAAGAGTGGCGAACCTTCCTATGCGCTGCGCCCTCCCCTTCCCGGCAAGGGCTTCGACCTGATGCCCCGGCCCCATCCTGGCGATCTCTACTACGACATCGAAGGTGACCCGTTCTATGCTGAAACCAGCACCGAAGGCCTTGAATACCTACACGGGGTTTGGGATGGGAAGGCTTTCAAAGCTTTCTGGGCTCATGACTTTGCGGAGGAGAAGGAGGCGATAGTCGCCCTTTTTGCACTCTTCGAGCAGAGCATAGTGCAGAACCCGCAAGCACATATCTACCACTACGCATCATACGAAATCAGCGCGCTTCGCAAGCTCACCACTCGGCACGGCGTCGGCGAAGAGCAACTCGATCGGTGGCTGAGGGAGCGCCGTTTCATCGACCTCTATGCCGTTGTTCGGGGAGGCGTCTATGCATCCGAGCCATCCTATTCAATCAAGGCTATGGAGGCTTTCTACGATCTTTCCCGCACTGGCGAGGTGAAGACTGCAGGTGGATCCGTTGTCGCTTACGAGAAGTGGCGTGAAAGCGGTGACGCCGCCATCTTGGAGGAGATCGAGGACTACAATCGCGTTGACTGCGTCTCAACGGAGCGGCTGCGCAATTGGCTGCTCAAAATCCGACCGGACGGTCGCTGGCTGGAACTCGGCGAAGGCTACACAGAGAAGTCCATGAAGGCCGAAGCCGAGGTCGACGATCTCGCCAAGTTACTGCTTGAATCCAGCCTACCTGAGGATCGTCGGCGCCTCTTGTATGACCTCGGCGTTTTCCATTGGCGCGAGCGCAAACCTGCTGCGTGGGCTGTCTTCGACGCCGCTGCGAAGGATTTCGAAGAGCTCTGCGATGATATGGAATGCCTTGGCGGCCTGGTCGCTGACGGGCCAAAACGGCCGGTGAAGAGGTCGAACGAGCGAGATTACCGATATCCGCCGCAAGAGACGAAGCTAAGGGCGGGCAAATCCTCGCAGTTTGCTATCGAGGGCGGTTTCGGACAGGTCGACATCACATCGCTCGACCGCAGTGCTCGGCGAGTAACGCTGAAAATGGGGCCGGGCTCCGGCGATACGCTCCCGGACCGGCTCGATCTTATTCCCACCTTCGCAATAGATGCCAAACCCATTCCCTCCGCTGTCCATAAAGTTATCAAGGACCAGTGTGGGGACCGCGCGAACAAGGCGGCAGAGGATCTCCTCTCACGCAATCCGCCGTGCTTCAGAGGTGCGCCACCGCTTCCCTTGGATGAGGCGGCAGATCCCCTCCGAGGAACTATAGCGGCCATTCGGGCGATGGATGCGACAGTCCTGCCAGTCCAGGGCCCGCCCGGCACGGGCAAAACGTATGTCGCCGCGCGCGCCATCCTCGCGCTCGTCAAGGACGGCCACCGCGTCGCCGTTTCATCCAATAGCCACGAAGCCATCCGTAACGTCCTGATGGCCTGTGTAGATGCGCTTCGCGATGACGCCGACGTCGGACTGACCCTTGCGGAGGTCCAGCTCGCGCACAAGATTGGATCCGACACCGGCGAGGCCCCGATCGGCTACGAGACCATCGCGAGTGTGCGGAACAATGACGATGCTGCACTTGAAACGGCCCAGGTAGTTGGCGGGACAGCGTGGCTGTTTTCGAGAGATCAACTCGAGGGCGCGTTCGAATACCTTTTCGTCGATGAGGCTGGACAGGTTTCTCTCGCAAATGCGATCGGAATGTCGAATGCGGCGAAAAATCTTGTCCTTATTGGCGACCCCCGCCAACTCCCCCAGGTAATTCAGGGAGCGCACCCTGATCCGGCAAACCTCTCTTGCCTCGACTGGGTTCTCGGCCAAGGGCAGAACGTTGCGCCGGACCGGGGAATTTTTCTTCCCGTCACGCGTCGCATGCATCCCGAAGTCTGCAGCTTCATTTCATCACAGTTCTACGAAGGTCGGCTGCATCCACACGAAACGACGTCGCGGCAAGCAATCCACTCACCGGGACTGCCCCTTGCCGGCGCATGGCGGATTCCGGTAACCCACCAAGGGCGCGCGCAGGAATGTCCTGAAGAGGTCATTGCAATCCGTGAGAAGATTGACCTTCTGCTTGCCGGGAAATGGACCAACAGTGACGGTTTGGTGCGCCCGCTACGGAAGGACGATATCATCGTTGTCGCTCCTTACAACGCACAGGTGAACGCTCTGGTCGAAGCTTTGCCTGACATCAGAGTAGGAACCGTCGATAAGTTTCAGGGGCAGGAAGCTCCAGTTGCCATTGTCTCAATGACTGCGTCTTCAGCCGAAGAAACATCACGGGGCATCGAGTTCCTTTTTTCCCGTGAGCGGCTCAATGTCGCCGTTAGTCGCGGCAAGGCCCTGAGCCTCGTATTTTTTTCGCCTCGACTGCTGCAGGCGGGGTGCTCGACGGTCGAGCAAATTCGTCTCGTGAACACGCTCTGCGCACTTCCCGACATGCCTACGGGATAGGATGAACGGAATGAATCGATGAAGGACAACGCGGCAGCTCGGCTTAGGTTTGAGGCGCTCAAGGAAAAGCAGCGTCAACTTCGGGCGGGTTTCCCCGAGAATTTCGGCCTTCGCGTCCATCGGTCGATCAGTTGGATCGGACGGGCTGAAGCAGAAGCCAACGATCCCGCTGCAGCGTTCCTCTTCCTCTGGATCGCGTTTAACGCGGCCTATGCGGACGAGCGCGACGTGCGAGGTGAGCGTGAAGCATTCGCATGGTTCTTCGGAATGCTGCGAGACCTCGACAAAAACAGCCGCATCTATGACGCGGTCTGGACACGCTTTCCCGGCCCCATCCGGCTCTTTCTGGAGAATCGCTTCGTCTTTGGTCCTTTTTGGTCCCACCAAAATGGGATCGATGGTTATGACGACTGGGAGCAACGATTCAATGCCGCCAGGCGTGCCTTCCACGGCGCGCTGATGACTCGCGATACAGCCAACATCTTGTCGATGCTATTCGACCGCCTCTATGTGCTCCGCAACCAACTTGTTCACGGGGGCGCAACTTGGAACTCGAGCACTAACCGCAACCAACTTCGTGACGGGGCCGATATCATCGGGTTTCTCATCCCCATCATGATCGACATCATGATGGACAACTCAACCGAGGACTGGGGTCGGCCATTCTACCCGGTCGTTGAGACCTAGACCCATGTTCTGCTGACACGCGCAGCAGCTCGTAAGAAATCATCAAACAAGCGGGGCGAAAATGAGCAGCATTTTCCTTGTCGGACAAGATAATCAGCTGACCGAACTGAACCGGACAGACTACGAATCCGAAGACCTGTTTCAGCGGCTGCTAGGCGATCATCCCGCCATGCTGAGGCTAGCAGGGGGACCCGAAGGCAAGCTGCTTCTCATTCGACGCGAACAACCCGTTCCCGACGCCGTGAACGGCTCTGATCGTTGGTCCCTTGATCATCTATTTCTGGATCGCCAAGGCGTGCCCGTGCTTGTCGAGGTGAAGCAGGCATCCGACACAAGGGCTCGCCGAGAGGTCGTGGCCCAGATGCTGGACTATGCCGCGAACGGCGTCGCCTATTGGCCTATCGATCGGATTGTGCAGGCATACCGCGATACGGCAACGGGCGCAGGACTGGAGCCGGACACTCACCTCGCCAGCTTCCTAGACAACGCCGATGCAGAATCGTTCTGGAGGGCTGTGGAAGCCAATCTGAGGTCCGGCCGAGTCCGCATGCTGTTCGTCGCCGATCGCATCCCCAAGGAACTGGCGCGCATTGTTGAGTTCCTGAACGAACAGATGCGCCCGGCCGAAGTTCTGGCGATAGAGGTCGAACAGTTCACCAGCGCCAATGGCATTCGCACGCTGGTCCCGCGACTGGTTGGGCAGACAGAACGGGCACAGACGACCAAGGCCGTGACCGAAGTTGCTGAGCGCCTGTCCGAAACGGAATGGCTGGAAAACCTCGCAAGTCTGCATGGCGCGAAGTCCCGTGCTGGCGCTGAGCGGGCCACGGACTGGTTGCGATCGACCGGCTATGACGTCGTGGTGACGAACAGCCAGGACGCGCTCGCAGCCGGGCTTCTGCGGCCGGACGGAAAGCGCACCTATGTGTTCTTCATGCGTAAGACATCGGGCCGATTGGAAACGTCCCTCGCCAATCTCGGCTCAACGCCAGCTTACGCCCCGGACGATACCAGGAAGGCACTGCTGTCCGCGATCCGCGAATGGCCATCATCGACGTTGAAAGTCACCGACAAGCTCACTGGCTGGCCTTCGGTGAAGCTAGATGAGCTTACGTCCGAGCCGCTCTGGAATGCGGTCACGTCCTTCGCGGGGGACATCGCAAATGGCATTCGGACAGTGACCGGCCCATGAGCCCCATCCCGGCAACCGGAAATTCGGGTCGCGTCTCTTGACGCGTTGCCGACCACAGCAACACCTGAGGAGGGGGAACAAATGTCGATGCCGATCACCCGTCTAACGTGGAACGCTTTGGTGAAGGCCAATAGGGAAGCCGTTGCTGCAGGGTGGGCTCAACCCGGAGTATTCGCTACCGGCATAGGTCGGCGATATCGACCTGGGGCACCCGCAAGCGTCCTTTATGTTGGAATGAGCGCCGGTCCAAAAGCAGAATCCGTTGGCTCGGGCCTAACGCAATTGGATAGCTCAAAGGCGTCTCGAGACTGGATGATTAGGAGGGAAAATCGACGTTCCCCGTTCTGGCAATTCATTGAGCGAATTTCCCCGGATCGTATGGATATCGCCTGGACGAATGTGTGCAAGATGGACCGGCTCGATGTCAGCAGCGGTGACGCCGGCCCGCCCTCTTCGAAACAATGGCCCATGATAGCGGACCCATGCCTACAGGCCCTCTCCGAAGAAATACATTGCCTAGCCCCAGCGCTGATCCTGTTTGCAACCTCGAGATTCCGTGCAGAGATCAAAAACCTTCTGGCTGAGCACGGCTTTTTGAAGTCCCGAACGTTAGGCGACGGCCACACCACGATTTTTCGTTCAGCGAATGGCACAAGCGCCATTACGACCCGGCACCCCCGTTATTGGAGGAGGATGCGACTAGCCCGAGACGAACAAATAGTCGCTACGGCTGTCCTGAACTTGCTCAATCGGCAAATAAAGAACCATGGAGCCCACCCCCCTAGCGGAGCGTTGCGGTAAGGGCGACACGCGGTATTTTGACGGGCAAGGATTCCTGCGAAGGTTCAGGCAAAGCTCGCCGGCAAGGTCCAGCCGATGGAGCCACCATGAAACACAATGTGACGCCAGACATAGCTATATAATGGATCTTCGGGTTGCGCATTCTGCTACCATGAGAGCGGCCTCCGCGTGTCTCCATAAGATAGTTCTCGCGCCACCCGAAACGACTCGCTTTTTCTCACTTTCTCAGCTTCACTGAAGAGGGCTGGGAGGAAGAGAGATGGCAACAATAATACAGCGGTGTTTGTGCAGCCTATTTTCTGCACTAGTCTTCGGCGCCGCATTATTGACTGCGGGGTGTTCTACCCCTTACATCCCTCCAAACATCCAAGAGCCAGGGCAGGACAAAGCGTCCAGCTTTGGTGGCGTCATGAGCTTTGCTAAGCAAGAAGACCTACGGGTTGTCTGGGTGCACGGCATGTGCACCCACGAGGAAGACTGGGCAGATAATCGTCATGCCCTTCTCCAACAGGCGATCGCAATTGGGACGTCTACCAAAAACGTCGTGTATGGCCCGGAGCGTGCCGCCCGCGTCACGTTCGACCACACTGTGAACGGGCATTCCCTCGAACTCCGTTTTCTCGTCTGGTCACCGCTCGCTGCCGATGCAAAAATCGCCATTCGGCTCGACCACAACGACGAGCTGAAGCGAGCCAGCCTTAACAAGACCCTAAAGGAAGGCTTAATCGACGACTGCTTTTCCGACGCGGTGATTTACACAGGCACGGCTGGCGACCCGACTAGGTCCTGGATGCGCTCCGAAGTTTGTGACGCACTGGGTGGGAGTATTTCAGGCTCGGGTCGCTGTCTGATCGACGATAGCAAGCCGCGGCGGAAGACTGTGCTGATCGCCGAGAGCTTAGGAAGCAAGATGCTCTCGGACGCAATCGTCTCGATATGGCAAACGACGCCGGCGTCGGAACAGTCGCGGATTGCCCAGCGCCTAGGAGATGTCCAAATGGTTTTCCTGCTGGCAAATCAGATCCCACTCTTGAATGCCGCAACCTACTCTCCTGACACGGTCAAGATTGCCGCCGATAGATCGGCGGTTCGGGCCAGCGGATCGCTCCTCGACGTGTTTGCCAGCGCCAGAGCTCGAAAGAACAAGGCGTTTGTCGCAGAGCCGTCAGGCCCCATCCGCTTTGTCGCTTTCACGGATCCGAATGACCTATTGAGCTATCGACTGATCCCCAAAGCATACCTGCCCAAGGACATGAAAATTACCAATGTCATTGTCTCAAACGACCAGACATACCTCGGGCTTTTGGAACGCCCGGACACTGCCCACTGCGGCTACGGCTGGAATCCATCGGTCATAGCGACTGTCGCAGAAGGTTACGATGGCAACCGCCTTGGATCGATCCCAGTCAATGTTCCGCACTCTTGCGGTCTCGGGGGATAGCGCGAGGCCGTCGCCTCGGGAATTGAGACGCTAACCGCTGACGCAACCCAGCGTGCGCAGACCGGCTCGGCCATCACTGGATGATGAGAGCAATGAACAGTTGGAGCTGACCAATGACCACCAAACTTGTCGATTCCGGTTGGCCACTGGAGATTGCGGAAGCACTTCGCGCTGACTCAAGCGAATTGATGATTATTTCTCCGTTCATCAAGAGGGGCGCATTGCAACGTTTACTTTCGTCCGGCCCGAAGGCAGTCCGGGTCATTACCCGCTTCAACCTGTCCGATTTCGCCGAGAGTGTAAGCGATATCTCGGCCTTGCGACGCCTGTTGGGGGCCCGAGCCAAAGTCCGCGGCGTCAAAAATCTACATGCCAAGATGTATCTGTTCGGATCGAGTAGGGCGATTGTGACCTCAGCCAATCTAACGGAAGCCGCGCTTACGCGGAACCACGAGTTCGGCATGGTCTCCCAGGACGCGGCCCTCATATCTGCATGCCGTCGATACTTCGATGATCTCTGGGACCGAGGCGGTCTCGAATTAGCGATCCAGCAGCTCGACGAATGGGACCAAATTCTGACCCGCTATAGAGTAAACGGGGGAAGGCCGATTCAGCGAGCCAACCTTGGGGACTATGGAGTTGACGCCGGTGTAGTTGCATCGCCGCCAAGCATCGTCCCGGCTAGGTTTGCTGATGCTACCCAAGGCTTTGTGAAATTCCTCGGCGAAGGAAAATACCGCGCGCCATTGTCATTCCCCATCATCGAGGAGATCGACCGAGCTGGCTGCCATTGGTCGGTCGGGTATCCGAAAGACAAGCGGCCGAAAGGGGTTAACGATGATGCTCTGATTTTCTTCGGGCGCTTAACGAACGAACCGAATGATATTCGCATATTCGGGCGAGCGATCGGAATGCGACACGTTCCGAATCGCGATGATGCTACCATTGAAGAAATTGCCCACCGTGAATGGAGGGCCAAATGGCCCCACTACATCCGTGTTCATGATGCGGAGTTTGTCTCGGGAACGATGGATAACGGCGTCTCGCTCAACGCACTTATGGAAGCCCTCGGCGCCGGCTCGTTTGAACCGACAAGGCGCAATGCCGAGGAGGGCCAGGGGAAAAACGTTGACCCACGAAAGGCCTACCGACAACAACCGGCAGTCGAGCTTTCGACGGAAGGCATGTCCTGGCTCGGCGAGCGATTACAGGGGGCGTTCGACCGGCATGGCAAGATTTCGCAAGATGAAATCGACAAGATCGGCTGGCCGGTCGTAAGATGATCGCCTGTCCAATTCACCGGCAGAACGCGTCCGGCAGACAGCAGAAATGCTTCATCCTGCGATCGGCGTGCGCATTAAGTTCGCTCGAAAAGCCGAGAGGCTATTTAGCTAGACCTGGGGGGCTTCATGGCGCGAACTTTGGTGGAATGCCTCAAACTGTTCAATCGAAAGGAGCGCTATTGGCTCATTCGCAATGCGCTTGGGCAAAGCGGCGAGGAACTAAATCTTTCGAGTTCGTTTCTGCACAGACTTAGCAATGAGACAGGCGTGGACATCCCGACGGGCGCTTGGTGGGCGATCGACTATCATATCGACTGGCTGTTTGGTGCGCTGGGGTTGGATGGCACCACCGACATTGATTGGGCTGCTCCGCTGGAGAATCCGGTCGTCTCCCATTCGGCTGAACCGCCCCTACGTCTCATCCGCGGAACTCATGAGGACTTCGACCTCATCATTGCGTTCGATCGGACAATCATTCTGATGGAAGCCAAGGGCGTAACGAGTTGGGGAAACGACCAGGTAAAAAGTAAGCACCAGAGGCTGCGTGAATGGCAGGATCACTCTCATCGGCTCCGAACCGACAAAACTAGAACCGCCGATCCATTGCAGATCATCGTGGTTTTAGCGTCACCCAATAAGCCGGCGAAACTCGACGAATTGGATTGGCCAACCTCTGTGAATGGCAACGGTGGAGCTCCGCTTTTCTTCGCCCTGGACTTTTCCCAAGCGCCCGATTCATTTTGCGTTCCGGAGCGATGCGACGCCGATGGATTTACCACCAAAAAGGGGAATAGCTGGAAGATACAACGCGTAAGGCGGCCGAGGTTACGTGTGCCCTAGCCGGGCCTGCATCCCTGTCCTGCCTCGATCGCAGCTCCCGCAGGTGCCTAGTCGTGTTTTTCCGATCATCGTGGACGCTAACCCCATCCTCGGGGCTGTGTTTGGCAACATTGAATTGGAGGTCCGTATGCCCACAGAACAGCATTCCCCTCGGTTGGCAGTCTTAATCGACGCGGATAACGCATCCGCGAAAATCGCCGATGGACTGTTTGAGGAGATCGCCAAAATAGGCGAGGCAAGCGTCCGACGAATATACGGCGACTTCTCGAGTCCGCGCTCTAAGGCGTGGGCCGACATACTATCCAAGCATGCCATCATCCCTCAGCAGCAGTTCGCATATACGACCGGGAAGAATGCGTCTGATATCACCCTGGTGATCGACGCCATGGATTTGCTCCATAGCGGTCGCTTTGACGGCTTCTGCCTAGTGTCGTCCGACAGCGACTTCACACGCCTCGCAGCACGAATTCGCGAGCATGGCGTGGATGTCTTCGGATTCGGTGAGCAGAAAACGCCGGAGAGCTTCCGGCAAGCTTGCCGGCGGTTCATCTACACAGAGAACCTCCTTCTTGAGACGACCACTGCAGGCGCCAAGGCTGGGGCCACGAAGCCTCTGGAGACACTGGCTCATGCTTCGCGCATCCTCAAAAGGATCATGTCCGAGAATGAAGGAGAAGACGGGTGGATCTCCCTGGGACAGCTTGGAAACCTCCTTGCCAATCTTGCACCCGATTTTGACCCACGAACCTACGGTTCCAAAAAGCTCAGTGATCTTGTCCGCAAAATTGAGACATTGGATGTGAGCCAGTCAGAGACAGGCCACCCCCGTGTGCGCCTGAAGCCTACGTCTGGCAATACGCGAGCAACCAATTAGTCGCTTCGAATAGATCTCGATCGCCAGACGCCGGGTGAGGTGTGGTTACGGTTAGCGACGAATCGCAAGCGAGCTCAATGGAGAACTTGGACACCCGACCGCTGCACAAGACCGCGGCCCACCACTGTGCTCGCTGTCGGCCACCCCTGACGCGGCTTGAGCATACAAGGGCGCGGCTTGATCCGCGCCCTTATCATCACTGTTCTGCAATCGATCAGGTGGGCGAGACCGGCGCGAGGTCGCCGGTGACGCCATTGATGAAGCCTTCCAAGAAGATAACTCGTATCTGCAACTCCAGACGGGTCATTGTTTCGATGCGCTTCTTCAAACGAACCTTTTCGCCGGTGGTCGCTTCGCCTTCAGGAAGCTGCATTGGGGCGCCCCCCCATCGACTGGCTTGGGCGGAAACACCGTCTTTGGACCGTGGCGCCTTGAGCTACCCGCGGTCAACCATCCCCGATGCCGCGTTGCCAACAGCTTCTCCGCAAGTGTGAGCGGCGGAAGCGGCTCGCCATCAGAATACGTCAAAGGCATGCCCGCCTTAAACGGTTCGTTGTGCCCATGGTGCCACTGGATATTGTAGAAGCCGAGCCTATCGGCTTTGTCTTTTCGCTTGCCAATCAGCAGAATGACGGCCTCGCGTGTGAGCTCAGGCCAAGGATCATCGAGCAAGATATTCTGGAGCATCGTATGGTGTATGTTGTCTATGACCGGATCGGCGGCGGAAGAACCGCCCCATACGAGCGCAGTCATTATGTCGAGCAGCGTCAGAGGCGGACACACTTTTTCGGTATGGCCATCTTCCAGCGCCTGACTGTTGGCCTCAGCTATTGATTGCTCGATTGAATCGCGGTCGATAACCGACGATTGGCCTCGCACCAGCTCAAATTCCAAGACATCGGATAGTTGGATTTTTCTCCGCGGTCTCTCTGAGAAGATCGGCCGCGAATTAACGATCATTGAAAGCGAAACGCCAGGAATCTCAACACTCGCCATCACACCACACCTCTGCACTCAGCCTCTCTACGATCTACGTCTCGGCAGCTCCGTGATCTCTGCGTGCGTCTCCCTACCCCTTTAGCTAATTCGCTCTCTACGCCGGAGCTATTAATCTGATGCTGGTCAAGCTGTTGCCGTTCGTTTGCTGTATCGACCAGGGGAGAGCGCCAGATAGCTTCCGTCATGTGTTCTGCGTCATCGCTGCGCTGACGGTGCCCTTGGTGTCTGGTGAGCTTCTCTGGCTGTTTTGGTGTTCGAGCCTTGGAAGCTGTCTCAGGTTGCGTTTGTCAACTTATCGGGCAAAAAGTGGTTTTGAGGGTCTGGTTGTCAACTTAGTGTAAACTTAGCGTCAAGCGCGCTCTTATAGGCTTAAGAGAACGCACTACATTTTGGTTGACAGAATTAGGCCCCGAACCGTCGATATCGGGTCGCCAAGTTGACATTGTCAACCGCCCGCCCTTCAGAACCGTCTCCTAAAAAAGATACCGAACCTCAACGTTCATCGCCCAGGACAAGCGGTTTCGCGCCCGACCTCCCGGACTGCCCTCCCACTGAAAGCGGAGCATTGTCGGGATTTTGTCTGCCGCAACAGGAGGCATTCCCACCGCTGTCCAAGGCAAATCTAGGGCTTCGCTCTATGGGGCGTCCCCTCAAGCGAATGAAGTCGATTGGTTCCTAGGAACCGAGGCGAGCGTCGTCAGCTTCCTTGCATGGCATCTAGATCTACCACCAGGTTGTCGTAGCGGTCCGCCCGTCGACGCGCTTAGGTCACCCACTGCGCTCAATGAGCGGGACTGACCGTCGTCCGCTAGTGAGCCGCGCTCGAGCTTAAGGGCAATATGGTCGAAAATCAGCTGGCTGCCGCCAACTGTTCGGATGCGTGGAATTTCGCCATTGGTCTCAGCAACAGGAACGAACAAATAGCGCCAGGCGCTGCTAATCGCCGTGCTTTTTTGACGCACGAGCGATGAGTGGTATAGCCGCTCTCCTGTCCAAACATCTACGCTTCTGATTAAGGAGACAAAATGCCCGGTCAAGCGGCAAAGGTATTCTGGTCCTGGCAAAACGACTATTCGCCCAAGACCTGCCGCCATTTCATCCGCGAAGCATTGGTCGCAGCGATCGCGCAAGTCGCCGATGAGATCGGCGTTGATGATGCTGACCGCCCAGAAATAGACCACGATACCAAGGGCGAACGTGGCATGGCCGATATTGCTACCACCATCCTCAACAAGATCGCGGACGCAGCCGTGTTCGCCGCCGACCTCACGCCGGTTGCACAATCCCCTGCCGGCAAATGGCTACCGAACCCGAACGTGATGATTGAGCTCGGATGGGCGATGCATAGGCCGGGTTGGGAGCGCGTCATTGGAGTTCTTAACACGGCGAGCGGTGCGAAAGTGGAGGACCTGCCGTTCGATATTCGCCAACGCCGTATCCTTACATTCGTCCTTGCTGAAAATGCCGATAGGCCAACGCGCTTAGCCGTCCGCTCAAAGCTCGTCAGCGAACTCGCGGGGGCACTGCGTGTTAATCTCCAGGAGCGTGCTGAAGAGGTGGCTGCAACAACGACGATCACTTGTGTTGCGGCAAGCTCCGACAACTACTCGATTTGGGGCTCGGCGGGCGAGACACTAATTCACAATGACGCTTTTGGGGGCGCGCGACGCGGGAAAGTTGCAATTCCCGACACCCCGCGCTCCTACATGCGCGTCATCCCCGCCGGCTGGAAGAATGAAATACCATCAGTCTCGGATATAGCGAGATTGCATCAGTCACAATCCGTCGACGCGCCAAGCGACAGCGCTCGTGATGGTGACTTTGGAGCCACTGAAGAGGGGTTTGTTCGGTATTGGATCACCGAGTGGTCCGAGGCCAAAGAACCGTCCTCGAGCAACATGACGATGTTCTTTGAGGATACCGGAGAATTTTGGATGCTGCACGGCAGCGTGGTTGTTAAGCACCAGGGCCAGCCCCTCCTCCGGGATCATCTGATGCTCGGACAATGGTCTCGGACGCTCCGCAAAGCAATGAAGGTTATCGATCGGCTCCAGGGTCATAGGACCCGCCGAGTTGAGGCGGGGCTGTTCGGCGTGAAGGATCTCCATTGGTTCTCCGAGTGGCAGGGAGACCGGACGCCATCACGGCGGAACGCGACCCGAGAAGTCCTCCAGAGCGCAGACTGGAGCGCGGAGGCGCAACTGACGTTCCTTACAAACGCCTACAACCGTGTCAGGAACCTCTTTGCCTTGGAACGAAGCACCGAAGCCGAGGTTACCCAGATATTGCAGCAATTCGATCCGGAGCGTTTTCAAACCAAAGCTTCCGAGTAGCAGAGTCAGGATCGCCGGTCATACGGTGATCGGGTTTCGACCCTCGCGTTGCTAAGCATCAGTCGTTCGTCTTCGTGCCGCGCGCGCCACCAAAGAGGGCGCGAAGGATCTTTCTAAATACGACCGATAACTTCGGATCCGCTCCGTTTGAGGACTTGCGGATCGCGCCAATGATCTCCCGCTCGTTTTCCGAGAACTCGCCCACGATTTCCCGAAATGCCTCACGATCTTTTTCATTGCCGTTCTGCGTGAGAGCCATCACGAATAGCTCACGGGGATTGGTTTCTAGCGCCTTGGCGATGCTCACGACGCGATGAAGCGGCACCTTGGTTCTCCCGCTCTTGAGCATCGCTATGACGTTGTCGTTCACAAAACCGATCTCTCTGGCTATGTCCCTCTGGCTCTTTCGGTGACTCAGTTCATAGATGCGCTTGTCCAGGAATTTAGCGATTTCGGATTTGTGGGACGTGCCGCTGCTGTCGCTGCTCATACTCGTTCTCCTTCTTAAACGTATGATCTTGCTTACTATATATCAAACAGCGATAGGGAATTGCGAGTTCCCGTCGATCGCTGCAAGGTCAATCTCTTCCAATTTTGCGATTTCATTAACAGAATTACCCGATAAACGTGCTTATAGACTAAAATCCTGAGAAGATGTCGAATATATACATAAGTAAACTATGACTTACTCTGACCTTGTCGCAGAGCGCACATAGGGAGATCCGCGGCGCCGGAAGTTAGGCAGACGGAAACGGCGTCGACCTCGGAAGAGTCTGTCGCACGGGTGATGCGACTCGGATAAGGGCCATCCCGTGTGGTCAACCGGCTGCTCGCTGGGTGGACCGCTGCAGATGAACTACTCGACCAAAGTCGTCCTTAGGGGCATCAAAGACCCGACGCGCCAGGTCGTGCTGGAATACAGCGCGGCTCCCACGACAGCAAAGCAGCGGCGGGTGTCCGGGAAGACGGTCGTTCACCCGGTGATCAATTTAGGCGACTACACGTGCCGAGCGGTCATTGACTGGGTCGAGATCGACTTCTGGTTCGCGCACACGACCCAGTTCCGATTCGTGCACGACGTAATTCGCCCAATTCTAGCTCGGCAACCGCACATTGATGTGCTCGAAAAAGGCCTCGGAAACGAAAGCAATAAGTTTCGAGTCAAGTTTCAAGAGCCTGAGCTGGACCTTCTGGCCACGTGCGAAGATGAGCTCGCCAAGAAATTTAGTCGGCAAATGCAGGCTGTAGTTCATTCAATCGAGATCAGCGTAGATTTTAAGCCGAGGACGCCATCGTCCGATAAGATCGGGAGGATGGTCGGAGTCCTAGCGCGGCATCTGTTTCCGGACCGGGATTTCATGACCGTCGGTCTCGACAGACCACGTTTTCTATGGAGTCGAGAAGAGCCAACTTTTGTCATTGGTGCGAACAACCTGATCTCATCCCATGCTGACAGACCTGCCTTCGTCGATGCGACGTTCTACGTTGGCAGAGAGGATGGACCCGTCAGGTGGCGGGTGATGGAGAAGCTCATCGACAACCAGAACATCAGAGCCGGAACCTGGGATGATCTACCAGTCAGCGAGCACCGAGCCAGGATCGAAGTGACTTTGGATCAGCGAGAGCTGATCGACCTTGGGGTCAACTTCCTGGATGATCTGCGACGATTCAATTTCGCCAGGCTCCAAGGCCGATACTTTCAGTTCATGGTTCCGACGTTCGAGAACGACTTCGCCGGGAAGCACCCTGCCCGCAAGGCAATCGAAGACGACCGCTGGACAAGGTTCCTCAACGCCGGCGTTGTCGGGCTTGTCGCCATGGAAGGGGCGCGGCAGACATTCCGAGACAATGCCAGGCCGGAGCTCAAGAAGCAGGTGCGAGCTAAGAGGCTCAAGATCCGCCCCGTGACGAGGGTCGGCGCCGGATCTTCGGGAAGCTTCCTTGCCTACGAGGCTCTCAATGGGCGAGCGTCGATGGCGCTGGAAGACCTGAGGGACAGGAAGGGAAGGTGAGGTTGCGAGTCCGTGCTCTACACGGACCAAGTTATTAGGTCCTCTAAACGTGTGATTGCCTCGAACCCTTATACCGAAAGCCCCTCCTTACAGCCCCTTAAGCCGATCGCCAGAGTTTCTGGTGGGAAAAACCTGCCAAATCGGAATCGACGACAATGGCCGATGCTCTGGCGCGTATCACGCCAACCTGTGCTTCGCGATCAGACCGGCTAGCGTCGCGCTCTCGATGACCGCGCTTTCCGGCACGATCGCGTAGCCCCAAGACTTCGACGCGGTGTCCGTCGATATCTGATTGGCGTGCTTGACCCATTCGCAGGCCGCGCGGGATTTCTCCTGGACTGTCTGATCGCTCATCTCACCGTCGGACTTGATCTCGACGATCAATTTCTGCGCCGACAGCTCAACTACGAAATCCGGCTCGTATGCCTTGCCTGATCGATATTCGATCTGGAATTGGCCAGGGCCCGGTTTCACCCAGCGCAGCACGTCTTTCTCGAAGTCGCTGTCGATCAGCGCAGCGAAGCGGCGCTCCGTATCGGATTGGAACTTGTGGAAGTTGTAGGGGCTCTTGCGGGTGCCCTTGAACACATAGCTTCTGGTGTCCGACAGGGGCTTTGCGGCTGACCCTATGTCGAGCATCTTCGCGATGCTGGTTATGCTGATGCTCAGCGGTCTCAACGACCGAAACGATCTGACAAGCTTTGCCCGGTAGTCCGCCGGCGTCTCGCGATAGTGACCTTTCATCTGCGCGAAGATGAACTCTGCAATCGCCTTTCCATGAGCGAGCGCGACATTCTCAACATCATCCTCGGTCACGAGATAGGTCCGCAGATGCGAGACGGCCTGAGCAGCGAGCTTATAAAGGAGGTCGGATTGAGAGTCATAGTCGACCTGGTCGTAGTCGATCAGGTGCTTGACGATATAGTTCTCGACTAGGCCTTCTTTCGGCCCGGCGATCGAACGGGCCAGCTCGCGCTGGTTTTGGTCCCGTAGGTTCCGGATCAGGATCCGGTCGGACAGCGGCTGGTATCGAATCGACTGCAGGCCTGTTAGGTCGAAGGCGTCGAACCAGAAATTTACCTCCCGGCTCGGGATGACGACGATCTCAGGAATATCGATCGTGTTCTCTGCAACGCTGGCAGTGACGATGCCGACGATCTCCTCGACTCTCGGCTGGGCGACTATGCCCTCCAGCGAACCCTGGGCAGGCTGCAAAGCGCGTCTAATGTCCGCAGCGAGCTCCTTGCGCACTTCCGGCGTCAACAGCTCCTGAACGCCACCCTTGAGCTGCCGCTCATACTTGCGGGTGATGAAATCGAGTGCGGACTCAACGACCTTACGATCATCGACGTGGTCGAAGATGGCAGCTTGTTCCTGCATTCCTTGGAGCGCAGAGCCACTGCCGAGCAGGGCTACCTCGAACGAGACAGGAATATCGATCACTCGTTCGGTTTCAGCCGGAACGTCCCCGCCTTTGCCGATCGTCAGCGTCTTGATCTGCACAAGCGAGTCTACTTCCCTCGCTCGCTTGATGACTTCATCGAAGCGGTCATGCGCAATCACGGTGAGTGTGTCGACCGACTCGACGCCGGTGCGTTCGCCATAGGGCAGCCGGAGTCCACGGCCGAGGGTCTGCTCAGTGAGGATGTCGGAAGCTGAGGCGCGAAGTGGGATGATCGTGTAGAGGTTGTTGACGTCCCACCCTTCCTTCAGTTTGTTCACATGGATGACGATCTCGGTGAGATTATCTGTCTCCAGCCCGACCAGGCGCTGGATTGCCTCGTCGCTTTCATCCCCCCGCAGATTTGAATGAACCTCTGCGACACGGCCCTTGTAGGCACCTTTGAAGAACTCATCGCTTTCGATCCGGGTGCGTAGCGCGCTTGCGTGGGTCGTATCCTGGGCGACGACCAGCACGAAGGGATGCACCCGGTTCCGACCTGATTGACGCGCGTAAAGGTCGAGTTCGACCTTCACATGTTCATGATAGTGAATGCCGTCTTCGAGCATTATGAGCTCGAGCTGGTGGTCGTTGAAATCGGCCCGGTTGAAGTCGGCCCGGGTCGCCACCGCAGGTTCTTTCACCATCCCGTCGGCCATGGCGTTGCCGAGCCCATATTCGAAGACGACATTGCTAAACGCGGTCGACTTGGCGCCAACGGATTTTGGGGTTGCCGTTAGTTCGAGGCCAAGTGCCGGCTTCAATTCGTTTACTGCCCTCATGCCGGCACTCGCCCGATAGCGGTGAGCTTCGTCCATCAGCAGCACGAGATCGGGGAGTGCGGCCAGATAGTCGAAATAGGATTCGCCGATGGTCTCGCGCATTGTGCGGATGCGCCCCTTGTCCTTGTTGATCTTGTCGACGTTGAAGATGTTGACGATGGCCTCACTGCCGAAGAGGTCGGAGCCGCGCACGCCCCGTCCCTCTTCCCATGTGTCGCCGGTGACGATGACCGGTGGCGTTTGGGCAAACTGAGCAATGCCGCGAAACACATACTTCAACGACGACTGCTTCGAGAAATCGGCAACCAGCTTGTCGTAGATCGTAGTGTTGGGTGCCAGCACAAAGAAGTTCTTCGACCGACCGGTAAGGTAGAGCCAGGCGATAAACGCGCCCATCAACCGGGTCTTGCCTACGCCCGTGGCGATGGCGAAGCAGATTGAGGGAAAGTCGCGCTCGAAATCCAGCACGGAAGGATATGCAGCCTGGATTGCATCCAACGCCGCGACTGGGTCTCCGCCCTTCGCCAGGCCAATGCGTCCGACGATGTCAGCCAAAATATCGAGCGACTGCTCTTGCGGCGCGCGCAGCGAAAGACGCTGTGCGATCTGACGGAGGATGCGATCCTCGCTCATCTCAGACCTTGCCTTCATCGATAGTGAGGTTGAACAGTGGCAGGTCTGGCTGTTTCTTGCGGGAACCGCCGGGCGTCGGCGGTTCTTCCGCTTCATTGGGAGCAGGAGGGAGGTTTTGGACATTCAGCGAATAGTCGTCGCGGCCCCATTCGCATTTCGACAAGATCGCAGTCGGGATCTTCACAAGGGTCAGATTGTCGAACGAATCCGGGTTCGCGTTGAAAGCCTTGCAGCAAATCAAGAGTGAGCGGTCTGGTCCAACATCCTCCGAAATTTTCCGGCAGGCGTCATGTGTCAGATTCTGTGTGGTAACGTAGATGAAATCTGTCTCAGTCGAAAAGCCGTGGTTCCAATATTCGTCCGGGTTCTGCGAAGGCGAGAAGGTGAAATTCATATGTCGGCACAAAGCCTCGGCGAGCATCGCCGCGTTGTAGTCGCTTGCGATGACCCAGTTGCCGTATTTGTCTTGAACGAGCAGCGACGGGGCGAGGCGATAGTAACGGAACCCACCGCCACCCTTCCATCCAACCGCTTCGGTGACGCCGCCAAGATCGTTGCCATCGATCACCTTTTTTAGGCGGGGCAGGATATGGGTTTCGGCGTGGTCACCAAGCTCGACCATGATCCAGCGCCGCCCCATCTTTTGAGCGACCGCACCAGTTGTGCCGGACCCGGCGAACGAGTCGAGGATAAGATCCCCGGGATTACTCGCGATATGCAATACGCGCTCGATCAGCTTCTCGGGCTTTGGGGTCAAGAAAACAGCATCGTCATCAGAGCCTAGTTCCCGAACCTCCGCTTTGGCCTGAGCGTTTTGCCCAGCTTCCTCGTGAAACCACATCGTCGCTGGAACCACGCCCTGTTTAACCTCTGACAGATATCTCTTGATGCGTGGTATCGACCGTCCGTCTCGCCCCCACCAGACGCGGCCCTCCGAATTCAGCTGATGAAAATTTGCCTCCGAAACTCGCCAATATGTTCCTGTTGGTGGACGGAAAACCACACCCGTTGGAGAGGTGATCTCGTATGTCCCAAGGCTATAATAATTCCGAGCCTGAACGGCATTGGTTGTCCAAGGACCTCGGGGGTCATTGTCCAAATTTGTATAACTGGCGTTCAAATCATCTGATCGGGGTAGAAGATTACGCTGCCACGCTTCGGATTTTTTGGCGTATACTAGAACGTGGTCGTGCATCTCAGACAAAAAACGTGCGGAGTTTTTGACTGTATAGATCTTCTGCCACACCACGTTCGCAATGAAATTCTGCCGCCCAAACACTTCGTCACAAAGCACCTTGAGATAGTGCGCTTCGTTGTCGTCGATGGTGATCCAAAGCGAGCCGTCGTCCGACAGCAGCGTCCTGATCATCTCCAGCCGATCGCGCATCAGGCTGAGCCACAGCGAATGCTCCAGTCCGTCATCATAATGCGTGAAAGCACTGCCGGTGTTGTATGGCGGGTCGATGAAGACGCATTTGACCTTGCCGGCAAAATCTGCTTCCAACGCCTTCAACGCGAGCAGATTGTCGCCATGAATCAACATGTTGTCGAAGATGTCGGATTCTGACCTGCGCGCTGCCGCGTGATGCGACAGCGACGGATCTTCAATCAAGATTCGCGGCTCGAGCTTCGGCCGCTCGTCTTTGCCAATCCAGATCAGTTCAAGCTTCTGTTTTTTGGCCATTGAACTTCTTTTTTCGCTCTTCCCATATGCGCCGTTTCTCTCGAAATTCGTCGCTAAGTTTCTTCTTTCCCGGCAGTTTTTTTCTCGGCAGTTGTGCCTTCATTGGAGGGCGCTCCTGCGCTGCCTTCGGTCCGTCGGCTATCTGCGGCACTTCGCCAGCCATCAGGTTCGGTGCTTTGCCGGGCAACAGTAGTGAGGCCTTCCTTGTCGACTTTCTTGGAGTGGAAACTTTCTCGGCCGCCGAGAAGCAACCGTCTGACTGAACTGCTCCGCGCCAGCGAACCCGCCTGAACGGTTCCACAGTTCGTTTGACGTAGACGGGAGCAAGGTGCGGGTCTGGAGTCAAGAAGGCCGGCAGCGTTTTCGGCGCAGCCTCCTTTCGATCGCGCAGGTGACGCGCAATCCAGCGCACCGTATAGAGATGCTCGACGTCACCGTAATCGGTCAGCGAATCCATAACTTCTGCCTCGAAGCCCTCGGTGCTGTCCCGAACGGATTTTATCTTCTCACGCAGCCAGCGGCCCGCCTCGTCCTGCTTGCTTTCTATCAAGGCAATTTGTTCGTCCACGGCTATGCGTCGCTTTTCATCCGGGTTAACGGCGCGCAACCAGCGCCGCATGTCGGCGATGTAAGCGTCGGCCTGGGCCAGCATCTCATTTCCCCGCGTTACAAGTCGCGCAATCGTGAGCTCGGTATCTGCTTCCTTTTTCTCCAGCATGGCCAGGTGCTGGAGGTCGCATGAGCCGAGGAAGTCCCAATAGAGGGCATCTGACGCCATTTCGAGTTCGTCGGGAGGCAGGTCGACGGCCTCGCGCGGAGCAGAGCACCGCATCTCGAAGAATTTCGACGCGAGCCAGGGGGAAAGCGGCTCGCCATCCTCGCTGACGCAGGCGACCAGAGGCGCGGACCATGAACTGAACGCCGTTTCCATGGTGGCACGTGAGACCATTAGCCAGCCAGCGCGGTAACGAAGCGAGCTCACCTCCCAAGTCGGGCCTACATAAGAATCGACGTAAAACTCAACCTCAACCGGGAATGCCCCAAACTCTGCCAAGGAACCGGCCGACCCAGCACGCACGATTTTTACCGGACCGACCAACGGATAGTGAAGAGCAGGTTCTTCTGCGGCTGCTGGTTTAGGCTCTCGGCCACCTCGTCGAGCATATCAGACACTTGTTTGCGGACCTCTCGGCGTCGCTCATGTTTCGAGAGCTTCAGGTCGTCCATCTGGCCCTCCAGCTTCTTTATTCTGCGTCCGAAGTCGAGTTTCTGCTCCATTGACGTATCTGGCGAACGGCGCTCCTTGCGCAGCACCTTGATCTCGGTGTCGAGCACACCGATCTGCGCATCGAGCTCGATTTCGATGTCCTTGGCGTAGTTGTCCAGCCGCGTTTCCTCTTCCTCGAGCCAGCGGAAGTTCTGTTTCTTGACTCGATCCGAGAAGGCGGAGAACTGTTCGTCTTCAATGCCCTGAAGGCCCGACGCATCAATGGGGTCCCACAGTTCCTGTGCTCTTGACGGAACCATGAGCATGCGGTCGGCTGTTTCTGGAGGGATCGCAACTCCGGCATCCGTCACACATGAGAGCAGGAGCTCCTCTCGTGCTGAGTTGCGCGTTCGAATTTGTGCCTTCGAGACCCGCAGCAGACCTGATTTGCCAGCCAAATTCTTGACGTCGGCGAGCTGTCCGGGAAACGCGTAGTCCGCCAGGTTGAAAAGCACGGATGTCAGGCTCGACGGAACACCTCGCGCCTTCGCCTTTTCGACAATCTCCGTCGCGAGATTTCCGTCTGAGAGTCGAAAGAACTGCCAGTCATGGTCATCGGCGTCGGGCCATTTGGTCGTCCAGGTCCTGCCTTCGTAGTCAAATCTGAAGATCGCGTCGTCGTGGAACCTGGCGCCTGGCAACTCGGCTTGGGCTACAATGATGAGGCGTCGCGTGAAATCATCTACTGCGTTATCGAGCTCACCCTTCCGGCCCTTCAGCCGAGCGACTACATCTTGATCGAGATGTTCCAGAACCTTAGCGCGCGCCGACTGCATGTCGGAGTCGATGCGATCCTGAAGGGTGGCTGTCAACGCGTCGAACTGCTGAACAATTTCGGCCTCGGTCCGACTGGACTGGACGATACCCAGGACTCGCTGCTCGAAGTCGACGCCGCGTTCGATGGTGCCGAGAACCTCGTCGCTTGATCCGAATACGCCACTGAATAGCTTGAATTTCTGATCGAGCAGTTCATAGATCCGCTGCTCGGCCTGGTTCTTGCGGTTCAGCATATTGACCACTGTGACGTCGATCTTTTGACCATAGCGATGGCAGCGACCAATGCGCTGTTCGACGCGTTGCGGATTCCATGGAAGATCAAAGTTGATCACGAGCGAGCAGAATTGGAGGTTGATGCCCTCGGCGCCGCTCTCTGTTGCGATGAGGATCGCCTTGTCCTTGCTGCGGAAGGCATCGACAATCGCCGCTTTCATGTCCGCGGTGCGAGAGCCGGATACCCTGTCAGTGCCGGCGTGTTCTTCCCGCCAAGCCTGGTAGAGAGACTTGCTGACGGGATCGCTATTCGACCCGTTCAGAAGCGCGATCTGGCCGTTGTAGCCATTGGCTGCCAACAGCTCGCTCAGGTATTTCTGCGTGCGAACGCTTTCCGTGAAGATTACGGCTTTGCGCTGGCCGCCCTTGCCTGAGATCGCATCAAGGATGCCAGGGAGCTGCGTGAGGAGTTTTTCGCCCTTCGCGTTCTGGCCTATCGACTCGGCTAGAGCCAGGAACGACTTCAGCTCGTCCAACTCGACAGCCAACAAAGCTGCATCAATTACTTGTTCTTCGCCCTCGTCTTTGTCCTCGAGTTCCTCAGCGATCTCCGCGATCGTCTCGATGTCGTCGGTAACGGTCTCGTCGACGCGTTGGCGTTTCTGGAGACGTTCTATCAGCGACCGAAGGTAGCCGGTGACGGCAAAAGTCGATGACCCTAGGATTTTGCGGACCTGAAGCACCACGAGTTGGTTGGCACGGTCACCATAGGAGATGGTGTCTTTGCGCTGCAGGAAGGTCGACACCTTCTCGTAGAGTTGCACTTCGAGACTGGGCGGTTCGAAATCGAATACGACGGCGTTCCGCTTGGTGAAGTTGATATGACCGGCCTCCTGAACCTGCCGGCGCAGCGTGCGGTAGCAGACCGGTATGAGGCGTTCGCGCAGCGCCTCCAGGGAGGCTGGCGTGGCGCGAGTGCCTGTGTAAAGGGTCTTGAAGGCCTCCTCGCCGCCAAAATGATTGTCGTCAATCATCGACACGATGCCAAAGAGTTCCATAAGGGAGTTCTGAAGCGGCGTGGCCGTAAGCAGCACCTTGAATGGATCCTTCAAGGCGTCTTTCAACAGCTTTGATCGGAGAGCGCCCGGTTTATAGACGTTGCGTAACCGATGTGCTTCGTCGAACACAACCAAGTCCCACTTCGTCAAGGCGAGTTCATCGGCGCAACGCGACGCGAACTCGTAGCTTGAGATGATGATTCCAGGAGCATCACGGAACGGCTTGGCGCGCCCCTCTTTTTTCAAGATCTTGTAGGTAGCGGACTCCAAAATCGTTGCCGGCAGCGAAAACTTCTCCCGCAGTTCCTGCTCCCACTGCTTGCGCAGCGAGGCCGGGACAATCAGAAGGATGCGACGTTTCTGCTCCGCCCATTTCTGGCCCATAACGAGCCCAGCCTCGATCGTCTTGCCGAGACCCACCTCATCGGCAAGCAGCACGCCTTTCGAGAGCGGTGACTTCAAGGCGAACAAGGAGGCTTCGACTTGGTGCGGGTTCATTTCGACCCGCGCTGCGGTCAGGGACCGTGTGAATGCGTCCTGCTCAAAGCCATCCAAAGTTATGCGATGGCTGTGATAGTGGCCCTGGACTTGTGCGTAAGAAGCCAAAATTCCCCCAAATTGATCTCACTCGAAACCAGACTGCCAAGTCGGATCGAGGATGCCCCCAACGATTTCTACTAAGCCTCTCAAAATATCGCAACCTGGCGATACACAATTCGACCCCCTAATTTGCTCGCGCTTTACTTACTATTTGGCGTGCTTTGTATGTATTTGGCTCGGCCGCGCTGCGGGGGAACCATTTGAGTAGGGAGCTGTCATAGGGCCGGCATCTTAGAGTTCATACTGAGGTAGCCGCGCAATCGCGGTGGCCTTCGCAGTGATCGTCACGTCCCCGTAATCGTCGCCGGCGGTTCGCCCCGCATGGCCCTGGATCGCGTCAAGCGTGCGGTCAGCAACACCGATCTCGCGGCCGACAGTTTTGAACCGATGACGCCAACCATGGCTAGGCTTCACGCCTTCCGGGATGACATTCTCAGCTTGCAACCACTCACTTATCCGACCTGCCACGGTTCGGGCCGGAAGCGTCCCCTCCTTCTTTTTGGAGGATGGATAGAACAGCGGGCCATCGGCGGCGCCATTGACGAAATCCATAAAGCCCAGGTCGATTAGCTGCTGATGCAATGGCACGTCGCGATAGTTGCCTGCCTTGACCGAACCCGCGTCGGGCGCAATGCGAACTACCGGCACATTATGCTCATTACGAAAATCCTGCTTCCGAAGCTGGGTGATCTCCGCGATCCGCGCTCCCGTATGGGCGCACAAGATCGACGACCACCGTTTTGCAGCAGTCGTTTCTGGTGCTTCTCGCGTCCGCGGATTGCCAGATGGTTTCGGCTGATAGTCACGAGCTACTTTCAAAATCTCAATCGCCTCGTCCAGGGTGAAGCCTTGTTCGCGCGAATGCTGCTTCTTCGAAACTTTGATACGAACGTTTTCCGCGACGTTTGTTTCGAGCCGATCGTTGTTGACCGCCCATTTCAAGACCGTCCGCACCGCTGCCAGATACACGTGAGAGACCGTCTTGCTTGCAAGCGGCTTTTTCAGGCTAGTATCCTTCCAATCGAGAAGGTTCTGCTTGGTGAGCTTGCGGGCATCATCATGGCGAATAAACCTGGACAGGTTCGCGAAAACAGGCGTCCATCGCTTTCGGGCCTCCCTGCCTTTGCCGTCGGCAGCGCGCTCATCGAGGTAGTCGTTGAGCAGGTCCTTGAGGGAAACTGGCTGGCGCTCATCCTCGGCCGGCTGAGCGGCCGTTAGCAAAGGGTGCGAGGGCTCGCCCTTGAAGTCACCGTCGTTTCGTTCGTGTTGCCGAGACATGGCCTCATATGCGGAAACGCAAAGAGCCTGAGCGATAAGGCGCCATTCGACGCTGCCTTTGGTGGCCGTGTGATTGCCAGAAGACTTGAACTCTTCGAGGCGCTCGCCGACGAGCCGTTCAAGCTCATCATCGGATAGCTTTCCGGAGTAGCCATCGCGAAAGCGCCGAGCCCCCTCATAGTCGACCTCAAAGCCCGCATATTGATAATGTTGCGCCCGGATCAGCGCATCGTCGGCCAGCCGCATTTGATAGTCTCGGCTAGCGATTTGCTTTGGAAGAAGTGGATAGCGGCCGACAGTGATCGACTGTTCGCCCGCCGCAACGGCGCGGCGCTCGCCAAGCGCTATCTCATGCTGTAGGACGGCGACAGCACCAGGCAGCATCTTCAGGGCTGTCCGGTAGTCAGGACCGAGCGCTTTTCGCAATTCGGCCTTCCCGATATACGGCCGAAGCTCTTTAGGAACGACAAGCCGCGCAAAATAGCGGCCGTCTCGGTTGAGGAGATTTCGAACTCGGCCGGTCATAAATTCCATCTGATTTGTTACGGCATTTGTAACGTCAGAATGGACAGAAACCGTTGCAAGTCAAGGGCTTCAACGATTTCAAAGGGATAGGCTGGTGCTGCGAGAGAGGATTGAACTCTCGACCTCTCCCTTACCAAGGGAGTGCTCTACCACTGAGCTACCGCAGCCGCTGATGGCGGGGCTTCTGCCATATCGAACCGGCAAGCGCAAGGCCAAGTGCAACGCTTCTGTGAAAGGCTTTGCCGGATGGCTTTTAATGACATGGCAGTGCCACAATGTTGGCTATCCCTGAACAGCAAGCTGGTGGGTCGCCGGCGGGATGGGGCGATGGACGACAAGACAATTCCAGTGAAAAAGGATGGTCCACCGAAAAGCAGCGCAACAATCCGCAAGGATCGGCTCGCCGAGCAATTGCGCGCCAATCTGCAGAAGCGCAAGGCGCAGTCGCGCTCGCGGCGGACCGGCGAGGCCGACCTGCGTCCGGACGGGCTCGCTGCATCGAAGAAAATACAAAAAGATTAACTCAAATAGGTCACTCTTGGCCTGGGGTGGGCGAAATCCTATTTCTTGAACCAGATTGGCCAATGGTCTAGACGGGCCGCTACTCAAACGATTGAACCGGCCCTTTTTTGGCCGAGAGGGACGTTCTTCCATGGATCGCATCAGAATTGTCGGGGGCAACAAGCTCTCCGGAAGCATTCCGATCTCGGGCGCGAAAAACGCGGCGCTGCCTTTGATGATCGCCTCGCTTTTGACCGATGACACGCTGACGCTGGAAAACGTGCCGCATCTGGCCGATGTTGAGCAGCTGATCCGCATCCTGGGCAATCACGGCGTCGATTATTCGGTCAATGGCCGCCGCGAGAAGCAGAATGAGGGCTATTCGCGCACCATCAACTTCTCCGCCCGCAACATCGTCGACACCACAGCGCCCTACGAGCTGGTGTCGAAGATGCGCGCCTCGTTCTGGGTGATCGGCCCGCTGCTGGCCCGCATGGGCGAAGCAAAAGTGTCGCTGCCGGGCGGTTGCGCCATCGGCACGCGGCCGGTCGATCTGTTCCTCGAGGGCCTCCAGGCGCTGGGCGCTGATATCGACGTCGACACCGGCTATGTCATCGCCAAGACCCGGAATGGCCGCCTTGTCGGCAACCGCTATATCTTCCCGAAGGTCTCGGTCGGCGCCACCCATGTGCTGATGATGGCCGCGGCACTCGCCAAGGGCGAGACGGTGCTGGAAAATGCCGCCTGCGAGCCCGAGATCGTCAATCTGGCCGAGTGCCTCAACGCCATGGGCGCGAAGATTTCCGGCGCCGGCACGCCAACCATTGCCATCGACGGCGTCGAATCGCTCTCCGGTGCGCGCGTGCGCGTCATTCCCGACCGCATCGAGACCGGCACCTATGCGATGGCCGTCGCCATGACCGGCGGCGACGTCGTGCTCGAAGGCGCGCGTGCGGACCTGCTGCAGACCGCACTGGACGTGATCGCCCAGACGGGTGCGGAGATCACGCCGACCAATTCCGGCATCCGGGTGAGGCGCAACGGCGCCGGCATTTCGCCGGTCGACGTGACGACAGCACCCTTCCCGGCCTTCCCGACCGATTTGCAGGCGCAGTTCATGGGCCTGATGACCATGGCCAAGGGTAAGTCGCGCATCACCGAGACGATCTTCGAGAACCGCTTCATGCATGTGCAGGAACTGGCGCGGCTCGGCGCTCACATCACGCTTTCGGGCCAGACGGCGATCGTCGACGGCGTGCCGAAGCTGAAGGGCGCGCCGGTCATGGCGACCGATCTTCGCGCCTCTGTCTCGCTGGTCATCGCCGGCCTGGCGGCGGAAGGCGAGACCACGGTCAACCGCGTCTACCACCTCGATCGCGGCTTCGAGCGGCTGGAAGAAAAGCTGTCCAACTGCGGCGCGGTGATCGAACGGATTTCGGCGTAGCCCGCGACCTCGGCTCCTCTCTAGCAACGCAGGAGATTGGCGAAATCCTTCGCGGCAGCGTCCTTCTCCCCGTCACTATCCGGGGAGAAGTGCCCGGCAGGGCGATGAGGGGCAGCGCAGAGCTGCAGCTGTTGGTGCGGTTGCACCGATCGCCAAGACCGCCTAACAGAAGGCTGAACAATCAACCTTCAGGTGCGAAATCCGTATGACCGCCCTTAAGCTTATCGCGCTCGACGACCAGGATCTGAGCATCGTTTCGGCTCATGTCCAGGATGCCGTGCTGAAAGTCAGCGACCTCGAATTCCTCCCCGCGGCCAAGCGTTTCCTGCTGACCATGAACCGTTTCGTCTGGGAGGCAAAATCCGGCCTGTTTCGCCAGCATAATGAGCGACGGCAGGCCGTGCTGCATTTCGACCGCGTGCTCGGCGCCAAGACCAGCGGTATTGACCGCGACAAGCCTGCCGAAGTCCTGTCGCTGCTGGCGATCAGCTTCATCGAGATCAGCAAGCCGGCCGGCATCGTCGAGCTGATCTTCTCGGGCGGCGGTGCGATCATGCTCGATGTCGAGTGCATCGAGGCCCGTCTTGCCGACATCGGCGGCGCGTGGGAAGCCACCTCGCGCCCCATCCACAAGGCCTGAGCGTCCGATGGCCATCACGCTTCGTCAGTCCGATGCCGATTTCGAGCAACGTTTCGCCGCCTTCCTCACGACCAAGCGGGAGGTCTCCGCCGATGTCGATGCCGCGGTGCGCGACATCATCGCGCGCGTGCGCGCCGAGGGCGACGCGGCACTGATCGACTATACGCGGAAATTCGATCGCGCCGATTTGACCGGCCTCGGCATTGCCGTGTCTAAGGAAGACATCGCAACCGCCTACGAAACGGCCGACCCAAAGACGATCGAGGCGCTGGAGTTCGCGCGCGACCGCATCCGCTCGCATCATGAACGGCAGCGGCCGAAGGACGATCGCTATACAGATGCCGCCGGCGTCGAGCTCGGCTGGCGTTGGACGGCGATCGAGGCCGTCGGGCTCTATGTGCCGGGCGGTACGGCGAGCTATCCGAGCTCGGTGCTGATGAACGCCGTGCCGGCCAGAGTGGCCGGCGTCGAGCGCATCGTCATGGTCGTGCCTGCGCCGGGCGGCATCATCAATCCGCTGGTGCTGGTGGCAGCGGACATATCAGGCGTTTCCGAAATCTACCGCGTAGGCGGCGCGCAGGCGATCGCCGCCCTCGCCTATGGCACCGAGACAATCCGGCCGGTCGCCAAGATCGTCGGCCCGGGCAATGCCTATGTCGCGGCAGCCAAGCGCCAGGTTTTCGGCACCGTCGGCATCGACATGATCGCCGGGCCATCGGAAGTGCTCGTCGTGGCCGACGGCAGCAACGATCCGAACTGGATCGCTGCCGACCTGCTGGCCCAGGCCGAACACGACGCTTCGGCACAGTCGATCCTGGTCACCGACGATCCGGCTTTCGGCATCGCGGTCGAACAGGCGGTCGAGCGCCAGTTGCAGAGCCTGCCACGCGCTGAAACGGCAGCGGCGAGCTGGCGCGATTTTGGTGCCGTGATCCAGGTGTCGACCATCGACGCCGCGCTGCCGCTGGTCGATCGCATCGCCGCCGAACATGTCGAACTGGCCATCGACGACGCCGAGGACTTCCTGTCGCGGATGCGCAATGCCGGTGCGGTCTTTCTCGGCCGCCACACGCCGGAAGCCATCGGCGACTATGTCGGCGGCTCCAACCATGTGCTGCCGACGGCGCGCTCGGCGCGTTTCTCGTCCGGCCTGTCCGTGCTCGATTTCGTCAAGCGCACGTCGATCCTCAAGCTTGGACCGGAGCAGTTGCGTATCTTGGCGCCGGCGGCGATTGCGCTGTCCAAGGCGGAGGGTCTTGACGCGCATGGACGCTCCGTCGCCATACGGTTGAACATTTAGGCGGCGATGTCTGGCCCCGATCAAACCCGCGCCAGGCTGATCGATGTCGAACTCGATGAATCGATCGGCCGGTCAACGCCGGATGTCGAGCATGAACGTGCAGTGGCGATCTTCGACCTGATCGAGGAGAACAGTTTCCAGCCCGTCAATGACAGCGGCGACGGCCCTTACCGGCTGAAACTGTCGCTGGCCGAGCAGCGCCTGGTGTTTGCCGTGGCGCGCGAGGATGGCACCGCCGTCGTCACCCATATCCTGTCGCTGACGCCGCTCCGGCGCATCGTCAAGGATTACTACATGATCTGCGAAAGCTACTACGACGCCATCCGCTCCTCGACGCCGAGCCATATCGAGGCGATCGACATGGGCCGCCGCGGCCTGCACAATGAAGGTTCGCAGACGCTGATGGACCGGCTGTCCGGCAAGATCGACATCGACTTCGATACGGCGCGCCGGCTGTTCACGCTGGTCTGCGTGCTGCACTGGCGGGGCTAGCCCTGTCGCCCGGCGCCCTGCCCCGTTCGATCCTGTTCCTGTGCGGCATGAATGCCGTGCGCTCGCCAATGGCGGAGCAGCTGGCGCGCCGGATGCTGCCCGCCACCGTCTTTGTCGCTTCGGCCGGCGTTCGCGCCGGCGAGCGCGATCCGTTCGTCGATGCGGTGCTGGCCGAAGAAGATCTCACGCTGGGCGAGCGCCACCCAAGGACGATGGACGATCTCGAGGACGACTATTTCGACCTGATCGTCACGCTGGCACCCGAAGCGCACCACGCCGCACTCGAACTCACCCGCTCGCTCGCCGTCGAGGTCGAATATTGGCCGACGCCGGACCCGACCGACGCCGGTGGCACGCGCGAACAGATCATGGCAGCGTACCGGGACGTCCGCGAGCGGCTGAAGGTGCGCATAGGCCGACGTTTCTTGCTTCCAGAGGCAAAAAACGCGACGGATTAAGCGTGTTCACAAGCGGACGATTATCATATAGGTTCCGCCGAAATTCCGGCCAGGGTGCTGGAACTACCATCCAAGCAAAGGTATCGAATGCCGAAGGAAGAAGTCCTCGAGTTTCCGGGTGTCGTGACGGAATTGTTGCCGAACGCGATGTTCCGGGTAAAGCTCGAAAACGAACACGAAATCATCGCCCATACGGCCGGCCGCATGCGCAAGAACCGCATCCGCGTGCTGACCGGCGACAAGGTTCTGGTCGAGATGACGCCATACGACCTGACCAAGGGCCGCATCACCTATCGTTTCAAGTAAGCAAAGCCCGACTGGTCCGCGATGAGCATTTTGCAGAAGCTGGTGCTTGCCTCGGGTTCGCCGCGCCGAATCGAGCTCTTGCAGCAGGCCGGGATCGAGCCGGACCGCGTGCTGCCGGCCGATATCGACGAAACGCCGCTGCGTGCCGAGCATCCGCGCTCGCTGGCCAAGCGGCTGTCGAAGGAAAAGGCCGAAAAGGCGTTTGCGTCACTGAAGACCGAAGCCGACTATGCGCCGGGTTTCGTGCTGGCCGCCGACACGGTGGTTGCCGTCGGGCGGCGCATCCTGCCCAAGGCAGAAACCCTCGACGACGCTGCCAACTGTCTCGGGCTGTTGTCGGGCCGTTCGCATCGGGTCTATTCCGGCATCTGCCTTATCACCCCGGGTGGCAAGCTGCGCCAGCGCCTGGTCGAGACGCGGGTGCGTTTCAAGCGGCTGCCGCGCGAAGAGATCGACGCCTATATCGCCTCGGGCGAATGGCGCGGCAAGGCGGGCGGCTACGCCGTCCAGGGCCTCGCCGGCGCCTTCGTCGTCAAGCTGGTCGGCTCCTACACCAACATCGTCGGGCTGCCGCTTTATGAGACCATCGCGCTGCTGAGCGGCGAAGGCTTCAAGGTGCATGGCGGCTGGCTGGCGGGAACCCGGCTGTGAATTCCGATCCCAAAGTCACGCCCTTGCGCCCAAAGCGCCCCTGTCCCGAATGCGGCAAGCCCTCGGCGCGCGACAGCTTTCCGTTCTGCTCGACGCGCTGCAAGGACATCGACCTCAACCGCTGGCTGAAGGGCGCCTATGTCATCAAGGCCCGCGATGACGAGGAAGAGACGGATCCCGACGCTCCGAAATGAGGTCGTCAGGCGGCCTCGGTCTTGCGCGCCACCCGCGCCCAGCCCGGCAGCCAGTCGCCGTGAGCGGCCAAGAGATCATCGACCAGTGACCAGATCTGGTCGAGATCGAGTTCGGCCGCGGTGTGCGGATCCATCATCGCCGCGTGGTAGATGTGCTCGCGGTTCTCGGTCATCAGAGCCCGCACCGTCAGTTCCTGCACGTTGATGTTGGTGCGGATCAGCGCGGTCAATTGCGGCGGCAGGTCGCCTATATAGGTCGGCTGGATGCCGGAGGCATCGACCAGGCACGGCACTTCGGCGGCGCAATCCCGAGGCAGCGAGGTGATGCAGCCATTGTTGCGGACATTGCCGTAGATCACCGACGGCTCGCCGGTCCAGACTGAATTCATGATCGAGGAGGCATATTCCCGGGACTGCTCTACCTCGATGCGATCGGCCGAGCGATAGGCTTCAGCCTGCCCCTTCCAGCGCTCGATCTGCTCGATGCAGCGCTTGGGATATTCATCAAGCGGGATGCCGTACTTCTCGATCAGGTCCGGGCGGCCGTCCTTGATGAAATAGGGCGTATATTCGGCAAAATGCTCCGAGCTCTCGGTGACGAAATAGCCGAGCCTGGTCAGCATCTCGTAGCGCACCTTGTTGGGACAGCGCGGGTTCCAGCCGGGCTTGGGCGCGCGGCCTTCGCGATAGGCGCGCACGAGATCTGGGTAGAGGTCGCGGTAGGAACCGTCCGGCTGGCGATGCTCGAACTTCAGATAGAACGCCATGTGGTTGATGCCGGCCGAGCGATAGCGGATCTCTTCGTAGGGAAGGTCGAGGTCTTCAGCCAGCTCCATCGCCGTGCCCTGCACCGAATGGCAGAGGCCGACCTGCCTGATCGCAGGGTATTTCTCTGCTATCGCCCAGGTGTTGATCGCCATCGGGTTGACATATTGCAGCATGATCGCATCGGGGCAGACGGCGAGCATGTCTTCGCACACCTTCCACAGATGCGGCACGGTCCTCAGACCCCGCATGATGCCGCCGACGCCGAGCGTGTCGGCGATCGTCTGGCGCAGGCCGTATTTCTTCGGCACCTCGAAGTCAGTGACGGTGCAGGGCTCGTAGCCCCCGATCTGGAAGGCGACGACGACGAAATCCGCGCCGGCCAGCGCCTTGCGCTGATCCGAATGGGTCTCGGTCTTCGCCTTGACGCCAAGCGTCGCGATCAGCTTGTTGACGACAATGGCGCTCTCTTCCAGCCGCTGCGGATTGATGTCCATCAGCGCGATCGTCGCGCCGGACAGCGACGGGCGCTGCAGCACGTCGCCGACAATGTTCTTCATGAACACCGTCGAGCCGGCGCCGATGAACGTGATCTTGGGATTTCTTGCCATGCTAACCTCCGGCATATGTTCAGGCCACATCGAAAGCGGCCCTGACGAGCCGTTCGGTGTAAGCGGTCTTGGGATTGGACAGGACGTCGTCGACGGGGCCCTGCTCGACGATCTTGCCGTTCTGCATGACGATCACGCGATGGCATAGCGCGCGCACCACCTTGAGGTCGTGCGAGATGAAGAGGTAGCTGAGACCGCGCTCGTCCTGCAGCTTGCGCAGGAGGTCGATGATCTGCGCCTGGACGGAGAGGTCCAGCGCCGATGTCGGCTCGTCGAGCAGGATGAATTCTGGTTCGAGCGCTATGGCGCGGGCGATCGCGATCCGTTGTCGCTGGCCGCCGGAGAATTCGTGCGGAAACCGCGACAGTATATCGCCCGGCATGCCGGCGCTGACCAGCGCGTCGCGCACCCGTTCGACCCGCTCGCGCCGCGTCGCCCCTATGCTGTTGACGATCAGCCCTTCCTCGATGATCTGGCCGATCGTCATGCGCGGGTTGAGCGAGGAGAACGGATCCTGGAAGACGATCTGCATGCGCGAGCGCAACGGCCGCATCTCGGCCCGCGACAGGCCGTGGATCGGCTTGCCGTCGAAACGGATCTCGCCGCGCTTGGCGTCGATCAACCGGAGCAGGGCCTGGCCGAAGGTGGTCTTGCCGGAGCCGGACTCGCCGACCAGCCCCAGCGTCTCATGACGACAGAGTTTCAGGCTGAGATCGTCGACGGCGACCAATTCGCGCCAGTCGGGTTTCAGAAAGGTGCCGTGGCGCAGCATGAATGAGACGCGCACGCCGCTGGCCTCGAGAATGGTGCCACAGCCCTCCGGCAGCGGCTTCGGCTGCCCGTGCGGCTCTGAAGCCAGCAGCCGCCTCGTATAGGGATGCCGCGGATCGCCGAACAGCCGTTCGGTGGCGTTGTGCTCGCACATTTCGCCATGCTGCATGACATAGACGTAGTCGGAGAACTGGCGCACCACGGTGAGGTCGTGGGTGATCAGGATCACCGCCATGCGCAGCTCTTTCTGCAGGCTGCGGATCAGGTTCAGGATCTGCGCCTGGACGGTGACATCGAGCGCCGTGGTCGGCTCATCGGCGATCAGCACGTCGGGATTGTTGGCCAGCGCCATGGCGATCATCACCCGCTGGCGTTGCCCGCCCGAGAGCTGATGCGGGTATTGTCTGAGCCGCGCGGCAGGATCGGGAATCTGCACGTGCTGCAGAAGTTCGAGCGCTCGCGCCCAAGCCTGTTTGCGGCTGACCTTACGATGCACCCGGATCGCCTCGACGATCTGGCTGCCGACCGTATAGATCGGGTTGAGCGAACTCATCGGCTCCTGGAAGATCATCGAGATGCGGTTGCCGCGCAGCTTGCGCCGGGCGCTCTCGGGAAATTTCAGGATGTTTTGCCCGTCATAACAGACGCTCGAGCCGGGCGACACCGTGGCGCGCCGCGACAGCAGGCCCATGACGGTGCGCGCCGTCACCGACTTGCCCGAACCGGATTCGCCGACGATGGCGATCGTCTCGCCGCGATAGAGCTGGAACGAGATGTCCTTGACCGCTTCGACGACGCCATGCTCCACCTTGAAGGCCACGGCGACGTTGCGGGCATCGATGATCGGCTGGTCCTGGCGTCCGTCATGGTCGTGACGGACGATCGGTGCGAAGGATTCGGCGAGCGCGACGGTCATCTCAGCACCTCAATAAGGGTCGACGGCGTCGCGCAGGCCGTCGCCAAGCGCGTTGAAGGCAAAGACGGTGACCAGCACAAAACCGACCGGCGACAGGATCCAGGGATAGGTGCCGATGACGGAATAGGTCGCGGTGTCCTGCAGCATCAGGCCCCACGAGATCAGCGGCGGCTTGACGGCGAAGCCGAGGAAACCGAGGAAGGATTCGAGCAGCACCACGGTCGGGATCGCCAGCGTCACGGCGACGATCACATGGCTCATCACATTGGGGAAGATGTGCTGCATGATGATGCGCCGGTCGGTGGCGCCGACCGCCATGGCGGCGCGCACATACTCGATCCGCGCCAGCGCCAGCGTCTTGCCGCGCACTTCGCGCGACATCTGCGCCCAGCCCAAGGCCGACATGACGATGATGACGAAAGCGAGGAAGACGTTGGTGGGAGCGGTGACCGGGATCAGTGTCGTCAGCGCCAGATAGAGCGGCAGCTGCGGGAAGGCGAGCACCAGTTCGACGAAGCGCTGCATCCAGACATCGAACCTGCCGCCGAAATAGCCGGAAACCATGCCGACGGTGGTGCCAATGACGGTGATGATGAAGACGACCGTCAGGGCGATCATCAGCGAGACGCGCGAGCCGTGGATGGCGCGCGACAGCACGTCACGGCCGAACTTGTCGGTGCCCAGGAAATGCACCGGCTGGCCGTCCAGCGAGCCGAACAGATGCCGGTCCGCCGGCAGCAGCCCAAACAGCTTGTAGGGCGCGCCATGCACGAAGAAACCGAGCAGCCTAGGATGATCATAGTCGGGGCCGACGACGGGCTGGAAAGTGACCGGATCGAGGTCCGCCGAATCGGCCAGCGCATAGACCCTCGGCCGTGCGGTGAAACCGCCGTCTCTGTCATGGAAGCTTGGCACCTGCGGCGGAGCGAAGCCGACATCCGTGACCTTCGGGTCCATTGGCGCGATGAATTCGGCTAATACGGCCATCACCAGCAGCAGCACGACGAGCCAGAGCCCGGCCATGCCGGTCCAGGAGCGCTTCAGCCGGCGCCAGACAAGCGCCATGTAGCTTTCGTTGCCATGCGCCGGTTTGGCGACGATGGGCCCTTCGGCAGGCAGCGGTGGAGGGGATGGATCGCGCGCCAGCATCTCAACGCTCCCCGAACTGGCGCACGCGCGGATCGAGCAGCACGAGCAGCATGTCGGCGATGATGTTGCCGACGATGAGCGTCGCCGACAGAACCATCATGAAGGTGGCAGTGACATAGACGTCGCCGACAGCCATGGAGCCGACGATCGCCGGGCCGACGGTCGGCAGTGCGAAGATGATCGCCGTCTCGATCTCGCCGGTCAGCATATAGGGCAGCACCACGCCCTGATACATGATGAGCGGATGCAGCGCGTTGGGCACGGCGTGGCGCATGACGACAGCAGCACCCGTCAGCCCCTTGGCCCTTGCCGTCTCGACATATTGCGCGTTCAGCGTATCGAGCAGATTGCCGCGCATGACGCGCATATTGTAGGCGAGGCCGCCGAAAGTGGCGATCGCCACCACCGGCCAGACATGTTTGACGAGGTCGACGAATTTGGCCCACGACCACGGCGCACCACCATATTGCGGCGAGAAGAATGAGCCGATCTCAGACACGTTGAACTGGAAGACCAGGAGATAGACGATGATCAGCGCCATCAGGAAGCGCGGCACCGTCATACCGAGGAAGGAGATGGCCGACAGTGTCGAGTCGATCCAGGTGTATTGCCTTGTCGCCGCCCATATGCCGAATGTGATGCCCAGCACCGAGGCCAGCAGATGGCAGACCAGCGCCAGAAAGAGCGTGCGCGGCAGGCGCTCTCCGACCACATCGGCGACCGGTTTGTTGTAGTACAGGCTGTAGCCGAAATCGCCTCGAGTGACGATGCCGACGATCCAGTTGAGATACTGCACGGGCAGCGGCTTATCGAGGCCATGCTCGATGCGATAGGCCTTTGCCTGCGCGTCGGCCTCGGCAAAGGAAGCTCCACCCTGGTTGATCGCCTGCGAGCGGATGTAGTCGGCATAGTCACCCGGCGGCGCCTGGATGATGGCAAAGGTGGCCAGGCTCAAAATGGCGAGGACCGGGATTGCCGACGCTATGCGCGTGAGCAGGAATCGCAGCATGGACGGTTCGTTTCCTTGTCTCGCCGATCGCGCCCTTGGTTGCGTCCGGAGGTTGGTTTGTCCGGCCGCGCCAGCGGCGCGGCCGGAGGTCTCTCAGTCAGGGAGGTAAACCTAATTCATCAGCCCCTTCTCTCCGGGTTTGCCGGGCAGCTCATCGGGGAACAATTCATATTTCGCCTGCTTGTCTGCGGCGACAAATACCCGTTCGCGGATGATCGAATCCTCGGCCCAGTTGAACATGAAGATCGGCGTGCCCTGCGGAATGTTCGAGAAGCGCTTGTTGACGATCAGCGCGCCGGGATATTCCGTCAGGCCGACATTGTAGACGTGCTCCGTCGAGATCTTCTGGAATTGTTTCATCAAGCTGGCGCGCTGGTCATTGTCCTGCGTGGAGACGAACTTGTTGACGATGTCGACGAGGTCCTTTTCGAACGGCATCACATCGACCTCGCCATTTTCCGGCGCACGATGGTCCCAGCTGGTGCGCGGGCCGACAGGGGCAAGCTGCACGGTGTTCTGCACCACCGAGGTCAGTTCCTGTTCGTTGCGCCGGACCAGCCAATCGAAGCGGCCGGAGTATTGCGAAGCGTCCCGCTGGGTGCCGTTGAGGCCGTTGAGCACGACCCGCAGCCCGAGCTTTTCCATCTGGGCGACGACGCCTTCGGCAAGGCTTTTGTCGGTCGTGTAGTCGTTGTTGACCAGCATCACGATCTCGACATTCTTGCCGCCGGCGGTGCCGGAAGGGAAATTCACGAAGCCGTCGCCGTCCGTATCCTTGAGGCCGGCCTTGGCGAGTTCAGCCTTGGCGCCATCGAGGTCGAAGGGGTAGTAGACCGTCGAATTGCGGTCGTAGAAGCTGGTTCCTGACGACAAGCCGCCGGGATAGATGGCGGTGAACGGCCCCTTGACCAGCGAGTCGCCGAGCGCCTTGCGGTCGAGCGCCATGGTGACGGCCTTGCGGAAATCCTCGTTGCGGTTCAGCTCGCGGATCGCCTGGCCGCGTTCGTCCGGATTGCCCCAGCCATTGGCGGAAAAATTAAAGCGCAGATTGTAGCCGATGAGCCGCGGGCCGAAAGCAAGACGGGCAGGCGCGTTCGCCTCCGCCGCACGCTTCAGCGAGGCGACGAAGTTTTCCGGCTGCTCCAGATTGGAAAAATCAGCCGCGCCGGCCACCGCCTGGACGTCGCGATCGGCCCAGGTCGACAGCTTGTAGTGCAGTTCGTTGAGATAGGGCAGTTGATTGCCCTTTTCGTCGACCTTCCAGTAATAGGGATTGCGGCGCATGACGATGATGTCGTCCGGCCGGTATTCGACCGGGACCCAGCCGCCCATCACCGGCATGTTCATGAATTCCGGCGGGAAGGCATTCTTGAACTGGTCATAGGTGTTCTTCGAATATTTCGGATGCTGCGGCTTCAGGATGTGCGCGGGACCAGGACAGAAGGTGCCGTAGGCCATGGCATACAGGTACTGCTTCGGGAAGGCGTCCTTGAAGGTCCATTCGACGGTGTAGTCGTCGATCTTCTTCAACGTCGTGCCGACGCCGAAGGTTTCCGGCGTGGCGCCGTTCAGCGGCGAGACGTTGGGATCGACGACCTCGTCGTCCCAGTAGAACATGACGTCGTCGGCATTGAACGGCACGCCGTCCGACCACTTCGCGCCTTCGATGAGGTGCATGGTCAGCTTGTGGCCATCGCTCGACCAATCCCAGCTCCTGGCCAGGTTCGGCAGCGGCTCGGTGTCCTTGGCCTCGACCTGGAACAGCGGTGCGGTACGCGTCAGGCATTCGGAGAGGCCGATGTCGATGCCGCCCCAGCCTTGCGTCTGACCGGCGCCGTAGTTCCAGCCTTCCGGCCGCCCGCCGATGACGTGGCGCATCGTATCGCCATAGACGCCGATGCCGTCTTGCATATTGCCCGTCTTGAAGACCAGCGGCTCCTTCGGCAGCCTGTCTTTCACCGGCGGAAGCTTGCCGGTCTTGACGTATTTCTCGGTGACCCAGTCGGGCTCGTGATATTCGGGAAGCGCCTTGAACTCCAGAATGGAGTCGCGCGCGACATAATTGATCTTGCCTTCGGCGGGAAACGGTGTCGGCGCCGGCGGAACCGTCGGCTCGGAAGCGTATGCACTGAGTGCCGAGACCGAGACGCTCAGCGCCAGTCCGGCAGCAAGGCCGATATTGCGTAAATTCCTCACTGTCTCTCTCCCTCTTGTTGGTCCGGAGCGTTTGCACCCGCTCCGCCTCTCCTCGAATTCAAACGGCTTCGTGGCAGTGGATCCGCCTCCCATGGATCCACCATCACCGCATGAATTTCCAGCCGGCCCGTTTCAGCCGGCCCGTTTCAGCCGGCTTGCTTCAGCGCGGCTTTTTCGGCGCGCAATTCCTCGATCGAGCGAACACTGCGCCGTGCGGCGCCCGCCCACTCGCGGGTCTTCACCTTGGATGTCGACAGCCGCTCCCTGGCGGCCGGAACCGCATGGGCGTATTGCGGCAGCCAGGCTGCCTGGGCGACGACCATTTCGTCGACCATCTGCCAAACCTCCTCCGGCGTCGAAACCGCGCCGACCAACGGGTCATGCAGCACGGCGAGCTTCAGAAGATCGATGTCGCCTGATATCGCGGCATGCACCGACATGCGCTGGACGTTGATCGAAGCGATGCAGGTGGCGGCGCAAGCCTCCGGCAACGTGATGCCGGCGGCCATGTTGATGCCGAAACGGTCGACGAAGCCCGGCGACTCGATGATGGCATCGTGCGGCAGGTTGGTGATCACCCCATTGTTCTTGACGTTGAAGTGGCCGCGATAGACGCGGTTGGTCTCCAGCGCCTCCAATATGTGGCTGGCATGCTCGTTGGAGCGTTTCTCGCGGTCGATCGGCTTGGACGCCGCTTCGAGGAACTGCGGATATTCCGTCTCGAACCAGTTGCGGGTTTCGGTGGAGTAGCGGAGATAGCCGCCGGTCTCGCCGTGAATCCAGTCGGACATATCGATCCAGCGCGTAATCTCGTCGGGACGTTTGCGGTACCAGGGCAGATATTCGGAAAGATGACCGTTGCTTTCGGTCGAATAGACGCCGAAGCGCTTCAGGACGTCGATGCGCAGCTTCTCCTGCCTGGAATAGACCGGATGCGCCTCGAAAGCGGCCACCAGTTCATCCTTGCCAATGGGGCGGCCGTTGAGGCGCAGATCGATGAACCAGGTCTGGTGGTTGATGCCGGAACAGACATAGTCGAGCTCCTGCGTGGACTTCGCGCCAAGCACCTCGGCGATCTGCTCGGCGCCGTGCTGGACGCCGTGACAGAGCCCGACAGTGTCGACCTTGCCGTATTCGATCGCCGCCCAGGTGTTCATCGCCATCGGGTTGGCGTAGTTCAGGAATTTGACGTTCGTCTCGGCGACCTCGCGTATATCCTTGCAGAAATCCAGGATCACCGGAATGTTGCGCTGGCCATAGAGAATGCCGCCGGCACAGATCGTATCGCCGACGCACTGGTCGATGCCGTATTTCAAGGGAATGCGGATATCGTCGGCATAGGCTTCGAGGCCGCCGACCCGCACGCAGCTGATGACGTAGCGAGCGCCTTCGAGCGCCTTGCGGCGGTCGGTGGTCGCCGTCACCCTGGTCGGCAACCTGTTTGCCTGGACGATCCTGTCGAGGATCGCCTTGATCATCTGAAGATTGTGCTCGCTGACGTCGGTCAGCGCGAATTCGATGTCCTTGAATTCGGGCACGCACAGGATGTCGGTGAACAATTTCTTGGTGAAGCCGACGCTGCCGGCACCGATGATAGCGATTTTGAAACTCATCAGCCGCACCTCATTCCATTTTAAATTGCAGGCAAGGAATGACAATGGGAGGCTCTAGCCACATGCCGCGACATGTATGCAGGACAAGCCGGAATCCGGCTCGCCAACCTCCCTGTCCGCTCCTTGACTGCGGATCTCTCTCGCTTTTCGATGGGGATTATGCGCTTATTCGCGAGCGCGACCAGAGAAGGATTATGCTTTCAGGGGTAATTTTGTGCTGCATAATTTGATAGAACACGGACAGTCCATGCGCACGATCTCGCTGCCGCGCGGCCGCCAGCGCCTGCACGCCATGCCGACGAGCACGGGCTACGAAGTGCGCGAGGACGAAATCTACGACTGGGACGGCCGCAAGCGCGGTCAGACACCGTTCACCGTGCTCCAGCACACGATCAGCGGGACTGGCCGGCTGCGCTACGAAAACCGCAACTACCGCTTGCAGAAGAACGACACATTGCTGGTGCTGGTGCCGCACAACCACCGCTACTGGCTGGCTGGAGATGAGCGCTGGGAATATTTCTGGATTTCGATGAACGGCGAGGAAGCGCTGCGCATCCACAAGTCGATCCTCAGCGTCTCGGGTCCTGTATTTCGGCTGCAGCCGGCGACAATCGATCATCTTGCCGATTGCAGCCTGCGCCTGATCAAAGGCGCCGCTTCGCCGGGTGCTGCTTCCGCGATAGCCTACGAGGCTGCGATGGCGCTCTATGACGATGTCTTCGGTTCCCATGCCTTCGCCGAAAAACTAAGCGCCATGCAGCCGGTCATCGATCACATCAACGCCAATCTCGACAAGCCGCTGCCGGTGGCGGACCTGGTCCAGATCAGCGGCCTCAGCCGAGCCCATTTCTCACGCTGTTTCGCCGAGAGCGAAGGCCTGCCTCCGGCCGAGTTCGTGCTGCAGCAGCGCCTGCAACGCGCGGCGAAGCTGCTGACCAAAGCGGATTTTTTGCCGGTGAAGGAGGTCGCCATCCTATGCGGCTTCGAGGAAGCGAACTATTTTTCAAAGGTCTTCCGCCGCTGCTACGGCATCACACCGAGCCAGTTCCGCACCACAGGCATGTACGCGAATTTGCGGACTCCGGCCAGGCGCGGCGTCAGGGCGTTCGATGACGAGGCCTGACGCCGCCACGGTTAAACAGGCAGCCAACTAGGCAGCGCGCAGGCTGCCGCCGTCCAGCCATTCGAGATCGGCTTGCGAAAGCGTGATGTCGAGAGCGCGCAGGCTGTCGTCCAGTTCATCCAACGTGCGTGGCCCGATCAGCGGGATGGAGGGGAAGGGCTGAGCGAGCACATAGGCCAGCGCAATATGGATCGGGCTCTTGCCCAGTCTCGCGGCAAGTTCGATCGCCCGGTCGCGGCGGCCGAAATTCCGCTCGGAGTACCAGACCCGCACCAGCTCCTCATTGTCTTGCTTGTCGCGACCCGCCCGATCGGTGAAGAAGCCGCGCCCCTGGCTCGACCAGGCGAAATTCGGCATCTGCCTGGATGTCAGCCAGGCCTTCCACGCATCCGTGGAGGACGTGACGCAGCCAGCCCAGATCGGCTCCAGCATTTCGGCCAGCGAGAAATTGTTGGACAGCGCACCGGGCTTTTGCTTGCCGGTGCGTTCGGCGTAGGCAATTGCCTCATCCAGGCGTTCCATCGTCCAGTTCGAACCGCCGAACGGGCCGCGGATGCGGCCGGCCTTGACCTCGCGATCCATCGCATCGACGAATTCGCCGACCGGCACATCCGGATTGTCGCGGTGCATGAAGTAGACATCGACATGATCGGTCTGCAGGCGTTCGAGCGTCTGGTCGAGCTGCTTGCCGATCACATCAGGATAGCACAGCGGCGAGTGCGCGCCCTTGGCGATGACCACCGATTTCGCGCGCACGCCACGGTTTTTCAACCATTCGCCAAGCAGCTTCTCGGTATAGCCGCCGCCATAGACATAGCCGGTATCGAAGAGATTGCCGCCGGCCTCGAAAAAGGCATCGAGCAGGATCGAACCTGAGGAAAACGTGCGGAAATCCTCGAAGCCGAGCGCCACCACCGATGCCGGTTTCGACAGGCCAGGAATGGTGCGCTTGGCGATCGCCGTGCCGCCGGACCGCAAAGGCCGGCCGGAGATGGTGTTGGTGCGTTGCTCGGCCTTCTCGATACCGTATTCGAGGCCGGCTGCCGCCCGCCATTTGTCCAGCACACGCAAGGTGCCGAGGCTTTCCGCCCACGCCATGCCCGGCCAGGCGAATTCTTGGCCGCCGGCGCGGATCGCCTCGCCGGCTGCGTCGACCTCGAAGGAATAGACATGGCGCTTCTCGTCGACGCTGATGGTCTGGCGCGTACCATCGGAGGCGATGACGTCTATCCGGCCGAGACCGACATCGCGGTTGCCGCCGGCGAACCAGAAGTCCGGCACTTCGATGCGGCCCCTTGTGCCCAGGATGCGCAGCACATTGTCCTGGCTGAGCGAGATGCTGCAGGAGACTTCGGCGACAATGCCGCCGGGGAAATGCAGCAGCGCGGAGGCCCATTCGTCGACGCCGGACTGGCCCAGATGGGCGGTGCCTACCACCTTGTCTGGCTCGCTGAAGGGCTTTCCGACGGCCGCACCGGCAATCAGCCGGACCATCGAGACGGGATAGCCGCCGACATCGAGAATACCGCCGCCGGCGAGATCGTTGGCATAGAGCCGGTGCTGCGGCATGAAGCCCGGCATGGCGAAACCGAAGCTCGACTTGATCATCCTGATCTCGCCGATGACGCCGGACCTGATCAGCTCCACCAGCTTCTTGGTCTGCGGGTGCAACCGGTACATGAAGGCTTCGCCGAGGAATGTGCCGGCCTTGCGCGCGGCATGCATCATGGCGTCGGCCTCGAAGGCGGTCAGCGCCAGCGGCTTTTCGCACAGCACATGCTTTCCGGCCTCGGCCGCCTTGATCGCCCATTGCGCATGGCCTGGATGCGGTATCGAAATGTAGACGGCGTCGATGTCGGGGTCGGCGAGCAGCGCGTCGTAGCCGTCGAGGATACGGGCACCGGGAAAACGCTCGGCAAGCCCCGGCTTGGCGGGATTGCGTGCGCCGATGGCGACCAGCTTGCCGGTGTCCGAAGCGGCCACGCCACCGGCAAAGGACTGGGCGATGCTGCCCGGGCCGAGAATGCCCCAGCGAATGGGCGTGGTTGCGGTCATTGTCATTCTCCTTGAAGGCTGGGAAGGGCTGGCGGTCAGCGCAGCCGCAGTCCTTTTTCGTCGAACAGGTAGGATTTGCGGATGGAAACGGTGATCTCGGACGTGTCGGGGACCTTTGCCGCGTCGCGCTGGATCACCACGTCGTCACCGTTGGCCGTTCTGGCATAGAGGAAACTTGTGCCGCCCAGGTGCTCGATCACGTCGATGGCAACCACAAGGTCGGCGTCGCCTTCTCCGGCATTGCCGAAATGTTCGGGCCGCACACCGACAATGACCTTGCTGCCGATTTTTGGGCTGCCTATTTCGGGCGCAGTGCCAGTCAGCGGTTGCGTGATGCGGGTCTTCTCCTGGCCCGCCAGTTCGACCACGACGCCACGTACATCGTGCCCGACAACCCGGCCTTTGATGAAATTCATCTTCGGCGAGCCGACAAAGCCGGCGACGAACTGATTGTCGGGGTTGTCGTAGAGATCGAGTGGCCGGCCGATCTGCTCGATATGGCCGGCGCGCATCACGACGATCCTGTCGGCGAGCGTCATCGCCTCGGTCTGGTCGTGGGTGACATAGATCATTGTCGTGCCCAGTTCCTTGTGAAGCCGGGAGATCTCGACGCGCATCTGGACGCGCAATTCGGCGTCGAGATTGGAGAGCGGCTCATCGAACAGGAACACCTGCGGTTCGCGCACGATGGCGCGGCCGATGGCGACGCGCTGGCGCTGACCGCCTGAGAGTTTTTTCGGGCGTCTGTCCATCAATTCGCTGATGCGCAGGATCTCGGCCGCCCGCTTCACCCGCCGTTCGGTGTCGGCTTTTGGATTGCCGGTCATGCGCAGGCCGAAAGAGAGGTTCTGTTCGACGCTCATATGCGGATACAGCGCGTAGGACTGGAACACCATGGCGATGCCGCGGTCGGCCGCCTCGACATCATTGACCACCTTGCCGCCGATGGCGATCTCGCCGCCGCTGATGTCCTCGAGCCCGGCGATCATCCTGAGCAGCGTCGATTTTCCGCAGCCGGAGGGGCCGACAAAGACGACGAACTCGCCGTCCTTGATGTCCATGCTGGCGCCATGGACGACCTCGAAGACGCCGAAGCGCTTGACGACATTGGTGAGCGTGACCGTTGCCATGCTGCCCCTTACTTGACCGCGCCGGCGGCAATGCCGGCGATGAAATGGCGCTGCAGCAGCACGAAGACGACCAGCATCGGCACCGTCAGCATTACAGCGCCCGCCATGATGCCGCCCCATGACACCTTGGTGAGGCCGATCAGCGTGCCGAGCGCCACCGGCGCCGTCATCGAACCGGGCTGGCTGTTGATCAAAAGCGGCCACAGATAATTGTTCCAGGAGGCGAGGAACAGGATGATGGCGAGTGCGGCCAGCATCGGCCGCGCCAAAGGCAGCGCGACAAAGAGGAAGATGCGCCACTCCTTCACGCCCTCGACGCGCGCCGCATCGAAGAGGTCGTCCGGCATCATCGAAAAACTCTGCCGCATGAACAGCACGCCGAGCGAATTGAACAGCGGCGGAACGATCAGCGCCACCCAGGTGTTGGCGAGCTTGAAGTCGCGCGCCACCATGATGAACTGCGGGATCAGCACGACCGCATAGGGCAGTGTTATGGTGCCCAGTATGATGGCGACAACCGCGCCCTTGCCGAAGAACTGGTATCGGGCCAGCGCCCAGCCGGCCATCGACGTCAGCAGCACCGACAGGATGGTGTAGGTCACCGCCACCGAGACCGAAATGCCGATGGCGCCGACGAAGTTCGTGTCGCGCTGCAGATTGTTGAAATTGTCGATGAAATTGCCGTGCGGCAAAAGCTCGATGCCGGGGCTGAAGATGCCGTTGTCGGGCATGGTCGAGAACACCACCATCATCCACAGCGGAAACAGCCAGATCAGCGCCAGCGGCGTCAGGAACAGATGCAGAGCGATGCTGCGTCCCAGCCTGGCGGAGGAGCGCGAACTCATTTCGGTTCCCTCGTCAGCCACAGCTGCGCCAGCGTGATGGCGATCGCCAGCCCGGCCATGGTGTAGGCGACGGCCGAGGCGTAGCCGAAGTTGAGCGACCGAAAGCCCTGGCGGTAAAGCAGCAGGCCAAGCGTCTCCGTGCCGCCGCCCGGCCCGCCGCGCTCGGTGATCAGGAACGGCTCGGTGAACAGCTGCATGGTGCCGATGATCGACAGCACGAGACAGAACACGATGACCGGCTTCAGCAGCGGCAGGGTGATGTAGAAGAACTGCTTGAGCTTGCTGACGCGGTCGAGCGTCGCCGCCTCGTAGACGTCTTCGGGAATGGACTGCATGCCGGCGAGCAGGATGATGGCGTTGTAACCGGCCCAGCGCCAGGTCACCGCGATCATGATCAGCGACGATTGCGCATCTTGCTCCTCCTTCTACCGCTTGTTGTTTCACGCCGTCGCCTGGGTCTTCCCTTCTCCCCTTGTGGGAGAAGGTGTCGCCGAAGGCGACGGATGAGGGGGTGTTCCAGGGAACGCAAACGTCTCACTCCGCTGGAGCACCCGTCATCCGTCTCGGCGCTATCGCGCCGATCCACCTTCTCCCACAAGGGGAGAAGGAGAAGCGGTAATCAAGATTTGACGGGCAGTCCGGTCGCCGCCGCGATCTGGCTTGCGGCATCGTCGAGCGCCGCCTTGGCGTCAGGATAGCCGCCGGCCAGATACTTGGTCTGCACGGCGCGGACGATGATTTCGGCGTCGCTCTGGAACTGCGTGCCGCGGCTCGGAACAACCTTCGGCAAGGTGCCGAGAATGTCCTTCCATACCGCCTGGCCGCCCCAGTAAGACAGGCCTTGCGCGACATAGGGATCGTCGAGCGCCGAGACCAGGGACGGTACCAGGCCGAACTCCTTCAGCATCGTGATCTGGCCTTCATTGGTTCCGAGCGTGTATTTCAGATAGGCGTAGGCAGCCTCCTTGTTCTTGGAAGCCGAGGTGATGGCCAGCGAGGACCCGCCGAGATTGGCGGCGCGCGGCCCGTCGGCGGTGAGGCTCGGCATCAGATAGACGCCCCATTTGCCGTTTTCGCCGGCAGATTCGGTGCGAATGGTGCCCTCATACCAGCCGCCATAGATCTGGGTGGCGACGGTGCCGGCGGTGTTGTTGGTGATCTTGGTGCCCCAGTCGGCCGACGAGATGATGCCGGCGTCCTTCATCTCCTTGACCTTGGTCATGGCATCGACGCATTTGGGCTGGTTGACCGTGATCGATTGTCCGTCCTCGGAGAAATAGGCGCAGCCCTGTTCGTTGGAGATCATGCGGAAGAATTCCGAGTCGCCGTTGAAATCGGCATTGGTCATCGAGACGCCAGGATTGGCGGACTGGATTTTCTTGCCGGCGGCGACGAAATCGTCCCAGGTCTTGATCGAAGCCGGATCGACGCCGGCCTTTTCGTAGAAATCGCGGCGATAAAAGGCGGCCACCGGGCCGGAATCCCACGGCATCGCGTAGGCCTTGTCGCCCACTTCCAACTCGGTGCGCTTGAAATCGGGGAATTTTTTCTGGTCGTCGGCTGTGTAACCGAGCGTATGCAGGTCGACGAAGCAGTCGGGGAACTGGCTCCAGTAATTCTCGGCCTCGCCGTTCTCGATGGTGACGACATCAGGCAGCCCGACGCCGCCGGCGGCGCAGCCGGCGATCGACTTGTCGTAAGTCGGCTGGTTGCCGAGATCCTGGACCGTGACCTTGACGTCGGGAAATTGCTTGTTGAAGCCGGCAATGGTCGCTTTCAGCGATGAAGCCGCGACATTCCAGCTCCAGATGGTGATTTCGCCGGATTGCGCGAAGGCCGGGGCTGAGCCCAGGGCAAGCGCGAGCGCGGCGCAGGTCATTGTGATGCGCATTGAAATCCTCCCATTTCATTTGCTCTCTCACTGTGAGCGTGGCTAGATTATGCACCGGGCAAGGCCTGTCGCCGTCAAAGGGAATATGAAATTGGCGGAAAGTAAGATGCCTGAACGGCCGTTCTACCAGCCTGGGGCCAGCAGCGTGGAAGGCCTGCCGCTGCTCCTGCAGATGTTTCACACCAATCCGTTGGTGATGCTCAAGCCGCATTGGCACGCCCAAGTCGAGGTTAATTTCATCGTGCGCGGCAGCGTGCATTACCGCATGAACGACCACGAGATTTCGCTTTCGGCCGGCGAGATGTGCCTGTTCTGGGGTGGCCTGCCGCACCAGATGGACGATTTGTCCGACGACGCCATCTATGCCGGAGCGCATCTGCCGCTGGTGCATTTCTTCCGGCTGCACCTGCCCACGGATATAAGGCATCGGCTGATGACGGGCGCAACACTGGTGACATCAGCCACCGACCAGTCCGACAACCATAATTTCGAGCGCTGGAACCGCTACGCCCGGTCCGGCGACCAGGCCAAGGCCGAACATGCCGTCAACGAATTGCTGCTGCGGCTGGAGCGAGTGCGGTTCGAGCCCTATCGGCTGGTATCCGCAACTCCGACCGACCAGGAAACAGGCAGCCCCTTTGACCAGCAATCGTCGCGGAATGTCGGACGCATGTGCGATTTCATCGCCGAAAACTTCCTCTATGACATCGATTGCGTGAACATCGCCGCGGCCGCCGACATCCATCCCAAATACGCCATGAGCCTGTTCAAGAAATCCACCGGCATGACGCTCAATGAGTATGTGAACCTGTTGCGGCTGAGCTATGCGCAGGCGCTTTTGATGCATCAGGACGCCAATGTGCTGCGTGTCGCCATGGATTCGGGTTTCGGCTCGCTCAGCGCCTTCAACAAGTCGTTCCGCAAGCTCGCCGGCATGTCGCCTTCCGATTTTCGGCGCGGCGTGACCGGCGCCAGATAGGCGATGGCGACTTGCGGGCGCCCAGTGCCGCGAGCATTGCTGCGCCTCGACCGCCGGCTAAAAGACATGTCACGGCGTTTCAGCCTGCAATAGCGGCACGGACAAGAATGGCGAAGGCCGGATCGTGCCATGCCGTGCGCCATTCCGGCCTGCAAGCAGCATGGAAACCGGGGCACCGCACGGCATCGCTTTTCCTGCCTGAAATCGCCACCTAGGCGCTGGACAGGCCGAATTCCCGTGCTATAACCCACGCGCTTTCAAGGGGCGCCCACGGCGCCTCGATGAATTCCGGCCTGCGAGTTTTCGTTTGCCGGAACAGGCCCAGATAGCTCAGTTGGTAGAGCAGCGGACTGAAAATCCGCGTGTCGGTGGTTCGAATCCGCCTCTGGGCACCATCCCCTCCTGGTCCGTTCTGGGCACCCCCGTCGCGTCGCCGCCTGCATCGCCAAGTGGAATCACTTTGCGCACATTAGCCCGCCGGCGGATTTAATTTGCTTGGCCACCCCTCAACCCTAGGGCAAACTGCCCGTTGGGGCTGCAGGAGGTGAAATGAGAGCACGCGCAGCAACGCTTGGGGATCTGGAGGATGTCTTTCGCGGTCTGTCCAAGCGGATGTCGGACGAATACGTCGCTGCCGGCAAGGACAGCAAGATCGCCTACGACAACCTTATGATGAATTTGAAGGAGGGCCGCGCGCACGCGCTTGTCGAGGGCGACAAGGCCGTGGCGATCATCGCCTGGCATGAGAACAGCGACGCCGCCGACACGCTGTTCGCCGCACGGGAGGACTTCTTCCGGGCCACGACCGTCCGTTTCTGCAAGCGGCATATCAGGCATATCCAGGCGCTCGCCGGCAACCTCGCCATCCATTCGCGCAGTTGGCTCCAGGGGCCGGATGTCGCAAGATGGTTCGGCGTCATCGGCTATGTCGAGCGCGGCCGGGAGAACGGCGCCACTTTGTTCGAGCTGCCGCCGGCTCGCATCGGCTAGGAAACCCTGGGCTGGTCAAGATCCCTTGCCGCAAACACCGCCACCCTCTCGCGATCGCCCGCACAGGTTCGTCGATGCGGGTCACCGTCTTCGGCTCCGGGATCCCTTGCTCGGCGGCCTTCTGAACTGCCTTAGCAAGCGGCTTGCGCCGGGCGCCGATTGGCGGGATGTTATGGGAGGGCAACCGGGGGCAAACCGGCACGCCGAGACAGATATGGCTGCTGGAAATGTCACGAGCTTGCTTCGCCTTTCTTGCCTTTGTTGCCTTGGTGAGGCCGGTAGGGGCAGGCGAGTGGACGTCTCATCTGCTTGACCGCCCAAGCCTGGCAACCGCCTATTTTCGCCAAGCCGATCTTGTGACTGCATACGCGACCGCAATGGCGCGCTTCCGTCTGCAGCTCGCAGGGCGTGCCGGCGAAAACAACCTTGCGGTCCCTCTCGAACCACTGCTTTTGCGGGCGGAATTCCGTGCGCGGACATGGCGCTCGGCGGACGGCAGCCTGTTGCAAGGCTTCGCCGGCAAGGGCGGCTTCCGGCTGACTATCGGCAACTGCCTGGCGCGCATCTGCGCTGCCAGCGAATGCAGCGATGCCGGTTGGCCGGTTTACGCCTGCAGCGACGGAGGCAAGCGCAAGATGTCCGTCACGGATTTTGTGACGGCAAACTTCGGCGGCGTCTCCTACCGCCGATTGAGCGCCTCCCCTTCACAGGAATGACAGCGCCGACCGTCTTGCTGCGGCGTTCAGCAAAGGGCGGTGTCCCTCCTCACCGCAAACGCCGCCTGCACCGCGCGATTGACGGTGACCGGCAGGATCGACATGTGGTTCTCGCCGGCATGCAGTTCGAAACTGGCGCGCACGCCCGGGAGCGCGTCAAGACGCTGCGCCATTGCCCGCGCGAATGCGTCGGTGCGTGTCACCTTTTTCTGCTTCAGGCGCTTTTCCTCGTCCTCGGCGCCAATCTGGAACGGCGCCAGCTTCTCGGTCTCGTACTCGCCGGCCGACAGGATCATGGTCGCCGCCAGACCATCGGGAATGGCGGCCTCGAAGGCTTCGAGAAAGCGGTCGATGGCACGGTCTTCCCAATAGATGGCGGGGCTCGCCGCGATCCAGGTCTGAAAGGAAGAAGGCCGCGTGAACAGGGCGTAGAGCGCAAACAGGCCACCGAAAGAATGGCCGTAAAGCGCCTGGCGGCTGGCATCGACCGTGACCCGGCTGGCGACCCACGGCTTCAGCTCATCCTCGATGAAAGCAAGGAATTTCCCTGCCCCACCGGTCCGGACTTCGGACGTGCCTTCGTGGAAGGGCGGGTAGGTCTTGCCTGGCGGCGGGCCGAGATCCCATGAGCGGCGCAGCGGATCATAGGCGCCGTCGACGGGATAGCCGATGGCGACGATGACGCCCCAGCCGACATTGGTGCCCGTGGGATAGAAGGCCTGCGCGCGCATGGCGTCGACCGCCGTGCCGATGACGGCGTTGCCGTCGGTCATGTAGAGGACCGGCCAGCCGGCCTCGGGCACCGGCCCGGACGGCACATGCAGGAATATCCGCCAGGGCGCGCCGCCCTGCGCCGGAACAAGATCGTGGACCGCCGTGTTGGCGATCAGGGCTGGCGTCGCGTTGGACATGGATATCTTGGACATGGATATCTCCAGGCAAAACGGTCAGCGGCGGCGCAGCAGCCACATCAGCACCGGGCCGCCGATCAACGTGGCGACAAGACCGGCCGGGATCTGGCGCGGGAAGATGGCGATCCGGCCCACCCAGTCGGCGGCGACCATGATCAGCGCGCCGGCGAGCACCGCGCCAATGGCCTGCGGCAGCGCACGGGAAAGGCCAAGGCGACGAGCAAGATGCGGCGCCATAAGGCCGATGAAGGTCAGCGGACCGACGATCAACGTCGAAGCCGCGGTGAGTGCCGCGACGGCCAGCAGCACGAGAAGCCGCGCCCTCTTCAGGTTGATGCCAAGGCCCTGAACGGCGGCGGAGCCGAGCGGCAGGATGTTTAGCCAGCGCACGAAGAAAGGCGCGAGCGCGAAGAGGCAGACCGCGATACCACCGGTCAGCAGGGCGTCACCGACATCGACGCCATAGGTCGAACCGGTCAGCCAGTTGAGCAGCAGCATGGCGCGAGGATCGCCGGTCGCGGTGAGCACCAGGATCAGCGCGTCGAACAAGGCCGTCAGGGCAACGCCGGCAAGCAGCAGCCGCTCCGGCGCATAGGCGGCACGACGGCCGATCGCCAGCGTCACCAGCAAAGCGGCGAAGGCGCCGATCGTTGCCGCCGCCGTCTGAACCGGGCGCCCGGCATCGACGAGCGCAAACAGCGCCACCATCATGCCAAGGGCGGCACCGGCACTGATGCCCAGCACTTCGGGGCTGGCCATCGGATTGCCGGTCAGCCGCTGCATCATCAGCCCGGCAAGCGCCAGCATCGCCCCGGCACTCAGCGCGGCAAGCACGCGGGGCCACCGCCACGACAGCAAAGGCTGCAGCTCGTCGCCGAAGGCGAAGGTCCAGCCATGCGGACCCGGTCCATAGAGCAGGGCCAGCCCGAGCAGCAGAAGCAGAGCCAGGCCGAGTGCCATCAGAACAAGGCCGGGCCGGCTTGCGCGCGGCAGGCGCACGGCCATCAAGGTCGGGGCTTCCGAGCCAAGCGCAAGGCGCGGCAGCAGCCAGAGCAGCAGCGGCGCACCGAGAAGTGCTGTGATCGCTCCGGTCGGCAGCAGGTCGCCTTGCGGCCCGGTGGCGATCTGCACGCCTTGATCGGCGGCCCACAGCAACGCGCCGCCGATCAGCGGCGCCATCACCAGCTGTTGGCCAAGCCGCCGGCCACCGCCGATGCGCGCGAGCGTCGCCGCGGCCAGGCCGACGAAGCCGATGACGCCGACAGCGGCAACGACAAAGGCGATCAGCGCGACGGCGGCCGCCAGTCCGGCGAAGCGATAGGCGCCGAGCGGCACGCCAAGGCTGCGCGCGCCTTCATCGTCGAGGCCAAGCAGGGTCAGGGGCCGCACCATGAAGAAGATCGCCAGCGCCGCTGCGCCGATGCGGGGCAAAAGCCACAGCGTCGTCGACCAGTCCTGCTGGCCGAGCGAACCGGCGCCCCAGATGAACAGGCTGGCCAGCCATTCGTGCCGCAGCACGATGAGAGCGGCACCGATGGCGCCGGCATAGAGGCTGACCACAAGCCCGGCCAGCACCACCGAAAGCGGCGACAGGCCCTTGTGCCAGGACAGAGCGATGACGGCGGCAAGGGCCATAAATGCGCCGGCCAGCGCCACCCATTCGCGGCCGAAGGCAAGCAGGGACGGTGACAGAAGCGTCGCCAGTGCCAGCGCCAGATAGGCACCGGCCGAGACGCCGACGGTTTCAGGCGAGGCGAGCGGGTTGCGCAGAACCTGCTGCAGGACAGTTCCGGCAAGCCCGAGCGCCGCACCGCACAAAAGGCTGATCGCAAGACGGGGCAGGAAGGCATAGTGGACGAGCACCTGCCGCATGTCAGCGATGTCGGGAGCGGCGAGCGATTGGAGCCAGAGCGCCGATGGCAGTTGCACGGTGAGGTTCGAGACGGTTGCCGCTGCCGCAGCCGCGAGCAGCACCGCGCAAAGCAGGATCGCGCCTACCGGCTGATTGCTGGAAAAGCTCCACACGGGGGCCCGGCCGGCCGACGCAGGCTTCCCCCTTTGGGCAATGGCAGCATCCTCAGCCATGGGCGGCCTCCGCGGTCATCGCCGATGCCAGGACCCGGGCAAAACGGCTCGCGGATGGAAGCGCGCCAAACATCAGGACGGCAGGAAGGCGCATGATCGAGCGGTTGCGCACGAAGGGCATGGCATTCCAGACCGGACTTTCGGTCAGCGTGCCGCCGGCGCCCTCAGGCAAGGGTTCGAGATAGGCGAGGCGCGCATCGCTGGATGTCGCCAGCCCGTCGATGCCGACGGTCGAAAACCCCCAATAGTTGGTCTCGGCCGTCCACGCGTTGCTGAGCCCGATGCGGTCGAACACCTCCTGAAACAGGCTCTTTGCGCCGTAGACGCGCACATTGCGCGGGTCCAGGAAGCTGACGACATAGATCGGCCGTGCCGAAAGCGGCGCCAACTGCTGGCGAACCTCCAAAAAATACGCGTCTGTCGCCGCGATCAGCGCCTCGCCTTCGCTTTCCTTGCCGACAAGCCCGGCGAGCTGGCGCGTCGCCTCGAGCGCGCGCCGATAGGGCTGCCCGGCCTCGGTATAGAGCCCGATCGTCGTCACTGGAGCCACGCGTTCGAGCAGCGGCTTGATGCCCTCGAGATACGGCATGGACAGGATGATGTCGGGCCTGAGCTGCTGCAGGAATTCGAGATTGGGCTCGAGCAGCGTGCCGAGATCGGCGACGTCGGGCGGCAGCCGCGGCTCGACCACCCATTTCTCCCAGACCTCCCGATCGGCAATGGCGACCGGGCTGACACCGAGCATGAGCAAGGTCTCGGTCAACCCGTCATCCAGGCAGACGATGCGCAACGGACGGGCTTCAGCCGTGGAGGACCCCATGCCGGCGAACGGCAGCGAAAAAAGCCCGAGCGCCTGGCGCCGGGTCATTCGGCTGCGCAAATGATCGGGCGCGGCTCTCGACTGGGGCTCTTGGTCTCTCTGCAATGCGGCCGGCCCTGCTTTTCGGGGGTTGGTCTCCAGTGACCACTGCCCGGTGACTATGAAACATGAGTATACTAGTCAACATTTAAGATGCCTGCCCAGTCAACTTTCACGCAACCGCATGCCAAGCGCAGACGCCCACTGGCCGCAAGGCGATTCGCCCGTACAACAACCCTGTGCGACGTCACCGTCCGAATCACGGTTTGCGAAGCCCAATCCGCGCCCCGCATCATTTTTCCTCCACGAATGCATTCCATGATAGAGGGAGCTACGGTCGCCTTTGGGCAGCCGTTTCCTGGATTGCCTGAGAGACCAAAGACGGCCAAGAACCAAAAGCCGGCAGCAAGCCGCCACCTGAAGACGTCAAGGACCGGTCGAACGCATCAAGGCAGCGTGATCGGGTTGCACTCGGCAAGGCTTGATGATTTGTTGCCGCTATACGGAGAACGAATGATGCGAGAGCCTGCCGGTCAAGACGAATACGGGTCGACGAACCCTTTCGATCCGGACGACCTGCCAACCTTGAACGCAATCGGCCCGAGCATGGGAAGCGGCAATGATTTCGAGAGATATGCCGTTGCCGTGATCATCGTGTTCGGTGCGCTGATCATCGGCGGGCTGATGGCCGCATCGATGGTCTTCGGGCACCGCAACGGCTTCCTCTTCGCGCTTGGCGGCGCCACATCCGCCTGGATCTCCGGAAATGCGCTGCTGCTCGACCGGCCGCGCATCTATGCGCTGTTCGTCGGCATTGCCGCCTTGATGCTGGTTGCGTCCACCCTCACGCTCGTCTTGTGACGGTCAAGTCGGTGTGAGCCGATCCACTTGAGCAGCGGGCGATCAACCCGAATCGCCACGCTGCTCCAAGCTGTCAGTATCCGAGCGCCTCGCCAGAGGCCGCGCGGCTGTCGATGGCGCCGTTGTAGCGCGCGCCGCCGCCTTTCTCGATTTCCGCCAGGCTCTTGCCGCCGACCAGGATGCCGGCGGCCTGACCCCAGGTCTGGTCGGCGAGATCGAGGTGATATCCCATGCCGGCCAGCAGCTTTTCTGTGTCCGGCGACAGGCCGAACGGCTCGACATACACCTTGTCGGGCAGCCATTGATGGTGGATGCGCGGCGCGTCGATCGCCTCCTGGATGTTCATGCCGTGGTCGATGACATTGACGATCGCTTCCAGCGTGATGGTGATGATGCGCGAACCACCGGGGCTGCCGATGACCATGAACGGCTTGCCGTCCTTGGCGACCACGGTCGGGCTCATCGACGACAGCGGCGTCTTCTTCGGCTGGATGGTGTTGGCCTCCCCCTGGACCAGGCCATAGAGGTTGGGCACGCCGGGTTTCTGGGTGAAATCGTCCATTTCGTTGTTGAGCAGGATGCCGGTGCCGTCGGCGACGACGCCGGCTCCAAAGGAACCGTTCAACGTGTAGGTGACCGCGACCGCATTGCCCGCATCGTCGATGATCGAATAATGCGTCGTCTCCTTGCTCTCGCCAAAGCCCTTCGGCATCAAATCCTGCGACACGCCGGCCCGGAACGGGTCGATCTTGTCGCGGATATCCTTGGCATAGGCCTTATCAAGCAGTTTCGAGACCGGGTTGTCGACGAAATCGGGATCGCCGAGCGCTGAATTGCGGTCGACATAGGCGTAGCGCATCGCCCCGACCATGACGTGGACCGTCTCGGCGGAACCTGCGCCGAGATAGGACAGCGGATAGCCCTCCAGCACGTTGAGGATTTCGCAGATGATGATGCCGCCGGAGCTGGGCGGCGGCGAGGAGGTGATCTCGTAGCCGCGATAGGTACAGGTCACGGGCTTGAGCTCACGCACCGCATATTGCTCGAAATCCGGCTTGGCGAGAATGCCGCCCTTGGCGCCGCTCGCCTTGATGATGGCGTCAGCGATGGCGCCTTTATAGAAGGCATCCGTACCCTTTTCGGAAATGGCGGCGAGCGAGGCGGCGAGGTCGGGCTGGACCAGCCGCTCGCCGATGCCATAGGGCTTGCCGTCGGGTTTCAGGAATATGGCGGCGGCCGCGGGGTCCTTCGCCAGCCTGTCGGCACTGCCGGCAAACGAGGCAGCGTCGCCCTGGTTGAGGATGAACCCGTTCTTGGCGTAGCCGATTGCCGGCGCCATCAGATCCTGGCGGGACAATTTGCCGTATTTTTCACGGGCCATCTCGAAGCCAGCCACAGAGCCCGGTACGCCGACGGCGAGATAGCCGTCGAGGCTGGCGCCCTTCACCGGGTTGCCGTCCTTGTCGAGATACATGGTTTTTGTCGCCGCCAGCGGCGCCCGCTCGCGGAAATCGAGAAAGGTCGATTTGCCGTCCTTGAAGCGGATGGTCATGAAGCCGCCGCCGCCGATATTGCCGGCATTGGGGTAGACGACGGCGAGCGCATAGCCGACGGCAACCGCCGCGTCGACAGCATTGCCGCCCTTCTTCAACACCTCGATGCCGACTTCGGACGCCAGATGCTGGGCCGTCACCACCATGCCGTGCTCGCCCTTGGCCGGCGCCGGCGAGGCGGCGAAGACACTCGTCAACGGCGCCAGGACAAAGGTGATGGAAAGACTGGCGGCGATCAGTGTCCGACGGTTGAGAGGCATGGCGGTTCTCCGGGCGGGGGGATGCCTAGAAGACCGTGTTGGACGGATCGAGTCCACTAACAATTAAGGGAGCACGAGAAAGAGCCCCCTCACCCGGATTGCCAACCGAATTGCGAAGGGCAATTCGGGGCAATCCGACCTCTCCCCGAGGGGAGAGGAGGTGTCAGCGCTGACGCCAGTCTCTTCTCCCCTGCGGGGGTGAGGCGTGGTCCGCGCAGCGGGCGAAAAGCCAACTGCTTGGCTTTTCGAACAACGAACGCCCGGAGGGCGGTGGCCCGCAAAGCGGCCGGATGAGGGGGCCGGCTCGGCCTCAGACAATCCCGCCCGAACCGCCAGCGACTGCAGGGCGTTCCGCTGCAACCTTGGCGCGGTAACCCGCCGCTCGATAGGCGGCGACCGGGTCGATGGCGCCGCCGGTCTTCAGCCGCGCCATGGCGAGGATCGGCTCGACATCGGTGCGGTAGGCCGCTTTCAGCGTCTGCGTCGCCATCAGCGCGTCATTGCTATCCTGAAAAACTTCCAACGCCTTGCGATCGACCAGCAGCGCCTGCGCATAGGCGCGCTGCACCTCGACTGCCGACAGCATCAGGCTTTCGATCGGATCGGTGACGTTGTGGCTCTGGTCGAGCATGTGGGCCGGGTCGAACCCCTCGGCGCCGGAAAGTTCGGCATCGACCAGTTCGTTGAAGACGAGAAACAGCCGGTAAGGATCGATCGAACCGGCGTCGAGATCGTCGTCGCCATATTTCGAATCGTTGAAGTGGAAGCCGCCGAGTTTTTTGAACTGGATCAGCCGCGACACGATCATCTCGATGTTGACGTTTGGGGCATGGTGGCCGAGGTCGACGAGACAGAACGCCTTGTCGCCCAGCTCCTGCGCGATCATGTAGTTGGTGCCCCAGTCCTGCACGACGGTGGAATAGAAGGCCGGCTCGTACATCTTGTGCTCGCTGAACAGCTTCCAGTCGGCGGGCAGTCCGGCGTAGAGCTCTTTCATGGCGTCGAGATAGCGCTCGAATGCCTTGGCGAAATTGACCTGGCCGGGAAAGTTCGAACCGTCGCCGATCCACACCGTCAGCGCCTTGGAGCCGAGCGTCTTGCCGATCTCGATGCATTCGAGATTGTGCTCGACCGCTTGCCGGCGCGTGCCGGCGTCGGCATGCGACAGCGAGCCGAATTTGTAGGAGAGCTTCTGGTCCTTGGCGTCGGAAAAGGTGTTGGAGTTCATGGCGTCGAAGCCGAGGCCAAAGCGCGAGGCCGCTTGCTTCAGCCGGTTCGGATCGGCCTTATCCCACGGAATGTGCAGGGAAACGGTCGGCGTCGCCTGCGTCAATTGCTGGATGACGGCGCAATCCTCGATCTTGTCGAAGATATCGCGTGGCTCGCCGGCACCGGGAAAGCGGGCAAAGCGCGTGCCGCCGGTGCCGACGCCCCAGGACGGGATCGCCACCGCGAATTTCTCGACCTTGTCTCTGATAGCGTCGATGGCGATGCCGCGACGGTCGAGCCGCTCGCCGAGCGAGGCGTAGTCGCGCTCGAGGTTTGCCTTGCGCGCGGCGTTGTCCTTGTCGACGAGGCCGGCGGAGATGATGTGTTCCATCGTCCCCTCCGCTCAGCGCGTGAACGACTGGGCGTTGCCCGCGTCGACATTGATGATGTTGCCGGTCGACTTGGCCGACATGTCGGACGCCAGGAAATAGATCGCCTCTGCGATGTCTTCCGGGAAGACCGAGCGCTTCAGCATCGAACGCGAGCGATAGTGCTCCTCCAGATCGTCGGTCGACATCTTGTAGGCGGCGGCGCGCTGTTCCTTCCACTCGCCGGTCCAGATCTTCGAGCCGCGCAACACCGCGTCCGGGTTGACGACATTGACCCTGATCTGCGCCTCCGCGCCCTCCAGCGCCAGGCAGCGGGCGAGATGGATCTCGGCAGCCTTGGCGGTGCAATAGGCGGCGGCGTTCGGCGATGCGGCAAGGCCGTTCTTGGAGGCGACGAAGACGACGTTGCCGCCAATCTTCTGCGCGCGGAACAGCCGGAACGCTTCCCGCGAGACCAGGAAATAACCGGTCGACAGGATGTCCATGTTCTTGTTCCACAGCGCCAGCGTCGTCTCCTCGATCGGCGCCGAGGAGGCCAGCCCTGCATTCGATACCAGAATGTCGATGCCGCCGAACTCGGCCGCTGTCTCGGCAAAGCCCGAAATGACCTGCTCCTCCGAGGTGACATTGATCAGCACCGGCCGCACGAAGTCCCTGCCGTAGACTTTCGCCAGTTCGTCATTGGCGCTGGCCAGTGCTGTCTCGTCGATGTCGGCCAGCACCACGCAGGCGCCTTCGCGCAGCAGGCGGTTGGCCGTGGCGCGGCCGATGCCGCCGGCGCCACCCGTGACCAGGGCGATCTGGCCGGCAAGCGACTTCGGCTTCGGCATACGCTGCAGCTTCAGGTCTTCGAGCAGCCAGTACTCGATGTCGAAGGCTTCCTGTGCAGGCAGGCCGACATAAGACGACACGGTGGAGGCGCCGCGCATGACGTTGATGGCGTTGACATAGAATTCGCCCGAGATGCGCGCCGTCGCCTTGTCGCCGGCGAAGGTGAACATGCCGACGCCGGGCATCAGGTAGACGACGGCATTGGGATCGCGGATGGCGGGCGAGTCCGGATGCTTGCAGCTGTCGTAATAGGCCTGGTAGCCAACGCGATATTCGGCGATGTCGTCGGCAAGACGCGCGATGACGGCATCGACATCGGGCTTTGCCGGATCGAATTCGATGACCAGCGGGCGGATCTTGGTGCGCAGGAAATGGTCGGGGCATGAGGTGCCGAGTGCCGCCAGCGGGCGCAGATCCCTGGAGTTGACGAATTCGAGCACAGCAGTGGAATCGTCGAAATGGCCTGTTTTGTGGCTCCTTTCCGAGATCAGGCCGCGAATCCTCGGCATCAGTTTGGCCGCGATGGCACGGCGCTCAGTGGCGTCGAGCGACTTGACCGCTTCACCGCCGAAGATAGCGACACCCTCGGAGCGGCGCTCGAACCATTCGATCGCCTGGTTGATCACCGAGATCGTCGTCTCGTAGCATTCCCTGGGGGTGTCGCCCCAGGTGAACAGGCCGTGGCTTTCCAGGATGACGCCCTTGGCGGCCGGGTGTTCGAGGCAGAATTTCTCCAGCCACAGGCCAAGTTCGAAGCCAGGGCGCTTCCACGGCAGCCAGCCGATGGCCTCGCCGAAGATTTCTTTGGTCAGCGCCTTCGAATCCTTCGCCGCGGCAATGGCGATGATGGCATCGGGATGCATGTGGTCGACAAAGGGCTTCGGCACGTAGGCATGCAGCGGCGTGTCGATAGAGGCCGCGCGCGGATTGAGGTTGAAGGTGCAGTGCGGCAGGAAGCCGACCATCTCGTCTTCGTGCTCGACGCCGCGATAGAGGCCTTTGAGCGCGCGCAGCTTGTCCATGTAGAGCGTGGCAAAGCCGTCCAGCTTGATCGAGGCGCTGTCGCCGCCCGATCCCTTGACCCACAGCACTTCGACATCCTCGCCGGTGAGCGGGTCTTTCTGCCAGATCTTCGACGACGTGTTGCCGCCGCCATAGTTGGTGACCCGCTTGTCGGAACCAAGTGTGTTCGAACGGTAGACCAGAAGTTCCGGCCCGCTCATGGCGTGAGCCTTGGCCTCGTCCCACAGATTGGCGAGGCGCGCGCCGGTGCGCTTGTCGAGCATAAGAAATCCTCCCGAAGGCACGCAAAAGGCGCGGCCATTTGGCCCCGAATTTCCACGGAAGCGGTCGGCTTGTCAATCACAAACGATCAATATCGATCATATTGCACTGCACAATGAAATTATATGATTGGAAATGATTGACACTGCGCGTTTTGGGTGCCTAGATGCCCGGGCAGGGAGGAACCATGCACGAAAAAGAGCGCCACAGGATCATTCTGTCCGCCGTCCAGGAAAAGCCTGTGGTGACGGTGCAGGAGATGGTCGACCTGACGGAGTCCTCCGAGGCGACGATCCGGCGCGATATCGCGGCTCTCCACGTCCAGAAGCGCCTGCGCCGCGTGCGCGGCGGCGCCGAGGCAATCTCGCCGCCGCAGTTCATCGGGCTGGCCGGCCGGCCCTTTTCCGTCAACGAAACCATCAACGCCTCGCAGAAGCGGGCGATTGCGCGTGAAGCGGTCGAGCTGTGCAACGACGGCGAACCGATCATCATCAATGGCGGCACCACCACCTTCCAGATGGTGCATTTCCTGACCGGCCGCCGCATGCCGATCTTCACCAATTCGTTCCCCATCGCCGAGCACCTGCTCAAGCACTCCAAGAATACGGTGATGCTGTCGGGCGGCACCATTTATCGCGAGCAGAACATCATCCTGTCGCCCTTCGACAACGACGTGACGCGCAATTTCTATGCGCGCCGCATGTTCATGGGTGCGCAGGGTCTGGGGCCGCTCGGCCTGATGGAGGGCGATCCGCTCTTGATCCAGGCGGAGCAGAAACTGATCGACCAGGCCGACGAGTTGGTGGTGCTGGTCGATTCCTCGAAATTCCGCAAACGCTCCAGCCTCATCCTGTGCGGCCTGTCGCGCATCGCCACCGTCATCACCGATGACGGCATCGAGGATCGTGAAGCCAAGATGCTGGAGACCGCCGGCGTGACGCTGATCGTCGCCCGCACATCCGCAACCAACAAGGAAGAATCTTCACTGCAGGCCTGAGGCCAACTCGCGCTCGCAGCGGCGATGGAATGCAACGCTCAAGGGAGGAAATTCGATGAGCTTCTTGAAGAAATTGATGGTGACGGCTGCATTCTCAGCCGCCATGTTCGTGAATGCCGCCTATGCCGAAAACGTCAAGATCGCGCTGGTGGTGAAGTCGCTCGGCAACGGCTTCTTCGATGCCGCCAACAAGGGCGCCGAAGAGGCGGCCAAGGAACTCGGCGATGTCGACATCATATACACCGGCCCGACCAAGGCGACCGCCGAAGCGCAGATCGAAGTGGTCAATTCGCTGATCGCGCAGAAGGTCAACGCCATCGCCATTTCGGCCAATGACGCCGACGCTCTGGTGCCGGTGCTGAAGAAGGCCATGGAACGCGGCATCACCGTCATCTCGTGGGATTCGGGCGTCGCCAAGGAAGGTCGCCAGCTTCACCTCAACCCGTCCGACACCGGCCTGATCGGCGAGACCATCATCAAGCTCGCCGCCGACCACCTGCCGGAAGGCGGCGAGGTCGCCATCCTGTCGGCCTCCTCGACCGCGACCAACCAGAACGCCTGGATCGACGCGGCCAAGAAGATCCTGCCGGAGAAGTTCCCCAAGATCAAACTCGTCGCCACCGTCTACGGCGATGACGATTCGGCCAAGAGCACCGACGAAGCCAAGGGCCTGTTGAAGTCCTATCCGAACCTGAAGGCGATCATCGCGCCGACCACCGTCGGCGTCGTTGCCGCCGCCCAGGTCGTCACTGACGAGAACCTGATCGGCAAGGTCAATGTCACCGGTCTCGCACTGCCGTCCGAGTTCAAGAAGTTCATCGACAACGGTTCCAGCCAGGCGGTTGCGCTGTGGAACCCGATCGACCTCGGCTACTCGGCCGTCTACCTCGCCCATGATCTGGCGGTGAAGAAGGAAGAGGCCAAGCCCGGCGCCACGCTGTCGATCGGCCGCGTCGGCAAGGTCACGCTCGACGACACCAACTCGGCTGCAATGGCTCCGCCCTTCCAGTTCGACAAGTCGAACATCGAAAAGTTCTCCAAGATCTATTGATCTGGAGTTCTCTAGAGCTGACGCGGCGGGGCTCACGTCCCGCCGCGGCTTTAAACGAACCTTGTTTCAGGGCTTGATACGACTATGGACACGACAGCCCAACACGGCGCGGTGAAGGAGCGGCCTCCGGCCCCGGCTCCACGCCTGACGCTGTCCGGCATCTCCAAGAGCTTTCCCGGCGTGCGCGCGTTGCACAATGTCAGCCTGTCGCTCTATCCGGGCCAGGTGACGGCGCTGATCGGCGAGAACGGCGCCGGCAAGTCGACGCTGGTCAAGATCATGACCGGCATCTACCAGCCCGACGGGGGCACGATCAGCATAGACGGCCACGCCGTCACCCTGCCCAGCGCGCATGCCGCCTTCGGCCATGGCGTCACCGCCATCCACCAGGAAACCGTGCTGTTCGACGATCTGAGCGTCGCCGAAAACATCTTTCTCGGCCACGCGCCACGCACGCGTTTCGGCACCATCGACTGGCGCACGATGCGCAAGAACGCGCGCGAAGTGCTGGACACCATGCATGCCGGCCATATCGACGCCGACGCGCGGCTGAAGGACCTCGGCATCGCCAACAAGCATCTGGTCGCGGTTGCGCGTGCCATGTCGATCGACGCGCAGATCGTCATCATGGATGAGCCGACCGCCGCGCTTTCCATGAAGGAGATCGAGGAGCTCTTTTTGCTGATCGAGTTCCTCAAGAGCGACGGCAAGGCGATCCTGTTCATCAGCCACAAGTTCGACGAGATCTACCGCATCGCCGACCGCTACACGGTATTCCGCGATGGCGAGATGGTCGGCGAAGGCCTGATCAAGGATGCCGGCCAGAGCCAGATCGTGCGCCTCATGGTCGGCCGCGCGGTCGATCACATCTTCCCGCAGCGCAAGGCCGAGATCGGCGCACCGGTGCTCTCCGTTTCCGGCCTGTCGCATCCGACCGAATTCAACGATATCGGCTTCGAACTGCACAAGGGCGAGATCCTCGGCTTTTACGGCCTTGTCGGCGCCGGCCGCAGCGAGGTGATGCAGGCGATATCGGGCATCACCCGCACCTCAGCCGGCACGATCACGCTGGAAGGCAAGACGATCGCGCCGAAATCGGCTGCGGATTCGATCGATGCCGGCATCGTCTACGTACCGGAAGAACGCGGCAAGCAAGGCGTGGTGATCGGCCTGCCGATCTTCCAGAACGTCTCGCTGCCTTCGCTCAAGCGCACGTCGAAGTCCGGCCTGCTGCGGCTGTCGGAGGAGTTCGATCTGGCCCGCTCCTACACCGAGCGACTCGACCTCAGGGCCTCTTCGCTCAGCCAGGATGTCGGCACGCTGTCGGGCGGCAACCAGCAGAAGATCGTCATCGCCAAATGGCTGGCGACGTCGCCCAAGGTGATCATCCTGGACGAGCCGACCAAGGGCATCGACATCGGCTCGAAGGCCGCCGTGCACGGCTTCATGGCCGAGTTGGTGGCGCAAGGCCTGTCGGTGATCATGGTGTCGTCCGAGCTGCCCGAAATCCTCGGCATGTCCGACCGTGTCGTGGTCATGCGCGAGGGGCTTGTCGCGGCGGTCTACGACAACAAGGAGCTGGACGCCGAGACGCTGGTTCGGACGGCAGCAGGGATCGCGGCATGAAGGCTTTCCTCAAATACCGCGAAATCTGGCTGGCTGCTGCCATCATCGTCTTGATCGGGCTGATCTCGACGCGTTTTCCGGCCTTCGCCGATCCGGCCAATCTGCGTCAGGTGTTCAACGACACCTCGATCCTGATGATCCTGGCGCTCGGCCAGATGGTGGTCATCCTGACCCGGTCGATCGATCTGTCGATGGCGTCCAACCTCTGCTTCACCGGCATGGTGGTGGCGATGCTGAACGCAGCACATCCGGCGATCCCGATCCCGCTGCTGATCGTCGTCGCACTGCTGGTCGGCCTTGTGCTCGGCGCCATCAACGGCCTTTTGGTCTGGCGGCTGAACATTCCCTCGATCGTGGTGACGTTGGGCACGCTGACCATCTATCGCGGCGCGACCTTCGTCCTGTCCGGTGGCGCCTGGGTCAATGCCGACAAGATGAGCCCGGACTTCATCGGCTTCCAGCGCGCGGCCTTCCTCGGCATTCCGGTGCTGTCGTGGATCGCCATCCTGGTCATTGCGCTGTTCTTCGTTGTGATGACACGCACCGCGCTCGGCCGCTCGATCTACGCAATCGGCGTCAACCCGACGGCGTCGGTCTATGCCGGCATCGATGTCGGCCGGACGAAATTCATCGTCTTCTGCATCTCCGGCATGATTGGCGGCCTGTCGGGCTATCTCTGGATCTCGCGCTACGTGATCGCCTCGGTCGAGGTCGCCAATGGCTATGAGCTCAACATCATCGCCGCCTGCGTCATCGGCGGCATCTCGATCGCCGGCGGCATCGGCTCGGTCGGCGGCGCGGTATTAGGGGCGCTGTTCCTCGGCATCATCTCCAACGCGCTGCCGGTCATCAACATCTCACCCTTCTGGCAGATGGCGATTTCGGGCAGCGCAATCATTCTGGCCGTCGTGCTCAATGCGCGCGGCGAGCGCCAGCAAGGCCGCATCATCCTCAGAAAGGTGGAGGCGTGACCGACATCCCTGCCCCGCGCCACATTCCCGACCGGCTCGACAAGCCGCTGCGTTCGGCGATCTTTTCCTGGGAAGCGCTGCTGGTCGTGGTGGCCGTCGCCATCTTCGCCATCAACAGCTTCGCCTCGCCCTATTTCCTCGATCCGTACTCGCTGTCCGATCTGACCTTCAATTTCACCGAGAAGGGCCTGATCGCCTTCGCCATGGCGCTGCTGATCATCTCGGGCGAGATCGATCTGTCGGTGGCCGCCATCATCGCGCTGGCGTCGACCATGATGGGCATGGCGGTGCAGGCCGGCGCCGGCACGCCCGTGCTGGTGCTGATCGGCATCGTTGTCGGGCTCGGCTGCGGCGCCTTCAACGGTCTGCTGGTGACAAGGCTCGGCCTGCCCTCGATCGTCGTCACCATCGGCACGATGAGCCTGTTTCGCGGCATCGCCTTCATCATCCTCGGCGACCAGGCCTACAAAGGCTATCCCTCAAGCTTCGCCTTCTTCGGCCAGGGCTATGTCTGGTGGGTGGTGTCGTTCGAGCTGGTGCTGTTCCTGATCGCGGCTGTCGTCTACTGGTTCCTCTTGCACCGCACGAGTTTCGGCCGACGCGTCTTCGCCATCGGCAACAATCCGGTCGCTGCGCAATTTTCCGGCGTGCGCGTCGGCCGCACCAAGTTCATCCTGTTTTGCCTGACCGGGCTGATGTCGGGCATCGCCTCGGTGCTGATCACCTCGCGCCTCGGTTCGACGCGGCCCTCGATCGCGCAGGGTTATGAACTCGAAGTCATCACCATGGTGGTGCTCGGCGGCGTCAGTATCCTCGGTGGCGCCGGCAGCATTCTGGGCGTCGTGCTCGCCGCCTTCATCATGGGGCTGGTGACCTTCGGGCTCGGCCTGCTCAATGTGCCGGGCATCGTCATGTCGATCTTCATCGGCCTGCTGCTGATCATCGTCATCGCCTTGCCGATCATCTGGCGGCGGCTGCGCGGAGGGCGTTGATGGCCGAGAAATACGCGTTCAAGATGATGTTCAAGCCCGGCATGAAGGCAGAGTACAAGAAGCGCCATGACGAGATCTGGCCGTCGCTGGTCGCGCTGCTAAAGCAGGCCGGCGTCTCCGATTATTCCATCCATCTCGACGAGGAGACCAATATCCTGTTCGGTGTGCTGTGGCGGCAAGACGACCACCGCATGGACGAATTGCCCGGGCAGTCGGTGATGCAGCGCTGGTGGGCCCACATGGCCGACATCATGGAAACCAGGCCGGACAACGAGCCGGTGGCCGTGAAGCTGGAAACAATGTTCCATATGGCATGACTGCGATGCGCCACATCGCCGTCATCGACATAGGCAAGACCAACGCCAAGGTGGCGCTGGTCGACCTCGCTGCGTTGAGCGAGGTGGCGCTGCGCCGCATGGCGAATGCGCCGGTGCGGCAGGCGCCTTACCCACATCACGATGTCGAGGCACTGTGGGCATTCATCCTCGAAAGCCTTGCCGGCCTGAACCGCGAACAGCGCATCGACGCCATTTCGATCACCACCCATGGCGCGACCGGCGTGCTGGTCGACGCGGCGGGTGAACTGGTGCTGCCGGTGCTCGACTATGAGTTCGACGGCCCCGACGGGATGGCCGAGGATTACGACGCGATCCGCCCGCCTTTTGCCGAGACCGGCACGCCGCGCCTGCCGCTCGGCCTCAATCTAGGAGCACAATTCTTCTGGCAGCAGAGGAGCTTCCCGGCGGAATTCGCCAGGGCCGCGGCGCTGCTGATGTACCCGCAATACTGGGCCTTGCGCCTGACCGGCATCGCCGCCAACGAGGTCACCTCGCTCGGCTGCCACACCGACCTGTGGAACCCGTGGACGGCGGATTTTTCATCCCTGGTCGACAGGCTGGAGTGGCGGAGCCTGATGGCGCCGGTGCGGCCGGCCAGCGATCGCCTCGGCCCGATCCTGCCCACCGTTGCTGTGCGAACCGGACTGGATCCGCACACGCCGGTGTTCTGCGGCCTGCATGATTCCAACGCCTCGCTGCTGCCGCATCTTCTCTCCGACAAGCCGCCTTTCTCCGTCGTCTCGACCGGCACCTGGGTGGTATCGATGGCGGTCGGCGGCAAACAGATTGCGCTGGATGCCGCGCGCGACACGCTGGTCAATGTCAACGCGCTCGGCGATCCCGTTCCCTCGGCGCGCTTCATGGGCGGCCGCGAGTTTTCGGTGCTGACAAAGGATCAGCCGGAGCAGTGGACCGAGGATGACGTCGGCGCCGTGCTGACGCGAAAGATGCTGCTGCTGCCGTCGACCCAGCAGGGTTCGGGGCCGTTCCCGCACCATGCCGCGGCATGGCTCAACGCCGACGGCATCAACAAAGGCCAGCGCTTTGCCGCCATCTCATTCTATCTGGCCCTGATGACGGCGACCTGCCTCGACTTGATCGGTGCCGACGGCCCGACCACGGTCGAAGGCCCCTTTGCCCGCAACCGGCTCTTTGTCGGCATGCTGGCGGCAGCCACGGCGCGCGCCGTGGTTGCATCGGAGGCCGCCACCGGCACCAGCATCGGCGCGGCGCTGCTGGCATGCGATCGGCCGGCGACGCAAGGCAAGGGCGAAAGAATAGAACGGCCTATAGACCCAGCCTGGGTCGACTATGTCAGCGCATGGCGGGCGGCAGTGGAAGTGCAGGGCTGATCAGAGAATCCGTTTGCCGAAGGCAGACATGACGAAGTTGACCGCATCGGTGCCGATCCGCGGCTCCAGATCCGCGGTCAGGCCCGACACATCCATCGACAGCAGCCCGCCGGAGAGCGCGATCGCCTCCATCGCCTGATGCGTCTCGCGCACGGTCAGCCCACCGGAGCCCGCCGCCCAGCCGGCGAATTCGGTCACTGTAGGCGAGTAGCTGACATGAAAGCCTTGCGTGCCTGATGTGGCGATACGGATCGCTTCATGCATCAGGTCGCGCATGCCCATGGCGTCGATATCGGTCATGGTGAAGGCCGACACGCGTGAGTCCTTCAGCACGCGCGCTTCGGCCGGATCGGCGTGGCGCAGGCCGATGATGACGACATTTTCGGGAGACAGTTGCGGCTGCAGGGCGCCCGCCTTGTGGTCGAGGCCAAGCGAGCGCGCCAGGACCGAACCTTCCGGCAGGTCGATGCCGTCCTCGTCCTCGGGCATCAGGGCGGCGATGGAATCGATCCAGATCAGGCCGAAGGAATGCGTGGCTCGCGCCGTCGCGGTCAGCGCCTTGTGCGCGACGCGACGATCGGCGCCGGCGGCCAGCCGGATCAGCCCCGATGGCGGCCGCTCGATATCGGCCAATTCGACGACGTCGAAATTCATCGCTTCCAGCCGCGCGCCGGTGCCTTCCCGGGCCAGGATGCCGGCGGCTCCAGGTTCGGCCGTGATCTGCACCATCTTGCGGCCGGAAAAATCCTCGACATCGTGCATCGGGGCCTTCTCGACATATTCCGAGGTCATTGCCAAAAGCATGGCGCCATAGCTCATGCGGAAGGCGACGCGGTCGCCGACGGCCAGCGGCGGGTCGGCATCGGCGACGTCCAAAAGCAGATGGTCGCTGGAGGCGCCCAGCACCCGGATCCCCCTGGCGATCGGCGTCAGCCCCTCGACCAGCACGTCCTCGCGGCCGATATTGGCGATGGCGCGCAGCCTATCGCCCTCGTCGGGGAAGACCGGCTGGTTGCCGAAGGCGTCGTAGCCCGATTGGCCGATCGGCCGTGACGGCTTGAGCTTGACCTCGATGATGTCGCTGGTCAGCCGGCAGGCATCGGGCTCGAGCTCGGCCCATGGCACATCGCGGAAGGTCTCGACGCCACCTTGCAGGATCGCCTCGCCGACGCGCAGATTGTTGATGCCGGCCGGCAGCCTGCCTTCGAGCAGCAGCGGCAGCGACGACGAGGCGCCGCCGGAAATCACGTCGAGGCTTTTGCCGGACAGGCGCTCGGTCTTGTAGGCATGGGCGACGAGCTGCCCAAGGTTTTCCGGCGTCGGCATGATGGCGCCGAAGCAGCCGAGATTGGTGCCGATGCCGGCGATGCGCACGCCCTTGAACTGCAGGATCTGCTCAACCGTGGGGATCAGGTCGTTCGGCCAGATGCCTTCGCGGAGATCGCCGAGATCGATCATCAGCATGATGTCGTGGACGCGGCCCATGCGCTCGGCGATGCGCGAAATTTCGCGGATGGTGGCGAGTTCCGATTGCAGGCTGATGTCGACGGTGCGCACCACCTCCTCGACCCGCGCCATCGGCGGGCTGCGCAGCAGCATGATCGGTGCGTTGATGCCGCTGTCGCGCAGCCGGCGGATGTTCTCGAAACGCGATTCGGCGATGCCGGCGACGCCGCCGCGCAGCATGGCGCGTGCCACTTGTGGCATGCCGCAAGTGCCCTTGGTGACGCCGAACACTTTTATGCCCGACATCGCGCAGCGCTCGACGATGGTGCGCGCGTTGCGCTCGATGCGACCAAGGTCGATGGCGACTTGCGGTCCCGACATCCTAGCCCCCGTAAACCAGCCCCTGCGGGTCGATCTCCGGCCTGCGGCCGGAAACGAGGTCGGCAAGGAATTTCCCCGAGCCGCAGGCCATGGTCCAGCCGACATGGCCGTGGCCGGTGTCGAGATAGAGATTCTTGTAGCGCGCCTGGCCGATGACCGGCACCGAGTTCGGCATCATCGGGCGCAGACCCGCCCAGAACACAGCCTTCTTCTCGTCGAAGGCACCCGGGAAAAGATCCTTGCCGGTGCTGATGATCGTCTTGAAATCGGCGGGCTTGAAAGTGCGGTCGAAGCCGGTGAATTCGGCCGTCGAGGATATCCGCAAGCGGTTGCCCAGCCTGGAATAGCCGATCAGCCGGTCCTCGTCGGCGCCGCCCATGGTCGGTCCCTTGCTTTCGTCCTCCAGGGGAATCGTCGCGGTATAGCCTTTTACCGGATAGACAGGCAGGTCGATGCCGTAACGGCGCCCGAGCAGGCCGCTTTCCGGCCCCATCGAGATGACAACCGCATCGCCGGCGACCGGGCCGGCCGAAGTCATCACCGCGCGCACCCGGTCGCCCTCGATGTCGAGGCCTTCGACTGTCGTGCCGAACAGGAATTTGACGCCGAGCTTCTCGGCCGCATAGGCGGCCAGCCTGTCGACAAACTGCTTGGAATCTCCGGTCTGGTCGGTTGGCGAATAGACGCCGCCGGCAATCTTGTCCTTGACGCCGGCAAGGCCCGGTTCCAGCTCGACCAGCCGGTCGCGGCCGACGATTTCGATCGGCAGGCCGTGCTTGGCAAGATAACGGTAATTGTCGGTGCCGGTGTCGAGGCTCTTTTGCGAGCGGAAGAAATAGAGAATGCCCTTCTTGCGCTCGTCGTAATGGATGCCGGTCGCTTCCGAAAGCGCATTGATGCAGTCGCGCGAATAGAGCGCGAGCCTGAGCTTGATGTCGGTGTTGGCGCGCAGGCGCGCCACCGTGCACTGGCGCAGGAAACGCAGGCTCCAGGCGAGGAAATAGGGATCAAGGCGCAGCCTGACCTTGATGCCGAGATCATGGTTGTAGAGCCCGCGCAGGAAAGTCTTCAAAGCCGCCGGCGAGGCCCAGGCGGTGGCGTCACCCGGTGACACCAGGCCGGCATTGGACTGGCTGGTGCCTTGTGCCGCCGCCGGATGGCGCTCGATCACCGTCACCTCATGGCCGTCGCTGGCCAGATAATAGGCGGCCGCCGTACCGACGACACCGGCCCCGAGCACCGTTATTTTCATGCCATTCCCCCAAGATCTCCTCGCGGCGCCGCGCCTCCGCGCCTTGCCGCGAACGCCTTCAATAGCGCTTCGCTGCCCGCCTTGCGAGCCCTTGGGAGAACCCGGCTCAGCCGCGCGCGGAGTTCTTGCCGGTCAGGATGCGCTCCCAGGCGAGCGCGTCGGCGACGATCTGGTCGAGATCGTCGCGTTGCGGGGTCCAGCCGAGCTCGGCGCGGGCGAGATCCGAATTGGCGACCACCGCCGCGGCATCGCCAGGGCGGCGATCACCCATCTTCACCTCGAAATCATGGCCAAAGGCGCGGCGCACGCTGTCGATGACCTCCAGCACCGAATAGCCATGGCTGTAGCCGCAATTGGCGACGAGGCTTTGTCCCCCGGCGCGCAGCCGCTGCAAGGCCAGGCGATGCGCCGCCGCCAGGTCGCTGACATGGATGTAGTCGCGCATGCAGGTGCCGTCCGGCGTCGGATAATCGGTGCCGAACACCTGCATGAACGGCCGCTTGCCAAGTGCCGTCTCGCAAGCGACCTTGATCAGATGGGTTGCGCCCGGCGTCGACTGGCCGGTGCGGCCCTTCGGGTCGGCGCCGGCGACGTTGAAGTAGCGCAGCGCCGTATAGCGCAGGCCATGCGCGATCGACGCGTCGCGCAGCATCCACTCACTCATCAGCTTGGACAGGCCATAGGGCGATTCCGGCGCCAGGCGGGCGTCCTCGCGCACCGGCTCCAGCCCGGCGCCGCCATAGACGGCGGCGGTCGAGGAAAAGATGAAGTTGGGCACGCCTTCGCGCACCGCGGTTTCGATCAGCGTGCGCGTCTTCGAGGTGTTGTTCTCATAATAGCTGAGCGGGTCGGCGACCGATTCCGGAACCACGATCGAGCCGGCGAAATGAATGATCGCGTCGACCTTGTTCTCCCTAATGACCGCGCCGACCAATTCCTTGTCGGCGACATCGCCGACGACCAGCTTGGCCTCCGGCGCCACCGCCCATTCGAAACCGGTGGAAAGACGGTCGAGAACGACCACGCTTTCGCCGGCATCCAGCAGCTCCCAGACCATATGGCTGCCGATGTAACCGGCGCCGCCTGTCACCAAAACTGTCATCCGCGTCCTCGCTTATCCAAGATTTATCGGAAACTGTCTCAACCCCGCTCTACTGGAAAGCCCGCCGCACGGCCATTGGAACCCCTGGTAACCGGCATTGCCGGCCAGTGGCATTGTCCTGAAACAAAGTTCATCCACATCAAGGGAATAGGCCACGATCCGCGGTCGTTAGGAACAGGTCCGGGGCGTGGCATTTTGACCAAAAAGGCCAGGTGGACGACCAACAGGCCAATGATTATGATCCCGCGCAAAAATTGGGAAGGCGACATGAACTATCAGCGGTTTTTCGAGGAAGCGATCGACCAGCTCCATGCCGAGCGTCGCTACCGCGTTTTCGCCGACCTCGAGCGGATCGCGGGCAAGTTCCCGCGCGCCATCTGGCGTTCCAATGGCCGTGCCGAGGAAATCACCGTCTGGTGCTCCAACGACTATCTCGGCATGGGCCAGCATCCCGACGTCATCGCCGCGTTCCAGAATACCGCTGGCAAGATGGGTTCGGGCGCCGGCGGCACCCGCAACATTTCCGGCACCTCGAACCCGTTGGTCGAGCTCGAGGTGGAGCTTGCCGACCTGCACGACAAGGAAGCGGCACTGGTCTTCACCTCCGGTTTCGTCTCCAACGAAGCCTCGATCTCGACCATCGCGAAGCTTTTGCCCAACTGCCTGATCATCTCGGACGAATTGAACCACGCCTCGATGATCGAAGGCGTGCGGCGTTCCGGCGCCGAGAAGAAGATCTTCCGCCACAATGACGTGGCGCATCTGGAAAGCCTTTTGCAGGCGGCGGGGCGCGAACGCGCCAAGCTGATCGTCTTCGAAAGCGTCTATTCGATGGATGGCGACATCGCGCCGATCAAAGAGATCGTCGAACTCGCCGAGCGCTACAACGCCCTGACCTATATCGACGAGGTCCATGCCGTCGGCATGTACGGGCCGCGCGGCGGCGGCATCACCGAGCGCGAAGGCCTGGCCGACCGCATCGACATCATCGAAGGCACGCTGGCCAAGGCATTCGGCACGCTGGGCGGCTACATCACCGGCACCAGCGCTGTGATCGACGCCGTGCGCTCCTATGCGCCGGGCTTCATCTTCACCACGGCACTGCCGCCGGCGATCGCTGCCGCCGCGACCGCGTCGATCCGCCATCTCAAGCGCTCGCAGGCCGAGCGCGACGCCCAGCAGCAGCAGGCCGCGAGAACCAAACACATCCTGTCGGCCGCCGGCCTGCCGGTGATGGATTCGCCGACGCACATCGTGCCGCTGCTGGTCGGCGATCCCGAGGCCTGCAAGATGGCCAGCGACCGCCTGCTCGGCGTGCACGGCATCTACATCCAGCCGATCAACTACCCGACCGTGCCGCGCGGCACCGAGCGGCTGCGCATCACGCCAACGCCGTTCCATTCCGATGCGCTGATCGCCGAATTGCAGGATGCGCTGGCCGAGACCTGGGATGCGCTCGGTATCCCCTACGGCTCCGCCGGTCGGCCTTCGGTGGCCAAGAGCGACCGCATCATTCCATTGCTGGTGCCCAAGTCAGGCGGCTGATGCCGTTTGGAACTCTACTCCGGCGGCCATCTGGCTCGCCGGAGCGATTTCAATTCGGGCTTCGTCAGCGGCTCAGGCGTTCTTCATCCACTTCGCCAGCCGGTGTGCCGCTTCCTCGATCTGGTCGAGACGGCGGTGGAAGCACAGCCGCAAAAACGCCTCGCCGCCGGGGCCGAAAGCGGTGCCTGGCGCCAGGCCGACATTGGCCTTGTCGACGATGTCGAAGGCAGCGGTGCGTGAATCGGTGATGCCCTCGACGGTGAAAAACAGATAGAACGCGCCCTGCGGCACCGTAAACCCAGCGCGGCCGGTGGCGCCGAGGATGCCGCAGACAAGGTCGCGCGCCTTGCGCGCCCGCTCCACCTGTTCGGCAACGAAGGCGTCGCCCTCGTCAAGGGCGGCGACCGCACCGCGCTGCATGAACTGGGCGACGCCGGAGCTCGAATACTGGATCAGGTTCTCGAACACCTGCTGCAAGCTCGGATGCGTCTTGATCCAGCCGACGCGCCAGCCGGTCATCGCCCAGTTCTTGGAAAAGGAGTTGACGTACAGGATACGGTCTTCCGCCGACGCGATGTCGAGGAAGGACGGCGCGCGGCCGTGGCCGTAGTGGAACAGTGAATAGATCTCGTCGGCGATGATCCAGAGGTTCTTCGCGCGCGCCAGAGCGAGGATCGCCTGCAAGGTCTCGTGATCGGCGGTCCAGCCGGTCGGATTCGACGGCGTGTTGATGAACAGCGCCTTTGTGCGCGGCGTGATCGAAGCGGCGATCTTCTCGACGTCGCAGGACCAGCCATTGCCGGAATGATCGAGCGTGACCGCGACTGGGACGGCTCCCGCTATCCCTGCTGCGGCATCGAAATTCGGCCAGGCCGGCGACAGGTAGACCACCTCGTCGCCGGCGCCGGCGAGCGCGTCGAGCGCCAGCTGGATGGCATGCATGCCGGAGCCGGTGACGATGAATTCTTCCTCCGGGAAATTCTTGCCGAAATGCCTGGCATAGTAACGGGAGAGTGCCTGCCTGAGATCGGGGATGCCCCTTTGCCAGGTGTAGAATGTCTCGCCGCCGGCCAGCGCCTTCGACGCGGCATCGGTGATGAAGGCTGGCGTCGGCAGGTCGCCTTCGCCGGCCCAGAGCGGAATCATGCCTTCGCGCAGGCGGCCGTAATTGACGACGGCGACAATGCCACTTTCGGGTGCCGCACGGGCCTCGGTGCGCAAGCTGTCGATCAGGGTCATAGGCGGATCCGTTTTTGGTCTGCGGTTTTCGTCAGCGGTCCTTACCAGATGCGAAAACAGAAAACCCCGGCCGCCAACGACCGGGGTTTTGGTCCAGCAATGCTGCCCGTGGTCAGCGCCTGGCGAGCAGATCGCGAATTTCGGTGAGCAGCGCGACGTCGGCGGGCGGCGGAGCGGCCGGTGCAGCGGGCTTCTCGCGCTCAAGCCGCTTGCGCATGTTGTTCACCGCCTTGACCATCAGGAAAATGATGAAAGCGAGGATGAGGAAGTTCAACGCGACAGTGATGAAGCTGCCGTAGGCAAAGACCGCGCCTTGCTTCTTGGCGTCGGCCAGCGAGGTGGCGTTGACGGCCGAGGAGAGGCCAAGGAAATAATTGTTGAAGTCCAAGCCGCCGAAAATCGCGCCGACGATCGGCATGATGATATCGTTAACAAGGGAATCGACGATCTTGCCGAAGGCCGCGCCGATGATGACGCCGACCGCAAGGTCCATCACATTGCCCTTGGAAATAAATTCCTGGAATTCTTTCAGCATTCGACCCTCCTTGTCGTGACTGGCCGAGCTGCCGTTTCCGTCCTTGCGGCATCGACCTGAGGCAACATAACAAAAACCTCCTGACGCAACATGGGTAAAAGGGAGAAAACAACCGCTTTCTCCTTACCTTACGGCACTTTGGACGGCAGCTCTGCCGAATTTGACGCGTTGCGTACAAGGGCGTGAAATTTCATATCTCCGCGATGCAAATCGACACAGATGCCGCCGAATCACTGCAAAACGACCACGCCGGACCAGATTGCCGCCGACCACGGCATGGGCCCCTGGTTGTTGACGCGAGCGATCAATCGCTCTTTGCAAGGTTTCCCGCATTGACGGCACGGCAAAGCCAGCATTGAATTTCTGGAAATTATAGGCGTTTTCGCCTATAATGTTCTCATGAACATGCTCGAAACCATCAGCATTGATGTTTATCCGTGGGCGGCTCCAACAAAGGAGCAGCGCGCTTGGTTTGACGCGCTTTCGCCCGACGAGAAGCGGAAAGCGATTCAGGCGGCGATCAACGAAGGTTTTGAGAGCCCGGTCAGCGAAAAGTCGATCGACGACATTATTCGGGAAGCGCGTGCCGAACTCCCGCATGCGCCATAGGATAACGCATCGCGCCGAACGCGATCTGAAAGACATTTACCGACACACCTTCGAAAACTTCGGCCACACTCAGGCCGAAAAGTACCTGCGCGAACTCGACGCGGTGTTTGAGTTGCTCGGCGACTATCCGAGTATGGGCCGGCTCTATGAAGGCAGGACCCATCAGTTCGTCCACGGCAAGCACATCATCCTTTATCGCATGGGTTTGGAGGAGGTCGTCATTGGCCGTATTTTCCACGGCGCTCAGCGGCGATCTTCACCATAACGACACCGACGCGCCGCCCTGATAGCCGTCCTGCACAGCTCTGCAATGGACTCGGACGCCAAGCTGTGGTTGCGTCCGGGCAAGCCGGATAGAAAGACGGCAGAGGAGGAAAGTTCAAGCGTGCAGGGCTTGTTCATCGTCATCATCGCGGTCGCCTATGTGACGCTGCTGTTTGCCATCGCCAGCCTCGGCGACCGCCGCTCGGCCATCTCCGAGCCGAGCCGGGGGCGGCCTTTCATCTATGCGCTCAGCCTCGCGATCTACTGCACATCCTGGACTTTCTTCGGCTCGGTCGGCCTCTCTTCCGAACGCGGCCTCGAATTCCTCGGCATCTATACGGGCCCGGTGCTCGTCTTCGTGTTCGGCTTCCCGCTGCTCAACCGCATCGTGCGGCTGGCCAAGACCGAGAAGATCACCTCGATCGCGGATTTCCTCGGCGCACGTTACGGCAAGAGTTTCACCGTCGCGGCGATCGCCACGCTGATCGCCACCATCGGCGCGGTGCCCTATATCGCGCTGCAGTTGAAGGCGATCTCCGGTTCGGTCAGCCTGATGGTCGAGCACTATACGGGATCGCCGCCTTCGTTCGATCCCTTCGTCAGCGACATCTCGCTGGTCGTCGCCATGCTGTTGGCGCTGTTCGCGGTGCTGTTTGGAACCCGTCACGCCGACGCCACCGAACACCAGGACGGGCTGGTGCTGGCGGTGGCGGTCGAAACCGTCGTCAAGCTCGCCGCCTTCCTGGCGATCGGCCTGATGGTCACCTTCCTGATCTTCGGCGGCCCAGGCGACATGTTCGACAAGCTCGCCGAGAACGCGCAGGTCCGGCAGGCGATGAGCTACAACACCTCGCTCGCCACCTGGCTGGTGCTGACGTGCCTCAGCGGCTTTGCCATCATCATGCTGCCGCGGCAGTTCTACGTCACCATCGTCGAAAACCGCGGCGAGGCCGAACTGCGCACCGCGACATGGGTGTTCCCGCTCTACCTCGTGGCGATCAACCTGTTCGTGCTGCCGATCGCCTTCGCCGGCCTGTCGCTGGTCGGCGCCGGAACCAGCAGCGATCTCTATGTGCTGTCGCTGCCCCTGTTCAGCGGCCATGATGTGCTGGCGATGGCGGCTTTCATCGGCGGCCTGTCGGCGGCGACGGCGATGGTGATCGTCGAAAGCGTGGCGCTGTCGATCATGATCTCCAACGATCTCGTCATTCCGCTGTTCGTGCGCCGCCTGCTCAAGACCTCGACCTCCGAGACCGAGGATTGGTCGACGCTGATCCTCAATGTGCGGCGCGGGGCGATCTTCATCCTGTTGTTCATCGCCTTCCTCTACTACCGCGAGAGCACCAACAGCGCGCGCCTGTCGTCGATCGGCCTGATGTCGTTCGCGGCCATCGCCCAGTTCGCCCCCGCCCTGATCGGCGGGCTGATCTGGCGCGGCGCCAACGGCCGGGGTGCGGCACTCGGCATGGTCGCCGGCATCCTCGTCTGGGGCTACACACTGCTCCTGCCGTCGCTTGCCGCGGCCGATACCGGCATCATCGTGCACGGGCTGTTCGGCTTCGAGGCGCTGCGGCCGCAGGCCCTGTTCGGCACCGTCGCCGAACCGCTGAACCACGGCGTGTTGTGGAGCCTGTCGATCAATGCGGTGTTTTTCGTGCTTGGCTCGCTGTCGCGCGCGTCGGTGCCGCTGGAACGCATCCAGGCGTCGATCTTCGTGCCGCGCGATGCCGGCCCGATGCCCAGCCTGCGCCGTTTCCGCACCGCCATCACCGTCAACGACCTGAAGGACACGATCGGGCGCTATCTCGGCGTCGAGCGCACCGAGCGCTCTTTCCAGTCGTTCGAAAAGACCAACGGAACCTCGCTGCACGGCAACGAACAGGCGAGCATGGACGTCATCCGCTTTTCCGAGCAGCTGCTGGCCAGCGCCGTCGGCTCCTCCTCGGCACGGCTGATCCTGTCGCTGCTGTTTCGGCGCCACGACCGCGAATCCCGAGATGCCTTCCGCTTGCTCGACGACGCCACCGAGGCGCTGCAGCACAACCGCGACCTCTTGCAGATCGCGCTCGACCAGATGGAACAGGGCATCACCGTCTTCGATCGCGATTTCCGCCTGATCTGCTGGAACCGCCAGTACCGGGCGCTGTTCGACCTGCCCGACGAGATGGGCCAGGTCGGCGTCTCGCTCGACCGCATCCTGCGCCATCTCACCGAGCGCGGCGACATCCCTGCCGATCAGCGTGTGGCCATGCTCAACCGGCTGACCAGCTTCGTCAGTCCGTGGCAGATGGAGCTGAAAACCTCGGGCCGCATCCTGGAACTGCGTTCCAACCCGATGCCGGACGGCGGCATCGTCGCCACCTATGCCGACATTTCCGGGCGCGTCGAGCAGGACCTGGCACTGAAGCGTGCCAATGAATCGCTGGAGCAGCGCGTCAAGACGCGCACCATCGAGCTGACCCGGGTCAATGAGGAACTGGCGCAGGCACAGATGCTGGCCGAGGAGGCCAATCTCGGCAAGACGCGCTTCCTCGCCGCCGCCGGCCACGACATCCTGCAGCCGCTGAACGCCGCCCGGCTCTATTGCTCCTCGCTGATCGAGAAGGCCGGCAAGGGGCCTGCCGGCAAGGCGGCCGTGAACATCGAATCCTCGCTGGAATCCGTCGAGACCATTCTCGGCGCCGTGCTCGACATCTCCCGCCTCGATGCCGGCGCGATGAAGCCGGATGACACCGCCTTCAACCTCGACGGATTGCTGCGCCAGATCGGCAACGACTTCCGCCCGCTCGCCGCCGAAAAGAAGCTCGAGCTGACCATCATGCCGTCATCGCTGACGGTGACGACGGACCGCAATTTGCTGCGCCGCCTGATCCAGAATCTCGTCTCCAACGCCATCAAATACACGCGCCGCGGCCGCGTCCTGGTTGGCGTCAGGCGGCGCGGCGAATTGGCCGAGATCCAGGTGATCGACACCGGCATCGGCATCGCCGGCGACAAGCTGAACACCGTCTTTCGCGAGTTCACCCGGCTCGACGAGGGCGCGCGCGAGGCCGAGGGCCTCGGTCTCGGCCTCTCCATCGTCGACCGCATCGCTCGGGTGTTGCGCCTGGAGATCCGCATCTTTTCCAGTCCGGGCAAGGGCACGCGATTCTCCGTTATCCTGCCCGTCGCGGCCGTGCAGGCACGACGCGAGATCGAAGCCAGGGCTCCCGCCCGCGCGACGGCCTCGCTGGCCGGTCTGCACGTGCTGTGCATCGACAACGACGCCCGCATCCTCGAAGGCATGCGGCTCCTGCTCGAAGGCTGGGGTTGCAACGTCGACACCGCGTCCGGTTCAAAGGATCTGGAGACCGCGAAGATACATCGCCCGGACATCGTCCTTGCCGACTACCATCTCGACGGCGAAACCGGCCTCGAACTCGTCGTCAGGCTGCGTGCGATCCATGGCGACACCCTGCCGGCCGTGCTGGTCACCGCCGACCGCTCCAACGAGGTGCGCACGGCCGCCGGCGGGCTCGAGATTGCGGTGATCAACAAACCGCTCAAACCAGCGGTACTGCGCTCGATGATGGCCAGGGTCAGGCCGCTGGCGCCGGCGGCGGAATAGGGGTCTAACCCGCCGGCTGCAGCGGGTCGCTGCCGATCTTGGACAGCAGGATCACCGCCTGGGTGCGGCTGTCGACGCCGAGCTTCTGCAGGATGGCGGAGACATGCGCCTTGATGGTGGCCTCAGAGACGCCGAGTTCATAGGCGATCTGCTTGTTGAGCAGGCCCTCGGCCAGCATGCCGAGCACCCGGGTCTGCTGCGGCGTCAACGCCTGCAGCCGCTTGATCAGGTCGGATATTTCAGGGTCGCGCTCGATGCCGAGATCGACGCCGACGGGTGCTGCAATATCGCCGGCAAGCACCGATTGCACGGCGCTGCGGATTTCTTCCATGCTGGCCGATTTGGAGATGAAGCCGGAAGCGCCGAGGTCGAGCGCCCGCCTGATGGTCGCCGGATCGTCATGCGCCGACACCACGACCAGCGGCACCGCCGGATGAATGCCACGCAGCGAGATCAGGCCGGAGAGGCCGCTGGCGCCCGGCATCGACAGGTCGAGCAGCACCAGATCGACGTCCTCGTTGGCCACGACCAGCGCCTTGGCGCTCTCGAAATCGCCGGCTTCATGGATGGCGGCGACATTGCCGATGCCGGCGAGCGCTTCGCGCAGCGCACCGCGAAACAGCGGGTGATCGTCGGCGATGACGAAAGAATAGCCTGCCGGCAAATGTCCCTCCCCGAATCCCCGATGATTTTTGGCTTTTCGGGTTCAACTGGACGATTATGAGCGGCTGCGCGCTGTTTTCAAGCGGCAAAGCCAGTGCGCCGCCTCCCGTGGTTGAAACGCTCAGGTCTTCTGCGAATTGGGCTGGGCGCCGTTGTCCTTGTCCATATCCCTGACGATGCCCATGAAGCCGCGCAGGAAGCGCTCCATGTAGCCCATCGTCTTGTTGAAATCCTCTTCGCTCGGCAGTTTCGATTCGAGGCGGGCGGAGAGCGAATTCTCGAGCTTGGTGACGCGCTCGTCCATCGCCTTCATCGAGGTCTGCAAGCGGTCGACCTCGTCCTGGAAAGCGGCGCGTTCGTCGGCCGCCATCTTGCAGACGAGCTGGCCGGAGCGTTCGTCGCAGATCGACATGGCGCCGGTCTGGGTGTCCATGCGGATATAGCCGGTGGCCGACTTTTCCAGCCGGTAGCGGTCGGTTTCTTCCGAATAAGCTGAAGCCGCGACCAGCGAAACGAGCGCGGCGGGGATCAAGATGTGCTGCAGACGCATGTTGTCCTCCATGGGAAAGGCCTCAGATATCGCATGTTTGCGCCGGAAATGGGGAAGACCCTTGGCGTGGCCTTTCCCGAATGGCTGGTTCGGAACCTTTTGAAGCAATTCCCAAGGGAAAGCGCTATGCGCTTTTCCCGGGAAAACCGTTTCACACTTTTCCTGGAACTGCTCTATAGCGCAACCATGTCTCAGATTATCTACAAGATAACCCCGCAGGCGCTTTGGCGCGAGGCCGAAACGCATGGCCGCTTCACCGGCGCGCCGATTGATGTCGCAGACGGCTTCATCCACTTCTCCACGGCGGCGCAGGTCAAGGAAACGGCGGCAAAGCACTTTGCCGGCCAGACCGACCTTCTGCTGGTCGCCATCGACGGCGCCAGCCTGGGTGCTGCGCTGAGATACGAGGTCTCGCGCGGTGGTGCGCTGTTTCCGCATCTTTATGGTCCGCTCGGCCTCAAGGCTGTGCTGTGGGTCCAGCCACTGCCGCTTGGCTCCGATGGTGTGCACCAGTTCCCGGCACTGGAGGGGCAATGAGCGTGCTCGACCGGCTCGGCCAGAAGCTGCTGTTCGCCTTCGATCCGGAAACCGCGCATGGCCTGTCGATCGCGGCCTTGCGATGCGGCGTTCCGGTTGGTGCGCCAGCGATCCGCGACCACAGGCTGACGGTCAGCATCTGCGGCCTCGATTTCCCTAATCCGCTCGGCATGGCGGCCGGCTATGACAAGAACGCCGAAGTGCCCGACGCGCTGCTTGGCCTGGGCTTCGGCTTTGCCGAGGTCGGCACGATCACGCCGCTGGCGCAGGCCGGCAATCCGAAGCCGCGCATTTTCCGGCTGACGGCCGACGATGCGGTGATCAACCGATTGGGCTTCAACAATGAAGGCCATGCAGCGGCCGAAAAGCGCCTTGCCGCGCGCAAGGGGCGTGGCGGCATCGTCGGCGTCAACATCGGCGCCAACAAGGACAGCAGCGACCGCATCGGCGACTATGAGCGCGGCGTCGCCCGGTTTGCGCAATACGCCAGCTATCTGACCGTCAACATCTCCTCGCCCAACACGCCGGGCCTGCGCAACATGCAGGCGCGTGAGCAGCTTGGCGAGCTCTTGTCGCGGGTCATGGCCGCGCGCGCCGCGGCAAGCGCCCAGCCGCCGGTGTTCCTGAAGATCGCGCCGGATCTGGTCGAGGCAGAGCTGGAGGACATCGCCGCCGAAGTCACGGAAAAGCGGGTGGACGGCGTCATCGTCTCCAACACCACCATCTCCCGACCGCCACTGCGCAGCGGCGACACCGCACGCGAGAGCGGGGGGCTCTCCGGCAAGCCGCTGTTCGAGCGTTCGACCATCGTGCTGGCGAAGATGCGCAAACTGCTCGGGCCGGAGCTTGCCATCGTCGGCGTCGGCGGCGTCGATTCCGCCGATACGGCGCTGGACAAGATCCGTGCGGGTGCCGATCTGGTGCAGCTCTACACCGGCATGATCTATGCCGGGCCTTCGCTGCCAGGCCGTATTCTTTCCGGAATGGCCCGTTTCGTCGAAAAAGAACGGCTGAAGTCGATTTGCGAGTTGCGCGACAGCCGCCTCGACTTCTGGGCGTCCAGGCAACTCTGAACTGCTCTCAGGAGCGCAGGTCGCGGCTGACGGCCCGCTCGCAGATGGTGCAACGAACTCGGGTCGACGGGCTCCTTCGGAGGTTTCGCCGAGCGTTGGCCAACGGCGCATCAAAAAAAAACCCGCCAGCGCGGCGGGTCATTGGCGCAAATCAGCACCATGGGCAAAAATCTACCATAGCTGAGGTCACCGAGTCAAGAAAAAATTCCTATCGCGAAGCTGCGCTCAGTGTCCTGGACGGCGCAGGGCCTTCCGGGGGACACCGTCTAAAACGCCGTCCGCACCTTGAGCCGCAGGATCGTCAGCAGGCTGAAGCCTCGCACCAGCAGGAAGACGTGCAGCGCCGCCCACAGTCCATTGTTGCCGAAGGCGGGCGCAAGGGTCAGCAGCGCGGCCGCGAAAACCAGGAACGACAGCAGCATCATGTTGCGCATGTCGCGGGACCAGGTCGCACCGATGAAGACGCCATCCATCTGGAACGCCAGCACACCGCTCAGCGCCGTGAATGCCGCCCATGGCAGGTAGATGTCGGCCACCGAACGGACGTCCTCCGATGTCGTCACGAGAGCGACCAGATTGGCGCCACCACACAGCATTACCAGCGTCGCGGCTCCCGCCAGCCCGAAACCCCAGAACAGCGTCAGCCGCACGGCCTGACGGAACGGTGCGGCGGCACGTGCGCCGACGGCACGGCCCGCCAGCTGTTCGGTGGCAAAGCCATCGAGGAAATAGCCGGCGACGAGGAAGAAATTCATCAGCACGGCGTTGGCGGCCAGCGTCACCGTGCCGAACTGCGCGCCCTGGCGGGTGAACAATGCAAAGGCGGCGAGCAGCGAGAACGAACGGATCATGATGTCGCGGTTGAGCGACAGCATGCGCAGGAAGGCGGTCATGTCGAGCAGGCGATGGCGCGGCAAGGGCGGGGCCGCGCGAAACCGGCGGATCACGACGGCCAGGCCGAGCAGCATGGCCAGGAACTCGCCGCTGACGGTCGCCCAGGCAACGCCGGCAACGCCCCAGCCAAGTTTCAGCCCAAGCAGGAAGCACAGCGCGATGTTGATGCCGTTCAGCACCAATTGCAGCACCAGTCCAAGCCCGCCCTCGCCGCGCCCCAGCACGTAGCCGAGGATGGCGTAGTTGATCAGCGAAAAAGGGGCTGCAAGCAGCCTGATCCTGATGTAGACGCCCATCGCCTCGCTGACGCGCGGTTCGGCGCCCATGAATTTTTGCCCGGCGATGGCGACCAGCGGCGCAAGGGCAGCGAGCACGATGCCGGCGATAACCGCGATCAGCACGGCGCGCCAGAACACCGCCTGTTCCTCCAGGGCATCGCCACGCCCGAACGCCTGTGCGACAAGGCCGGTGGTGCCCGAGCGCAGGAAATTGAAAGAGGTGAAGACGACGTCGAAGATCAGTGCGCCGGCAGCCAGGCCGCCGAGCAAGGCGGCATCGCCGAACTGGCCGACGACAGCCGTGTCGACCAGGCCGAGCATCGGCGTCGTCAGATAGGCTAGCGTCATCGGCACCGCGATGGCGAGCACGGAGCGGTTGGTGACGACAAATGATCCGGAGTGAAGCGGCGATCCCGAGAGGATCGGGGATCCGGCGTCGGCTGGGGTTGCACCTTTGTCCAAGGATTGCTGCCTTGCTGATTGCGGCTTGATGGAACCGTCGATGTGCCCCATTTTCCGGCCACCGCGCAATCACCTATCCCTTGACGGCCAACCGAAATCCCGGTCTGGCGTGAGCCAGCCGGATACGAGTTCATGCCTCTGCAGATCGTCCATCATCCCGACTACGACGCCGGCTTCGCCGTCAACCATCGCTTTCCGATGAGCAAATATCCCCTGCTGATGGAGGCGCTGCGGACACGCGGCCTCGCCGGCCCCGAGGCGCTCAGCACCGCCGAACCGGCGCCGGCTTCATGGCTGGAGCTTGCCCATGCGGCGGACTATGTCGACCAGGTCATCAACTGCCGCGTGCCCGAAAAGATCGAACGCGAGATCGGTTTTCCGATCGGACCCCGCGTCTCGCTGCGCGCGCAGCTTGCCACCGGCGGCACGGTGCTGGCGGCGCGGCTGGCCTTGCGCCACGGTATCGCCTGCAACACCGCCGGCGGCAGCCACCATGCGCGGCGCGCGCAAGGCGCGGGCTTCTGCACCTTCAACGATGTCGCCGTCGCCGCATTGGTGCTGCTCGCCGAAGGCGCGGCACGAAACATCCTGGTCGTCGATCTCGACGTGCACCAGGGCGACGGCACGGCGGATATTCTCGCCGATGACCCGCGCGTGTTCACCTTTTCCATGCATGGCGACCGCAACTACCCAGTGCGCAAGATCGCCTCCGACCTCGATGTCGCGCTGCCCGACGGCACGGGTGACGCTGCCTATCTCGAGAGGCTCGCCGCCATCCTGCCGGAGCTGTCCGCACAGGCGCATTGGGACATCGTGTTCTACAATGCCGGCGTCGACGTCCATGCAGATGACCGGCTTGGCAGGCTGTCGCTGTCGGATGACGGCCTGCGCGCCCGTGACGACATGGTCATCAGCCATTTTCGCGCGCAGGGCGTTCCGGTCTGCGGCGTCATCGGCGGTGGCTATTCCACCGATGTGCCCGCCCTTGCCGCGCGCCATGCCATCCTGTTCGAGGTCGCCGCAGGCTGCGCCCGATAGTACGATCTTGTCCAAAAACCGGTGCCAGGGTTCGCTGACGCGGACCTGCGGTTCGGGATCATGCTCTACTTCCGGTAGTTGGCGAGCCTCAACAGGATGAACGCCGGCACGACGATAGCCGCGCCCAGCAGGATATAACCGAGGAAACGGTCGATGGCATGAAAGCCGAGATTCCACAGGTCCATGAAGAACTTCCGGATGCCGTAGAGCACATCCATCGGCGACCAGCCGAAGGCATTCATGACCAGGCCGACGAGGAAAGACACCACCAGCAGTTTCAGGATCACCTTGAGCGGCGAGTCGCCAAGAAAGCGCGTCAGTGCGGACAAGGCTCGTCTCCCGATTGAGGCACCCAGGCTCGAGGGCGTCGGCCAGACATACGCACTTGGCTTGTCCGCTTCAAGCCGGGAGTTTTGCGGGATGCCAACGGCCTGCACCGCGCGATTGCATGGCAGGCTTGTGCTGCCAAACGGACTAAACCCGCGCCAGACTGTTAAATTTGCGTAAACAACATCGCTTTACTTTATTGAAAACAAAGCGAAAAACCTTCATTTTTCGATTTCCCGCAATGTGCGTGCAATTTTCGCCTGCGAGACGGTCGGCGTCTTTCAGGCGATTGGCCGCGCGGGCGATCTGACCCCCTACCACAACTGGCGAAAGCCAGTCCCAGGACCGCGCAACCATCCCTGAAAGACACCAAATCGGAGCCCGACCGCCTCAACGGTCGAGTTCTTCGGGAAACCTGCGCATCGATTGCCGGATGCGCGCGCGTGTTGGAGTGATGCAGTGTTCTCTCAAGCAAAGATCATCCTGACGGCAAGTGCCCTTGCCATGTGCCTCCTGGGGCCGGCGATGGCCGCCGACCTTTCGCCCGCCTACAATGATCCCCCCGCGTTCCAGTGGAGCGGCGCCTATGTCGGCGTGCATGGCGGCACGGCGTTCACCGGGATGCCGAACCCGTTTGCCGGCAGGAATGGTCTCAGCGGCGGCTTTCAGGCCGGCTACAACCAGCAGATGGGTCCAGCGGTTCTCGGTGCCGAGATCGAGGGCTCCTATCTGGGTGGCGCCGAGCACGACGTCCGGGGCGGCAAGATCAAGGAAAAATGGCGCGGTGCCGCCAAGGCCAAGGCCGGCTTGAGCTTCGACCAGACGCTGCTGTTTGGAACCGGCGGCGTCGCCATGACCAAATTCGACAAGGGCGACAAGGTGAACGATATCGACGGATGGAAACTCGGCTATCTGGTCGGCGGCGGCATCGAGCAGGGTTTTGCCGGCGGCCTCTCGGCCAAGGTCGAATATGACTATGTGCGCACCCCAGGCGTCGAAACGACGTCCGCCCTGGGCAAATCCAAGGCGACGATCGGCAGCCATGAACTGAAGGCCGGCATCAACTACCGGTTCTAAGCAGGCCATGGGTTCCGCCGAACCTGTTCTGTATTTTGCTTGAACGACCTTGCGCGGCGCCCGGATGCAACGGGACCGCGCAATTGCTTTGCCTCCATCCGCACCGTCATCGACGCGTGTCGGCAGACCGCATTTGTGTGCCAGGTCCTGCGTAATGCCGATGCAATCTTCACGTCCTAAAGCGCGTCGCATCGAAACGGATCATGCGGCCCGCTTCAGGTTTTGTTTTGTGCATGTCGTTGTCCCAAACCGGGACCGCTTTTGGGCGACATGCATTCGGTGCCGCGGATGACCTTGATGACGGGAATCGGATATGTCCAAACGCAGCGCAAACCATCTGGTGTGGATCACAAAGGCGTTCTTCATCGCGATCGTGCTGGCGCTGACGGGATGCGCCTCCGACATCATGAAGAACTACATCGGGCAACCGGTCGAATCGGTCATTCTGGACTACGGGCCGCCGACCGCCGTCGTTGATCTCGGCCGGGGCGAGCGGGCGTATCAGTGGCGGAAAATATCCACCAATGCGGTTTCCGGAAGCTCCAGCGGCGAAGTTCGCCACACAAAACACGGAACCGTCTACGAAGAAACCGAAACGCCTGGCTATATCGAGCGCCAGGAATGCTTCTATACGTTCTATGCCCGCGCCTCGGGCGGCAGATGGTTCATCACCAATTTTCGTCAACCGAAGCTGGAATGCGAATGATTTGCCACAGCGTGCCGGCTGCCTGTGACGGAGAGTGCGCATGCGCATCCTGCTGATCGAGGACGAGCCGGAAATGGCCTCGGTGCTGAAGACCGCGCTCGAGCGCCAGGACATCATCGTCGACCATGCCGCGACACTGGCGGATGCCGAAGCCGTGGCGCGGCTCGGCCACCATGACGCGGTGGTGCTGGACCGCCGGCTGCCGGATGGCGATGGCCTCAGCCTGATCCCGCGCCTGCGGGCCTTGCATCTGGACGTGCCGGTGATCGCGTTGACGGCGCTCAGCGGGCTCGACGATCGCGTGGCGGGGCTCGACGCCGGCGCCGACGACTACATGGTCAAACCGTTCGCCACGGTGGAACTGGTCGCCAGGCTCAATGCCTTGCACCGGCGTTCGTTCACCACGCGTGCCAATCAGGTGATGGTCGGCCGCCTCACCTATGATTTCCGCCATCGCGAGGCGCTTGTCGAGGACCAGGCGCTGGAACTGCCGCGGCGCGAACGGCTGGTGCTCGAAACGCTCATCCGCAGGCCGGGGCGGACGATCATGCGCGGGGCGCTGGAAGAAGCCGTCTATGCTCTCGACGACGAGATCGGCTCCAACGCATTGGATGCGCACATTTCGCGGCTGCGTCGCAAGCTCGACGACGTCGCTGCCGGCATCGAGATCAGGGCGATCCGCAACCTCGGTTATCTCTTGCGGGCCGCCTCGTGAAGAAGCCGCGCACGCGATCGCTGCAATGGGTGCTGGTGCGGCGGATGATCCTGTTGCAGGCGGCGACGCTTCTTGTCTTCATCGTGCTGTGCGCGGCCGCGCTGTGGATCGCCGATCCACGGCTTCTTGTCGACAACGAGGCTGCCGTCGCCACCCTCAAGGATGCCGTCGATCGTGACGGCAACGGCAGATTGATCGTCCATGAGACCGATGGGTTGCGTTCGTTTCGTGAGGGTTTCCCAAATGTCTGGTACATCATCCGCGACAACAACGGCCAGAGCATCCGCTTCGGCAACATACCCGACGTCTACACCAGGAATTTTGGCGATCTGCTGGGCCAGGTCGATCACGCCACCGTCGGTTTTTCCGAAGATGATTTGAGGCCGGAGGCCTATCTCGAAAGGGTTTCGACCAAGGCTGGCACGGTTCAGATCATTGCCGCGACGCGATCGTCACGGGAAGAGACCGACGGCCTCGAAGTCACCATTTCGGCCACCATCGACGTCGCCAAGAACCCGGACGGCAGCAGGAACTGGGAGAAGGCGCTTCCCGCTCTCGCGGCCATCATCGTCATCCTGCTGCTGCCGATCGTCCTCGTCATGGGAGCCACGACCCTGGTGACGACGCCAGCCGTCGTGCGCCGGTCGTTTGCCGGCCTCGTCGACACCGTCCAGCAGGCCGCGCGCATCGACATCGGCACCCGTGCGATGCAGCTGCCGGTCAAGAATGTGCCGCAGGAGATCGCCCCGCTGGTGCATGCCTTCAACCAGACGCTGGCGCGCCTCGCCCAGGGCTATGACCGGCACAACCGCTTCCTCACCGACGCCGCGCACGAACTGCGCACGCCGATCGCCATCCTGCGCACGCGCGCCGAATTGCTGAAGCAGGAACCGCAAAGCGCGCGCCTGCTGCATGACATCGAGCGCCTGTCGCATCTTGCGCAACAGCTGCTCGACCACCAGCTGCTCGACCGCCCGGCGGACCAGCGCCAGATCATAGACCTCTGCGATCTTGTCGGCCGGGTCGCCGCCGACTTCGCCCCGCTCGCCATCGAAGCAGGCTACGATCTTGCCTTCGAGCCGCCAGCCAACAAGGTCCATGTCGAGATCAACGTGCTGCAGATCGAGCGGGCGCTGGCAAATCTCGTGCGCAATGCCATCGATCATGGCGGCGGTTCCGGCACGATCACCATAGCGATCGATGAAACCGGCGGCGTCGAAATCCGCGACGAAGGCCCAGGCATTCCAGCCGATGAGCACGAGAACGTTTTCGAGCCCTTCTACCGACTGCGGCCGCAATCGCGCGGCGCGGGCCTGGGATTGAACCTTGCCCGGCAGATCGCACTGCTGCACGATGGCTCCATCCGGATATTGGCCGGCTCCTGGCAAGGCGCCCGCATCCGCATGGAGTTGCCGGTTCGGGCGGTGGCCGCGTGCGGCAGAAATGATGGCCGGCCCACGGTTGCGGCCGATCCCGCTGGCTTATCTGTTTTCTAACCAATTGCCGCTATTCCCAATCGGATAGCGGGAGCAAGGCTTTGGTGGAGACGGAGAGAAACACCGCGCGACGCGGCGTCATGCTGTCGGTGGTCATCCCATGCTACAATGAGCTGGATGGCGTGGCCGAACTGCATCGGCGGGTAACGGCCGCATGCCTTGGGCAAGGCCCTTCCTACGAGATCGTCCTTGTCGTCGATGGCGCGACCGACGGTACGCGCGAGGCCATTCTGCAGCTGGCCGAAAAGGACGACCATATCGTCGCCATCGACCTTGCCCGCAATTACGGCCACCAGATCGCGTTGAGCGCCGGGCTCGAATTCTGTCGCGGCCAGCGCATTCTCATTCTCGATGCCGACCTGCAGGATCCGCCTGAACTGCTCGGCGCGATGATGACGAAGATGAACGAAGGCTTCGATGTGGTCTACGGCCAGAGGCTGACGCGCGATGGCGAAAGCTGGTTCAAGCTCGCCTCCGCATCCATGTTCTATCGCTTGCTGCGCCGGATGGTCGACGTCGACATAGCCCCGAATACCGGTGATTTCCGACTGATGAACCGGCGCGCGCTCGACCATCTGAACGCGATGCCAGAACGTTACAGGTTCATTCGCGGCATGGTGAGCTGGATCGGGCTGAGACAGGTGGCTTTCCCCTATGAGCGGCACCGCCGCTTTGCCGGCACCACCCACTATCCGCTGAAGAAAATGCTTCTTCTGGCGGTCGACGCCATGACCAGCTTCTCCATCGTGCCCTTGCGGTTCGCCTCGCTGCTCGGAATGATGTTCGGGCTTCTGGGGCTGGTCGTGCTCGGCTACACGCTGCTCGAATGGTCGGTCGGAAACGTGTTGCCCGGCTGGACCAGCCTCGCCGCGATCGTGCTGATCCTCGGCAGCGTCCAGCTTATGGTGCTTGGAATCTTCGGCGAGTATCTCGGGCGCATGTACATGGAGACAAAGCGGCGGCCGCTCTACTTCGTCAACGAGATCGTTTCGCGCAGCCAGGCGGTGGAGGACGGCGAATTGCCGGTCCATCGCCTGCAGGAGATGGCAAAGAGGGCCGCACGTGCTTGAGGCGGAATTCGACCAGTTTGCGCGGGAATATCAGGAGCAGCATGCCGCAAGCATAAGGCTGAGCGGCGAAAACCCGGATTTCTTCGCCAGGTACAAGATCGACGACGTCGCCGCGACGCTGCGGCGGGCCGGTGTCAAACCGCGACGAATACTGGATTTCGGCGCCGGCGTCGGCAATTCGCTCGGCCATATGCGCGACGCGTTTCCCGACGCGGAGATCACCTTGCTCGATCCTTCGCGGGAATCGCTCGACATCGCCAGCAAGCGCTTTCCCGGCCAGGCCGCCTTCACGCATTTCGACGGCAAGACAATTCCCTTTGCCGACGGCAGCTTCGACCTGGCCTTCGCGGCCTGCGTCTTCCACCATATCCCCGAGAACCTGCAGATCGGACTGTTCGCCGAGATCGGCAGGGTGCTGGCCTATGGCGGCAGCTTCTTCGTCTTCGAACACAATCCTTGGAACCCGCTGACCACGCACGCGGTGAGGAACTGTGCCTTCGACGAAAACGCGGTTTTGATAAATTCGCGCGAGATGCGCGGGCGCATGGCCGAGGCGGGCCTTGCCAATACGAGGATCGTCTACCGGATTTTCTTTCCTCGGATGCTTGCGAGACTGAGGCCGTTCGAGCGCTTCCTCACCAAGGTACCTGTCGGAGCCCAATATTTTGCGCATGTGGTCAAGCCTGCCGTTTGACTTCCCGAGGATGCTGCGATTTGGCGCCGTCGGTCTGTTGAACACGGCGCTGGGATACGCGGTCATTCTGGCCGGGCTTGCGCTGGGTCTGGGCGACATCCTTGCCAACGCCACGGGCTATGCCGCCGGCCTTGTCCTCGGCTTCTTCCTCAACCGCCAATGGACCTTCAGCAGAGCCGATGGCTTCAAGCCCGGGACCGCGCTGCGCTATGGGGGTGTCTTTCTGGTCGCCTACAGCATCAATCTGGCCGTCGTAATCGCCGCCCGTTCAGCAGGCATCGTCGAAAACCCGCTGGTCCACCTCGCGGGAATCTGCGTCTATTCGGTTGTTTTCTATCTTGGCTCGGCTCGCTTCGTGTTTGTGGGGCGTGGGGACGACAGCACCGACCGCACAGTTCGGGTGGCCGACAAGCCTCGGCGGCAGCCCGCCAATCCAACACCTTGAACACCCAACTGTCACCGGAACCGATTAGAGGCGGCGCAGCATGAACGACGCTCAGGCCAGTGCGGCGGCCGCGACATACAACGAGCGGAGCAGGCTGATCTTCTGCCTGCTCGCGGCCTTGGCGATGGCGGGTGCGTTGGGTGCCCAGGCAGGCGCCACCCTGCAGGATCCCGACAGCTGGTGGCAAGTGAAGGTCGGTCTGGATTTCCTGACTAACCGGACATTTCCGGCCGTCGATCCCTATTCCTACACGTTTGCAGGCCAGCCCTGGATTGCCAAGGAATGGCTGGGGCAGGTCCTGCTGGCTCTTGCCTACCGGGCGGGCGGCTGGAACGGGGTCGTCACCGCGATCATCGCCTCGATCTCCCTGACGGTTTTCCTGATGGGGTGGTTTCTCAGCGCATGGCTGAAACCGATCCTGGCGATTACACTGGCGTTCGCGGCGGTGTTCCTGATCAACCCGATCTTCACGGCGCGTCCGCATGTCTTCACCTTCCCGATCATCGTCATCTGGACAGCGGTCCTCTTCGGTGCGGCAAGGGAAGAACGGGCGCCGCCCTGGTGGCTGCTTGTGCTGGTCGTATTATGGGCGAACCTGCACGCCACCTTCACCTTGAGCTTCGTCATCGCGGCTTTCGCCGGTCTCGATCTGCTGGCGCGCACGGGCCTGTCGAAACCGTCCCTGCTGGCGAAGTGGATCGCGTTCGGCCTGCTTTGCCCGCTGGTAAGCCTGATCCACCCCTACGGCGTCCAGGCCATCCTCGCGACGCTCGCCGTGGCCTACGGCAATGAGGCGGTGTCGCTGATCATGGAATGGAAACCGTTCAGTCAGCCGGACAGTCCTGTCCAGGAAGCGGCGATGCTGCTCGGACTTTTCGGGCTTCTGGTGTCCCGGTTGCGAATTGGCTGGGCCAAGGCGTTGTTCGTCGTCTTCACCTTGCATGTCTATCTCGCCCATGTGCGCTTCATGTATCTGTTCTTCCTGCTGATTCCGCTGGTGATGGCGGCCGAGGTCGCACAGCAATATCCCTCGCTTTCAGCCACCGCATGGCTGGCCGAAAAGCGCGACGGGCTGGAGAGATTCTTCGCCAGGCGGTTCTACGCCATCTGCGGCACGGCAGCCGTTCTGCTGATCGGCGGGGTCGCCGTGCTCGGCAGCGCCTATCAGGTCGCGCCGAGCCCGAAGACATCGGCCAGCGGGGCGCTGGCCTTCGCGCAAAGCCATCATCTGTCCGGCAATGTGTTGAATTCCTACAATTTCGGCGGCACGCTGATTTTCCATGGGTTCAAGACCTATATCGACGGACGGACGGACCAGCTGTTCCTGGGCGGCTTCACAAAGAGCGACAACGACACCGGACGCGGAGACGGCAAGCCGCTCCTCGAAGCCCGCCTGAAGAAATACGCAATAGATTGGGCGCTGCTGTCGGCCGACGACAGCCGGATTCCCTTCTTCGACCAGTTGGGCTGGAAACGGGCCTACTCGGACGATTACGCGGTAATCTATCTGCCCAGCGCCTGATCCTGTGCGTTCCTGGCGGATTTCGCGACAGCCAATATATGCCTTGACACCCATGTTGCAGCGCAGCAAAATTGCTGCCTGAGGGTAAGCCTGTGAGACCGACGAGCCGGGATTTTCAGCACGACCGAAGGCATCGCCGCATGAGCGTGTCGGGTGCGGCCGCACGGATCATGGTGGTCGCGCGCGAGCCGGCCGGATGAACTACCGGCGCGACATCGACGGCCTGCGGGCCGTTGCGGTGCTGCCCGTCGTGCTCTTCCATTTCGGCGTGTCCGCCATTCCTGGCGGCTTCACCGGTGTCGACATCTTCTTCGTCATATCGGGCTATCTGATCAGCGGCAGCCTGCTCGATGATCTTGAGCGGGGCCAGTTCTCGATCGGCCGCTTCTACTGGCGCCGCGCCCGGCGCATCCTGCCGGCGCTGACCTTCGTCATCCTGCTCGCGAGCATTGCCGCCTGGTTCATCCTTCTGCCTTCGGATCTCCACGAATTCAGCCTTAGCGTGATCGCCGCCGCGACCTTCTGGTCGAATATCTATTTCTGGAGAACGATGAACTATTTCTCCATCGACGCAGAACTGCGGCCGCTCCTGCACACATGGTCGCTTTCGGTGGAAGAGCAGTATTATATCTTCGCGCCGATCCTGCTTTATCTGATCCACCGATACGTCTCGAAGCGCTGGCTGACGGTACTTCTGCCGATGGCCGTCGGCAGCTTTGCCCTGGCAGTCATAGCAACCTCGCTGGCACCGACGGCAGGCTTCTATCTCTTGCCGACGCGCATATGGGAGCTGGCGCTGGGCGCCATGCTGATGTTGCGGAAGCCTCCGGTCCCAGCCGGTCGGCTGGCGGTGGAACTGATCGGCCTCGCCGGCTTTGCCCTGATTGCGTTTGGCTTTGTGATGATTTCGGACAGCGATCCGTTTCCCGGCTACAATGCCCTATTCCCCTGCATCGGAACAGCACTGCTGATCTATGCTGGCCAGGATAACGCCGACAGGCCGGCACCTGTCGCCACTCGCGTGCTTCGGTTGGCGCCGCTGGTCTGGGTCGGCCTCATTTCCTATTCGCTTTACCTCGTCCACTGGCCGATCAACTCGTTCGTCCATTATCTCTCGCTGAAGACCGTCGGTGTGCCAACGATTGTCGCGATGACGGTGGCCAGTTTCGCCTTGGCGGCATTCTCCTGGAAATATGTCGAGCAGCCCTTCCGCCAGAAACGAGCCTATACCGCACCGCTGCCTATCTTCGCTTTTTCGGCGACGGCCATCGCGCTGCTGTGCGCCGGTGGTTTGGCCGGTGCACTGGGCAACGGTTTCCCGCAACGGTTCCCGGACTTCTCGACCGAACGTATCCGGGTCGGCGACTGGCGCAACGGCATCTGCTTCAACGAAAACGGGACCCGCATCGAAGACTGGAATCTCGCCGACTGCACCCGTACAACGGGCTTTGCCACCGATGTGCTGCTGTGGGGCGATTCTTTCGCTGCCCATTATGTATCGGGACTTGAGCCCAACGCCCAGAAAATCCAGGCCAATGTCATCCAATACACCTATGCCGGCTGTCCGCCCGACCTGACCTATTTTTCCTATGCTCGGCCCGCCTGCACCCGCTTCAACGAACGGGCCTTGTCGATCATTCGCGACGCAAACATCCAGGCGGTGATCCTGAGCGGCCGATGGACCGACTACCAGGCCAGGGGCTTCGACGGCCTGCAGAAGACGATCGACCGGCTTCGCGAGATGGGGGTCAAGGTCTATACCGTCGGCCAGTCTCCGGAATTCATCGCCGACGTCCAGAAGATCGCTTTCTTGGTGAAGCGGGAGCATGCCGGAACCACATCCTGGCCTATGGCTATGGATCCGGGCATCAACGCACGGGTTCTGCCGTTCACCAAAGGGGCCGATTTCATAGATCCGCTGACGTATCTGTGCGACTCGGCCGGTTGTTCATACGCCGACGCCAAGACCAATGAATTTCTCTACTTCGACTATGGCCACTTCTCTTCCGCCGGCGCGACGCTGGCCATCTCGAAATACTGGCCAAGTTTCGCCACCAGCGACAAGGCCGCGAAGGCAAACCGGCAATTCACGGCCGCAGGCGCGCCGTGATCCGCAGCACGACGGCGTCGTGCCGAAACGGACCGCTTTGCGATTGCCCGAAGGCCAACCCTCATGCTAACGAGGGCGCACGCGGGTATGATGTAATGGTAGCTTGTCAGCTTCCCAAGCTGAACGCGCGGGTTCGATTCCCGCTACCCGCTCCAGCCTAAGGCGTCAGAACCATTTCAGCGCCTGCCTGTTCGTCGAACACAACCGAGCAGCCTCTCGCCAGCGCCACCGTTGCGAGGGCGTTTGCCGCCGCGTCATCCGATGAAACGAAATCGCCGGTTAACACCCGCAATTCTTCCACGCCTTCAGCCATGGACACGAAATTGCCGACCGATCGATCGTGCTTGCAGGCCTCGATCACGCAAAGCAGGTCGATGATTTCGAAGCTGCGCATGTTCAGCCTCCAGAAGAAATCGTCCCTTGCAAGATCATGAACGCATCGGCGGGAAATAATGTTCCCAGTTCGCTTTCGCTGGCCTCGGCCTGGCGGCGCTTTCGCCGGAGAAGCTTACCTGATCCAGCCATCATCCCACTTCCCTCAGAATGAAGTCGTGCAGCATCTTGGCGGCCGGCGACAGCGCGCGATTCCTCACCGTGATCAGGCTGTAGGGCCTGACCTCGATGTCGAATTCGGTCTGGACGACGTCGATGGCGCCGGCCAGCCCGTCAGGGTTCTGGATGAATTTCGCCACCTGGACAGAGACCGGTGCGATGGCATCGGATTGCGCGACCATGACCAGGGTCAGGAGCAGCGAACTGGTGTTCAGGATACGGTCCGGCAAAGCGATGTTGCGGTTGAGGAAGTTGCTCTCCATCGCCTGGCGCAAGGGCGAGCCGCCAGACTGGAAGACCCAGTCATAGGCGGCGGTGTCTTCCAGCCGCACCACGCTGCCCCTGGTGAGCGGGTGGCCACGGCGCACGATCAGGCAGGCCTTCTCGACGCCGATGACGCGCGACTCGAACAGCCGCGGATTAAGGTCGTCGGGGATGCGCGCGATGATGAAGTCATGGCGCGTGGCGATCAGCTCGCGTGCCAGCACATTGGAGGTCTCGACCTGCATGGTGATCTCGATGCGCGGATAGATGCGGCGGATTTCACGAATTGCCGGCACCGCCAGCTCGATTGCCGGCGCGGTCACGGCACCCAGGAAAACCGAACCACCCTTGCCCGCCTTGAGCTCGGAAATCTCGCGGTCGACCTCGCGCATCTCCAGCAGGATCGAGCGCGCCCGCCTGGCCAAAGCCTTGCCGTATGGCGTCAAGGTGATGCCGCGCGGCAGCCTCTCGCACAGCTTGACCTCCAGCACCGCCTCCATCTCTGCGATCATGCGCGAGGCCGCCGGCTGCGAAATGTTCAGAACCTGGGCTGCCGCGCTGACCCGGCCATGGTCGTCGAGCGCGACGATCATGCGCATGTGACGCAGACTGAGACCGCTGCGCAGCAGGGTTTCGCCATCGCCCGGTGCTTCTCTGTAATCATCTGAAGCTGTTGTCGGATTCGCTGGCCGCGCCATCGCTTTCCCTGCCTTCTGCTCGTGTACGACCGACATCAGGGTCAGCCCGTCACGCCGCAATACATATACCAACCATGATATAGCAACCATCAAAGATCGCATTTGACAGTTATGGCAAAGACCCACACCCTCCGCGCGTTCCAAGACGTGACGGTCGCCGACGAGAAAAATCGTATCGATTGAATCAGTGTCTCGGGGCCATGGGAGGATACCGGAGATCGATATGACGGCAGCGGTGCCTTGGCGCTTCTGCACGATTGCGCGGCCCGCGACCCCCGGGGTGCCGCGTCCATCAAACAGGGAGAGTTAAAGTGAAAATCATCAAGACACTGGCCGCCGTCGCGGCCCTTGGCATCGCTGCCATGACCTACTCGGCGCACGCAGCCGACAAGGGTCTCGTCGGCGTGCTGATGCCGACCAAGACCTCGCAGCGCTGGATCAATGACGGCGATGCCGTCAAGTCCCAGCTCGAGGCTCTCGGCTACACCGTCGACCTGCAATACGCGCAGGACGACATCCCCAACCAGCTCAGCCAGCTGGAAAACGAAATCACCAAAGGCCCGAAGGCGCTGATCATTGCCTCGATCGACGGCACCACCCTGTCGGATGCTCTGCAGAAGGCCGCTGATGCGGGCGTCGTCGTCGTCGCCTATGACCGCCTGATCAAGAAGACCGCCAATGTCGACTACTACACCACCTTCGACAATTTCGGCGTCGGCGTGATCCAGGCGAATTCGCTGGTCAAGGGCCTCAAGGAACGCTTCCCGAACACCAAGCCGTGGAACGTCGAACTGTTCGGCGGCTCGCCCGACGACAACAACGCCTTCTTCTTCTACAATGGCGCCATCTCCGTCCTGCAGCCGCTGATCGACGACGGCTCGATCAAGATCAAGTCCGGCCAGACCGGCATGGACAAGGTCGGCACGCTGCGTTGGCTCGCCGCCACCGCCCAGGCGCGCATGGACAATCTGCTGTCGGCCAACTATTCGGACGGCAGCCGCGTCGATGGCGTTCTTTCGCCCTATGACGGCCTGTCGCGCGGCATCACCGCCTCGCTGCGCGCCGTCGGCTACGGCACCGAGGCTCAGCCTTGGCCAATCGTGACCGGTCAGGACGCCGAGACCGCTTCGGTCAAGCTGATCATCTCGGGCGAGCAGTACTCGACCGTGTTCAAGGACACCCGCGAACTGGCCAAGGCCACCGTCGAGCTCGTCGACAAGGTGCTCTCGGGCGGCAAGCCGGACGGACTCGATGAAAAGACCTACAACAACGACGTCAAGGTCGTTCCCTCGATCCTGTTGACGCCGCATGAAGTCGACAAGTCGAACTACCAGGCGCTGGTCGTCGACTCCGGCTACATCAAGGCCGACGAACTGAAGTAATCCCGGTTACAAAGTCAGGGGGTCCTGCGCAACGCAGGGCCCCTTTTCGTTCACCAGCGAGCCCGGTATTGTCACCGACCTCGCCGGCAATATTTGCCGAGCTCTCAAGGAGCGGTAGTCCCCATGGCCCCGACGATTTTGGAGATGCGCGACATCACCAAGACGTTTCCCGGCGTGAAGGCGCTGTCGAACGTCAATCTCAGCGTCGAGGAAGGCGAGATCCACGCCGTGGTCGGCGAAAACGGCGCCGGCAAGTCGACGCTGATGAAGGTGCTGTCGGGCGTCTATCCCTCCGGCACCTATGACGGCCAGATCATCTTCCAAGGCCAGGAATGCCAGTTCAAGGGCATCCAGGACAGCGAACACAAGGGTATCGTCATCATCCACCAGGAGCTAGCGCTGGTGCCGATGCTGTCGATCGCCGAAAACATCTTCCTCGGCAACGAGCACGCGAAATTCGGCGTCATCGACTGGGACGCCAACGAGGAGCGCACCAGTGCGCTGTTGAAGAAGGTGGGCCTCAAGGAGGACCCCAAGACGCTGATCACCAATATCGGCGTCGGCAAGCAGCAGCTGGTCGAGATCGCCAAGGCGCTGAGCAAGGAGGTCAAGCTCCTGATCCTCGACGAGCCTACGGCATCGCTCAGCGAAAAGGACAGCCAGGCGCTGCTTGACCTGCTGCTCGAATTCAAGCGGCAAGGCATGACCTCGATCCTGATCTCGCACAAGCTCAACGAGATCAACCGGGTCGCCGACAAGGTGACGGTGATCCGTGACGGGCGCACCATCGAGACGCTGGCCAAGAAGGACATCTCCGAAGACCGCATCATCACCTCGATGGTCGGCCGTTCCCTCGACGACCGCTATCCGCCGCGCGAGCCTGATATCGGCGAGATCGTGTTCGAGGTGAAGAACTGGTCGGTCTATCACCCGCTCCATGCCGAGCGGCAGGTGATCAAGGGTATCGACATCAATGTGCGCAAGGGCGAAGTGGTGGGCATTGCCGGGCTGATGGGCGCCGGCCGCACCGAATTCGCCATGAGCCTGTTCGGCCGCTCCTACGGCCGCCGCATCACAGGCGAGGTGCTGCTCAAGGGCAAGCCGATCGATGTGTCCTCGGTAAGCAAGGCGGTCCAACACGGCATCGCCTACGTCACCGAGGATCGCAAGACCTACGGGCTCAACCTCATCGACCATATCAAGCACAACATCACGCTGGCCAATCTCGGCGGCGTGGCCCGCCACAGCGTGATCGACGACATGCGCGAGCTCGCCGTTGCCAACGACTATCGCAAGAAGACCAATATCCGCGCTTCCAGCGTCTATCAGTTGACCGGCAATCTTTCCGGCGGCAACCAGCAGAAGGTGGTGCTGTCGAAATGGCTGTTCGCCGACCCGGACGTGCTGATCCTCGACGAGCCGACACGCGGCATCGATGTCGGCGCCAAGTACGAAATCTACACGATCATCGCGCGACTCGCCTCGGAGGGTAAGGCGATCGTGGTCATCTCGTCGGAAATGCCGGAATTGCTCGGCATCACCGACCGCATCTACGTCATGAACGAAGGGCGCATCGTGGGCGAAATGCCCGCCGCGGAAGCAAGCCAGGAAAAAATAATGCGCGCCATCGTTCGTGGAGAAGGAAAAGCAGCATGAGCACCGAAAGCGCCCCCGCCCCGCACGGCAATGTCGCCGAAGAGCAGCGTCCACGCATCGCCGTCTCGGCGCTGGCGACGAACCTGCGCGAATACGGCCTGATCATCGCGCTGATCGTCATCATGCTGTTCTTCCAGTTCACCACGTCGGGAACGCTGTTCAAGCCGGTGAACCTGAGCAACCTGGTGCAGCAGAACTCGTTCATCATCGTGATGGCGCTGGGCATGCTGCTGGTGATCGTTTCCGGCTATATCGACCTCAGCGTCGGATCGGTCGCCGGTTTCATCGGCGCGCTGGCGGCAAACATGATGGTCATCTGGCAACTTGGACCGCTCAGCAATCCGCTGGTGGTTTCGATCATCTGCCTAATCGTGGGCGGCCTGATCGGGGCGGCGCAAGGCTACTGGATCGCCTATCACAGAATACCGAGCTTCATCGTGACACTGGCCGGCATGCTGATCTTCCGCGGCATCTGCCAGGCGCTGCTGGGCGGCGGATCCTCGGTCGGTCCGCTTCCCGACGACTTCAAAATGCTCAGCTCGGGCTTCATCCCGGATGTCATCGGCCCGCTGACGCTGATCCCGCCGACGGTGAACGCGGCCGGCAAGACCATCATGGGCAGCGGCCTGACGCTGCACATGACGACGATCGTGCTGGGCCTGATCGCCGTGCTGGCCTATGCCTATTTCGGGGTGAGGACGCGTCGCAAGCGCGAACGCCATGGCTATGAGGCCGAGCCCTTTGCCCTGTTCGTCGTCAAGACGCTGGTCGCCAGCGCCCTGGCGCTGTTCCTGGTCTATGAGTTCGCCAGCTACAGAGGCCTGCCGGTCGTGCTGCTCGTCATGGGCGTGCTGATCTCGCTGTTCGTCTTCGTCACCAAGCGCATGACCATCGGCCGCCGTATCTACGCCATGGGCGGCAATGCCAAGGCCGCGCAGCTGTCAGGCATCAACACCGAGCGGCTGACGCTGATGGTGTTCATCAATATGGGCGTTCTGTCGGCGCTCGGCGGCCTGATCATCGCGGCGCGACTGGGACAGGCGGTGCCGGCCGCGGGCCTCGGCAGCGAGCTCGACGTCATCGCCGCCGTCTTCATCGGCGGCGCCTCGGCGATGGGCGGCGTCGGTCAGGTCATCGGCGCGGTGGTCGGCGGCTTCATCATGGGCGTGATGAACAACGGCATGTCGATCATGGGCGTCAATGTCGACTGGCAGCAGGTGGTCAAAGGCCTGGTGCTGCTCGGCGCCGTGATCTTCGACGTCTACAACAAGAACAAGGCTTGAACGGACTTAAGAGCAATTCCAGGAAAAGTGTGAAACGGTTTTCCGCCCGGAATTGCGCCAAGACAATGAGTTAGAGCGGTTCGCCGTTTCCGTGAAACGGTGAACTGCTCTGGTCGAGGAAAGCAGGAGGCATACGATCGCGACGCTGCCGGCAACCCGCCGGTAACAGAAGTCCCTGAGGGACCAGGCCCGCGAGCGCAATCCGAACTGAGAATTTAAACCGTGGCATGGACGAGGTCCCGGCCGCGCTGAGCAAGGTTTGCCGTTTTGGCAGCCCTGCCAAGGCAAATGAGAGAGGATTCATCATGCTGATCTCCCAGATCCTTGACGACGCCGAGACCATCCGCGTCGTCGCCCGCAATGGCGGCAAGACCCGGATCATCAATGGCGCCCGCAGCGTCTATTCGCTGGCGATGGAGGCCGCCCGCACCGGCGTCGGCCTCGTCGCGCTGATCGAACGCAAGGGGCTTGGCGAGACGGTCGATCTCGAGGCCGCTTACAAGAAGGGGCGGCTGCTGTCGCCGATCAATCACCCCGATCCGGCGCATCTGCACCTGACCGGCACCGGACTGACGCATCTCGGCTCCGCCGCGACGCGCGATTCCATGCACAAGAAACTGAGCGCCGACGGCGAGGAGCAGCTCACCGATTCCATGAAGATGTTCCGCATGGGGCTGGAGGGCGGCAAGCCGGCGAAAGGCCAGATCGGCGTGCAGCCGGAATGGTTCTACAAAGGCAACGGCACGATGGCGGTGGCGCCAGGCGCCGCACTCCTGTCACCGGCCTTTGCCAAGGACGCCGGCGAAGAGCCCGAAGTCGCCGGCATCTATGTCATCGGCGATGACGGCGCACCATTCCGCGTCGGCTTCACGCTGTCGAACGAGTTTTCCGACCACGTCACCGAGCGCGTGAACTATCTGTTCCTCGCGCATTCCAAGCTGCGCAACGCCTCGTTCGGGCCGGAGATCCTGATCGGCGACCTGCCGTCCGACATCCGCGGCACCTCGCGCATCGTGCGCGACAGCGAGGTGCTGTGGGAAAAGCCGTTCCTGTCCGGCGAAGCGAACATGTCGCACACCATCGCCAATCTCGAACATCATCATTTCAAATACGCGGCTTTTCGCCAGCCGGGTGACGTGCATGTGCACATGTTCGGCACGGCGACGCTGTCCTTCGCCGACGGCATCACGACCGAGGCCGGCGATGTCTTCGAGATCGAGGCCGGGGATTTCGGCCTGCCGCTGCGCAACCCGCTCGAGATCGAGCAGCCGGTGAAGGTGGCTGTGAAGGCGCTTTGAGAGCGCGCCTTTTCCTTCTCCCCAAGTGGGAGGTGGATCGGCGCGTTAGCGCCGAGACGGATGAGGGGTGTTCCAGCGGAGTGAAACGTTGGCGTTCCCTGGAACACCCCTCATCCGTCGCCTCCGGCGACACCTTCTCCCACAAGGGGAGAAGGAAAAAGGCGCCTCTGCCTCAATAAATATCGAAGTCGAAATACTTGGCCTGGATCTTCTTGTAGGTGCCGTCGGCAACGATCGCGTCGATGGCCGCGTTGAGCTTGTCGCGCAGGGCCGTGTCGTCCAGGCGCACGGCGATGCCGGCCTGGGTCTCGGTGCCCTTGACGTCGCCGACCAGCTTGCAGCAGCCGTCGCTTGCTTTCTTCAGCCAGTCCATCAGCACGAACTTGTCCGAGATCACGGCGTCAAGACGACCGTTGGTCAGGTCGGTGATCGCCTCTTCCTGGGTGGGATAGAGTTTGGCCTCCGCGCCCGCCTTGCCATATTCATTCTGGGCATAGTCGGCCTGCGTGGTCGAAGCCTGGGCACCGACCGTCTTGCCGGCAAGGGCCGCCGGTTCGGTCGAGGTGAGATCGGTGTCCTTCGGCGCCACCAGAGCCAGCGGTGTCGTATAATATTTGTTGGTGAAGGCGACCTGCTTCTTGCGCTCCTCGGTGATGCTCATCGAGGCGATGATGGCGTCGAATTTCTTGGCCTGCAAAGCGGGAATGATGCCGTCCCAGTCCTGGGTAACGATCTCGCATTCGACCTTCATCTGCGCGCACAGCGCATTGGCGATGTCGATGTCGAAGCCTTCGACCTTGCCGTCGGCGGTAATGGTGTTGAACGGCGGATAGGCGCCCTCGGTGCCGATCTTGATTTTCTCCGCCGCCTGCACCGACAGAGAGCCGGCCAGTGTTGCCAGCATGGCAGCGCCCGCCGCCGATATGACCCATTTCGAAAATCGCATTTTCTTGGTTCCCCTTGAACGCCGCCAGCTTGACGGGCGGCAAGGCAGCCAAGCATGGCGAGCCGGTACAGGCAAGTATTTTGCCTTGGGGCAATGAGGGTCAGCGCGCGGCGCGGAAATGCTTGGACAGCTTCAGGCCCTGCGCCTGGTAGTTGGAGCCGAGATCGGTGCCGTAGAGCGCCTGCGGCCGCTTCAGCATATGCTCGTAGACCAGCCGGCCGACGATCTGGCCGTGGTCGAGGATGAACGGCACTTCATGGCTGCGCACTTCCAGCACCGCCCGGCTGCCGGTGCCGCCGGATGCGGAATGGCCGAAGCCCGGATCGAAGAAGCCGGCATAATGGACGCGGAATTCGCCGACCAGCGGATCGAAGGGCGTCATCTCGGCGGCGTAGAGCGGCGGCACATGCACCGCCTCCTGGCTGACGAGGATGTAGAATTCATCGGGGTCGAGCACCAGTTCGCCGGCGCCGCTCTTGTGGATCGGTTCCCAGAAGTCGACGACTTCCTGGGCCGCGCGCTTGTCGACATCGACGAGGCCGGTGTGATGCTTGCCGCGATAGCCGACCAAGCCGCTTTGATCGCCGTTGAGGTCGATCGACAGCGCGATGCCGCCGCCGGAAATGTTCGGCGGCTCGGTGGCGACAAGCATCTGCGTGCGATGCAGGTCGTGCAACTCGGCTTCGGAGAGCAGCGCATTGCCGGTGCGGAAACGGATCTGCGACAGGCGCGACCCGGTGCGGACGACGATCGGGAAGGTGCGCGGGCTGACTTCCAGAAAGAGCGGGCCATGATAGCCGGCCGCGATCTTGTCGAACTCGTGGCCGCGATCGGTCATGACGCGGGTGAAGATGTCGAGCCGTCCGGTCGAACTCTTCGGATTGGCCGAGGCTGAAATGTCCGCCGGCAGCGCCAGGCTTTCAAGCAGGGGCACGATGTAGACGCAGCCGGTCTCCAGCACCGCGCCCTCGGCCAGATTGATCTCGTGCAGCTGCAGCCGGTCGAGCTTTTCCGAGACCTTGTGATTGGGGCCGGGCAGGAAGGAGGCGCGCACCCGCCAGGCCTTGTCGCCGAGCCTGAGATCGAGGCTGGCCGGCTGGATCTGGTCGGTGTCGAGCGCACGCGCCGACTTCAGCGCGCCGGACTGGAGCAGCGCCGATATGTCCTGGTCGGGAAGAATGCCTGTCTGCCGCAAGGCTCCACTCCTGCTTGGTACAAACCTCTTAATGAAGCCGGCAATTGACGCAAGCGCGGTGCGGGTCTAAAGGGTCGTTATCCCGTGGTGATTTGGCCGGTCGGCTTGCAGCCACGTTAAACAAGTCGCTAAAGGACCGTCGGGCCGCAAGGCCGTATGGACCGGTTGCGACTTTCGCGGCCGGTTTTTTTGTGTCTGGAAGAAAAGCGATGAGCACCAAGAAGCGCAACTGGAAGCCTCAGACGGCACTCGTGCACAGCGGAACGCTGCGTTCCGGTTTCGGCGAAACGTCAGAAGCGATCTATCTCACCCAAGGCTATGTCTACGAAACGGCGCAAGCCGCCGAAGCCCGTTTCAAGGGCGAAGAGCCGGGTTTCATCTATTCGCGCTACGCCAATCCGACCGTCGACATGTTCGAGAAGCGCATGTGCGCGCTGGAAGGTGCGGAAGACGCGCGCGCCACCGCGTCGGGCATGGCCGCGGTGACGGCCGCCCTTCTGTGCAGCGCCAAGGCCGGCGACCATATCGTGGCGGCGCGTGCGCTGTTCGGCTCCTGCCGCTGGGTGGTCGAGACGCTGGCGCCGAGATACGGCATCGAGGCGACGCTGGTCGACGGCACCGACATCGCCAACTGGGAAAAGGCGGTCAAGCCGAACACCAAGCTGTTCTTCCTGGAAAGCCCGACCAATCCGACGCTGGAAGTGGTCGATATCGCCGCTGTCGCTTCGCTTGCCAATTCGATCGGCGCCAGGCTGATCGTCGACAATGTCTTCGCCACGCCCCTACAGCAGAAGCCCTTGCAGCTCGGCGCCCATATCATCGTCTATTCGGCGACCAAGCACATAGACGGCCAGGGGCGCTGCCTCGGCGGCGTCATCCTGTCGGACAAGAAGTGGATCGACGAGAACCTGCACGATTATTTCCGCCATACCGGCCCAAGCCTTTCGCCTTTCAACGCCTGGACGCTGCTGAAGGGCCTGGAAACGCTGCCGCTGCGCGTACGCCAGCAGACGGAAAGTGCCGGCCGGATCGCGGATTTTCTGGCCGAACGGCCGGAAATCGCGCGCGTCATCTATCCCGGCCGCGCCGACCATCCGCAGGCCGACATCGTCAAGAAGCAGATGTCGGGCGGCTCGACGCTGATCTGCCTGGACGTCAAGGGCGGCAAGCAGGCGGCCTTCGCCTTGCAGAACGCGCTCGACATCGTCCTGATCTCCAACAATCTCGGTGACGCCAAGAGCCTGATCACCCACCCGGCGACGACGACGCACAAGAATCTCAGCGACGAGGCGCGCGCCGAGCTCGGCATCGGGCCGGGCACGCTCAGGCTGTCGGTTGGCCTGGAGGATGCCGACGATCTGCTCGAGGACATCGCGCAGGCGCTGAAGGCCAGGTAGGAGGCCTTCAGGCGCCGGACGGCGTCTCTTCCAGCTCGGCCGTCTTGGTGCCGATGGTCATTGCATTGCCGCGCCAGTCGACGGCGCCGCCGAGCCAGCCGCGCGCCCACATCGCCGGCAGGATCAGGTCGCGCGCCATGATCGCGGCGACCATGCGTGGCGACAGGTACCAGCCCTTGGACCAGGCCAGGGCGCACTCCGGAAGGTAGAAGGCCGCCAGCACGGCAAGGGCGGTTGCCCAGAGGCTGAAGCCGGCGCTTGCCGCTGCAATCAGCGCAAGCACCAGCGGCACCACGGCGCCGGTCAGGATTTCGGGTGCGAAGAACAGCGGGAAAGTGACGCGGCGCAGGCGCGCCCAACGGGCCTGACGCGACCAGATGTCGTCAAACGAGCGCCGGCCAAGCGGCTGCTCGAAGGGGGCGGCGACGAGATTGACGCGCAGGCCGAGACTGTTCACCAGCTTGGTCGCAGCGGCATCCTCGGCGATCTCGGCGGCCAGCGCGCGGATGCCGCCATTGGCGTCGAGCATCGGCTTGTTCCAGAGCATGCTCTTGCCCTGGGCAAAGCCGAGGCCGAGCGCCTCGCCGGCATACTGCCAGCGCGCCTGCAGCGTGTTGAGGAAAGCGCATTCGACCTCGGCCCAGAAGCCGGCCGGCCGCGAGCCGATCGGCGTCGAGCAGACAAGGCCGGTGCCGGGCCGCCAGGCAGCCATCAGGTGCTGGATGTAGTCCCTCGGCATCAGCACGTTGGAATCGGCCAGGACGACCCAGTCGTGCCGCGCCGCTTCCCAGCCCTTGACGCAATTGTTGAGTTTCGGATTGGCGCTGATGCGGCCGTCGCCGACAAGCAGCCGGGCCGGCACTTTCGGAAACCGGACGATCGTCCTGTTTATCAATTTGACCACCGGATCGTCGGCATGGGCGACGCAGAAAATCAGCTCATAGCGCGGCCAGTCGAGCGAGAAGGCGCGCTCCAGCGTCTCCTGCGTGAACGGCTCGACGCCGCGCGACGGCACGACGATCGACATCGGCCGCGGCTTGCCGGCCGGCGGCGCAATGGTGCGACGCCGTCTCAGACGCGACGCGGCGAGCACGACGCTGGCGAGATTCGAGAGGATGAGGACAGTTGAAAGCGTGGCGGCTATGAGAGTGAGTTGCATCGAGATCCGGTCACTCCAGGAAAACCGGTCCGCAAGATGGCCGGTTTCAACAGTTCAGCAGAGCGCCCGAGTCGCGCGTCACCAGTCCGCGCACACCACCATTGTCATATGTCACTTAAATGACATTCTTTGTCGGCACCTGCCCGCGAGGCCGGCCAGAGGAGGCTTCGATCGGTTGACCTAACCGCACGGAGCGCCGAAAGTTCCGCTGGAACCGTTTTTTGGAGCCGCTTATGTATAGCGCCGTCACGCGCAACATCGAAGTGCAGGTCAGGCCGTTCTATCTGGAGGACCGTTCGGATCCCTCTGAGAACCGCTATGTCTGGGGCTATCAGATAACGATCGACAATCAGTCGGACGATTTCGTGCAGCTTCTGTCGCGCTATTGGCACATCACCGACGGCACCGGCCGGGTCGAGGAAGTGCGCGGCCCCGGCGTGGTCGGCGACCAGCCCGAACTCAATCCCGGCGACAGCTACCAGTACACATCCGGTTGCCCGCTCTCGACACCGTCCGGCATCATGGTCGGGCATTACACGATGCGCAACAAGCGGGGCGAGACGTTCGACATCGCCATTCCGGCGTTTTCGCTGGACTTGCCGGGGACGCGGCGGACGGTGAATTGATTTCGCCTCACCGGCCGCGGAGCGACCGGTGAGGCGTGGTTTCTACTCTACTGGGCCGCGAATTCCGCCGGGTCGAAATCATATTGCTTCGAACAGAATTCGCAGGCGACGTGGATGCCGCCGTCTTCGGTGCTGTCCTTGATCTCCTGGGCGGAAAAACCCTCGAGGATGCCGCGGATCTTGTCCCTGGAGCACGAGCACTGGTCGGCGACCGGAACGCCGCCGAAGACGCGCACGCCATGCTCGTGGAACAGCCTGTAGAGCAGCCGCTCGGCGCCGATCGTCGGGTCGATCAGTTCGGTCGGCTCGATGGTGCCGAGCAGAGCCAGCAACTCCTGCCAGGAATTGTCGACCGGATCGTGGATCTCCTCACGCGGATCGCCATCGCCGCCCGGCAGGTCCGGGACGCGCATGCGCTCGGGCGACTGCGGCAGGAACTGCGCCAGGATACCGCCGGCGCGCCATTGCTCGCGGGCGCCGCCGGGACCGGGCGTCAAAAGCTTGGCCACCGACAGCCTGATATCCGTCGGGATCTGCTCCGACTGACGGAAATAGGTGCGTGCCGCGTCTTCCAGGGTCTCGCCATCGAGCTGGACGATACCCTGATAGCGTTGCGTATGGGCGCCCTGGTCGATGGTCAGCGCCAGCACGCCACTGCCGAGCAGCGTCTGCTGGGAGGTTTCGCCCGCCGCGACCAGCGCTTCCAGCCGGTCGGCATCGAAACGCGCATAGGCGCGCAGCGCCGAGGGCGTGGAAAAATCCGCAACCAGCATGTCGACGGGTCCGTCGGTGCGGGTCTGCAGGATGAACTTGCCCTCGAACTTCAGCGAAGTGCCGAGCAGCACGGTCAGCACACAGGCCTCCGCCAGCAGGCGGGCGACCGGCTCGGGATAATCGTGGCGGCTGAGGATGGCGTCCAGCATCGGCCCGAGTTGGACCGTGCGGCCGCGCACGTCGAGAGGGCCGACCTCGAACGGCACGACGTGATCGTCGCCGGCATAGCCGAATTCGCCGAGTTTGGGGTGATGTTCAGTCACTTGATAGGTTTCCAACATGACAAAGCTCCAGGGCGCGGCGATGCCGCCCTCCGGGGCGCATGCGTCGAAACGCGCTTGATTTGCGTGATGCGGCGCAAATAGGCATCACACGCCCGCAGATCAAGCTCCCAGGGATCAAGCGCCCAGACACTTCAAGCGCCTAGACACCAGGCAAGCACGGCCTTCTGGGCATGGAGCCGGTTCTCGGCTTCGTCGAAGACCACCGAATGCGGTCCGTCGATAACCTCGTCTGTCACTTCCTCGCCGCGATGCGCCGGCAGGCAATGCATGAACAGCGCGTCCGGCTTGGCTCTCGCCATCAGCTTGGCATTGACCTGGTAGGGCGAGAACACATTGTGGCCGCGGGCGCGATGCTCCTGGCCCATCGACACCCAGCAATCGGTGACGATGCAGTCGGCCTGGTCGACGGCTTCCTCGGGCGAGCGGGTGAAGTGCAGCTTGCCGCCATGCGCCTGCGACCAATCGATATGCTTCTGCGCCGGCTCGCTGCCTTCGGGAACGGCGACGTTGAGGTTGAAGCGGAACCGGGCCGAGGCCTCGAGCAGGGAATGCAGCACATTGTTGCCGTCGCCGGTCCAGGCGATGGTCTTGCCGGCTACCGGACCGCGATGTTCCTCGAAGGTCATGATATCGGCCATCAGCTGGCAGGGATGGGTATCGTCGGTCAGTCCGTTGATCACCGGCACGGTGGCGTTCTCGGTCAATTCCAGCAGCCGCTCATGCGAGGTGGTGCGGATCATGATCGCATCGACATAGCGCGACAGCACCTTGGCGGTGTCGGCGATGGTCTCGGAACGGCCGAGCTGCATCTCGGTGCCGGTCAGCATGATGGTCTCGCCGCCGAGCTGCCGCATGCCGACGTCGAAGGAGACGCGCGTGCGCGTCGACGGCTTGTCGAAGATCATCGCCAGCACCTTGCCTTCGAGCGGTTTGGTGCGCTCGCCGGCCTTGAGCCGCGCCTTTCGCACCACCGCGTCGTCCAGCATCAAGCGCAGGTCGCCTTCGGAAACGGTGGAAAGATCGGTGAAATGGCGAACTGACATCAGCAATGATTCCGGGATTACTTCGCCGCGGCGGAAGCGATCGCCTCCGCCAGGCCCTTGGCGCCGGCGCGGATGCGGTTGAGCGCGTCATGGATCTCGGCGTCGGTGACGGTGAGCGGCGGCAACAGGCGAATGACGTTGTCGCCGGCCGGAACCGTCAACAGGTGCTGGTCGCGCAAGGCCATGTTCACCTTGGTGTTGGGCATGGCGCATTTGAGGCCGAGCATCAGCCCGGCACCCCTGATGTCCTCGATGATTTCGGGAAACTCGTCGGCGACCGACGCCAGACCCTGCTTCATCAGCAGCGCCTTGCGCTGGACATCTTCGAGGAAGCCGTCTTCCAGCACGACATCGAGCACGGCGTTGCCGACCGCCATGGCAAGCGGGTTGCCGCCGAACGTGGTGCCATGCACGCCGGCGGTCATGCCGACCGCCGCTTCATCCGTGGCAAGGCAGGCGCCCATCGGGAAGCCGCCGCCGATACCCTTGGCAATCGCCATGATGTCGGGCGTTACACCCGACCATTCATGTGCGAACAGCTTGCCGGTGCGGCCGATGCCGCACTGGACCTCGTCGTAGATCAACAGCAGGCCGTGCTGCTCGCACAATTGCCTGAGCCGCTTCAGCGACTGCGTCGGCACCGGGCGGATACCGCCCTCGCCCTGCACCGGCTCGATCAGGATCGCGGCCGTCTCCGGCGTGATCGCCTTTTCGGCGGCGTCAATGTCGTCGAAGCCGACCTGGTCGAAACCCTCGACCTTGGGGCCGAAGCCCTCGAGATACTTGTACTGGCCGCCAGCCGCGATGGTCGCCAGCGTGCGGCCGTGGAAGGCGCCTTCGAAGGTGATGATGCGGAAGCGCTCGGGATGGCCTTTGACGAAATGGTAGCGCCGCGCCGTCTTGATCGCGCATTCCAGCGCCTCGGCGCCGGAATTGGTGAAGAACACCTTGTCGGCGAAGGTGGCGTCGGCCAGCCGTTCGCCAAGCCGGCTCTGCCCGGGGATCTCGTAGAGGTTGGAGACATGCCACAGCTTGGCTGCCTGCTCGGTGAGTGCGGCGACCAGGTGCGGATGGCTGTGGCCCAGCGAATTGACGGCGATGCCGCCGGCGAAATCGAGATATCGCTCGCCCTTGTCGGTAATCAGCCATGTGCCTTCCCCGTGGTCGAAGGCCAGGGGTGCGCGAGCAAAGGTCTCGTAAAGCGCCGAACCGCTCATTATATGCGTCTCCGGTACCGGAAAATCAAAAAAGCCGCCAAAGCGGCGGCCTGTGCGGCTTATCCTGTTTTTCGGCCATGAAGTCAACGAAAACGTCGCGTAGTGGCGCGCGGCAAGCCCCCCGACGGGACGCCGGCTCATAAGCGACCGGGCAAGTTGGGGAAAACCGAAAAAACCGATTCGTGTTGCACTTGGGACTCTTGTCACCGAGTCAGCGCATAGAGTAGTTGTAGTCGAGAAATAACTAGATTTCGTGCGGCGGACCTAATCACCAGATATATGTGGTGTCTGCCCTGGCAAATGTTGCCGGGTCGGGAGAAGGATTCCGATTGCCGCACGCTTAGAGGAGCGCGGTCTCATGAACTGGACTGACGAGCGGGTAGAACTCTTGAGAAAACTGTGGTCGGAGGGTCTGAGCGCAAGCCAGATTGCTGCGCAGCTTGGAGGGGTCAGCCGCAATGCGGTCATCGGGAAGGTGCATCGGCTGAAACTGTCGGGCCGCGGTCGCTCGACCGCCACGCCGGCACGCCAGAAGAAGGCAGCGCAAGGATCGACCGTCCAGAAATCGGTATCACGCGCCGCAACCACGGCACGCCATGTCACGACATCGGTCGGCGCGACCGCTTTGCAGACGCAGTTCGACGCCGAACCCGTGGCACGCCATTACATCCGCCCGGTCGAAAATGTCGTGCTGCCGATCTCGCGGCATCTGCAGCTGGTCGAGCTGACCGAGCGGACCTGCAAATGGCCGAACGGCGATCCGCTTTCAGAGGACTTCCATTTCTGCGGCAACGATGCCGCCGAAACCGGTCCCTACTGCAAGTACCACGCCCGCGTGGCATTCCAGCCGGCATCGGAGCGGCGGCGGAGCAGGTAGATAGGGGAGTAGGGGAATAGGGGAATAGGGGAATAGGGGAGTAAGGCAGTAGGGCAGTATGTGCGCGGAAAGTCGCGCTCACGAAATGCCACCCTACTGCCCTACTGCCCTACTGCCCTACTGCCCTACTGCCCTACTGCCCTACTTCACAACCAGCCATTCTTCCTGAACCGCCAATACAGAAACGCGCAGATCAGCGCGATCGTGGCCAGAACCACCGGATAGCCGTATTCCATCTTCAGTTCCGGCATGTCGCTGAAGTTCATGCCGTAAATGCCGGCGAGCGCCGTCGGCACCGCCAGGATTGCGGCCCAGGAGGCGAGCTTCTTGGTGTTGGCCGTTTCCTGACTCTGGCCGACCAGCAAGCTCGCCTCGAAAGCAAATGCCAGCACCTCGCGCAGGCTGTCGATCTTCTCCTGAACGGTGCGGATGTGATCGGTGACGTCGCGGAACAGCGGATGCATGGCGGTGTGGATCTGCGGCAGCTCGGCGCTGGTCAGCCTTCGGCAGACTTCGACCAGCGGAAGCGCGGCATTGCGCAGGCGCAGGAGATCGCGGCGCAGCATATAGAGCCGCTCTATGTCGGGAGCGGTCATCGGCTTCAGCAGAACCTTGTCCTCGATCGCCTCGACCTCGTCCTCGATCTGCTCGAGCACCGGCATGTAATTGTCGACGATGAAATCGAGGATGGCATAGAGGACGAAATCCTCGCCCTTGGCCAGCGAGTGCGGGCAGCTTTCCCAGTGCTGACGAACGGCGGCATAGGACGTCGAGGGACCGTGCCTGACGCTGACTATGTAGCCTGAGCCGACGAACAAATGGGTCTCGCCGAAGGTGACCCGGCCCTCGATCAGCTGCGCGGTGCGGGCGACGATGAACAAGGCGTCGCCATATTGCTCGATCTTCGGCCGCTGGTGCGGGTGCTCGGCATCCTCGATCGCCAGCTCATGCAGGTGAAACTGCGCCTGGACGCGCAGCAACAGGTTACGGTCGGGCTCCAACAGGCCGATCCAGACGACGTGACCGGATTTTTTTGCCCATTCGCCGGCTTCCTCGATGGGAATGTCGGCGATGCGGCGCCCCGCGGTGTAAACGCCGCAAGCGATAATGCCGGATATCGGCGCAGGCGCCGGGGTCAGGTTCCGAACATTTTCCATCACGACCTCCCGGAGCAAATCCACGGACGAGGATAGAGGCAAAGCCCGGAAAGCTTATCGTAAATCGGGTGACGGTTCGAGAGGCGGCGTTCACTTCACCGGCTGCGTCTCGGAAAGGCTGATTTTGTCGGTCTTGTCGCCCTTGGGCCGCTCAGCCGGCAACTGATCGCCGGTGACGATGTAGTAGATGGTCTCGGCTATGTTGGTGGCGTGATCACCGATACGCTCGATGTTCTTGGCGCAAAACAGCAGATGCGTGCAGGGCGTGATGTTGCGCGGATCTTCCATCATGTAGGTCAGCAATTCGCGAAACAGCGATGTGTACATGGCGTCGATCTGGTCGTCACGATCGCGCACGAAGCCGATTTTCTCCACCGAACGGGACGCGTAGACGTCGAGCACTTCCTTGAGCTGGGTCAATGCCAGGTTGGACAGAGCCTCGAGGCCGCGGAACAGGCTGGTCGGCTGGCGTCCGTCGGTGACGGCGACCACCCGCTTGGCAACGTTCTTGGCGAGATCGCCAACCCGTTCGAGGTCGGCGGAGATGCGGATGGTCCCGACGATCTCGCGCAAATCCGCCGCCATCGGCTGACGCTTGGCAATGATGATGATCGCCTTGTCGTCGATTTCGCGCTGGCCCTCGTCCAGTACGGTATCGTCGCGGATGACCTTCTGGGCAAGGCCCGGGTCGGCATTGACGAGAGCGGTGACCGCCTGTTCGACCATGCGCTCGGCATGGCCACCCATCGCGGCGATGCGCTTCGACAGATATTTCAACTCCTCGTCATAAGCGCTGACGATGTGCACGGACTGCATGGCAAATGCCTTCCCACGGGGTGTTTTGATTTTGAGTCGTTTCCTCGAATCCCCGCTGATACGCTAGCCGGATGACAGAAAAAAGAAACAGTCCCCTTGAATTAGGGCGATATCAGTGCGCCGGCAAATGAACCGAGAATGCCGCGCCGTTGCCGACTTCGGACTTGATCGAAAGCCGGGCGTTGTGGCGCGTCAGGATATGCTTGACGATCGACAGGCCGAGGCCGGTGCCTTTCTGGGTCCGGCTGGTCTCGACGTCGACGCGATAGAAGCGCTCGGTAATGCGCGGAATGTGCTCCTCGGGAATGCCAGGGCCAAAGTCCCTGATCGTCACGTCGATGCCCGGCTCTGGTCCGGCATCGCTATGCGCTATGGATACAACCACGCGCCCACCCGACTGCCCATATTTGCAGGCGTTTTCCAGGAGGTTCTCGAAAACCTGGAAAAGCTCATCGCGATCGCCAGGCACATGAAGCGGTCCATCGGCGTAGCGCCGCTCGATGGCAACGGCGTTTTCGCTGGCCAGCGGTCCGAGCGAGTCGATGACGCTGTCGACGGTCTGGCGCAGGTCCACCTCGGTTCCCGGCTTCAGATAGGGTTTCATCTCGAGCCGCGACAGCGACAACAAATCGTCGATCAGACGCGCCATGCGGCCGGTCTGGCTCTGCATGATCTGCAGAAACTGGTCGCGCGCCGCCGCGTCGTTGCGGGCTGGCCCGCGCAGCGTTTCGATAAAGCCGGCGATGGAGGCAAGTGGGGTGCGCAGTTCGTGGCTGGCATTGGCGATGAAGTCGGCGCGCATGCGGTCGATCCTGCGTGCTTCGCTCTGGTCCTTGAACACCAGCACATAGAGATCGGTGGCGTGACCGACCGAGGACACGCTCACCCGGTAAGCCCGTTCGACCGGCAGCTTCTCCATGTAGTCGACGACATCCGAGGCGACATCGCCCGATAGCACGCCATCCAGCAGAGCCTGCATTTCCGGCGCCCGGAATTTCAGCGACAGCGACATGCCTGGCGCGATGCCGCCGAAAGCGGCGAAGGCGGCGGCGTTGGCATGGACGATGGTGGCAGCCCGGTCGAAGATGATCAGCGGATCGGCGACGGCGGCGGCCAGATATTCACCCGAGAGCCGCTGCAGGCCGATGGCCTCGATGGCAGCGCCGCTGCCGGTGGATTGGCGCGCGCCGCCGGCCGGCAGTATTGCCGCTGCAAATAGCAACAGCAGCGCCGCAAGGACGACATAGGCTGAAATCCCGGCCAAGGCATAAACGGCGACGATCGCGACGACGCCGGCCGCAAGCAGCCAGCGGCTGTTCCACAGCCGTGCGGCCATGGTTTGCGTGATGCCTCTCTGCTCTGTGTCCAGGTCAGCCATCTGCCCGCGGGCCCGCACCCATGCCTTCGCACCCGGTCCACGGTGGCGGAAAAACTTCCACTAGACCGTTCCGGAGGCTCCCCATAGCATGAGTCCGGAAGCTGGAAAGGGTTCGTCTCGATGAAAAAAGCCAAGGAAAGTCCCGCCGCGCCAACTTCGGGGCCGCTGAAGATCAGGATCGGCGGCAAGGAGCGGGAGTTCGATATCGAAAGCCCCGTGCTTCCCGACTGGGTCGAGGACAACAAGCTGACTGCCGGCGGCTATCCCTACGACAAGAAGATGAAAAGTGATGAGTATGACGAGACGCTCGAGAAGCTGCAGATCGAGTTGGTCAAGGCGCAGGCCTGGCTGCAGTCGACCGGCAAACGGGTGATGGCGCTGTTCGAGGGCCGCGACGCCGCCGGCAAGGGCGGCACGATCTTCGTGGTGCGCCAGTACCTCAATCCGCGCACCGCACGCAACGTGGCGCTGACCAAGCCGACCCCGACCGAACTGGGGCAATGGTACTACCAGCGCTATGTCGACCACTTCCCGACTTCAGGCGAATTCGTCACCTTCGACCGCTCCTGGTACAATCGCGCCGGCGTCGAGCCGGTGATGGGTTTCTGCACGCCGCAGCAGCACGAGCAGTTTCTCGACGAGACGCCGCATTTCGAGCGGATGATCTCCAACGAGGGGATCCACTTCTTCAAATTCTGGCTGAACATCGGCCGGGAAACGCAGCTCGAGCGCTTCCACGACCGCCGCTACAGCCCGCTGAAGAGCTGGAAGTTTTCGCCCATCGACGTTGCGGGCATCACCAAGTGGGACGACTACACCAAGGTGCGCGACACAATGTTCGAGCGCACCCACAAGGAATTCGCGCCGTGGATCATCGTACGGGCCAATGACAAACGGCGCGCGCGGCTGGCGGTCATGCGGCGCATCCTGTTGTCTCTGCCCTATGAGGGGCGCGATCTCGAAATCATCGGCAAGGAAGACAAGAAGATCATCGGCGAAGGACCGTCATTCCTGGGAAAACAGGATTGATGCTTTTTTGCGTCGCGCGGCAGGAACCGCGCGACGCAATCATGATGCTTAAGCCGCCAGCCTGGCGATACGCTGCAATCGCCGCAGCGTCGTATCATCCTGCAGCGCCTGCTGGAAAAGCGAGATCTCCTGATCGATGCGGTCGCAGAGGGCCTCGGTGTTCCCCTTCAGCAGGCCGCGCGTCTGCAGCAGGGCGGCGACCGGCTTCTTGACGAGCTGTCTTGCCCGACCAAGGGCCGCCTCCTCGACGGTGCCTCCCGGCACGATCTCCGCGACCAGGCCGAGCGCCCTGGCATCTTCGGCGCGAAGCGTGTCGCCGAGGCAGAAGAAGCGGAAGGCACCGGCGTAGCCGAGCTTCTGCGGCGCCAGGATGCTGGTCGCCGCATCCGGCACCAGGCCGAAATCGACGAACGGCACCCTGAACGTGCTCTCATCGGACGCGATAACCATGTCGCAATGGAACAGGATGGTGCAGCCGACACCGACGGCATCGCCATCGACGCAGGCAAGGATGGGCTTTGGAAACGTCGCCAGCGTGCGGAACAGGTCGGTGACGGCGGCGATCAGTTTCTGGTGCTTGGTGGCGTCGAGGAATTCGGAGAAGTCGCCGCCCAGACAGAAACAGCCTGCCAGGCCGCGCAAGACGACGACGCGAACCTCCTCATTGTCGGCTGCTTCATGGAAGGTCCTTGCCAGGCTTTCATAGGCCCTCCTGTCCAGCACCGGCCGGCCGTCACTCGACGACACGGTGACCACCAGCGTGTGGTTGCGAAGTTCAGGTTGCGGGTGTGTGCTCATGACTGTCTCCGATCTCATGACGCACGCCTTTGCCCGAGCATGTCGGGATATCCCCTGGCCAGCACGGGAGCAAAATGATTGCGGCGCGACCGCACCACATCGAGTGTGTGCTCGTTGAAGGTCAGCAAGGTGGCGACCACCTGCTGGTTGCCATAGGTGCGCTGATAGCCAAGCGGGGTCGCCAGGAAATGCAGTTGCAAGGCGCGCAGCACCCACATCGGCTCGAACTCGATGATCACCTTGTCGACGCCGCGCTTCAGCCCCCACTCGACGAAACCGGCAATCAGTTCGGTGCCGACGGTCGAAACGCCGCGACGACCATCGCGAAAACCGGGAGCCACCGCATAGCGGGTCAATTCCCAGATGTTTGGACCCGATGGCGGCGTTCCTTCGGAAAGATCGGTCAAGACCTCGGTCAGCAGATGTGGCCGCGTCGTCGGCAACATCCTCTGATAACCCGCCACTTCACCGCCCCTGATGACGATCTGATGGACCGCCTCGTCGTGATCGAACTGGTCGAGTTCGAGCCCGTCGGGGCGCCTGAGGTCATCCCACCCCATCTCCTCGACGAATATCTTGTAGCGCAAACGATGGACGGCCTCCCAAAGGTCGGGACGTTCCATCAATTCCTGGGTTGTAAGGGAAAAAAGCATTCCGCCGTCTCCTGCGTTCAGAGGAAGATACGGCCGTGCTTTGATGAGAAAATTGCGTGATCGCGTAGGCAAGGATTTCAGGTCGGCACGGCCGACCTAACTAATGTAGCCGCGCCGTATCGCTTCCGCGACGGCCTGCACCCTGTTGACGGCACCTAGTTTGCTTTTGGCGTTAAGAAGATGTTTCTCCGAGGTGTGTTCGGAAATGCCGAGGATTTGCGAGATCTCCCATTCGGACTTGCCGACGGCGGCCCATTGCAGGCATTCGCGCTCGCGCGGCGTCAGCACGATATGATCGATGGTCCTGTTCGCCATGGTGTGGAGTTGCATGGCGCGGCCAACCGCGTAGGTCGAGACCAGCGACACCTGGCCGAATTCGGCGGCGGACAATTCCACGGCCTCGCCGCCCAGCGACACCATGACGATCTGGCCGTCGAGCGTGATCAGCGGAAAGGCCAACCCATCGCGCAGTTTGAAGGCGCCGGCATCGCCCATCACCTCTCCGCTGCTCTTGTCTATGCGGATGCCTTGGGACGCCTCGTGCCACTGGAAGGGCGCCTGCAACTGTTTCATATGGCTGACGACCGGGTCATGATCGACATAGTTGCGCGCGACATAGCGCTCCAGCCACTCGCCAGGCCAATCGCAGAGAAGCACATGCTGCTTTTGCTGGCCGGCCGGCGTGCCTGGCTGCGGGACGGTTCCCGCCATCAGTGCGGTGAGACCGAAATCCGATGTTATGCCCAGCAGCCTTTCGCAGACCGCCGCCGCCGTTGCGGCGTGCTGCAGTTGGTCTATGTATTCCAGCGTGCGATCGAACTGACCCATCGCAACATCAACCCCATGTTGCCTTGTGCATTGCGGCCAATGATGCGTGCCTGATTTACACTTCGCCACCGACCACGGATTGCAAATCGCATACTTATTTTGTGGCTCCCTCTCACCGAGGCGACCGAAGCTGATTTGCAAACCGGCTAAATCATATCCTGAAATCGGCGGGTTGAAATCAAAAACCATTGTGCCTGTACCATTTTCGTACCAAAACCGGTGCGAGCACGACTGTGGCGGAGTTTTATCTTGGCGTTCCGGTGGAGGTCCTTCGCCTTTGCGATGCTGATCGGGTTGCTGTCGTTCGCCGACGGTGCGCGCGCCGCGGCGCCTCAGGTTCCGGTGCTGTGGGATGCCAAGGAGCGGCTGCCCAAGCCGGACCTTTCGACGTTGCCCCGGCTGAGGTTCCTCACCACCACGGACTTCCCGCCTTTCAACTTCCTCGACGGTGCGGGAAAGCTGTCCGGCTTCCACATCGATCTGGCACGCGCCATCTGCGCCGAGCTTGGCATTGTCGAAAAATGCCAGATCCAGGCCCTGCCCTGGGCCGAGCTGGAAGGCGCACTGCAGAAAGGCGAAGGCGAGGCGATCATCGCCGGCATCGCCGCCACACCGGAATCGCGCGCGACCTACGCCTTCTCACGCTCCTATCTGCAGTTTCCGGCGCGCTTCATCATGCCGAAGGGCAAGGCGCTGACCGAGCCCGTCTTTGACAAATTGCACGGCAAGCGTGTCGGCGTGATATCAGGCTCGGCGCATGAGCGCATGCTGCGCGACTATTTCAACACGGTCCAGGTCGTCCCTTTCGACAGGCCGGAAGAACTGTATGCCGATCTCAAGGCCGGCAAGGTCGACGCCGCCTTCGGCGACGGCATGCGCCTGGCTTTCTGGCTGGGTGGCTCGGACGCGGCGGGCTGCTGCCGCTTTGCCGGCGGGCCCTATCTGGCGCCCGAATATCTGGGCACGGGCATGGCCATCGCCACCAAGGCTGACAATCCGGCGCTGGCCGCAGCGATCGACTACGCGCTGCAGGAAATTTCGATGAAAGGCACGTTCGCCGAATTTTATCTGCGCTATTTCCCCGTCAGTTTTTTCTAAAGCCAAGGACTTTCAGGTCAGGGTACGCAGCCGCGCCTTGGCCGCGCGGCCGATGGCAGCAACCGTCAGCGTGTCGAGATCGAGCTGACGCCGGATCAGCTGCAGCACCCGCACCTCTTCCATGCGCATTTCGAGGTCGACGGCGGCAACCTCGAAGGCGGCGGCATAGGCGGTGTCGCGCAGCCGCTCGGGCAAGACCTCGGCGACTTCAGCCAGCACGCCCTCCAGCCCATCCTTTTCGTGCAGGCGCTTCTGGCAGTCCTGGGCGACGCCGACCAGCCTGTCGTGGTTGAAGTCCTCGAACACCGGCCAGGAGCGGACGACCTCGCCGATCCGCGCCAGTTCAACATCGGTCATGTCGCGGTCGGATGCCGAGGTGATGACCATCAGATAGATCAGGGCTTCATGAGGTGTCGGCAATTTTTTCTCCTTGAACCGGGCCTCGAAGTTAGGAACGCCCGTTCTGCACCGCAAGGAAAAAGCGCCGCACGCGTTGACGCTCCGGCGCTGCACGCCTAGAGACCGGTTGAAAAACCCTTGCTGCGGCCCGCCTTCGGGCCGGCAGATGATTTGGAAAACTGTGACATGGCGGGATCAAACATCATCGATCTCAACCCCGAGCTGCTGGCGGCCGCGACCGAAAGCAAGGCGTGGCCGTTCGAGGAAGCCAAAAAGATCATCGAGCGCTACAAAGGCGCCGACTTTCCGCAAACAGTCCTGTTCGAGACCGGCTACGGGCCGTCCGGCCTGCCGCATATCGGCACATTCGGCGAGGTGGCGCGCACCTCGATGGTGCGCCATGCCTTCCGTGTCCTGACGCAGGACAAGGTCGCGACCAAGCTGCTGTGCTTTTCCGACGATATGGACGGCATGCGCAAGATACCCGACAGCGTGCCGGACCGCGCCGCACTCGAGCCGCATCTGCACAAGCCGCTATCGTCGGTCCCCAACCCCTTCGGCGGCGACTATGCGAGCTTCGCCGACCACAACAATGCGATGCTCTGCCGCTTCCTCGACACGTTCGGCTTCGACTACGAGTTCGCCAGCGCGACGCAATACTACAAGGCCGGCCGTTTCGACGCGATGCTCAAGCGCGCTGCCGAGCGCTATGAGCAGATCATGGCGGTGATGCTGCCGACGCTCGGGCCCGAGCGGCAGGCGACCTACAGCCCGTTCCTGCCGATCTCGCCGAAGAGCGGCCGCGTGCTTTACGTGCCGATGAAGCATGTCGACGCCAAAGCCGGCACCATCACCTTCGACGACGAGGGCACCGAGACCACGCTTTCGATCACCGGCGGCCGCGTGAAGCTGCAGTGGAAGCCGGATTTCGGCATGCGCTGGGCAGCGCTTGGCGTCGATTTCGAAATGTTCGGCAAGGACCACCAGACCAATGCGGTGGTCTACGACCGTATCTGCAACATTCTGGGCGGACGGGCGCCGGAGCATTTCGTCTACGAACTGTTCCTCGACGAGAACGGCCAGAAGATCTCGAAGTCGAAGGGCAACGGGCTGACCATCGACGAGTGGCTGACCTATGCGCCGACCGAAAGCCTCGGGCTCTACATGTACCAACGGCCGCGGCAGGCCAAGAAGCTGTATTTCGACGTCATCCCGCGGGCCGTGGATGAATACTACACGTTCCTCGCCGCCTATCCCCGCCAGGACTGGAAGGAGCGGCTGGGCAACCCGGTCTGGCATATGCATGACGGCAACCCGCCCGCGATCGACATGCCGGTGCCGTTTTCTCTGCTGCTCAATCTGGTCAGCGCTTCCAACGCGCAGAACAAGGATGTGCTGTGGGGGTTCATTTCACGTCATACGCAAGGCGTGACGCCGGCGACGCATCCAGAGCTCGACCGGCTGGTCGGCCATGCGATCCGCTATTTCGACGATTTCGTGAAGCCGACGAAAACCTTCCGGCCCGCCGACGAGGTCGAGCGCGAAGCGCTGGCAGCCCTCGACGAAGCACTTGGCGCGCTGCCGGCGGACGCCAGCGGCGAAGCGATCCAGAACGCCTCGCTCAACGTCGCACGCAGGATCGAGCGCTATCAGGATCATTCCAAGCAGAGCCCGGAAGGCGGCCCCGGCGTATCGGGCGCCTTCTTCCAGATGATCTACCAGGTGCTGATCGGCCAGGAGCGCGGCCCGCGCTTCGGCTCGTTCGCAGCACTCTATGGCGTTGCCGAGACGCGTGCGCTCATTGAGCGGGCGCTGGCTGGTCAGCTGGCTTGAGCACGCCGTCGACCTCTTCCAGAATCGAACCCGGCGCCTGAGGTGCCGGGCTTGGCGCGGCCGGCATCGCCGGCATGCCCGACAGATCGGGCGCCGATCCGAAAATGCCCTTCTTGCCCGTGCGCGCCTTGTCGCCGGCCTCGACATAGGGGCCGCCCTTGGCGGCGCGCGCCCAGCCATTTTCGACCAGCCACTGACCGACATCCTGCTTGCCGATCCGGCACTCGGCTGCGATCAGGTCGCGGCCGCCCTGCGGCGGCACCGTGCAGACCACCGCGCGGCCGCGCAGGAAGGCGCGGAACGCTGTCCTCGCCCGGACACCGCACGGCCAGGACTTGCCGTCCTCGCTGCAAATCTCGTCCTGCCTGACGATGTCGATGCCGGAAACCGCGACCGAGTAGCCCTTCGCCTCGATCAAGCCGGCGGCCGGCGCAACCGGCTGGAACAGCTTTGTGCCGTTCCAGTCGTCAGGCATTTTCGGCTTGGGCGGCACGGCCAGCGCGAGTTTGCTCAGCGGCTCGCGCGGCTCGATCCGTTCAAGCCCGTCGGCGGGCAGTTCCGGCGGCGCGACGATTTCGGGATCGATCGCCCTCGAATGCGTCGCCGGCTTCGGCGGCTGCGGAACTGCGATGGCCGATGTGGCCGGCTCCTCGGGCAGCGTCCCGGCAGCCTGCTGCGCCATCGCATCGGCGCCCGGATCAAGCTGGTCCACCGTAATGACGCTTTCGCTACCTTTCAGAGTGTGACCGCCAGTGACGATGATGGCTGCCATCACAGGAACCAACAGAACCGCCAGCGCATGATGGAGAAGCCGCACCAGCTTGACCTATTGGCTTGCCCAGACAATCCGCGCCACCCATTCGACATCGCGCATGGGAATATCGCGGTCGGGATGATCGGGATTGAGCGAGACCAGCGCAATCGACCTGACGGTCTGGCGCTCGAGCACCTTGGCCATCACTTCGCCTGATGTGGTCTTGACGACGACGCGATCGCCCTTGCGGGTAACGGCGCCCGGTTCGACGATGAGGACGTCGCCATTGCGGTAGAGCGGCAGCATGGAATCGCCCTGCACCTGCAAAGCATAGGAACTCTCGGTCGATTGCGTCGGCAGTTCGATCAGATCCCAGCCCTGCCCGGCTGGAAAGCCGGCATCGTCGAAGAAGCCGCCGGCGCCGGCCTGGGCAAAGCCGAGCAGCGGCACGGAGCTTCGGCGGGCGACCGAAGCCGCATGGCTGGCCCCGGCCCGACCTTCAATCAAACCGGTGAATTCGTCGAGGGAAGCGCCCGTTGCCTCCATGATCTTTGCCAGTGATTCGGTCGAGGGCCAGCGCGGCCGGCCATCCGACGACAGGCGCTTCGACTTGTTGAAGGCGGTGGAATCGAGCCCAGCACGCTTGGCCAGCCCCGAGGCCGAAAGCGAATAGCGCTCGGCAAGAGCATCAATGGCAGCCCAGACACGGTCATGCGAGAGCATGTGTCGCTCTCCTTTGAACAGGAAAAAATACCTTCCCTGTTCTAACCCCGGACCGCCATCTTGTCCACAGTGCAAGGCTTACTCACGCCGCTTTCCTGGTCTCGCCTTTCGCATAGGGATCGAAGCGCTGATAGAAGCTCTCACCCTTCTCGGCCATGTCGAGCAGCAGCTTGGGCGCCTTGAACTCGGCGCCGTATTTCTTCTGCAGGTTTCTGGCGATCTTGACGAACGCCTTGGCGCCGATGCCGTCGATGTAGGACAGCGCACCGCCGGTATAGGGAGCGAAGCCGAAAGCGAGGATCGAGCCGACATCGGCCTCGCGCGGGTCGGTGACGATGCCTTCTTCCATCACCCGTGCCGCTTCCAGCGCGATGGTGACCAGAAGCCGCTGCTGCAGCTCCTCATAATCGACCTTCTCGGGCGCAAGCTGCGGATAGAGCTCCTTGAGGCCCGGCCACAGCTTCTTCTTGGCGGGCTTGGCCGGATAATCGTAAAACCCCTTGCCGTTCTTGCGGCCGAAGCGGCCGTGATCGTCGACCATGGTGTTGATCAGCGCCATCTGCTTGGGATCGACCGCCTTGTCGCCCAAATCCCTGATGGTCTGCTTCATGATCTTCTGGGCAAGGTCGATGGCCGTTTCGTCGGTCAGCGCCAGGGGGCCGACCGGCATGCCGGCTGCCTTCGCCGCGTTCTCGATCATCGGCGCGGGCACACCTTCGATCAGCATCTTGTAGGCTTCCGACATGTAGCGCAGCACGCAGCGGTTGACGTAGAAGCCGCGCGTGTCGTTGACGACGATCGGCGTCTTCTTGATGGCGCGAACGAAGTCGATCGCGGTGGCCAGCGCCTTGTCGCCGGTCTTCTTGCCCAAAATGATCTCGACCAGCATCATCTTGTCGACCGGCGAGAAGAAATGGATGCCGATGAAATTCTTCGGCCGCGCCGAATTCTTGGCCAGCGACGAGATCGGGATGGTGGAGGTGTTCGACGCGAAGATCGCCGATGGCTTCAACACGGCTTCCGCCTGTTCGGTGGCGCTCTTCTTGACGCCCGAATCCTCGAACACCGCCTCGACCACCAGATCGCAGCCGGCAAGGTCGGCGTAGTCCGCCGTCGGCGTGATCAGCGACAGCAGTTTGTCCTTGTCCTCCGGCTTGGCACGGCCCTTCTTGACCTGATCCGAGACCAGGCTGTCGGAATGCGCCTTGCCCTTGGCGGCCGACTCCAGATCACGGTCGAGCAGCACCACCGGGATGCCGGCCTTGGCGGTGACATAGGCGATGCCGGCGCCCATGAAGCCAGCGCCGAGAATGCCGATCTTCTTGAACTTGGTTTCGGGCACGCCGGCCGGGCGGCGGGCGCCCTTGTTCAGTTCCTGTAGCGACACAAACAACGAGCGGATCATCGCCGCCGCTTCCCTGGTCTGCATGATCTCGGTGAAATAGCGCTGCTCGATGCGCAAGGCGGTGTCGAACGGCACCAGCAGGCCTTCATAGACGCATTTGAGGATCGCGGCGGCGGCCGGATAGTTGCCATAGGTCTCGCGGCGCAGGATGGCGATCGCCGGCGGCCACAGATTGAACCCGGCCGGCGAATAGATCTGGCCGCCGGGCAGCTTGAAACCTTTCTCGTCCCATGGCGCCACCGGCTTCAGGCCATTCCTGATCATCGCCTTGGCGGTCTCGACCAACCTGGCCGGCTCGGCGATCTCATGGATCAGGCCCATCGACTTGGCCTTCTGCGGCGACAGCGTCTGGCCGGAGGTCAGCATCTGCAACGCCTGCTGCTGATCGGTCAGCCGCGGCACGCGCTGGGTGCCGCCGGCGCCGGGGAAGATGCCGATCTTCACCTCGGGAAGCGCCATCTTCACCTTGTCGCTATCGGCGGCGACACGGCCGTGGCAGGCGAGCGACAATTCGAAAGCGCCGCCCATGCAGGTGCCGTTGATCGCCGACACCCAAGGCTTTCCGCAAGTTTCCAGCTTGCGGAACAGGCCGGTCATCATGCCGGCATTGTCGAACAGCGCCTTGGTGGCCTTTTCGGCGTCCTTGCCCTTTTCCGCGGCGAAGGTCGTCAGCATCTTCTGCAGCAAAGAGATATCGGCACCGCCGGAGAAGGTATCCTTGCCGGAGGTGATCACGGCGCCCTTGATGGCGGCGTCACCAGCCACCTTGTCGACAATGGCGTTCAATTCCCGCATCGCCTCTTCGGTGAAGACGTTCATCGAACGGCCGGGCATGTCCCAGGTGACCAGCGCAATGCCGTCGGCGTCGGTGTCGAGGGCGAAATTGGTGTAGCTCATCGTTTCTCTCCCCGTCAGACGCGTTCGATGATGGTTGCGGTGCCCATGCCGGCGCCGATGCACAGTGTCACCAGAGCGGTGTTGAGATCGCGCCGCTCGAGTTCGTCCAGCACCGTGCCGAAGATCATCGCGCCGGTGGCGCCGAGCGGATGACCCATGGCGATGGCACCGCCATTGACGTTGATCTTGTCATGCGGAATGTCGAAAGCCTGCATGTAGCGCAGCACCACCGAAGCGAAGGCTTCGTTGAGCTCGAACAGGTCGATGTCCGAGAGCTTCATCTTGGCGCGCTTCAACAGCTTCTCGGTGACATCGACCGGACCGGTCAGCATCAGCACAGGCTCGGAGCCGATGTTGGCGAAGGTGCGGATACGCGCGCGGGGCTTCAGCCCCATCGCCTTGCCGGCCTTCTTCGAACCGAGCAGCACGGCCGCCGCACCATCGACGATGCCGGACGAATTGCCGGCATGATGGACATGGTTGACCTCTTCCACTTCGGGATGCTTCTGCACCGCGACCGCATCGAAGCCGCCCATTTCGCCGGGCATGACGAAGGACGGGTTGAGCGAGGCCAGCGACTGCATGTCGGTCGACGGGCGCATATGCTCGTCATGGTCGAGGATGGTCAGGCCGTTCTGGTCCTTGATCGGGATGACGGATTTCTTGAAGCGGCCATCCGCCCAGGATTTGGCGGCGCGCTTCTGGCTCTCGACCGCATAGGCGTCGACGTCGTCTCTGCTGAAGCCGTATTTGGTGGCGATCAGGTCGGCCGAGATGCCTTGCGGCACGAACCAGCCGGGCAGGCCGACCGAAGGATCCATGAACCAGGCACCGCCCGAGGCGCCCATGCCGACGCGCGACATCGATTCGACACCGCCGGCAATGACGATCTCGTCCGCTCCCTGCGCGATCTTGGCGGCACCGAAATTGATGGCGTCAAGCCCGGAAGCGCAGAAGCGTGAGATCTGCATGCCGGGCGCCTTGGTGTCGTAGCCGGCCTCGAAGGCGGCGGCGCGCGGAATGACCGAACCCGCCTCGCCGACCGGATCGACGCAGCCGAAGATGATGTCGTCGACGTTTGCAGTGTCCAGCCCATTGCGGTCGCGCAGCGCCTCGAGCGTCTTGGCGGCAAGCCGCACCGCCGGCACCTCGTGCAGCGATCCGTCTTTCTTGCCCTTGCCGCGCGGTGTGCGCACGGCGTCATAGACATAAGCTTCAGCCATTTGCTTGCTCCTTGGGTTTGCCTGATGTCGCCTTCAGAGAGAGCGTCCGATCAGCAATTTCATGATCTCGTTGGTGCCGCCGTAGATGCGCTGGACGCGGGCGTCGCGGAACATGCGGGCGATCGGGTATTCATTCATGTAGCCATAGCCGCCGTGCAGTTGAAGGCATTCGTCGACGACTTTTCCCTGCAGGTCGCTGAGCCAGTACTTGGCCATCGACGCTGTCACGGGATCGAGGCCACCCGCGATGTGGCGGGTGACGCAATCATTGTAGAAGACGCGGCCGATGGTGGCCTCGGTCTTGAGTTCGGCCAGCTTGAACTGGGTGTTCTGGAAATCGATGATCGCCTTGCCGAACGCCTTGCGCTCCTTGACGTAGTCGATGGTCAGCGCCAGCGCCCGCTCGATCATGGCGATGGCGCCCGTGCCGATCTGCAGCCGCTCCTGCGGCAGTTGCTGCATCAACTGGACGAAGCCCTGCCCTTCCTCGTGGCCGAGCAAATTGGAGGTCGGCACGCGCATGTCGTTGAAGAACAGCTCCGACGTGTCGTTGGCCTTGAGCCCGATCTTGTCGAGGTTACGGCCGCGCTGGAAACCTTCGACCTCGTCGGTCTCGACGACGATCAGCGAGGTGCCCTTGGCGCCCTTCTCCGGATCGGTCTTGGTGACGACGATGATGAAGTTCGCAAGCTGGCCGTTGGTGATGAAGGTCTTGGAGCCATTGATCTTGTAGTGGTTGCCATCCTTCTGCGCTCGCGTCTTGACGCCCTGCAGATCGGAGCCGGCGCCGGGCTCGGTCATGGCGATGGCGCCGATCAGCTCGCCGGTCGCCAGCTTCGGCAGCCATTTCTTTTTCTGCTCCTCGGAGCCGTAGTGGAGGATATAAGGCGCGACGATCGAATTGTGCAGGCCGATGCCGAACCCGTCGACACCGACATGGCCAATGGCCTCGATGATGGCGCTCTCATGCGCGAAGGTGCCGCCGGAGCCGCCATATTCCTCCGGCATAGAAGCGCAGAGCAGGCCGGCGGAACCTGCCTTCAGCCAGCTTTCGCGATCGACCATCTCGTTCTTCTCGAACTCGTCGTAGCGCGGCGCGATCTCCTCCGACATGAAGCGATGCGCCATGTCGTAGAGCATGCCGACTTCGTCCGCCGCCCAGGCGGGCTTCGGCAAAGAGAGCACTTCGGCGGGATTTGTCGCCACGATTTCCTCCGCGTATCGACAGACAGAAAGGCCAGTGAGGTCGAGCTTAGAACGCTTCCGCCGGCAGTGCCATCAATGTGTCGGCGCCGCTCGAAATGCGGGCGAGATGAGCCGATGTCTCCGGCATGATCCGCTCCATGAAGAAGCGCCCCGTCACGATCTTGTTGTCGTAGAAAGATTGCGCGCCATTGGCGTCCGTCTTGCCAAGTGCCACGTTGGCCATCTGCGCCCACATATAGCCCAGAGCGACCAGGCCGAAGAGATGCATGTAGTCGGTCGAGGCGGCACCCGCATTGTCGGGCTTGGCCATGCCGTTCTGCACCAGCCACATGGTCGCCGCCTGCAAATCGTTGAGACCTTTCTTCAACGCCTTGGTGAACGGCGCCATCTTCTCGTTAGCGCGGTTCTCCTCGCAGAATTCGCCGACCTCCTTGAAGAAGGCCTGCACGGCGCGGCCGCCATGCAAACCAAGCTTGCGGCCGACGAGGTCGAGCGCCTGGATGCCATTGGCGCCTTCATAGATCATGGCGATGCGGGCATCGCGCACGAACTGGCTCATGCCGTGCTCTTCGATATAACCGTGACCGCCGAACACCTGCTGCGCCATGACGGCGTGGTCGAACCCTTTGTCGGTGAGCACGCCCTTGACCACCGGCGTCATCAGGCCGGTGTAGTCGTCGGCGGCCTGGCGATCCTTGTCGTCGCCGGAGCGGTGGGCGATGTCGGACTTGATCGCCGTCCACAGCGCCAGCGCGCGGCCGGCCTCGTTGAAGGCTTTCATGGTCATCAGGCTGCGGCGGATGTCGGGATGGACGATGATCGGATCGGCCTTCTTGTCCGGCGCCTTCGGCCCAGACAATGAGCGGCCCTGCAAACGGTCCTTGGCGTAGCCGACAGCGTTCTGATAGGCGATCTCCGACAGCGACAACCCCTGCAGGCCGACACCGAGGCGCGCCTCGTTCATCATCGTGAACATCGCCTTCAGGCCGCCATTGGGCTCGCCGAGCAGCGTGCCCTCAGCCTCGTCATAGTTCATGACGCAGGTCGAATTGCCGTGGATGCCCATCTTCTCCTCGATCGAGCCGCAGGAGACGGTGTTCCTGTTGCCCGGATTGCCCGACGGGTCGAGCTTGAGCTTCGGCACGATGAACAGCGAGATGCCCTTGACGCCTTCCGGCGCACCCTCGATGCGGGCCAGCACCAGATGGACGATGTTGTCCGACATGTCGTGTTCGCCGGCCGAGATGAAGATCTTCTGGCCTGAAATCTTATAGGTGCCATCGCCGTTCGGCACCGCTTTGGTCCGCAACAGGCCGAGATCCGTGCCGCAATGCGGCTCGGTCAGGTTCATGGTGCCGGTCCAGGCACCCTCGATCATCCTCGGCAACCATGTCGCCTTCTGCTCGTCGGTGCCGTGGGTGATGATTGCCGCGATCGCGCCCTGCGTCAGGCCCGGATACATCATCAAGGACATATTGGCCGAGACCATGTATTCGGCGACGGCGGTGTGCACGGCATAGGGCAGGCCCTGGCCGCCGAACTCGACGGGTGCGGCCAATCCCATCCAGCCGCCCTCGCGGTACTGGTCGAAGGCCTCCCTGAAGCCTTTCGGCGTGGTCACCGAGCCATCGTCGTGACGCACACAGCCTTCCATGTCGCCGACACGGTTCAGCGGATGCATGACGTTTTCGGCGAGCTTGGCGCCTTCGGCGAGGATCGCCTCGAGCACATCGGGCGTGGCGTCGGCAAATCCGGGAAGGTTCGAATAACGCTGATAACCCAGAACCTCGTTGAGCACGAACAGCGTATCCTGGACCGGAGCCCTGTATGTCGGCATGCTTTTTCTCCACCCTGCAAACCCGGTCCGAATGCCCCGAAGACAAGCCAGGGCGGCATGCGGACCCATATTGGGAGCGGGATAGCAAAAATTGACGTTTGCGTAAACGTCAATTTTCTCGATGCGACAAGATTCCCCGCCCCCTGGAGCAATGAGCGTAGCGGCGCGACGTTGCGCAAGCCAGCGCCGAAAGGCCATAAGAGTGGGCCAGGACAACGAAAAGCCGCGTGGCAGGCCATGCGGCTAGACAGAACTCGGACAATCAGCAGACGACTTGGTGTCTGGCGCAATTCCTGACGGAATTGCTTCAGCTGGCGGCGCTCGCCTGCGGCGCCGAACGCTCGCTCAGCATCTGGCGCACCGCCGACATCGAGCCGCTGAGTTCGTTGATGGCGTCGTCGATCAGCGCCCGTTGCTTCTGCAGGCGGGCAAGCTGCTTTTCCGACTTATCCAGCGCAAGCTTGAGTTGCTTGGTGTTTGAACCGGTCGGATCGTAGAGATCCATCATCTGCTTGACGTCGCGCAGCGAGAATCCGACCTTGCGGCCAAGCAGGATCAGCTTGAGGCGGGCCTTGTCGCGGCGCGTGTAGAGACGGGTCGAACCGTCGCGCTGCGGGTTGAGCAGGCCCTTGTCTTCGTAGAAACGCAGCGTGCGCAGCGTCACTCCATATTTCTTCGCCATCTCGCCGATGCGGACGAGGTCCTCGCCGGCTTCGGCAGACATATTGGTATTGGCCGCGGTCTCGCCGGCCGAGATAAGCTTCATGGTCACTGGCTTTCCCCGTCTGGTGGCGTCGCGGTCCTGGACCATGCGTCGCCTGACTGGAAGCGGGGGCCTGCTTCCAGTCGTGGTTTCAACAAACAAATCGCAAACATGCGCTCAATGCGCCTTTTACGTTTACGTCAATTCTATACCGATTGCCGCAGGATGACGCAAGGGCGTTCTGCGCCCCGCCCTTTATGCCGCACCGTCAGGCCGGCAGCCAACATCCTTTCGATTTCTTAAGTTTGGTTAACGCGTTGTTTACCACGTTGGGGGAAATGTGGGCGCGTCGGCTACCCGTGTTTATCCTGTATCGAATTTTTCACGGTTTTTCGGAGCGCGGGCGAGAGCCCGGGAAGCTCGTCTTCCGCCGCGGCATCGCCGCCGGTCGCCTTCGTTCCGATAGGGACCTGGGGGAACTGGCCGCGAGCCAGCCATTCTGAAAGACGGACGCACCGATGAACAGCAAGCGGTCCTATCTCGATACACTCAATGCCGGCAGGCAGCGCAGGCCGCAGACCACGCTCGATCAGTTGAACCAGTCGCTGGAGACACTGGAGCAGCGGCTGGAGCGGACGCGCGAGGATCCGATGGCACGTCCCGAACTCCGCCAACCCGATCCCCGCCAATATGGTGCCGATGCGCGCTACCCCGCCGCCCGGCCCTCTGGCCAGCAGCGCTGGTATGAGGACCCGCAGCCCGCGTCGCGTCCGAAGAGCCCGATGCAGGGAGCCGCCGCTTTCGAGCAGAATTACCAGGCCATTGCCCGCGATATCGATCGCGTGCGCGGCCAGGAGGATGGCGTTGCCATGGTCGGCAAGATCGCCGGCGAATTGCGCGGCATGCGCGAGGAATTGCGCCACCAGATGACCGCAGGCCTGCAGCGGGAATTCGAAGCGCTGCGCAAGGACATCGAGCGGGCCTTCCAGTCAGGCGCAAGGCCCGGTGCTTCGGCCAAGGGCAGTGCTGAACTCGGCCTTGAGTTCGAGCGTCTTTCGGGCGCCATCCAGACCCTGGCCGAGAAGAGCGACGACAGAAGCGTCAACATGCTGCGCCTCGAGCTCGAACAGGTCAAAGCCGCACTCGAAACGCTGGCACGCGAAGAGAGCGTGCAGAAGGTCGACCGCCGCTGGGACGATTTCGATCGCCGCTGGACGGCGTTCGAAGACCGCGTCGACGCCGACCAGCGCAAGCGCTCGGACGACCCGGGCCTGTCTGCTCTCACCGCCCGGCTCGAGCAGATCAGCAATGCCGTCAACAATTTGCCGGAATCGTTGTCGCTGCGCTCGCTGGAGGAGAAGGTGCGCACGCTTGCCGGCGCTGTCGACCATTTCGCCAGCCAGCAAGACAATCGCGGCAGCGACACGCTTGGCATGATCGACGAGCGGCTGGACGAGATTTCCCGCGCCATCGTGGCATCGACGGTCGCCGCGCAAGCCAATTCATTCGACCACGAGGCTTTCGAGCGCATAGAGAGACGGATCGACTCGCTTGCCGGCCAGATCGAGGAAGTGGCGCAGGATCGTCCCGGCAACGCGGTCATGGACCGGTTGAGCACGCTGTCGGGCCGGGTCGACGAACTCGCCGGCCGCGCCAATCTGCCGGAGCAGGCGATGGAGCGCCTGGCCAAGCAGATCGCATTCATCGCCGACAAGATCGACCAGGCACCCGCCATGCCTGACGCCGACTACATCTTCCATGGGCTGGAGCAACGCTTCGACGTGCTGTCGAGCATGATGGAACGCCGCCAGGGTGACGCCATCGAGCAGGGCAACATGCTGTTCCGCGATCTCGAGCGCAGGCTGGACGAGGTTGCTGACAGGCTCGACCAGCGCATGCCGCAGGTCGACAGCGTCGGCATCATGGAAGCCATCGATGCCCGCTTTACGGCGCTCGCCAAGCGCCTTGAAACGCGTGTGCCCGATCCCGCGGGCGAAGCGGCGATCCGCGGACTGGAGAGCCGGCTCGAAGACATTTCAAGCCGGCTGGACGCGTCGGCCGCACAGGTCGCCGGCATCGATCCGGCGCTGATCCGCAGCCTGGAAGCACAGGTTGCCGGCCTGTCGGCTCATCTTTCCAAGCCCAGCACCCCGCTGCCGGAATTCGAGGACATCAGCCCGCGTCTCAACGAAATTGAAAAGTCGCTCGCAGGAACCCGCGATTCCATCCTTGGCGCGGCGCGCGAAGCGGCCGAGAACGCAGTGCAATCGCTGGCCGGTTCGAGCGCCAATGCGACCGCGGTTTCCGGCCTCGCCCAGGATTTGAAGACGCTTGAAACACTGACGCGGCGCTCCGACGAACGCAATTCGAGAACGTTCGAGGCCATCCACGATACGTTGCTCAAGATCGTCGACCGGCTGGGTTCGCTCGAACCCGGCGAGCCGGTCGAGGCGATGAGCGAATTGCTGGATGCGGCACCGGCCGAGCCGAGCAACTGGCGCGGCGTGCGCCGACCCAAAATGGCCGTCGACGCGCCGTCGATGGATATCGATCAGCCCCTGCCATTGACTGGGGACATGGCAGATCTCGATGGCCGTGCCGCCGCCATCCTGCGCAATGAGCCGGGTGCACGCGGCGACCTGGGTATGCGTAGCGACCTGGGTATTGGCATTGGCACGCGCACGCCGGCCGAGGCTGCCGCGGCGGCGGCCATGGCCGCGCTCGGTTCGGACACGATCGCCGAGAAAGGCGGACAGGCCGGCGGCCGCAAATCGTTGTTCGGCGGGCTGGCCCGCGCCTTCAAGGGCAAGAAGGAGGCGGATATCCCGCCACTGGCCGGCTCAGCGCCGAGTGCCCCAATACCGAGCGTCGATCTCGACGAGCCGCTCGATCCGAAAATGGCCAACCGGCCGCTGGAGCCCGGCTCCGGCGCACCTGACCTCAATGCCATCATGAAGCGCGTGCGTGACGAGCGCGGCCAGCCGGCCAAGCCCAGCGACACCGATGCCGCGAAATCGGATTTCATCGCCGCTGCCCGGCGCGCGGCGCAGGCCGCGGCCGCCGAGGCCGATGCGCTGAAGCGCCAGTCGACGGTGACCGGACCGGTGAAGGCACTGCGGATCGGCGACCTGCTCAAGGCACGGCGCAAGCCGATCCTGATGGGGACAACCGCGATCCTGCTGGCGCTGGGCGCCCTGCAACTGGGCAAGGCCTTCTTCGCCGATCCGGCCCAGGTGGCGAGCAACGATGTCGTGCCGATCGTCGCCTCGCAGCCGATGCAAACCGCCTCGCTCGATGCCGCGAGCCGGCCAAAGACGGACGCGCAGCCCGCGGCAGTGGAAAGCGCGCCGGACCATGCCGTCAGACAGGCCGAGCCATCCGCACCGGCAACCAAGGACGACATGGTCGCGCAAAGCATGATTGCCACGCCGCCAGGCGCCGAGCCGTCGATGGGTGCCGCGCCGATCGCAGAACCGGTTCCCGCCCCCGTCGCCTTGGCTACATCGGCCGATGCGAACCCAGCGGTGTCCGAGACGACGACAGCCTCGCCTGCGCCGGCCTCGACCGTTCCGGTCGCCGCCGAACCTGCCGATACCGATACCGACACCGGCATCCACCCTGTGGCGACAGAGCCGACCACCGCCAAGGACACCACGGGCGCGGTTCCGCCGGTGGACGCTTCGCCGGCGACGACGGCAAAATTCGACATTCCCGCTGACGCCGGCCCGGCCGCCTTGCGTGACGCCGCTGCCAGCGGCGACGCCAAGGCGCTGTTCGAAATCGGTTCGCGCTATGCCGAGTCGCGCGGCGTCAAGGAAGACATGGCGGCAGCGGCCAAATGGTACGAGAAATCGGCGGAACTCGGCTTCGCGCCGGCCGAATACCGTATCGGAAATTTCTACGAAAAGGGCATCGGCGTCGCGCGCGACATCAAGAAGGCGAAGACCTGGTACCAGCTTTCCGCGGCACAGGGCAACGCCAGCGGCATGCACAATCTGGCCGTGCTGTTTGCCATGGCGGCTGACGGCGTGACCGACAATGAATCGGCCGCGCACTGGTTCCAGGCGGCGGCCGACGTCGGCGTCAAGGACAGCCAGTTCAATCTCGGCATCCTCGCCGCCAAGGGCGTCGGCATGAAGCAGAACCTCGAGGAGTCCTACAAATGGTTCGCGCTCGTCGCCAAGACCGGCGACAAGGATGCGGCGGCCAAGCGTGACGAGATCGCCAATGCGCTGCGGCCCGAGCAGCTCGAGCGCGCCCGCGCCGCGACCGAGCTGTGGAAGGCCAAGCCGCTGGATGCGGCAGCCAACTCGGCCGACATTCCCGAGTCCTGGCAGGACGGCGCGCCGCAGACGACCGCCAGCATCGACATGAAGAAGGCCGTCCAGAACATCCAGCGCATTCTCAACAAGAACGGCTACGACGCCGGCGGCGCCGACGGCAAGATGGGCCAGAAAACGAAGACCGCGATCATGGCTTTCCAGACCGACAACAAGATGGCGGCGACCGGCGAAGTCGACGAAAACCTGGTGAAGGCACTGCTGGCGCGCAAATAACGGCAGAGGCGTCGCTTCCACGACGCCCTTGCCACACATTCGCCTGTTAACAGATTGAGATGTTTTTTGTTTCGGCGGCGTAGCGCGGTTTGACTTCGCAGCACCTCCGGCGCAAGAACGAATTGGCTTGTCGGTCCAAGATGCCCGCAACGGTTGCATTCGCCGACAGGCAGAACTGATCGAGACTGACGGGTGGGCATCTATCTCCCGATCGCGGAAATTTCCGTCAATATCTTCGTCCTGCTGGCGATGGGCGCGGCGGTGGGTTTCCTGTCGGGCATGTTCGGCGTCGGCGGCGGCTTCCTCATCACGCCGCTGTTGATCTTCTACAACATCCCTCCGGCGATCGCTGTCGCCACTGGCGCCAACCAGGTCATCGCCTCCTCCGTCTCCGGCGTCCTTTCGCACATGAAGCGCGGTACGCTCGACCTCAAGCTCGGCGGGGTGTTGCTGGCCGGCGGCATTGTCGGTTCCACCGGCGGCATCTACGTCTTCGCCTTCCTGCGCAGGCTCGGCCAGCTCGACCTGTTCATCTCGCTGCTCTACGTCGTGCTGCTCGGCACCGTCGGCGGGCTGATGCTGGTCGAAAGCGTCAATGCGCTGCGCGCGACGCGCAGCGGTGCGGCGCCGGTGCTGAAGAAATCCGGCCAGCACAACTGGATCCACCGCTTGCCGCTGAAGATGCGCTTCAGGGCGTCAAAACTGTTCGTCAGCGTCATCCCCGTCCTTGGGCTTGGCGCCGGCATCGGCTTCCTGTCGTCGATCATGGGCGTCGGCGGCGGCTTCATCATGGTGCCGGCACTGATCTATCTGCTGAAAGTGCCGACCAATGTCGTCATCGGCACCTCGCTGTTCCAGATCATCTTCACCTCCGCCTATACGACGCTGGTCCACGCCACCACCAACCAGACAGTCGATGTCGTGCTGGCCTTCCTGCTGATGGCGGGCGGCGTCGCCGGCGCGCAGTACGGCGCCAAGGCCGGCCAGAGGCTGCGCGGCGAGCAGCTCAGGGCCTTGCTGGCACTGCTGGTGCTGGCGGTGGCGATACGATTGGCGATCGATCTTTTCGTCACCCCGCCCAACCTCTATTCGCTGTCTGCCGCGGGCCTCAACTGATGAAGGCTCGCAGCACATTCGCAACCGCCATTGTCCTGTCGCTGGTTGCGGCCGCCGTGCCGGCGAAGGCACAGGTCCCGCTGACCGAAGGCATCCAGATCGGTCTCTCCACCGACAACGTCTCGATCACCGCCGGTTTTTCCGGGGCCGATCTGACCATCTTCGGTTCGCTGGAGAACCCGGATCCACTCGTCGCGCGCCAGGGCCGCTACGACGTCATCGTCGTGCTCGAAGGTCCGCCCAAACCGGTGGTGGTGCGCCGCAAGGACAGGGTGCTCGGCGTCTGGGTCAATCTGGACTCTGAGACCTTCGAAAACGTGCCGGTCTCCTATTCGGTGGCGACGACGCGGCCGCTGCAGGACATCACCGAACCCAACAGCTACAAGCAGCTGTCGCTCGGCGCCTCCAACCTCTACATGCAGCCCGCCGATGCCGGCGACAGCCCGGCGACGATCGAGGAGTTTACGGCGGCACTGCGGGAGCGCAAGTCGGCGACCGGGCTCTACAGCGAGAATGTCGGCGGCGTGCAATTCCTGTCGCAGAACCTTTTCCGCGCCACAGTGAGGCTGGCGCCAAATGTGCCGGTTGGAACCCACAAAGCCCGCGCGTTCCTGTTCAAGAGCGGTCTGTTCATCAAGGAAAGCTCGGCCCAGCTCGAAATCCGCAAATCCGGTTTCGAGCAGTCGATCTTCCGTGTCGCGCACAATTATTCCTTCCTCTACGGCGTCTTCGCGATATCGCTGGCCATGCTGACCGGCTGGCTCGGAAGGCTGATCTTCCGGCGAGATTAGCATTTTCCCCGAAAAGTGGTTTCCCTTTGCCGAGGCATGCGGTAGACCGCGCTCCCCAGCCAAATGGCAGACACAAACAATTCGGTTCGGCAGAGCAGCCCGTCCCCGGACAGCGCGCGATTTCTCATGGCGCCTGTCGGCTCGCCGACGACAAATGCAGGAACTTGTCATGCGACCAGCCTTCGGCGGCATCGACTTCGGCACTTCGAACTCCACCGTGGGCGTGGTCCGCAATGGGCAGCCGCGCCTCGTCGCGCTGGAGAACGGCCAGGTCACGCTGCCCAGTGCCGTGTTCTTCAACTTCGAGGACAACCGCACCTGCTTTGGCCGCCAGGCCATCGCCAATTACACCGACAGCATCGAAGGCCGGCTGATGCGTTCGCTGAAGAGCGTGCTCGGCAGTTCGCTGGCTCAGGAAAAGACCCGCATCAAATCGCGGTCGATCGGCTTCATGGAGATCGTCGGCATGTTCCTTGGCCATCTCAAGAAGAGGCTGGAAGCCGATGCCGGCGATACGGTCGAGACCGTCGTTCTTGGCCGGCCGGTGCAATTCGTCGATGACGATGCCGAGGCCGACGCGAAGGCGCAAAGCGAACTCGAGAACGCCGCGCGTGCCCAGGGCTTCAAGCACATCGCTTTCCAGTTCGAGCCGATCGCGGCGGCGCTCGACTACGAGCAGAAGGTGACACGCGAGGAACTGGCGCTGATCATCGATATGGGCGGCGGCACGTCGGACTTCTCGATCGTGCGGGTCTCGCCGCAGCGCTCCCGTTCGCCGGACCGCAAGGACGACATCCTGGCCAGCCGGGGCGTCCATATCGGCGGCACGGATTTCGATCGGCTGCTGAGCATCGCCCATGTCATGCCGCGGCTCGGCTATTTGACGCCGACCAAAGACGGCAAGCGCAACCTGCCGGCAAGCTATTTCATCGACCTCGCCACATGGCAGCGCATCAACCTGGTCTACACCGCCAAGGCGATGACGCATCTGCGCCAGATCCGCTACGAGGCCGAGCGCGCCGACCTGGTCGACCGTTTCATCCACGTCGTCGAACACCGCTACGGACACGCGCTGGCCGCACGTGTCGAGAAGGCCAAGATAGAGCTGACCGACAGGTCATCCGCAGAGGTCGCTGTGAAGCTGCCGGGTGCGGAGTTCACCGCCGAAATCACGCGCAGCGGGCTCGACGCGACGATTGCCAGGGACATCGAGCGGGTCACCGCAACGGTCGGGCAGACTATCAGGGACGCTGAGGTGAAGCCGTCCGACATCACCGCGGTGTTCCTGACCGGCGGATCGACCGCGATCCCGCTGGCCAAACGAGAGATCCTGTCGCTGGTGCCGCAGGCATCCGTCATCGAAGGCGACACGTTCGGCTCGGTCGGACTTGGCCTGGCGCTGGATGCGCAACGCAAGTTCGGCTGAGGCTTTCTTCGAGCGGTCCAGCTTTTCAGAGATTACTGATCCGCCTTAGGCCAGGTCGTGTACCCATAACCTTCGGCGTGATGCGATGAAGATCACGTCCGCTTTGCGCCGATAGCGACCAAGCTCGTGCGCCAGCGCGATATGTCGCAATTGGCCAGAAGCTGCCGTGGGGCCGCCGTGACACCCGCGTGTCGTCAAAGTCGAGAGCTGGTTAGTATCGTAGCGGTTCCGCAGCTCAGCGAGGGCTTTTGGGTCCGGCGCACCCTGCGCCGCGAGTCTGGCAAGTTCTTCGAAGTAGCGTTCGTGGCCAGGCGGAGAGACGGTCATCAGCACGCGGGCGGGTCTCTCACTGACATTCGTGATGTCGTGCGGCACTCCCGGTGGAATGAACAGATAGGTTCCGGGCGTTGCGCGAACCGTCTTGTCGCCGACATGCCACGCACACTCGCCTTCGAGCAGGTAGAACGTCTCTTCCTGCACACGGTGAACATGCCGTCCGGTGGCGAATCCCGCTGGGATCGTCCAGTCGAACATGCTCGTGTGCTTGGTGTTTTCGCCGGTGACGAGGAAGACCATAGGTTGACCACGCAGCATGATCCCCTTCTTCTCGTCGGGCATGCGAATAATGGCATTGGCGCTCATAGGATCCTCCTTTGACTGGGTGCTTACTTCCGGCAAGCACCTGTGCAACATTGGCCGTCGATGCCGGGAAAGTCGTGAATTCGTTCCCAAAAATTTGCTAAAAGCGTTGGATGACAATCGGAGGCGACCTTTATCAGTTTGGCCCGTTCCGTCTCGATCAGGTGGCGGGCATTTTGTATCACGGCGCCGAGCCGACCATGCTTGGGCAACGCGCCGTTTCGCTTCTGCGTTTGCTGCTCCAAAACGCGGGCGTACCGGTATCCAAAGACGCGCTGGTCGAAGCCGGCTGGGGCAAATTGGCGGTTGCCGACAACAACCTGACGGTCCAGATCGCGGCGTTGCGCCGGGTATTGGCCGACGCAGCGGATGCTGAGAGCTGGATCGAAACACTGCCGCGCCGAGGCTATCGCTATGTAGGACCGGCTGTTGCGACGAATGTCCCCGATCGTTTTGCAGCCGCCCGCACCGCGTCGGCGCCGACCTTGCCTGAGAAGCCTTCCGTCGCGGTCCTGCCGTTCTCGAATTTGAGCGGAGATCCGCAACAGGAGTACTTCGCCGATGGAATGGTCGATGACATCATCACCGGCCTGGCACGCATAAAATGGCTTTTCGTTATCGCGCGAAACTCGACCTTCGCTTACAAAGGCCGCGCCGTGGACGTGAAGCAGGTCGGCAGCGAGCTTGGCGTACGATATGTCCTCGAAGGCAGCGTGCGCAAAGCTGGCGGTAGTGTGCGCGTAACCGCTCAGATGATCGATGCATCGACCGGCGCGCACGTGTGGGCCGAGCGCTACGACCGGAGTTCGGAGGACATTTTCGCGCTTCAGGACGAAATCGCGCTATCAGCGGTGGGCGCGATTGCTCCAAGCTTGCGAAAAGCGGAAATTGAACGTGTCAGGCGGAAGCGCCCAGAGAGTCTCGACGCATACGATCTCGTGCTTCAAGCCCAGCCTGATGTCGATACAGGTATGCCGGAACAAGTTACGAGAGCACTGGCGCTTCTTGAGCGTGCCATCGCACTCGAGCCTGCCTATGCCCTTGCGCATGGCAATGCAGCAATGTGTCATCATTGTTTGTTCCTTCGTGCCGGGCTGCAGGAATTCAACCGTGCGGCTTCGATCCGGCACGCCCGATTGGCCATTGTCCATGGACAAGACGATGCACTCGCTCTGACATGGGCAGGGTTTTCGATCGGCATGGACGCGCATGATCGCGCCGCTGCATTCACGGCATTAGACGCAGCCCTCGCCATTAGCCCGTCATCGGCGCTGACTTACATTCTTGGCAGCGTCGTTCTCGGATGGGCCGGCGAAGCAGAGCGCGCGATAGAATGGAGCGAGAAGGGTATCCGGCTAAGCCCGTTCGATTCGTGGGCTTGGGCCGCGTTTGACGCCCAAGCAATGAGCCATTTGCTGCGCGGGCGTTACGAAGAAGCTTGTCGCGCAGCCTACAAGTCCGTTCAAGCCAATCCGGCACACAGCATCACCTACGTGCAACTGACCGCTGCGCTCGCCAAACTCGGCCGGCTGGACGAAGCGAGGGCCGCCGCCGCGCGCGTGCGCGAGCTTCAGCCGGGCTTCCGCTACAGGCGCCAATTTGCTGGCGTGCGCTGTGCGCCAGCGCTCGCGGAGACTCTGGGAAGCGCGCTGCGGGACGCCGGATTGCCAGAGTGACGGCTGAGCGTCGAGGCGGACAGCGCTAGCGAGCCCATCTGGGGAGGAAGGTCGTGGTGAGGCGTTTCAATCAGCCACTCGATACAAAGTACCAAGACCTCCGAGCCAACGGCAAAGCCGCAAACTCTGATACTCTAGCCCGCCGACGGGGCATCCGCCTTGCCGTCGAGATGCGCCTTAAGCGCCATCTGGGCCAGGCTTGCTTGGCGATCGCGATGGGTGATCATGGCGAAGTCGCGTTTCGGCAATTCGAGCGGCACCGATCTCAGACTGCCTTCGGCCACGGCGCGGGCCACGACAAGCTCCGAAATGATGGTGGCGCCGGCTCCCGCCTCGACCGCCTGGCGAATGGCCTCATTGCTCGGCAGCACCAGGAATATCTGCAAGTCGGCGAGCGAAATGCCTTCGTGGCGTGCCAGATCCTCCAGCACCTCGCGCGTACCCGAACCACCCTCGCGGATGATCCAGCGCAGGCCCTTGATGTCAGGGCGGCCGGGCGCGACTTCGGGGATCTCCGGATGCGCGCTGGCAACCACCAGCATCAGCTTGTCGACGTCGACCTTGGTGCGGCGCAGGATATCGGACTCGGTGCGGCCTTCGACCAGGCCCAGATCCGCCGCGCCATCGAGGACATTGGCCTCGACCTGCCTGGTGTTGCCGATGGAGACGCTCAGCCTGACGGCCGGATAGGCTTCGTGGAAGGAAGCCAGCCGGCGCGGCAGCCAGTAGCTGGCGATGGTCTGGCTGGCGGCGATCGAGAGGCTGCCGGTGACGGTCTGCGAGACATGCTCCAGCACATTGCGGGCAGCGGCGGCCCGTTCGAGCACGGCCTTGGCCTCGGGCAGGAACCGATGGCCGGTCTGGGCAAGCTCGATGTTGCGGCCGACGCGGTTGAACAGGTGGACGCCGTGCTGTTCTTCAAGCGCCCGGATGGCCGCCGATGCCGCCGACTGCGAAATGCCCAGCAGTTCCGCCGCCTTGGTCATATGGCCGCGCTCGGCGACGGCGACGAAAATCCGCAACTGGTCCAGGGTCATGTCCGCATTAAGAACCAATATCGATCGAATTTACAAGAACAACTGATTAGACAGATCGATAGCTTTATTCTAAGTTTTCCGGCGAAGTTAGAAAAAATTCGCCGAAAGATCGCAGGGAGCAGAATGATCGGGCGTTTCAGATCCCTGCTTGCGCATTGGATCCGCGGCATAAGGCGGCGGCTTGCCGGTGATCGCTACCACCCGGAAGAGCATTACATGCGCGGCCCCGGACCGAAGACGCGGGCCAAATCCATGCGCCGTACAGGCGCCACCGGATCATGATGCAGGAACCGCCGCGCGGCGCGAATTCGGCACCATCGCAACGCCCGCTTGCCGACACGCGAGCGCCCGATGAAGGCGACGGCGTCGACACCTCGCCTGCCGTTTCCGACAGCATCGCCAAGACGACCTGCTACATGTGCGCCTGCCGCTGCGGAATCGATGTACACATCAAGGATGGCAAGGTCCGCTACATCAACGGCAACAAGGACCACCCGGTCAATCGCGGCGTGATCTGCGGCAAGGGCAGCTCCGGCATCATGCAGCATTACAGCCCGGCAAGGCTGAAGAAGCCATTGCTGCGCGCCGGCCCGCGCGGCTCCGGCGAGTTCCGCGAGATCGAGTGGGAGGAGGCGTTTTCTATCGCTACGGAACGGCTGTCGAACATCCGCCGGACCGACCCCAGGAAACTCGCCTTCTTCACCGGCCGCGACCAGTCGCAGTCGCTGACCGGCTGGTGGGCGAGCCAGTTCGGTACGCCGAACTTCGCCGCCCATGGCGGCTTCTGTTCGGTCAACATGGCGGCCGGCGGCCTCTATACGATCGGCGGTTCGTTCTGGGAGTTCGGCGAGCCCGACTGGGACAACACCCGGTATTTCATGCTGTTCGGGGTTGCCGAGGATCACGATTCCAACCCGATCAAGATCGGTCTCGGCAAGCTCAAGGCGCGCGGCGCCAGGGTCGTCTCGATCAATCCGTGCCGCACCGGCTACAATGCCATTGCCGATGACTGGATCGGCATCCGACCCGGAACAGACGGCCTGTTCGTGTTCGCCCTCATCCACGAATTGCTCAAGGCGGGTCGCGTCGATCTCGAGTATCTGCTGCGCTACACCAATGCCCATGTTCTCGTCGTGCAGGAGCCAGGTGCTGCCGATGACGGGCTGTTCGTGCGCGACGCCGACGGCAATCCGCTGGCTTGGAACAGAGTGGCCAAAACACCGGTCAGCGCCGCCGATGCCGGTGCGAAACCGGCGCTGACCGGCAGCTTCACGATCGGCGGGCGCCGCTGCGTCCCGGTGTTCCAGCTGATCGCCGACCGCTACCTCGATGAGAGTTACGCACCGGACTCGGTCGCCGAGCGCTGCGGCATTGCCGCCGACACGATCCGCAGGATCGCCGCCGAACTCGCCCATGTCGCCTTCGAACAGACGATCGAATTGCCGATCGCCTGGACCGACTGGGCCGGGCGCCGCCACGAGACGATCAAGGGCCGGCCTGTCTCGATGCACGCCATGCGCGGCATCTCTGCCCATTCGAACGGTTTTCACACCTGCCGCGCCATCCATCTCCTTCAGGTGCTGTTGGGCACGGTGGATGTCCCCGGCGGCTTCCGCTTCAAGCCGCCCTACCCTCGATCCGCGCCGCCCGGACCGAAGCCGGCGGGCAAGACCGTCAAGCCGATGACGCCGCTCGACGGCATGCCGCTCGGCTTCGTCTGCGGGCCGGACGATTTGCTGGTCGACGAGGCCGGCACGCCGCTTCGCATCGACAAGGCCTATTCGTGGGACGCGCCGCTGGCCGCGCACGGCCTGATGCACACCGTCATCCGCAACGCCTGGGCAGGCGATCCCTACAAGATCGACACGCTGATGATGTACATGTCAAACATGGCGTGGAATTCCTCGATGAACACCGTCGAGACCCTGGCGATGCTGACCGACAGCGATGAAGCGGGCAACTACAAGATCCCTTTCATCATCTATTCCGACGCCTATTATTCCGAGACCGTGCCGTTCGCCGATCTGGTGCTGCCGGACACGACCTATCTCGAGCGCCACGACTGCATCAGCCTGCTCGACCGGCCGATCAGTCATGCCGACGGACCGGGCGACGCCATCCGCCATCCCGTCATCGAGCCCGACCGCGACGTCCGGCCGTTCCAGTCGGTGCTGATCGAACTCGGCGCCCGGCTCGGCCTGCCTGGTTTCGTCGATGAGGACGGCTCGGCCAGATACCGCGACTATGCCGACTACATCGTCAACCATGAGCGCACGCCCGGCATCGGCCCGCTCGCCGGCTGGCGCGGCAAGGATGGGACCTCGACCGGCAGGGGTGAGGCCAACCCGGACCAGTTGCAGCGCTACATCGACAATGGCGGCTTCTGGCATCATGATTTCGCGGACGACCAGCGCTATTACAAGATGGCCAACCGCTCCTATCTCGACTTCGCAGTGCAGATGGGTTTTATCCCGAAAGCCGAACCGATCGTTTTCCAGCTCTACTCGGAGCCTATGCAGCGCTTCAGGCTCGCCGCGCGTGGCCATGGCCGTGTGGTGCCGCCGAAAGGCGATCGCCAGCGCATCGAGACCTACATGGACCCGCTGCCCTTCTGGCACATGCCCTTCGAGGAAGCGGTCGTCGACCTCGAAAAATATCCGCTGCATGCGCTGACGCAGCGGCCGATGCACATGTACCATTCCTGGGGTTCGCAGAATGCGTGGCTGCGGCAGATCACCAGCCAGAACCGGCTGTTCGTGCATCACCGGACGGCAGCCGGTCTCGGCCTTGTCGATGATGACTGGGTGTGGATCGAAAGCATCAACGGCAGAGTGAAGGGGCAGATCAAGCTGATCGACGGGGTGAACGAAAGCACGGTCTGGACCTGGAACGCCATCGGCAAAAGGCGCGGCAGCTGGGGGCTGAAGGACGACGCGGCCGAGAGCAACCGTGGCTTCCTGCTCAACCATATCATCGGCGACCAGACCTCGGCTGACGCTCAGGGCAAACGCTATTCGAATTCCGATCCGGTGACGGGCCAGGCTGCGTGGTTCGACCTGCGCGTGCGCATCGTCAAATGCGCAGCCGAAGAAGCCGGGTTCACCGAGCCGCAGTTCCAGCGTTTCCTGCAGCCGCCGCATTTCGAACCCTCGCCCGACAGACTGACTTTCGGCGCCGAATTCCGCAGGGCGAGAGAGGCGACCAAATGACCTGTCTGCCAAGTCAAAGCGACAAGAAACTCGGCCTTGTGATCGACCTCGATACCTGCGTCGGCTGCCAGGCCTGTGTCACCGCCTGCAAGGAATGGAACACCGGCGGCCACATGGCGCCGCTGACCGACATCGATCCCTATGGCGGCCATGTCGACGGCGTCTGGTTCAACCGCGTGCACAGCTATGAGCACACCACCGAGATGGGCGGACGGACGGTGAACTTCCCGCGCTCCTGCCTGCATTGCGAGACGCCGGCCTGCGTCACCGTCTGCCCGACTGGCGCCTCCTACAAGCGGGCTTCGGACGGCATCGTGCTGATCGACGAGGACAAGTGCATCGGCTGCAAATTGTGCAGTTGGGCCTGTCCTTATGGAGCACGCGAATTCGACACCGATGTCGGGGTGATGAAGAAATGCACGCTGTGTGTCGACCGCATCTACAATGACAATCTGGCCGAAGAAGACCGCGTGCCGGCCTGCGTCGCCGCTTGCCCGACCAGTGCCCGGCATTTCGGCGATCTCGGCGATCCCCTGTCGGCTGTCTCGCAACTGGTGGCGGAGCGCGGTGGCGTCGACCTGATGCCTGAGCTCGGCTATCGCCCGACCAACAAATATTTGCCGCCGCGCGCCCACACAGGGCGCGCCGCATCGGTGGCCGCGCCGGCATTGGAACCGGTGCGGGCCGAAGGCGGTTTCCTCGGCTGGGTCGACCGCATGCTTTCGAACTGACCCATGCATCCAGCCTTCTCCGTCGTCTTCTTCACCACCTCCACCGGTGCCGGCTATGGACTGCTGGCGCTGCTCGGCGTGCTCGGGGGCTTCCAGATCATCCCGCCCGATTTCTGGCTGGGCTTCATCGGCATGGGCCTGGCGCTCGGCCTGATCGTGGCCGGCCTGTTGTCCTCGACCGGCCACCTCGGCAGACCCGAACGCGCCTGGCGGGCGTTCTCACAATGGCGCAGTTCATGGCTGTCGCGCGAAGGTGTTGCCTCGGTCATCACCTTCATTCCGGCGGGACTGTTCGGCATCGGTTGGATATTCTTCGGCAAGACCGATGGCTGGGTCGGCATCGCCGGATCTCTGGCCGCCATCGGCGCAATCATCACCGTCTGCACCACCGGCATGATCTATGCGTCGCTGAAGCCGATCGCCCAATGGCATAGCCGCTTCACCCTGCCCGGCTATGTCATCTTCTCGGCAATGACCGGCAGCGTGCTGCTGAACGCGCTGCTGCAGGGCTTTGCGCTTGGTTCGAAGGTGCAGCTGGCGGCTTGCCTGCTGCTTACCTTGATCGGCTGGGGCTGGAAAGTGGCGACCTGGCGCTACAACGACCGATTGGAGATCGCGACCACCGCCAACACCGCAACCGGGTTGGCCGGCGGTACAGTGCGGTCGCTGGAATGGCCGCATACCGAGGAAAATTATCTGCTCAAGGAAATGGGTTTCCGCATCGCGCGCAAGCACAGCGCGCGGCTGCGCCAGATCACGCAGCTTCTGGCCTTCGCGTTGCCCTTGGGGCTGCTCGCCATTGTGTTCGCCCTGCCCTGGCCGCTGGCAGCGTTGCTGTCGGTACTCGCTGCTGCAATCCAGTTCGCCGGCATGCTGGTAGAGCGCTGGCTGTTTTTTGCAGAGGCGAAGCACACGGTTACGCTCTATTACGGCAGGTAGGGCTGTTTAGCCCGGCCGCAGCATCGAGCCGGAAATGGCAAAGATGCGTTGGGCGCCCAGCATATAAGCCATCAGCGTGTCCAGCCGGAACAGCCCGGCATAGGCGCGGTCGAGCACGTTGAGCGAGCCTGTATAGGCGCCGAAGGCCGGCATGATCATGCGGCCTCCGTCGCCGGCAAAGCAGCGGCGCCGCACCGAGCGGCCCTGCTGGACGATGCGGGCGCAGGGATGCAGATGGCCCGCTATTTCGCCTTCGACACGCTGCTTCGACGGCTCATGCCGGAACAGCAGCGAGCCTATAGCAAGTTCACGCACCGTCTCGCCAGGCAGGTCGGCTGGCGCTTCCGGGTCATGATTGCCGGCGACCCAGAACCATTGCCGGCCTGATATCAGCGCTTCCAGCCGCTCTCGGAAACTTGCATGCATGCGTTGGGCGCCGCCGCCATCGTGAAAGCTGTCGCCCAGGCTGATGACGATCGACGGCTGGTAGTCAGCGATGACGGCCTGCAATCGCAGCAAGGTCGCGCCGGTGTCGTAGGGCGGAATCAGCGTGCCGCGCCGTGCCAGCGACGAGCCCTTTTCCAGATGCAGGTCGGACACGGCCAGAAGCCGCAGATCCGGAAAATAAAGCACGCCGCGCGGGTCGCAGACGGCGCGTTCGCCTGATATGCCGACAAGATCGGCCTCGGCGATCAGCGATGTGCGCGCCAGCGAAAAATTCATTCCTCGACCATCTCCGGCCCCATGGCCTCTGCGACCAGCGTCGCCGCATCCATCAGCAATGTCTCATCGGCTTCGCCGTTCACCGGCATCTTGCCGATCTCGAGCATGATCGGCACGGCGAGCGGCGATATCTGTTCGAGAGCCTTATGCACGATTCGACCCTGGATGCGCGAGAGCATGTCGGCAAGTCTGCTGACATCGAGCAGGCCGGTCGCCGCATCGGCGCGTGTGGCCTGCAGCAGGATGTGGTCCGGTTCATGGCTGCGCAGCACATCATAGATCAGGTCGGTCGAGACCGTGACCTGGCGGCCGCTCTTCTCCTGGCCAGGGTGGCGTTTCTCGATCAATCCGGAAATCAGCGCGCAGTTGCGGAAGGTGCGCTTGAGAAGCCAGCTGTCGGCCAGCCAGGCTTCGAGGTCGTCGCCCAGCATGTCCTGGTCGAAAAGTGCGCTCAGCGAAGGCTTCCTGGCTTTGAACATCGCGCCCATGTCGCCCAGTGACCATATCGCTAAGGCATAGTCGGTGGCGACGAAGCCGAGCGGCCTGGCTCCTGCCCTGTCGAGGCGGCGGGTGAGCAGCATGCCGAGCGTCTGGTGCGCCAGCCTGCCCTCGAACGGGTAAGCCACCAGATAGTGGCGATTGCCGCGTGGAAAGGTCTCGATCAGCAGGTCGTCGCGCTTGGGCAGCACCGATTTGTCGGCCTGGAAGCGCAGCCAGTCGGCGACCTGCTCGGGCAGCTTTTTCCATCGCTGCGGGTCATCGAGCATGATGCGGACCTGTTCGGCGAGATAGGTCGAAAGCGGAAACTTGCCACCTCCATAGTAAGGCACCTTGGCATCGCTGCCCGGCGCGTTCGACACGAAGCATTCATTCTCGCGGATGCCTTCGAAGCGCAGCACCTTGCCGGCGAACATGAAGGTGTCGCCATGCGTCAACGTTTCGAGGAAGGCCTCCTCGATCTTGCCGAGGACCCGGCCGCCACGCGAAGCCGTGCCTTTGCTGCCGGCCTGCACATATCGAACATTCAGCGCCGGCACCTCGATGATGGTGCCGACATTCAGCCTGTATTGCTGGGCGACGCGCGGATTGGACACCCGCCACAACCCGTCCTTGTTCAAACGGATGCGGGCGTAGCGTTCGTAATTCTTGAGCGCATAGCCGCCGGTGGCAACGAAATCGATGACGCGGTCGAATGTCGGCCGGTCGAGGCTGACATAGGGTGCTGCCGTTCGCACCTCCTCGTACAGGTCATCGGCACGGAACGGCGCGCCGCAGGCGCAGCCGAGCACATGCTGGGCCAGCACATCGAGCCCGCCATTGATCAACGGAGGCGTGTCCTGCGCGCCTAGATAGTTCGCGTCGAGGGCGGCCCGGCATTCCAGCACCTCAAAGCGGTTGGCGGGGATGAGGATCGCCTTGGACGGCTCGTCCATGCGGTGGTTGGCACGGCCGATGCGCTGTGCCAGCCGGCTCGCCCCCTTTGGCGCGCCGACATGCACGACCAGATCGACATCGCCCCAGTCGATGCCGAGATCGAGAGTCGAGGTGGCGACGATGGCGCGCAGCGCGTTTTCTCCCATCGCCTTCTCGACCCGCCGGCGCTGGGCGACGTCGAGCGAACCGTGATGCAGCGCGATCGGCAACGTGTCCTCGTTGACCCGCCACAATTCCTGGAACAGCAGCTCCGCCTGGCTGCGCGTGTTGACGAACAGCAGGGTCGTCTTGTGGCGCTTGATTTCGCGATAGATTTCCGGCGTGGCGTAGCGCGCAGAATGTCCCGCCCATGGCACGCGCTCTTCGGAGTCGAGGATGGAAATCTCCGGTTTCGCACCCCCGGTGACGACGATCAGTTCGGCCATGTCATGGCCTGTCGAACCCTTGGGTGGATTCTGGCTGACCAGCCAGCGCCGCAACTCGTCAGGTTCGGCCACCGTCGCCGATAGCCCGATGGTTTGCAGACCAGGGACAAAGCTGCGCAACCGTGCCAGGCCGAGCGCCAGCAGATGCCCGCGTTTCGATGTCACCAGCGAATGCAGTTCGTCGAGCACGACGTAGCGCAGATCTTCGAAGAAGCGTCTGGCATCGCCGGCCGCAATCAGCAGCGCCAGTTGTTCGGGCGTGGTCAGCAGGATATCGGGCGGCACCAGTTTCTGGCGCTGGCGCTTGTGCGCCGGCGTGTCGCCGGTGCGCGTCTCGATGGTGACGGGCAGCCCGATCTCTTCCACCGGTTTGCCGAGATTACGCTCGATATCGACGGCAAGCGCCTTCAACGGCGAGATGTAGAGCGTGTGGATACCGCGCTGCGCCTGGCCCGGCTTTCTCTTTGGCCGGTTGGCCAGTTCGGTCAGCGAAGGCAGGAAGCCGGCCAGCGTCTTGCCGGCACCGGTCGGCGCGATCAGCAGTACCGACTGACCGGCCTGGGCCTTCGCCAGAAGTTCGATCTGATGGGCGCGCGGCGACCAGCCTTTCTCGCCAAACCATCTGAGGAATGGTTCGGGCAGGGCCACGGCGGCATTCTGTTCGGCAAGGCGCGGCTCAACTGTCACCCGCCAGAGGTAGCGCGACGGCGCGCGAACGCCAAGGAAAATCGGAACAAAAGGTGATCGAGGTGAGCTTTCCTCGCCCCAGTACGGGGAGAGGATGCCGGCAGGCAGGTGGGGGGCGGCGCGAACCTCTCAATGCTGGCGCTGTCCCTCATCCGCCCTTCGGGCACCTTCTCCCCGTGAACGGGGCGAAGGAAGAAAGGGCTACGGCCTCCTGAACCCTGTCGGGCCACCATAGAGATAACCGATGCGATCAACCGCATCCTTCAGGCCTTCGCGCGACACCAGCATGGTGTGGCCGTTGGCGTGGATCATCGTGTCGGCATCGGTCATCACGGCGACATGGCCCTTCCAGAACACCAGATCGCCGCGTCGCAAGCCGGAGAAATCAGGTCCCGGTTCCAGCGGCTCGCCAAGGGCCGCAGCCTGCATGTCGGAATCGCGCAGCACGTCTCTGCCGGCCATGCGCATCGCCAGTTGCACCAGCCCCGAACAGTCGATGCCGAAACCGGAAGTGCCGCCCCAGAGATAGGGTGTTCCTAGAAACGCCTCGGCAACCGCGACATAGTCGGACACAGCTTCACTGAGCGGCCGCAGGTGACCTGCGATCAGCGCCTCGCCGGACGGCAGGACCGCATAGTGCGTACCGCGCGTCTCGGCCGCCTCCGTCACTGTCACCGTCGATCCCATCGACAATTGTCTGGCGATCGGAAAGCGCAGATCCGGCCCGGGGTAGAGGAAGGTGCGCGGCACGCAGACGATGTGCGTCGGCGTATGGTCCCGTTTGCCCAGCATCGTGTCAGCGACGTAGCCGACATAGCCGTCGCGTTCGGCCTGGACCCAGGCCCAGCCTTCAGCGACATCGAAGACCAGGACATCGTCGCCGAACAGGGCTTGCGTGTTGACGCCGGCATCCGGCTGCGGCGCCTTGCGCATATCGGCCACTGACGCGATGACCCGCGCCGGCCGGCCGGCGACGAAGCGGTCAGCGGCGACCTCACCCTTCAGCCGTGCATCGGCAAGGTCGGAGCGAAAAGCGTGAAGGCGGGCATCCCTGGCAGTCAAATCGAGCACTCTGTTGAAAAGGTAAATTCGCTCACATAGGCAGTTCGAGCGCCTTGGCGATGATACCATCGCCGAAGCGCTCGACAAAGAGCGCGCCCTCGACCGTGCGCCTGATCAGAACATTGCGCTTGTCGAGCTCGTCGCGATGGCGCGAGACGAGTTTCAAAGCGCCCATCGTGTCAAGGGCGCGGGTGATCACCGGCTTGGTGACATTGAGCCGGGCGGCGAGCCCGCGCACGGTGTGCGGCGGCGGATCGAGATAGATGGTGAACAGGATCGCCGTCTGGCGCATGGTCAGATCGGGCGCGTCGTCGCGCACCTGCGACAGCATCACCTGCTGCCACAGTCGCAAGGCCTGGCTCGGGCGCATCGCAATCGACATCGCGCCAGCATGACGGCAAATTGTTTCGGTTCCGTTTCAGTCAAAGCGATTGCCGTCTTTCGCCTACGACTGTCAGCCATAGCGTTTCGCGATGATCCGCTCCAGCGCGCGGATGCCCTGTGCCTCGCCGCCGGCGGGGCCATGCGGACGGTCAGCCGGGTTCCAGGCGAAGATGTCGAAATGCGCCCAGCCCGCGGTTTTTTCGACGAAGCGCTTGAGGAACAGCGCCGCTGTGATCGAGCCGGCGAAACCGTCCGTGGTGACATTGTTGATGTCGGCGATCTTCGACGACAGTTTTGCATCGTAGGGCCGCCACAGTGGCATGCGCCACAGCGGATCCTCCGTCGCGACGGAAGCCTCCGTCAGATCGGATGCCAGCGTTTCGTCGCCGGTGTAGAACGGTGGCAGATCGGGGCCGAGCGCGACACGGGCAGCCCCGGTCAGCGTCGCCATGTCGACCAGAAGCTGCGGCTCCTCCTCGTCGGCCAGCGCCAGCGCGTCGGCCAGCACCAGCCGTCCCTCGGCATCCGTGTTGCCGATCTCGACAGTGATGCCCTTGCGGCTCATCAGCACGTCGCCAGGCCGGAAGGCGTTGCCGGCAATCGAATTTTCCACCGCGGGAATGAGCACGCGCAGCCGCACATTCAGCCCGGCAGCCATGATCATCGAGGCGAGGCCAAGGACATTGGCGGCACCGCCCATGTCCTTCTTCATCAGCAGCATGCCGGACGATGGCTTGATGTCGAGGCCGCCCGTGTCGAAGCAGACGCCCTTGCCGACCAGCGTCACCTTCGGTGCGTCTTGCTGCCCCCATCGCATGTCGATCAAGCGCGGTGCGCTGGTCGACGCACGGCCGACCGCATGGATCATCGGGAAGTTCCGGTCGAGGAGATCGTCACCCTTGATCACCGAGACTTCGGCCTTGTGCCTGGCGGCCAGGGTCCGCACCGCCTGCTCCAAATCTTCCGGACCCATATCGCTGGTCGGCGTGTTGACCAGATCGCGTGTCAGGAAGACGCCATCGGCAATGCGGCGAACGCGCCCGGCATCGACGTCGGCCGGCAGGCCGAAGCGCAGCGCCCTGCCTGGCTTCTTGCCGTAGCGAGTAAAGACATAACCGCCGAGCAGCAGCGCGATCGCCGCGAGTTCGGCCTCGGCCGGCGCCAAGGCGAAATGCCAGTCGCCTTCCGGCAAGGCTTTCGACAATGCGCCGAGGGCAAGCGCGCCTTCGCCATCGCCGATACCGAACAAGGCGCCGCCGAGCGCCCCGTTTTCGCCGGGCACGACCAGTGTCCTGCCTGCCTCGCCGGAAAAGCCGTTGGCCCTGGCCCAGGCGATGGCGGCCGGCGCAAGACCGGCCGCGTCCAGACCGTCCCTGGCGACCAGATGGACCGGCAACGCGCCCAGCAATGTCTTCCCGACGAGTTCGACAGGCATGCGATGTTCTCCGTGTGAGTCGCCGTTCTTAACCGTCCGTTAGGGTTAACAGAATATTTCTGCGAGAGGGAAGACGGCCACGCAATGGCCGCGCATGAATGGAGGCTTAGGGTGCCATGCCGACCAACCGCAGGATCAATGCCAGGGGAAAACGGCTCATCACCATGGCTCTTGTGCTGGCGCTGACGGCGGGCGTCGCCGGTTGCGGCACCGACAAGCTCTCCACCGGCTCTATCGCACGCACCAGCGGCAAACCGCTTGAAAGCATGTCGGCCGGCGAACTGCACAATGCCACCGGTGCACTTGGCCAATCCTACGCGAAGAACCCCAACGACAAGCGGATAGCGACGAACTATGCGGCGGCGTTGCAGATGGATGGCGACGCCGACCAGTCGCTGGCCGTGATGCGCAAACTCGCCATCGCTTTGCCCAAGGATCGTGACGTGCTTGCCTCCTATGGCAAGGCGCTGGCCGCCAATGGCCAGTTCGAGGCGGCGCTCGACGCCGTGCGTCGCGCTCAGACACCGGAATATCCCGACTGGAGGCTGGTGTCGGCGGAAGCGGCCATTCTCGACCAGACCGGCCAGAAGGACGATGCGCGCCAGCTTTACCGCAAGGCGCTCGACCTCAAGCCGAACGAGCCTTCCGTGCTCTCCAATCTTGGCATGTCGTATGTGCTGGAAGGTGATCTGCGCACCGCCGAAACCTATATGCGCTCGGCCGCGCAACAGCCGAATGCGGACAGCCGGGTCCGCCAGAACCTGGCGCTGGTCGTCGGCCTGCAAGGCCGGTTCGACGAGGCCGAGAAGATCGCCTCACAGGAACTGTCGCCCGAACAGGCGCAGGCAAATGTCGCCTATCTCAGGCAGATGCTGGCCCAACAGAACGCCTGGAGCCAGCTCAAGGACCAGGACAAGCCGAAATCCGCAACCAACTGAGACCACAATTCCGATGCCCCAACGAAGAGGCCGCGCTGCATGCAGCGCGGCCTCTTCGTTTGAAGTGTACTGCAGGAATTTGCCTTGCCGCTACTGGGCGTTTGTTGCCGGCGCCGCATGATCGCCGAAGATACCGCGTTGGCTGACCTGAATGCCGGCGGGACCCAGGATGATGGCGAAAAGCACGGGCAGGAAAAACAGGATCATCGGCACGGTAAGTTTTGGCGGCAGGGCGGCCGCCTTCTTCTCGGCCGCATTCATGCGCATGTCGCGGCTTTCGGCGGCAAGCACGCGCAGTGCATGCGCCACCGGCGTGCCGTAACGCTCGGCCTGGACGAGCGCCTGCGACACCGACTTGACCGAATCCAGGCCGGTGCGGCTTGCCAGGTTCTCGTAGGCCTGCTTGCGCTCCGGCAGATAGGAAAGCTCGGCATTGGTGAGGATGAACTCTTCCGCCAGCGCCACCGATTGCGCGCCGATCTCGTCGGCGACCTTGCGCAATGCTGCTTCCACCGACATGCCCGATTCGACGCAGATCAGCATCAGATCGAGCCCATCCGGCCATGCCATCTGGATCGACTGCTTGCGCTTGGTGGCGCGGTTGTTGACGTAGATGACCGGCGCGTAAAAGCCGCCGTAAGCAACGAGGATGCAGACGAACAGCCTGATGACCAATGGCTTGTCGGGCAGTCCTCCGAGCACGAAAATGTAGATTGCGGCCAGCGCGAAACCGACAAAAGGAAGCACGAGACGGAAGAAAAGAAACCGCGTCAGCGGATTCTGTCCACGAAAACCGGCCACCTTGAGTTTCTGCAAGGTGCCTTCATCGGCGAGCGCGCGTCTCAGATCCAGCCGGTCGACGATGTTGCGCATGCCGATCGACTGTTCCTCACGCAAGCCCTTGCGACGGCGATCGGCCTCGACCGCAAGCCGGGCGCGCTGTTGCGCACGCAGTTCGTCGCGCTCCAGCGCAACGGATTTCATGCGTGACTTGAGCTGGTTTCCGCCAAACGCCGGCAGCAAGGTGAAGACGGTCGCAAACACCGCTATCGCGACCAGCATCGCGATCAGGAAGCTCGGATCCGTCAGGGTCTTGATGACTTGCTCGGTCATGCCAGCATCCTAGACTTCGAAGTTCATCATCTTGCGCATCACCAGGATGCCGATCGACATCCAGACCGCAGAGCAACCAAGGATCAGGTTTCCGACGCTGGTGTTGAACAGCGGCATCAGGTAGGCCGGGCTCGACAGGTAGACGAGAAAGGCGACGATGAAGGGCAGCGCACCGATGATCGCGGCGGATGCCTTCGCTTCCATCGACAGCGCCGCGACCTTGGCTTTCATCTTCTTGCGATCGCGAAGCACGCGCGAAAGATTGCCCAGCGCCTCGGAGAGATTGCCGCCGGCTTGCGATTGAATCTGGATAACGATGCCGAAGAAGCTTGCCTCGGTGCAAGGCATGGTTTCGGGCATGCGCAAGGTCGCGTCGGGGATAGAGAGGCCCATCTGCTGTGAATCGACGATGCGGCGAAACTCGGTCTTTACGGGTTCGGGCGATTCGTTGGCGATCAGGCGCACGGCATCGTTCAGCGGCAGGCCGGATTTGACCGCGCGCACGATGATGTCGAGCGCGTTTGGAAATTCGTTGAGGAATGCCTTGACCCGGCGGGCGCGGCGAAACGTGACGAACCAGCGCGGCAGGCCCAGCCCCCCAGCCAGCAGCACGCCCGGCAAGGCGATCAGCGGGGCTCCGGCCACGAAAGCGGCCATCGTCAAAACGATGCCGCATATTGCGGAATATATATAGAAACGCTCGATGGTGGTCTTGAGGCCGGCCTGACGAAGCTGGGCTTTCAGCGGCGGCTTCTTGACGCGGCTGTCCTTGGTTTTCTGCTTGGCGTCGAGTTCGTTGAGAGAATCCTGAACCGATTTGCGCCGCTTGGCGGCTTCCGCCACGCGGTCGCGCGAGGCCTTGACGACGGAGCGATCCGTCTCGGCGGTCCTGATTGTTTCGAGCCGCTTGCCGACCTGTTTCTCGTTGCTGATCCGGGTGAACAGAAATGCATAAGCGACGGCGCCGGCGCTGAAGCCGGCGAGCACGACAAACGCCAGTACTGTGCCGTCAATTCCAAACATTGGCCCGAACCCTTACACCCCAGCAGACGTCAGTCAGCGCGTTTCTCCATCGCCTCGAGCGCAATGGCGAGACGCTGCTCCTCGCCGTAATAGCGTGCACGCTCCCAGAAATGCGGACGGCCGATGCCGGTCGATACGTGCTCACCCAACAGCCGGCCGTTGGCGTCCTCACCCTTGATGTTGTAGAGGACGATATCCTGCGTGATGATAACGTCGCCTTCCATCCCGATCACCTCGGTGATGTGGGTGATGCGGCGCGATCCGTCGCGCAGGCGCGCTGCCTGGATGATCACGTCGATGGAGCCGACGACGATTTCGCGCACTGTCTTCTGCGGCAGCGAATAACCGCCCATGGCAATCATGGATTCTATGCGGTTCAGGCATTCGCGCGGGCTGTTCGAGTGGATCGTGCCCATCGAGCCGTCATGGCCGGTGTTCATCGCCTGCAGAAGATCGAACACTTCGGGTCCGCGCACTTCGCCGACGATGATGCGCTCGGGCCGCATGCGCAGGCAGTTCTTGACCAGGTCGCGCATCGTCACCTCACCCTCACCCTCCAGATTGGGCGGGCGGGTTTCGAGGCGCACCACATGCGGCTGCTGCAATTGCAGCTCGGCCGAGTCTTCGCAGGTGATGACGCGCTCCTCGCGGTCGATATAGTTGGTCAGGCAATTGAGCAGCGTGGTCTTGCCCGAACCGGTACCGCCCGAGATCACGATGTTGCAGCGAACACGGCTGATGATCTTGAGAACTTCGGCGCCCTGCGGCGAGATGGCGCCGAACTTGACCAGTTGGTCGAGCGTCAGCTTGTCCTTCTTGAATTTGCGGATGGTGAGCGTGGCGCCATCGATGGAGAGCGGCGGCGCGATGACGTTGACGCGGGAGCCATCGGGGAGGCGCGCGTCGCAGATCGGGCTGGATTCGTCGACGCGGCGGCCAACCTGGCTGACGATGCGCTGGCAGATGTTGAGGAGCTGCTGGTTGTCACGAAAGCGGATGCCGGTCTGTTCGACCTTGCCGTTGACCTCGATGTAGACGTTCCTGGAGCCGTTGACCATGATGTCGGCGATGTCGTCGCGGGCGAGCAGCGGCTCGAGCGGCCCATAGCCGAGCACGTCATTGCAGATGTCCTCGAGCAGCTCTTCCTGCTCGGCGATCGTCATTGCGAAGTTCTTGATCGCGATGATGTCGTTGACGATATCGCGGATTTCCTCGCGCGCACTTTCAGGATCAAGCTTGGAAAGCTGCGACAGATCTATGGTGTCGATGAGTGCGGAGAAGACCTGGCTCTTGGTATCGTAATAGGTTTCGCTTTTTTCGCGCTGTGCCCGCTTCGGCTCAGGCGCCAATGGCGGTGCCTCGACCGCACGGCGCGCCGGCGGCGCGACAGGCGCGCTTGGCGCCGCAGGCCGTGTCAGAACCGCCGTGTCCACGGAACCTGCAGCCGGTGGCGCAACAGGCGCCGGTGCTGGCTGGCGAAATTCCGGCGTGAACCGGTTGCCGTCGTCGCTGCCTCTTTTACCAAACATGATCGACTACCGATTCCACTGCTGAAGCGTCACTTCTTGTTGCGCGAGAGCTTGCCGAGCAGGCTGCCGAGCCCGGCCTTCTTCCTGATCTTGATTTCGCTGCGCCCGGTCAGCACATGCGCCATTTCGTTGATCATTGCGACGACCGGGTTCTTGGCATCCATTTCGCCAAGCATACGTCCGTTGTTGGCGGCATTGCCGAACAGCAAGGGATCAAAAGCAATGACCGACATTGGCGACAGACCGAGCGGCTCGGCGAAATCGGCCGGCGAAATCTCCGGGCGTTTCGGGACGCCGGCCTGGTTGATGATCAGCTTGGGCGGCGGATCATTGGGACGAAGCCGCTTGAGCATATCGATGAGGTTCTTGGTGTTGCGCAGATTGGCAAGTTCCGGTGTCGCGGTGATGACGATCTCGTCGGCCTTGACCAAGGTGTTCTTGGTCCAGCCCGTCCAGGCATGGGGGACGTCGAGCACCAGAAGCGGCACGCTGCGCTGGGCGGTGTCGATGAGCTGAACGAAGGCCTCTGGATCGAAATCATAGACCCGTTCGAGCGTCGAAGGCGCCGCCAGCAGCGACAGATGCGCGGCGCACTGGGTCAGCAGCCGGTCGAGATAGACTTCATCGATGCGTTCCGGTGAAAACACCGCCTCGGCAATGCCTTGCGCCGGATCCTGGTCGAAATTGATGTTGGCGGTGCCGAAAGCCAGATCGAGATCAGCGACGACCACTTCGGATTTGAACAGGGAGGACATCGCCCAAGCCACATTGTGGGCGATCGTCGAGGAGCCGACACCGCCCTTGGCGCCGACGAAGGCGATCGAGCGGCCGAGCGGCTCGGCTTCCGGATCGATGAAAATCGACGACACCACGCTGACGATGTCGGCCATCGAGACCGGAGCGATCACATATTCGGAAATGCCGTTGCGGATGAGTTCCCGGTAGAGGCCGACATCATTGTAGTGGCCGATCACCACCACCTTCGACGTCGGATCGCAATATTCCGAAAGCTGGGCGAGTTGTTCCAGCAATTGCTTGGGCTCGCTGCGCGATTCCAGCAGGATCAGATTGGGCGTCGGCGCCGATTGGTAGAATTCGATGGCAGTGGGAACACCGCCCATGTGGACCTTGAGATGCGCCTTCGTCATGCGACGGTCCTCGCCGGCGCGCTCGACCGGGTTGGCAACACCCTCGGTCTCGCAGAATGCCTGGATCGAGATGCGCGGGATCGGCCGCAACGCCTGCATCGCGGCGATGTCCTGCTGCGAGGTATCGCTGCCGTCCACAGGAGTGTCATAGGCCAGATTGTTCATGTCCATGTGCTCCGGAACTGCGCTTTAGTAGCTAACTTCGCCTTCTGCTTGCCAATCAAAGAACGGTTGATTTCGGTACCCGTCGATGACTTTTCCACGCTGCTCGGCGTCGATAGGCGCCTGCTTGCGTGGTCCAAGCAGATCGGCCGGATTGGCCATCTGGGCAGCAAGATTGTTCTGATAGGAGCAGCCGAAATCGGCATAGTGCTTGTTTTCCGATGTCTCCACGAGATCTTCGGGCCAGCGCCCGCATTTATCGGTCTGGGCTTTCACCGAGATATAGGCAACGCGAATGGGGGCCGAGGCTTCGGCGGAAGCGGACTGATAGGAGGTCATGACGATCCGGTTGCGCTTGATGCCGCTGGCAACCGCCAGCCGGGCGAAATCACGCCCGGCAGCGGCCGCCGCGACCTCGTTGGCCGAGCCTGCCGGGATTGCAATCGTCAGCGTCGGGGCGGCGCTCCTGTCGTAGCCGTCGAGGAAGCCCGAAAGCGTGTCACGCTGGGAGCCCGTCATGCCACGGTCACCGGCGCCCACCGGCAGATCTATCTTCTGGTTCTTCTCGGCGATCACGATCGGATGGTTGGTGCGATAATCGTCCGGGATGGAGCCGACCGTGATGCTGTCGCGCTGGGCGCAGCCGGCCAGCAGTGCCGCCATCGCAATCGCCAGAACCGGAACGGACCGCCGGCAGACCCGCGAGCGGCCAAAGCGCATCGTTGCGGCGATGGTGCTTGCCTTCAATGCTGACTGAGACATGTCCGCTTCTCCGCTCACTTGTAGATGAAGCCGACGACGCCGTGGTAGCGGCCGTTGGGCTTGTCGGTCTGCATGGTGCCGTAGACACGATTGACGCGGCCAAGGAACATGGCGGCGCCATCGCTGGCGGCGTTGAAATTGTCGTCCGGCTTGGCAAGGTCGTTGCGTGCCACCGGCTTCACCAGATAGGGGGTGATGATGACGACGAGCTCGGTCTCGTTGCGGACGAAATCCCTGCTGCGGAAGAGCGCGCCAAGCACTGGAATCTTTGTCAGTCCGGGCAGTCCGTTGACGGCTTGCCTGACATCGTCGCGAACCAGGCCGGCGATCATCATGGAGCCGCCCGAGGGCAGTTCAACGGTCGTATCGGCAAGACGCTTACGCAGCGAAAGGGCGTTCATGCCGGAACTCGTCACGCCTTCGGACAACGACACGGATCCCTCGGTTGTCGGCTCGGAAACCGAGGTTCGGACTTTCAGGCTTATGCGGCCGGGAGACAACACCACCGGCTGGAATTCCAGGCCGATGCCGTACTCGATCTTTTCGACACTGTAGGTCTTCAACCCAGTCCGGTTGTCGTCGGATACCTTCTGGTCGACATTTGTGACCATGTTGTATTCACCACCGACCTTGAAGGTCGCCTTCTCGCCGGATACGGCGGTCAAGGTCGGCTCCGCCAAAGTCTTCATGACTCCGGACTGCTCCATGGCGTTGACATAGGCCTGCAGCCCCGACGCGCCGACCTGGAGGCCCGAGTTCGATAGCTGCTTGCCGAGACCCATGAAATTGTCGCTGACCGCGCCGTAGCTAATGCCGTTGCTGCCCCCGCTGCCGACCATGTTGACGCCGAGCTGCTTCATCACCGAGCGGCTGACTTCGGCGACCGTGACCTTCAGCGTGACCTGGTCGTCGCCAATGATCTGCAAAAGGTTGACGATCTTGCTGGTGCGGCGCTCCTGGTCCGGATTGTTGATGTCGACACCGCTCTGGGCCGAACCGCCGGCAGCGGTCTGCGAATATTGTCCGGTCGTCGCTTCACCACCGGAAACGAAGATCGTCGCCAGGTCGACCGCGCGTTTTGCGTCCAGCGGCGTGTCGACCGTTCCGGTCAGGACGACGTTGTCGTTCAGCAGTTCCACCTTGATGGCCGACGTCGGCAGGAAGCGCCTGATATAATCCTCAAGGCCGGCAACGTCGCGCTCGACGGCCAGGTCCAGACTGACGATCTGCTCGCCATTGGGGCCGAAGACAAAGATGTTCGTCTCGCCGACCGCCTTGCCGAACAGATAGATGCGCCTTGCGGTGCGGGTCACCGCATCGGCAACCGCCGGGTTGGCGACGAGAATGTCATAGGCATCGCTCGGCAGGTCGATGACCACCGACTTGTTGAGGCCGAGCTTGACGCGCTGGGTGGCCGTCGATGCCGTGACCTGCGCGTTCTTTGCCTCGACGACGCTGCCTTGCACATTCGTTCCGACGAGCAGCAGGCCGAATGCCGCGGCTACGATTGCCGGCAGTTTGCCACCTAGCTTCATTTCCTTGCTCCCACTTCGGAAACTTCGCCCGACTTGATCAGCCTCACCGTTCCCCTGCGGCCATTGCCGGAAACGAGATAGTCGGCCTCACCCACATTCTTTTCCTGCGTGTCCGCGACCGCCCGCAGCGCCAGGGTCAGGCGATCCGCCATCTGCTGGGCGACGGTGATAATCTCCGCCTGCTTGGGCGTCAGTTCCAGCGTGGCGGTCTGGCCCACCCTGGTCTTCTTGCCTTCCTCGTCCTCCTGAATGGTCTGGTCGATGGCCAGGACGCGGATGTTCTTGAGGATGGTTTCGGTGTTGAAGCCGGCGGCACCGCTGGCGGCATCGGCCCTGCGGGTCATGATGACGTCGACGAAATCGTTGGGAAGAATGAAGCCGCCGGCCGACGTGTCGGCCGAGATGGCCGTGGCGACCGCCCGCATGCCGGAAGGCAGGATCGACGACATGAAGCTCTGCCCCTCCCCGATCAGCTTGGAACGCCGCAGCGGCTCTCCGGCATACATCGCCACACGGGCAATGGAACCCTTCAGCTTGTCCAGCGCCTCGGGCTCGGCGGTGCGGGTGATGAAATTCGCGTTGACGCCGTCGGCGGGCCAGGATTGCCAGGCGATGTTGTTTTGGATCGGGCTGCCCATCGGAACGTCGCCTGAAAGCACAAGCACATCCTGGAGTGCCACTGCCGGGGCCTGGGGAGCGGAATCAACGACGACCTGGGGCGGCGGTGCCACCATGTTCTTCGCGACATAGCCAGCGCCACCCGCCGCGGCCACCGCCACGCTCAGAATTATCAATCGCGATGCTGGCATCTGTCCGAACCCTTGCCCTGGCAAACCACGTAGCCAAGCCGGACTTTGCAGCGGCAATCGTCAAAACAAGGTTAATGTAATGCTTACGATCGTGATTAATTTAACGTTTACATAAATTAGCCGGACTATAGCCGGACCGGCCAAAACAGCCGGGCCGACCCCGTTGAGAACGGGGTCTCGGCAATGCTGACAGACAATAAAATAATATCGTGGTCAGGCCGCCAGCCTGGCCAGCGCCCATATCATCAAAGGCGAGTCCGGATAGGTCAGCAACCCGCCAAGGCCGAGCGCGACGCCATAGGGAACGCCTTTTGCCTCGTCGGCGAAATGGCGCAGAAACGGATTTTGGCCGGTAACGGCCGCAAGCATCGACTTCCGGTAGAGGATGATCGCGAGCGTCAGCAGGCCGCCGATGATTGTCGAGGCGACAAGATACTCCACGAGATTGACATTGAGGCCCATCCACATCGCGGTTGCGGCCAGAAGCTTGGCGTCGCCGCCGCCCATGCCGCCTATTGCAAACAGGCCGAACGTCACGGCCAGGACCAGGGCGCCGGCGGCGAAATGTCCGCCATAGGCCGCCCAGTCCATGCCTGTAAGGGGCGCGACCAGCGCGAAAACGACGACGAGCAGCACCGGCACGCGGTTGGCGATCGTCATCGACAGCATGTCGGAGATCGCGGCAAACAGCATGCAGAACGGAAAGACGACGAAGATCAGGGCTTCAAGCATCGGCGCCATGCCTATTGTCCGATTTCACGGGCTCAATCTAAGTATGTTCGATTAACGATTGATGAGGCCAAGAACGAAAAGACGACCTATATTGGCAGCGGCATAGAAAAAGGGCCGCCACGCGGCGGCCCTTTTCCAGAAATGTAATGCAAGTGCTCGGCGATAAGCCGATCAGCTGCCGCTCGGCGTGCCGTTCAGGGTGCTGCCAATGTTGGTGAACTTGGCATTCAGCGCATTGCCGAGCGTGCCGGCGCCAGTGATGATGGCGAGCGCGATGAGAGCGGCGATCAGACCATATTCGATAGCGGTCGCGCCGGATTCGTCCTTCACAAAACGTGCGATGAGATTAGACATTCGAGAGCTCCTACTCCACGTGTTACAGCACTTCCGTCAACTTCTGTGATGGTTGATCGGATGCTGCCAATCTAGGGAGAAGCTCTTTCGATCGGCTTAAGAAACAGCCTTACCGATTCCTTTCCCGGTTCGAACATATTGCGTGGTTAACTTCGGGCTAAAGTATCGCCGCGCCTTCCAGTCCCAGGTTTGGCAGGCTTGCGCCCCGACTGGACCGCGCCTCGCGGGGCGCCCTTATCGGCCATTGCAGGATTGGCAACATCGCAGGCTTAACCGTTGGTTCACCAATCTCGTTCATGTTCCGTTGATCAGTCCGCCTGCGTGGAGCGCCTCAATGGCCCAGCCGAGATCGTCAATCCTGATTGCCGCGCTTCTTGCCGTCTCGAGCTTCGTCGCGCCCGCCATGGCCGGCGCCGGCATCGAGGTCACGATGAACCAGGCCAAGATCGTCAAACTGTCGCGTCCCGCAGACACCATCGTGGTCGGCAACCCGGCAATCGCCGACGCTTCCGTGCAGGACGCTTCGACGATCGTGCTCACCGGCAAAGGTTTCGGCGTCACCAATCTGGTCGTGCTCGATACCGACGGCAGTCCCATCGTCGATGAGCAGGTAACCGTCGTGCGGCAGGCCGCTTCGTCGGTGCGCATCTATCGGCGTGCCGAAATCCAGACGATGTCCTGCACGCCCTATTGCGAAAGCTCCTACAAGAGCGAAGCGGAGAAGTCTTCCGAGGCGGAGATGAGCGTCAGCCGATAGGTGGCGTGACCGGCTGCCGGTGCGGTTATTGGCCGGTTAAGAGGCCTGCGCCGACTTTAACGATCATCCAAACCGGACCTCAATCGGTTTGCGTTAATGGTCCTTCCGAGACCGCATAGAGATCGGCAGGATCGGACATGAGCAAGGGATACGGCCGCGCAGGCGACCACAAAGTGAGATGCCCAAGGTTTTTCGCCCGCTTTCTTCGTGACCGGCGCGGCGCCACGGCAATCGAATTCGCGATCCTTTCAGTCCCCTTCGCGCTGCTTGTCTTCGCCATTCTGGAAAGCTGCATCTCGTTTGCCGCGCAGGAAGTGATGGCCAACATCACCGACGATGTCGCGCGCAAGCTTCGCACCGGCCAGTTGAGGGCGGTTGACGTCGCCGGAACCAACTTGCGGGACATGATCTGCACAAAACTACAGATCATCGTTTCCCAGGATTGTCCCAATCAACTGCTGGTGGATCTTCGCCAATATACATCGTTCGCCGATGCGGCCACGGCCGGCTTCAAGATCCAGAACGGCGATGTCGTATTGACGAAAGGCACCGCAACCCAGTCGTTTTCAGTGACAGCGGGTGCGGCGGAGTCGAGGAACATGCTGCGGGTCTTTTACAAATGGCCGATCATGACCGACCTGCTGGCCAAATCGATGGGCGGCAACAAGACGCTGCACTTCGCATCGGTGACCTGGCAGAACGAACCGTTCGACAACTGAGCGGAATGCACGAGCAGTATAAGAAAAGGGCAATGGGCATGATGCGTGCGGGGGCACATCTTATGATTACGGGAGTTTGGCGGAAAGCAAGTCTGTTCTGGTCCGATCGTCGTGGCATCGCGGCGGTCGAATTCGCGTTGATCATGCCAATTCTGCTGATCATGTATTTCCTCACAATGGAAGCGTCGCAAGCCATCGAGACCAGCAAGAAGGTCAGCCGTATCGGCAGCATGGTGGCCGATCTCGTCACCCAGCAGACAAGCGTCCTCAAGGCGGATGTCGACGCCATCATGCAGATCGGCAGCGTCACCCTTCAGCCCTACAACCGCTCAAATCCGACCATCACCGTCACGGCAATCCAGGTCTCGGCCGATGCGACGAGGGCACTGGTGGTGTGGTCACGCAAATTGGTAGCCGGCGTTGCCAGCCCTGGCGCCGCCGCCACCACCGAGACAACGATCCCGGCGTCGCTCAGAGTCGCCAACACTTTTCTCATCCGCGTCGAAAGCAACCTCGGCTATACGCCGGTCATCGCGTGGAGCGCGAGCAGTCAACAGAAGCTTGGGCTGACATCGGCTTTCAGCAACATAACCATGGGCGAAACCTATTTTCTGCGCCCCCGCAGAAGCGTGACGATCCCTTGCAGCGACTGTTGAACAGAGGCAGCCAGGCGTGCGCAGGCCGCTCCAGCTACTGCTGCGGCCCACGGTCCGAAACGAAGCGCACGATAGCAGCGGCCATCTCGTAGTCTTTTGGCGCCACGGTGGCGAAGCCGCCGGAATGTTTCGATTCCAGGAGATCGTAGATATCGGGCGTCGTCGACTTGAGGTTGGTGAGGAACACGGCAAGCCGGCGCTTGGCTTCGGGGTCGAGATCGCTGCGGACCGCATGGGGGCCGTATCTCAACAGGCCCGACGTCCATACGATCCGAAGCGCCGTCACCGAGAGCCCTGCCGCCTCCAACCTGGCCTGGGTGCCCGACGGTTCTCGCGGGCCGTCGGCAGCGGCCGTCACCCAGCCGAACAGGCCATCGGCCTTGCCGTCGACCAGCATCGTCTCGGCCGCCGCGGCCGAATCGGCATGGACCAGAAACGGTGCATCTTCCGCGATCTTGCGGCCTTCCGCCGCCAACGCCGCCAATGGCAAGAGAGAACCGCCGACGCTGTCAGAAGGCGCCATGGCGATACGATGGCTGTCCATCGCCGCAAGGTCGGGAAGCTTGCCGTCCCGCGTCAGCAGAACCGAGCGGATGCCGATCGCGCCGTCTGAATCGACCGGAGCCACAAGCGGTTCGATACATAAGCAGCGCTGCGAGGCCGTCGCATATGCAGTGGCCGAATAGATCGCATATTCGATGCGGGCATTGGCCTGCGCCTCGATCAGCGCGGCATAGTTGCGGGCAACGACAAACTCGACCTTCATGCCCAAGGCCTTGGTGTAGGCGTCGGTCAACAGTGCCAGCCCCGGAACGGAGTTGCCGGCGCCTGGCTCGGCAACGATGCCGATGCGAAACGTGCCGATATCGTCGCGCCAGTCGGCATGCGCCGGATTGGACCAGAGCGCGACCTGCGCCAGCATGAGAGCGGCATAAGTCTTCAGCGCAACCCTCATGACAGGAACCACGGTCTGTTGTCCTCGATTCATGCCCATGCCCGGAGCATTTGTGCATGTCGCAGCCCAAAACCGCTGCGCACTTTTGGGCGACATGCATCTCTGTTTGTGCATGTCGTTATCCCAAAACCGCTGCGCACTTTTGGGCGACATGCATCTCTGTTTGTGCATGTCGTTATCCCAAAATCGCTGCGCACTTTTGGGCGACATGCACCAGACTATCACGCCAAGCCGTTGCCGTTTGGTTTCCGAATTGCCAATGAAGTCGCGGAACCCTATGTCTGGTCGGTCAAACTGGCAACAACTCGATGGCACGCGCTTTCCTCTTCGTTCTGGACTCCTTCGGCATCGGTGGAGCGGCCGACGCCGACCGCTACGGCGACGCCGGCGCCAACACATTCGCGCACATCGCAGAAGCCTGTGCAGAGGGCCGCGCGGATCGCGAAGGGCTTCGCAGTGGACCGCTGTTTGTCCCCCAGATGGCCTCGCTCGGGCTTGGCAAGGCTGCCGAAACCGCAACGGGGCTGGGCTTTGCCAGCAGCGGGACGGATCTGCTCCCAACTGCCTTTCACGGCGCCGCACAGGAGGTTTCGAGCGGCAAGGACACGCCGTCGGGCCATTGGGAGATCGCCGGCCTGCCGGTGCGCCTCGACTGGGGCTATTTCCCGGATACGGTTCCCGCCTTTCCGGCCGAACTGACCGAGGCGATGATCCGCGAAGGCAAGGTGCCGGGCATTCTCGGCAATTGCCATGCGCCGGGCACCGAAATCATCGAGCGCTTTGGCGAGGAACACATCCGGACCGGTAAGCCGATCTGCTACACGTCGGTCGACTCGGTCCTGCAAATCGCCGCGCATGAAGTCCATTTCGGCCTCGATCGGCTTTATGAATTCTGCCAGGTGGTGCGCAGGCTGGTTGACCCGCTCAGGATCGGACGGGTGATCGCGCGGCCGTTCGTCGGCGAAACCACCGCCACTTTCGAGCGGACATACAACCGTCATGACTACGCCGTGCCCCCGCCGGAACCGACCCTGCTCGACCGGCTGACGGCGCGTGGCAGCCGTGTCATCGCCGTCGGCAAGATCGGCGACATCTTCGCCCATCGCGGAATTTCGCAAGTGCGCAAGGCGGCAGGCAACATGGCGATGTTCGACGAAGCGCTGGGTGCGATGGATGATGCCGGCGACGGTGACCTCGTCTTCGCCAATTTCGTCGACTTCGACACCGAATTCGGTCACCGCCGCGATGTCGCGGGCTATGCTGCAGCGCTCGAGGCCTTCGACCTGCGGCTGCCGGAGGCATTTGCGAGGCTGCGGCAGGGCGATCTTCTCATCCTGACGGCCGACCACGGCAACGACCCTACCTGGGCCGGGACCGATCACACGCGCGAGCGGGTTCCGGTGATCGGCACTGGACCGGGTCTCAAGAGCGGCGACATCGGACTGAGAACGACATTCGCCGACATCGGCGAAACCGTGGCCGAGCATCTCGGGCTGGCGCCCGGACGCTACGGCAGTTCTTTCTATGCGGCGATCGGCGGTCATGCCTGAGTTACCGGAGGTCGAAACCGTCCGGCGCGGACTTCAGCCGGTTCTGGAAGGCGCCACCATCGCCCGCGTCGAGGCGCGCCGACCGGATCTGCGCTTTCCATTTCCCGAGAAATTCGCGCAGCGACTGGCCGGCAAGACGATCACGGCACTCGGCCGCCGGGCCAAGTATCTGACGATGGACCTGGAAGGCGGCCCCGCGCTGATCTGCCATCTCGGCATGTCGGGCTCATTCCGCATCGAGACGGCCGATGGCAGCGACATGCCCGGCATCTTTCGGCACGACCGCTCGAAGAGCTCCAATCACGACCACGTCGTCTTTCATGTCGTGTCTCCGGCCGGTACCCGATCGCGCGTGATCTTCAATGATCCGCGCCGCTTCGGCTTCATGTTGTTTGCGGAAGGACTGCCGGACGTTCATCCGATGCTGGCTGGACTTGGCGTCGAGCCTACGGGCAACACATTGGACGGTGCGCTGCTTTCCTCATTGATGAAGGGGCGGAGATCACCGCTGAAGGCAGCGCTTCTCGACCAGAGGCTGATCGCCGGGCTCGGCAATATCTATGTGTCGGAGGCGTTGTGGCGTGCGGGCCTGTCGCCGCTGCGCGAGGCGGGCACGATCGCCAGGCCCGGAAAGAAAGCCCAGGCCCAAAGCGAACACCTCGCGCAAGCCATTCGTTCGGTGATATCGGATGCGATCGCAGCCGGCGGTTCCTCACTGCGGGACTATATGCAGACCGATGGGTCGCTGGGCTACTTCCAACACGCCTTCGCCGTCTACGACCGCGAAGGCGAGGCCTGCTCCAAGCCCAGTTGCGGCGGCCACATCGAGCGTGTCGTGCAGAGCGGCCGATCGACCTTTTATTGCCGGACATGTCAGCGATGAGTCAGAGCAATTCCAGCAAAAGCGAGGGCGGTTTTCCGTCCGAAATTGCGTCAAGACAAGGAGATGGAGCGGTTCTGCGTTTCCGTGAAACGATGAACCGCTCTAGACGAGCGTAAGCAAGGAGAAGCAGCCATGACCTATGAGACGATCATCACCGCGACGCACGGCAAGGTCGGGCTGATCACGCTGAACAGGCCGCAGGCGCTCAACGCGCTGAACTCCCAGATCCTGACCGAGGTGGTGGCAGCCGTGAACGGGTTCAGCGCCGATCCCGGTATCGGCGCCATGGTCATCACCGGTTCCGAAAAGGCTTTCGCGGCGGGCGCCGATATCAAGGAGATGCAGTCCATCTCCTATGCGGACGCCTACGCCCAAGACTTCTTCGTCGGCTGGGAGGAACTGACGCGGGCGCGAAAGCCTATTATCGCGGCGGTGGCGGGCTATGCACTCGGCGGCGGTTGCGAGCTGGCGATGATGTGCGATTTCATCATCGCCGCCGACACGGCCAAGTTCGGCCAGCCCGAGATCACGCTCGGCGTCATTCCAGGCATGGGCGGGTCACAAAGGCTGACCCGCTTTGTCGGCAAGTCGAAGGCGATGGACATGTGCCTGACCGGGCGGATGATGGATGCCGCCGAGGCCGAGCGTTCTGGCCTGGTGTCGCGGGTCGTGCCTGCCGGCGAACTTGTCGAGGAGGCGCTGAAGGCCGCGGCCAAGATCGCCGCTTTCTCGCTGCCATCGGTGATGATGGCAAAGGAAGCTGTCAACCGCGCCTTCGAGACGACGCTTGCCGAGGGATTGCGGTTCGAGCGCCGGCTGTTTCACTCGCTGTTTGCACTGGACGATCAGAAGGAAGGCATGGCGGCCTTTGCCGAGAAGCGGAAGCCGAATTTCACCAACCGCTGACGCCAATCCCTTGGCTTCGAAGAAGATGGCTGTTGGCCGCCAAAAAGAAGGCCAGGCAGCGTTGACGCGCCGGAAAAGCTGAACTATAAGCCGCACCAACCGAGGCGGCCCCGTGGCAGCCCGTTTGTTTTTTGCGCCCTGCGGCATCCCGCATGCGCCGACCAGATCAGAAGAGAGGCATCATGGCCAATACATCCTCGGCCAAAAAGGCAACGCGCAAGATCGTCCGCCGCGCAGCGATCAATAAGAACCGTCGCTCGCGCGTCCGCACCTATATCCGCCAGGTCGAAGAGGCGCTTGCCTCCGGTGACAAGGCTGCCGCACAGGCTGCCTTCAAGATCGCGGAGCCGGAATTGATGCGCGCCGCAACCAAGGGCGTGATTCACAAGAACACGGCGTCCCGCAAGGTGTCGCGACTGGCTCAGCGGGTCAAGGTACTGTCGGCCTGACATTACTTGCCTAGACTGACGTTCTTCGGACCCGGCCGTTTGTGCCGGGTTTTTTCGTTTGCCGGCAAGCACTTAAAAAGAATGTCCGGAAACGGCGTCTTATGCGGATTTCACAATAGGGAATAGTTTGCCGGCATATGCATGCCTGCTGTTGATCGGCACGCTTGAAAAGCGCCGGCCTAATGATTCTTGGCTGTCAAAAATAGCTTATATTTTTCAAACGCTTACAGATGGTGATCCACAGCTTGTCCACACCGGACTGGCCCGATCGGGGAGAAGTCGCTGTCAAGCGAATTATTTCAGAATATTTCTGTCAGCGCCCGGTTTTTCATATTCGCCGGAAAAGGGTTTGAATCACAATGGCTTTGTTAAAATGTGCCGTCGCGGCATGCCACTCGAACCCGCCTCCACTAACCAGATTCCTTAAAAATCCGTTAGACGTGGCCTTGCCCTATCCACAGCGATTTCGGTAGTGTCGATCTATCGAAAGGGACGGGCTCTGGCTCTTAACCCAAGCCTGAATCGGCCAGCTTAAATTGGCGGGATTTGCAACGCGGATCAAGTCCGCGGACGGCTTTGGTTTGTCTTTTTCGATACGGTAGGGGACTGGCGTAACTAGACATGGCAGGTAGACGGCGCGCCGGCGCTCTTTTCGCCGGACGGTGTTGTATTGCCCTGACATACCCAACGCGGACTGGCTTCCATGGGCCGGCACCGGTTCCCACGGATAATGGGCGACGTTCACCTGCCGGCGGCGGCAGCGGACATCGTAGCAAAGACTTAGGTCGCCGGAACCGGATGCAGGAGGCGCATCCCCGGCGGAAAACAGGTACGGAAGGACAAGGAAAAGATCATGCAGAGCGGCATCGAAAGGGAACTTACGGGCGACCTCCCATTTCCTGGAACTTTGATCGGAGCAAACGACATGGCGGTGTCCAGCGACGCGGAACAGAAATTCGACCGGGTCAAGACCCAGTTGAAGGCGCGCCTGGGAACCGAAGTCTATTCGAGCTGGTTTGGCCGCATGAAAGTCGCCGAGGCTTCCAAGGGCATTGTCCGCATCTCGGTGCCTACCGCCTTCCTGCGCTCATGGATCAACGGCCACTATCTCGACCTCATCTCCGAACTGTGGAAGCAGGAGGATCCCGATCTTCTCAAGATCGACATCGTCGTGCGCACGGCAACCCGTCAGGGACGCGCCCAGGCCGAGCCAGAGGTAACGCCGGCACGCAGCAAGGTGACACGGCAGACGCAGACGGCGCTTGCCGCAGGCACAGTCAGCCCCAGCCGGGTGGAGCGCGCATCGACTCCGCGTCCGGGCACACCCGTCGAGAGCGAATTCCGCCACAACGTTCTGGGGTCACCGCTCGATCCACGCTACACGTTCGGCTCTTTCATCGAGGGGCCGTCGAACCGGGTGGCCTTCGCCGCCGCCAAGGCAGTGGCGGAATCGCAATCGAGCGCGGTGCGCTTCAATCCGCTCTTCCTTCACGCAACCGTCGGGCTCGGCAAGACCCATTTGCTGCAGGCCATCGCCGCGGAATCGCTGAAGCAGAACCCCAAGTCGCGCGTCGTCTATCTCACGGCCGAGTATTTCATGTGGCGCTTTGCCACCGCGATCCGCGACAACAACGCTCTGACGCTCAAGGAGCAGCTGCGCGACATCGACCTGCTCATCATCGACGACATGCAGTTCCTGCAGGGCAAGTCGATCCAGCATGAATTCTGCCACCTGATCAACATGCTGCTCGACAGCGCCAAGCAGGTCGTCGTCGCTGCCGACCGGCCACCATCGGAACTGGAATCGCTCGAACCGCGGGTCCGTTCGCGCCTCAATGGCGGTGTCGCGCTTGAAATGTCGGCGCCCGATTTCGCCATGCGCCTCGGCATGCTCAAATTGCGCCTTGCCACGGCCAGGAGCGACGACGCATCCCTCGACATTTCGGAGGAGATCCTCAATCACGTCGCCCGCACCGTGACCGGCAGCGGACGCGAGCTGGAAGGCGCCTTCAATCAGCTTTTGTTCCGTCAATCCTTCGAGCCGCAGATCACCATCGACCGGATCGACGAAATCCTCGGCCACATCTATCGCACAGGCGAGCCGAAGCGTGTCCGTATCGAGGACATCCAGCGCATCGTGGCGCGTCACTACAATGTGTCGAAGACCGAATTGCTGTCCAACCGGCGCACGCGCACCATCGTCAAGCCGCGGCAGGTCGCCATGTACCTGTCGAAGGTGATGACGCCGCGCTCGCTACCCGAGATCGGACGGCGTTTCGGCGGCCGCGATCACACCACGGTGCTGCATGCCGTGCGCAAGATCGAGGACCTTTCCGGCAACGACAACACGCTGGCGCAGGAACTTGAGCTTCTGAGGCGGCTGATCAACGATCAGGCCTGACCCTCCGGGAGGGCCGAACCGAAACAACGCCGGAATTCAATGGCTTGCCAGTGCGGCGCCGGGCCTGCATCGGGCTCGTGGCATCGCCTGGAAGCGATCTGGATTTCGGTTTTTCGACACTGGCTCGCGGACTTCGGGCGCGTTATCCCCAGAAAGCCCGCGTAGCCGGCCTGAACCGGCGGCGCGGGCTTGCGTTTGCTGGTTTTTTCCTGTCAGTTTACGCAGATTCTGAGCCTATTCAGACCTTTCGCGGGACGCCGCTCACTGGTGACCCGTCATTCATTCAAGCGAGCCTGTTTCGTCATGCGTGTTATCCTGGAACGGTCAAATCTCCTGAAGTCGCTCAACCACGTCCATCGTGTGGTCGAGCGGCGAAACACCATACCGATCCTGTCCAACGTGCTGCTCGGCGCCGAAGGCGCCAGCCTTGAAATGAAGGCAACCGATCTCGACCTCGAGGTGACCGAAGCGACGCCCGCCAAGGTGGAGCGCGGCGGGGCGACGACGGTCCCGGCACATCTGCTCTACGACATCGTGCGCAAGCTCGCCGACGGCGCCGAGGTGATGCTGAAGACGGACGAGGACGGCAACGCCATGACGGTGACGTCCGGCCGCTCGAGCTTCCGCCTTCAGTGCCTGCCGCAATCCGACTTCCCGGAGCTTTCGGCCGGATCCTTCTCGCATATCTTCCGTCTCGACTCGGTTGCCCTGAAAGGCCTGATCGAGAAGACCCAGTTCGCCATCTCCACCGAGGAGACACGCTATTACCTGAACGGCATCTACCTGCACACGCATGAGGTCGGCGGCAAGCTGAAGCTGCGCTCGGTGGCGACCGACGGCCACCGCCTGGCGCGCGCCGAGATCGACGCGCCGGCGGGTTCCGAGGGCATGCCGGGCATCATCATTCCGCGCAAGACGGTGAGCGAGCTGCAGAAGCTTGTCGACGATCCGGATGTCGCGGTGACCACCGAACTGTCGGACACCAAGATCCGCTTCACCATCGGCAGCGTGGTTTTGACCTCGAAGCTGATCGACGGCACCTTCCCCGATTATCAGCGGGTCATTCCGACAGGCAACGACAAGAAGCTGATCATCGACCGCCAGAGCTTTGCCGCCGCCGTCGATCGTGTCTCGACCATCTCTTCCGAACGCGGTCGCGCGGTGAAGCTGTCGATCAGCGAGGGTCAGGTGACGCTTGCGGTCAACAATCCGGATTCAGGCAGCGCCACCGAAGAACTGTCCGCTGACTATTCATCCGATCCGATCGAGATCGGCTTCAACGCCAAGTACCTGCTCGACGTTGCCGCGCAACTGACCGGCACGGAGGCCAAGTTCATGCTGGCGGATGCCGGTTCGCCGACGCTGATCCACGACATGGCCGACGAGACCGCACTCTATGTGCTGATGCCGATGCGCGTGTAGCGGCGCGGTGTCAGCACTTCGGTCCTGTTGTGGACCGGCGGCAAGCGCGATATTTACGGCGACTTCTATAGGCGGATAGCGGTTGCCGGCACAGAACCATATAAGTAAGCTAACACTTACTAATTTCCGCAACTATGCGGCGCTGACGATCGATCTGGCGCCAGGTGCCGTGGTTTTTTCCGGCGACAACGGCGCCGGCAAGACCAATCTCCTCGAAGCGATCTCCTTTTTGACACCGGGACGTGGCTTGCGCCGCGCGCCCTACGCCGATGTCGCGCGCGAGGGCGGCGACGGCGGCTTTGCGCTGCATGCCCGGCTCGACGGACCTGATGGCCAGGTCGAGATCGGAACAGGCATTTCCGGCGGTGACACCGCCGGCGAAGGCGGCAGGCGGGTACGCATCAACGGAGCTTCGGCGCGTTCGGCCGAGGACATGCTGGAATGGCTGCGCGTGGTTTGGCTGACGCCAGCCATGGACGCGTTATTCACCGGACCGGCCGCGGATCGCCGGCGCTTCCTCGACCGGCTGGTGCTGGCGATCGATCCCGGCCACGGGCAACGTGCGATCGACTACGAGAAGGCGATGCGCGGTCGTAACCGACTGCTTACCGAAAGCTCTCGGGACGACCGCTGGTTCGACGCTATCGAGACGCAGATGGCCGAAACCGGTGTGGCGATTGCCGCGGCGCGCGCCGAGATGGTGCGCCTGCTGGCCGCCATGATCGACAGGCTGCCCGACACGGGACCGTTTCCGCAGGCCGATATCGGCCTTTCAGGCGAGCTGGAAGCCGAGATTGCCGTGGCGCCGGCGGTCGATGTGGAGGAACGCTTCCGTCGGACGCTTGCCGAGGGCCGCGAGCGCGATCGCGCCGCCGGGCGCACGCTCGACGGCCCGCACCGTTCGGACCTGGTGGTTCGGCACCGCCCCAAGGCGATGCCGGCCGAGCTCTGCTCGACCGGCGAGCAGAAGGCGCTGCTGGTCGGCATCGTGCTGTCGCACGCGAGGCTGACCGGCGAAATGTCGGGCATGACGCCGATCCTGCTGCTCGACGAGATCGCTGCGCATCTCGACAGCGGGCGGCGCGCGGCGCTGTTTTCCATCCTGGAGGAACTGAACTGCCAGGCATTCATGACAGGAACCGATGCTGCGCTGTTTTCCAGTCTCCAGGGCCGCGCGCAATTCCTGACCGTCGACCATGGGACGGTTGGGCCAACCGAAGACCCCTGACAAGGTTTTTCCGTGCCTGTATGATCAGGCAATGACCACTGCCGCCCTGACCGCAGACGAGATCGAACGCTATGCCCGCCACATCGTGCTGCCGGAAATCGGCGGCGCCGGACAGCAGAGGCTGAAGCAGGCCCGGGTGCTGGTCATCGGCGCCGGCGGGCTGGGCGCCCCGGTGCTTGAATATCTTGCCGCCGCCGGCGTCGGCACGCTCGGCGTGGTCGATGACGACACCGTTTCGCTCTCCAACCTGCAGCGCCAGGTCATTCACGGCACCGACACTGTCGGCCTGCTGAAAACCGACAGCGCCAAGGCGGCAATCGCCCGCATCAATCCCAATACCACAGTCGAACCGCATACATTCCGGCTGACCACGGACAATGCGCCTGCCCTCGTCGCCCGCTATGACATCGTCGTCGACGGTTCCGATAATTTCGAAACGCGCTACGCCGTGGCCGATGCCTGCGCGAGCGCTGGGAAACCGCTGGTGCATGCCGCCGTCGGACGCTTCGACGGCTCGGTCACGGTGCTGAAGCCATTCGAAGACGGCAAGGACGGCAAGCCCAACCCAGGCTATCGTGACCTGTTTCCCGAAGCGCCACCGCCGGGCCTGGTGCCGTCCTGCGCCGAAGTCGGCGTGCTTGGCGCGTTGACCGGCGTCATCGGCACGCTGCAGGCCATGGAGGCGGTCAAGCTGATCACCGGCGTGGGCGAACCGCTGGTCGGCCGGCTGCTGCTTTATGATGGGCTGGCGGCGCGCTTCGACACCATCCGTTACAAGAGAAGCTGAATTCTTGGGCCGGATCGAAGCAGTCTCCATCAGGCGGATCCCGACCGATTTCGACCGTTGGGACGATGTGCTCGCATTGATCATGCGTGCCTTCGCCTCGATGGACGATGTCATCGACCCGCCCTCCTCGGCCCACCTTTTGACCGCAGACACTCTGCGGGACAAGGCAGGGCGGGAGACCGGCTTCGTGGCGCTCAAGGGCGATCGGATCGTCGGCTGCGTCTTTGCCCTTGAAAAGGTGGCAGAGTTCTATGTCGGCAAGCTCGCCGTGGCGCCGGACTGCCAGGGACAAGGCATTGGACGGCAGCTGATGCAGGCGGTCGAAGACCTTGCCCGCAGCCGCGGCAAGGCCGCCATCGAGCTTCAGACGCGGATCGAGTTGACCGCAAACCATGCGGCCTTTGCTCGCCTCGGCTTTCGCGAAACTGAACGGACGGCGCATAACGGCTATGCCAGGCCGACTTCGGTCACCATGCGCAAAGCCCTCCCGTAAGTCTTATCTTACGGTTTGTGGGCCACGGATATTGCACCGCGACAGCATCAGGTCCTGAGCGGCAGCACGCGGTCTGGTGGGCGGTGGCCGTCAACGAAGGCGCGGATGTTGATGATGACCTTTTCACCCATGTCGATACGGCCCTCGAGCGTCGCCGAGCCCATATGCGGCAAAAGCACGACCTTGTTCTTGGCCGCGAGCTTCAGCAGCTTGCCGTTCAAGGCTGGCTCGTGCTCGTAGACATCGAGGCCGGCGCCGGCGATCTTGCCGTCCTGGATCAGCTTGACCAGTGCTTCCTCGTCGATGATGTCGCCGCGCGCGGTGTTGACGACATAGGCGGTGGGCTGCAGTAGCGCCAGCCGCCGCGCCGAAAGCAGATGGAAGGTTGCCGGCGTCGAGGGACAGTTGACCGAGATGATATCCATCCGGGCCAGCATCTGGTCGAGGCTTTCCCAATAGGTCGCCTCCAGCCCGTCTTCCACGGCCGGCAGCACGCGGTGGCGGTTGTGATAGTGGATCGACAGTCCGAAGGCCTTGGCCCGCCTGGCTACGGCCGTGCCGATCCGCCCCATGCCGACAATGCCGAGCCGCTTGCCCCAGATGCGCCGGCCCAGCATCCAGGTCGGCGACCAGCCGGCCCATTTCTTGTCGCCGGTGAGCACATTGGCGCCTTCCGCGAGCCGCCGCGGCACCGCCAGCATCAGCGCCATCGTCATGTCGGCGGTGTCTTCGGTCAGGACATTCGGCGTGTTGGTGACGGTGATGCCCCTCTTGGCCGCAGCCGCGACATCGATCTTGTCGACGCCGTTGCCAAAATTGGCGATCAGCTTGAGGTTGTCGCCTGCCTGAGCGATCAGCGCCGCGTCGATATTGTCGGTAATGGTCGGCACCAGAACGTCGGCTTCCTTGACCGCCGCGACCAGTTCCGGCTGCGTCATCGGCCGGTCCTCGACATTCAGCCTTGCGTCGAACAGTTCGCGCATGCGGGTCTCGACCGGGTCGGGCAGCTTGCGCGTGATGACGACGAGAGGCCTTTTTTTGCCTGCCATTGTTTCCCTCTCGAGTATTTGCCGCAATACCGAACGCAAAACCGCTTCACAGGTTTGCTGGAATTGCTCTAACCCGATCTCGTTGAGACCTCTTTAACCAAGACCGGCGAAACTGAAAGCCGGTCGCGGTGCCGATTACCCATGTAACAAGCGGTGCCGCCGAAGACAAAGAAAAAGGGGCGCCGAGGCAAGCGCCGAAAGGAATGAAAGTGTCTGGTTTCGCGTCGCTTCGCCTGACCCTCAGTGCAGCATTTCTCGGCGCTCTGCTTTATTCTCCGCTTACGGCGGCACAGAGTGCGGCTGCACCTGCCCAGAGCGTCGTCACGCTCGGGCCGAGCGGCCTGCCGCTGCCGCGATTCGTCAGCCTGAAATCCGGCCGCGTCAACTCGCGCGTCGGCCCCGGCGCCAACTACTCGGTCGACTGGATGTACATGAAGGCCGGCCTGCCGATGGAGATCATCCAGGAATTCGACACATGGCGCCGCGTGCGCGATGCCGATGGTTCGGAAGGCTGGATCAACCAGTCGCTGCTTTCCGGCCGACGCACGGCAATCGTCGCACCATGGCAGCGTGGCAAGGGCACCCAGATCAACCTTCTCAACAGTCCCGACAAGGACGCAAGGGTGGTCGCGATGATCGAACCTGGCGTCATGGGTACGATCAAATCCTGCGACGGCCAGTGGTGCGAAATGACGTTCGACGGCCACACCGGCTGGCTTGCCCAGTCGGTCGTCTGGGGCGCCTATCCCGGCGAACGGGTCAAGGACTGATTCTCTTTCGCGGTCCTGGCTTTATGCCCGATACTGCCGAGATGGGTGTCCTGGAAGCCGGTCGGCAGCTTCAGACCGTAGCCCAGCGCACGGTCGATGGCGATGTGGGCGATCCATATCAGCGCAACCGCCATCGCGGCCGCATTGCCCCACATGTGCCCGCCGAGCAGCAGCAGCACGGGCACGATCAGGATGTGCAAGGCGTTATAGGCAAGGGCACCGACGCGCGGACCGGCCAGATAGCCCGACATCGATAGGTCAGGCGCCAGGATAAGCAATCCGAAGAGCCACCAGGAGATGCCGGTCGAACCGTAGAAAATGACGGCAGCCAGTGCCACGATCGCCCATTCGAGCCGGATTACGAGATCGAGGGGTTTCATCCCTGGCCGATAATTCTGACTTGGCAGATGATTCCGGCCTCGCCAGTCATTCGCGGCGTTTGGGGCGCAGCCTCACGACGATGTCGACATTGGCGATCTCCATCCCTTCCGGAGGCTCCGGCAGGTTGGCAACCGTCACCGGACCGCTGTCGATGTCGAATATACGGTTTTCGCCTTCGATGTAGAAATGGTGGTGGTCGGAGGTGTTGGTGTCGAAATAGGTTTTCGCGCCTTCGACGGCGAGGATGCGCAAAAGTCCCGCCTGGGTAAACTGGTGAAGGGCATTGTAGACGGTGGCCAGCGACACCGGCACGCCGGCGGCAACCGCCTCCTCGTGCAGTTCCTCGGCCGACAGATGCCGGTCGCCCTTGGCGAAAAGCAGATCGGCCAGCGCAATGCGCTGACGCGTCGGCCTCAGCCCGGCTTCACGGACCCGCTTGTCCACAGCGACATTTTCCTTCCGGCCGTCCAGGTCCATCTTCTCGTCGAACCCCACAGTTCCGCCCCAAGACACGCCCAGAATGGCAAAAAAATGAACGTCTGCCGAAACCGGACCTCTCAGGACATATATTCTGTCGTCCGAATGCGATCAATAGCGCGCATTGACCCAGGCAGACGAGCAGGCTAAGCGCAAACGCCGGTTTCCGGCCTGAAACAGATTGTGTTAGGAAACCAACGACAAGGGCACCCGATGGCCCGGAACGATATGGGATGAGATTGATGGCGGGTAAATCCAGCTACGAGTACGATGAATTGCTGGCCTGCGCCCGCGGCGAACTGTTCGGACCGGGCAACGCCCAGCTTCCCTATCCGCCAATGCTGATGTTCGACCGCATCACCGAGATCAGCGAGACCGGCGGCGCCTTCGAGAAGGGTTTCATCCGCGCGGAGTTCGACATCAAGCCGGACCTGTGGTTCTTTGCCTGCCATTTCATCGGCAATCCGATCATGCCGGGGTGCCTCGGCCTCGACGCCATGTGGCAATTGACGGGCTTTTATCTTGGCTGGCTTGGCGAACCCGGCAAGGGAATGGCGCTGTCGACCGGCGAAGTGAAATTCAAGGGCATGGTCACGCCTTCGGTGAAGAAGGTCGAATATGGCATCGACTTCAAGCGCGTGATGCGGGGCCGGCTGGTGCTCGGCATCGCCGATGGCTGGCTGAAGGCGGATGGCGAACCCATATACGCGGCAACGGATTTGAAAGTCGGTCTGTCCAAGCAGTCGGCGGTCGGCTGACCGGCACCCCTGGCCAGCCCCCTTGGCCAGCATCCCTGGAAGGAGTTGCGAATGAGACGTGTCGTAGTCACAGGCCTCGGCATCGTGTCGTCGATCGGCAACAATGCCAACGAGGTGCAAGCCTCGCTGCATGACGCCAGATCAGGCATCAGCTTCTCGGATTCCTTCGCCGAACACGGCTTCCGCTGCCAGGTCTGGGGAGCGCCGACGCTCGATCCATCGGCGATGATCGATCGCCGTGCGATGCGCTTCCTGAGCCAGGGTGCTGCATGGAACCACGTCGCCATGGACCAGGCGATCGCGGATGCGGGCCTCGGCGAGAGCGACATCACCAATGAGCGCACCGGCATCGTCATGGGATCGGGCGGACCATCCACCCGCACCATCGTCGAAGCTGCCGAAACGACGCTGAAGAACGGCAGTCCGAAGCGCATCGGTCCGTTCGCGGTGCCGAAGGCAATGTCGTCGACCGCATCGGCGACGCTTGCCACATGGTTCAAGATCCACGGCGTCAACTACTCGATCTCGTCGGCCTGTTCGACCTCGGCGCATTGCATCGGCAATGGCTATGAATTGATCCAATGGGGCAAGCAGGACATCGTCTTCGCCGGCGGCCACGAGGATCTCGACTGGACGATGTCGGACCTGTTCGACGCCATGGGCGCCATGTCGTCGAAATTCAACGACAAGGCATCGACCGCCTCCCGTGCCTATGACGTCAATCGCGACGGCTTCGTCATTGCCGGCGGCGCCGGTGTGCTGGTGCTGGAAGAGCTTGAGCATGCCAAGGCGCGCGGCGCCAAGATCTATGCCGAGATCGTCGGCTATGGCGCGACGTCGGATGGCTACGACATGGTTGCTCCTTCAGGCGAGGGCGCGGTCCGCTGCATGCGCCAGGCGCTGGCCACGGTTTCCACGCCGGTCGACTACATTAACACCCATGGCACCTCGACGCCGGTGGGAGATTCCAAGGAAATGGGCGCCATCCGCGAGGTGTTCGGCCCAGAGATGCCGTACATCACCTCGACGAAGTCGCTGACCGGCCATTCGCTGGGCGCGGCCGGCGTGCAGGAATCCATCTACTCGATCCTGATGATGCAGGGCGGTTTCATCGGCGAAAGCGCCCATATCGAGACCCTCGACCCCGAATTCGAGGGCATGCCGATCGTGCGAAAGCGCATCGACGACGCCAGGATCGACACTGTTTTGTCCAATTCGTTCGGCTTCGGTGGTACCAACGCCACGCTCGTTTTCCAGCGCTATTCCGCATAAGGATTTGCCGGCCATGGACGGATTGATGAAGGGCAAGCGCGGGCTTGTCATGGGTGTCGCCAACGATCATTCGATCGCCTGGGGCATCGCCCGGAAATTATCCGAACACGGGGCGGAACTCGCCTTCACCTATCAGGGCGATGCCTTCGGACGCCGGGTCAAGCCGCTGGCCGACAAGCTCGGCGCCTCGCTGGTCGTGCCGTGCGACGTCGAGGACAGCGCTTCGGTCGCCGCCACGTTCGAGACCCTGGGCAACGAATGGGGCGGGCTGGATTTCATCGTCCACGCCATCGGCTTTTCCGACAAGAACGAGTTGAAAGGCCTCTACGCCGACACCAGCAGGGACAATTTCGTCCGCACCATGGTGATCTCCTGCTACTCCTTCACCGAGGTCGCCCGCCATGCGGCCACCTTGATGAAGGACGGCGGATCGATGATCACGCTGACCTATGCGGGCTCCGTCCGCGTCATGCCGAACTACAATGTCATGGGCGTCGCCAAGGCCGGACTGGAGGCCAGCGTGCGCTACCTCGCCAACGATTACGGTCCGCGCGGCATCAGGGTAAACGGCATATCGGCTGGGCCCGTGCGCACGCTCGCCGGCGCCGGCATTTCGGACGCCCGCCACATGTTCTCCTACCAGCAGCGAAACTCGCCACTGCGCCGCACGGTGACCATCGACGAGGTCGGTGGTTCGGCGCTTTATCTGTTGTCGGATCTGTCTTCCGGGGTTACCGGCGAAATCCACTATGTCGATTCCGGCTATCACATCGTTTCCATGCCGACGCTCGACGAATTGAAGCAGACCGACGGCGGGCGAGACTAACGCCTGTCGGCCAAAGGTGCGCGACGGTTTTGAAATGGCGGACATCTGAAAACACGAAGCTTAAAGCGCGCGGCTAAACCCCGTTTCAGCGCCAGTCGCATTGATCCGCTCAAGAAATACTTGAGGTCCAATAAAATTGGATTCATTCGCGGAAACTCATTTTAAGGAGATATCCACTAGAAAGCCCCGTACTCAGGGGAACTTTCAATGCTCGCCGTCAGCAACCCGAAGCGAACACCGGTGTTCCGACTGCTCACCATAGCGAGTTCGGGTCTCGGCAGTTTCGTCCTCGGGCTCTGGGGCCTGAAGCTCGGTCTCGGCGATGGCTTTGCCGGCATCTCCGCCGACATGATGGTCTCGGTGATGGCCGCTCTTTGCGCACTGGCGGCGTCGGTCGCCGCGATGTCCTTCTTCGCCGGCGTCGATGAATCGGCGGATTTCGTCTTCACGGAAACCCATTTCGACAAGCTGACCGGCCTGGTGGCACGTCCGGCGATGGTCGGCAAGATTGCCGAGGCGGCATGCGCGACCAGCCGGACCGGCGAGCCGATGTTCCTCATCGATATCGACATCGACCGGTTCAAGCAGATCAATGACGCCATCGGCTACAGTCAGGGCGACGAGCTGATCCGCGCCTTCACCAAGCGCTTGAAGACGTGCGTGCCGCCGCGCGCGCTGATCGGACGCATCGGCGCCGGTGAATTCGCGATCCTGCTCCCCGACAACCAAGTCGCAGGGTCCTTGGAAAGCACCATAGAGAGGCTCATCGACGAGATGATGGAGCCCTATGATCTCGGTACGCACCTGCAATCGGTCAGCCTGTCGGTCGGCATCGTGGCGATGCCAAAGGACGGTGTCGATCCCGTCCTCATCCTGCGCCGCTCCAATCTGGCGCTGCAGAACGCGCGCGCCAGCGGCGTCGGCAACTGGTCCGTCTTCCATGCCGAAATGGGCAGGGTCGCCGACCATCGCCAGTGGATCGAATCCGAACTGCATACAGCCTTCGAGCGCGGTGACTTCGACCTTCATTACCAGCCGCAGCTCGATCTCCCGACCGGCCGCATCGTCGGCTACGAAGCGCTGATCCGCTGGCGGCATCCGGAACGCGGCATGATCCCGCCGATGGAGTTCATTCCGATCGCCGAGGAAACCGGCATGATCGGCCCGATCGGCGAATGGGTGCTGCGCAAAGCCTGCAGCGACGCCCGGCATCTGCCCGACGACTGCTTCGTCGCCGTCAACATCTCGCCCGTCCAGTTCATGACCAAGGACTTCGTCGGCATCGTGCGCGACACCATGACGAGCACCGGCATCAAGCCGTCACGGCTGGAACTGGAAGTGACCGAGACGGCGATGATGCAGGATCGCGACCGCGCCGCCGCCATCCTGAAGGAGCTTGCGGATATCGGCATTTCGGTCGCCGTCGATGATTTCGGCACCGGCTATTCCAATTTGAGCTACCTGATCGATTTCTCATTCGGCAAGCTGAAGATCGACCGGTCCTTCGTCAGCCGCCTCGACACGGATTCCAGCTCCGGCGCGGTCGTCTCGACCATCGTCGGGCTTTCGCGCGCGCTCGGCGTCAGCATCATTGCCGAAGGCGTCGAGACCGAAAGCCAGGCGACACTGCTCAGGGCAGCCGGCTGCGAGGTGGTGCAAGGCTACCTGTATGGCAGGCCCGCCCCCCTCAAGATCAGGGTCGGCGACGTGCATATCACCGATGAGGTCCGGCGCGTTGCCAATCTGCATTGAGTGCGACGCGATATCTGTTTTTGAGCATGATCTTTTCCGAAACCGGTATCCACTTTCGGGATCATGCTTCAACGACGAGCGGAAAGCACCTTGAACATGCCGTCACGAGCGAGTTCGGCATGGCTCGAAAAGACAGCCGCCAAGATCGGTTCGTAGGGAAGCTGACGGTTGGCGACCATGAACAGCCGCCCACCCGGCTTCAAGGCCTTGGCCGCCGCTCGGATCATGCCGGCGCCGATCTCCGGCTCGGCCGCCCGGCTGCGGTGAAAGGGCGGGTTCATGGCAATCGCGTCGTAGCGCTTCTCGACTGGTTCCTTCAGCAGATCGATCCAGAAGAAATTCCTGGCGGTCGGCTGGCTGACCGCTGCCAGATTGAGCTTCGCGGCTTCAAGCGCGGCGAAATCGGCCTCATAGAGGTCGAGCGCCTGAACGCCGGGGGAGCGGGCGGCGATCTCGGCCGCCACATAGCCCCAGCCGGCGCAGAGATCGGCAATGCTGCCACGCAGGTCATTGGGCAGGTTCTCGACCAGCAATTTCGATCCGGTATCGATCCGGTCGAACGAGAACATGCCGGGCGCGGTGTGGAACCGGCCTTCAACCAGCAGAGCGGGGTTGGCAGCGCGCAATTCTTCCGCGGCGGCCAGATCGGCGGGACGTCGCAGCCAGAAGGCAATGCCGTGATATTTGGGCAAATGGCCTTCAAGCGGCACAAGCTCGTCAACGCGCTTGCGCAGGCTGGCAATGCCATCGTCCTTGCCGCCGGCAATGACGACCAGGCCGCCCGGCGCCACGCACTCAAGCGCCTGCGCGATGCGCACTTCGTTCAAGCCGCGATGCCGGCCGGCAAGCACAAGTGCCATATCGAAGCCATCGCCTTCCACTTGCGCGGTGACGACGAAGCCGGAGGCTTGCAGCGCGCTAAAATGCGGCCGGAAACCCTGCACGAGGTGAAGTGTCGCCTCAAAGCCTTCAGGCAGGCGAAAACCCGGCTCAGCGCCGAGAAACAGGGCGCGCGTGCCCTTGGCCGGTAGAGGAACAGCCTCCGCCTCGAAGGGATAGAAAAGCGTCTTCAACGGCTCGGCGGACATTGTTCGATCTCGACTTGTCTAAGCGCTTTGAAACCCAGGCTGAAAATGAAAACGGGCGCGACATAAGCCGCGCCCGTTTCGATTCATGATCTCAGACCAATCAGGCGGCGTTTTCTTCGCCTTCGGTCTTCTTGTCGCGGGCGAGTTCCTTGCCGGTGGCCTGGTCGACGACCTTCATCGACAGGCGGACCTTGCCGCGCTCGTCGAAGCCCATCAGCTTGACCCAGACCTTGTCGCCTTCCTTGACCACGTCCGAGGTCTTGGCGACCCGGTCGTTGGCAAGCTGCGAGATGTGGACGAGGCCGTCACGCGGACCGAAGAAGTTGACGAAAGCGCCGAAGTCCGCGGTCTTGACGACCGTACCTTCGTAGATCTCGCCGACTTCCGGCTCGGCGACGATGGTGTGGATCCACTTCTTCGCCGCCTCGATCTCCTTGGCATTGGACGAAGCGATCTTGACCGTGCCGTCGTCCTCGATGTTGATCTTGGCGCCGGTCTTTTCGACGATCTCGCGGATCACCTTGCCGCCCGAGCCGATCACGTCACGGATCTTGTCGGTCGGGATGTGCATCACTTCGATGCGCGGGGCGAACTCACCGAGTTCCGAACGCGCGCCGGTCAGAGCATGCGCCATCTCGCCGAGGATGTGCTGGCGGCCATCCTTGGCCTGGTCCAGCGCGATCTTCATGATCTCCTCGGTGATGCCTTCGATCTTGATATCCATCTGCAGCGAGGTGATGCCGTTGGCGGTGCCGGCGACCTTGAAGTCCATGTCGCCGAGGTGATCCTCGTCACCGAGGATGTCGGATAGAACGGCGAAACGCTCGCCTTCCTTGATCAGGCCCATGGCGATACCGGCGACGGGCTTGGCCAGCGGCACGCCGGCATCCATAAGCGCCAGCGAGGTGCCGCAGACGGTGGCCATCGACGACGAACCGTTGGACTCGGTGATCTCCGAGACGACACGCAGCGTGTAGGGGAACTGGTCGGCGCTCGGCAGCATCGGGCGAATGGCGCGCCAGGCGAGCTTGCCATGGCCGATTTCGCGGCGACCCGGCGAACCCATGCGGCCGGTCTCGCCGACGGAATAGGGAGGGAAGTTGTAGTGAAGGAGGAACTTCTCCTTGTACATGCCGGTCAGCGAATCGACATACTGCTCGTCCTCGCCGGTGCCGAGCGTGGCAACGACCAGCGCCTGGGTCTCGCCGCGGGTGAACAGCGCCGAACCGTGGGTGCGCGGCAGGACGCCGACTTCGGAGACGATCTTGCGGACCGTCTTGAGGTCACGGCCATCGATGCGCGAACCGGTGTCGAGGATGTTCCAGCGCACGACCTTGGCCTGGAGTTCCTTGAATACCGAACCGATCTGCTCGGAAGTGTACTTGGCATCTTCGCCTTCGGCCGGGGCAAACGCTGCCTTGACCTTCGCCTTGACGGCGTCGACGGCGGCGTAACGCTTCTGCTTGTCGACGTTCTTGTAGGCATTGCTGAGTTCGTCGCCGACGATCTTCAGCATCTCGGCTTCAAGCGCGGAATAGTCCGGCGCGGTGAAGTCGCGCGGCTCCTTGGCGGCGACTTCGGCCAGCTTGATGATGGCGTCGATGACCGGCTGGAAGCCCTTGTGGCCGAACATGACGGCGCCGAGCATCAGCTCTTCGCCCAATTCCTTGGCTTCGGACTCAACCATCAGCACAGCGTCGGCGGTGCCGGCGACAACGAGGTCGAGCTTGGATTCCTGCATCTCGTCGACATGCGGGTTCAGAACGTATTCGCCGTTGATGTAGCCGACGCGGGCGCCGCCGACTGGGCCCATGAAGGGAACGCCGGAGAGCGTCAGGGCGGCCGAAGTGGCAACGATCGACAAGATGTCGGGATCGTTCTCGAGATCATGCTGGACGACGGTGACGACGATCTGGGTGTCGTTCTTGTAGCCGGAGGCGAAGAGCGGGCGGATCGGGCGGTCGATGAGGCGGGAAACCAGCGTTTCCTTCTCGCTCGGACGGCCTTCACGCTTGAAATAGCCACCCGGGATCTTGCCGGCGGCGTAGGTCTTTTCCTGGTAGTTGACGGTCAGCGGGAAGAAATCGAGGCCGGGCTTCGGCTCCTTCATCGAAACGACGGTGGCGAGGACCTTGGTCTCGCCGTAGGTGGCGAGCACCGCGCCATCAGCCTGGCGCGCGATCTTGCCGGTTTCGAGGATGAGCGGACGACCGCCCCATTCGATTTCCACTTTGTGGTGATTGAACATCTCTTGTCCTTAATATGAGGAAAGGGCCGCGCCGTTTCACGGTGCGCGGAGATGCCCTTTCCCTGGCTTCCTTTCTCGGGCAGCCACGGGCAAGACAACGGGAGGCTCGGGTGTTTCGGCGCGGTGCGCGCGAGCGTCCTGCAATCCTGCCCCATGACCGTCCATGGGCGGTTTCGAGTGCCCTCTGCACGATCGAAACCGGGTCTGGCCAGTCGATACGACTGGCAGAATGCGCGACCGGCGGGCTCTCCTTCGAAAGCCCGCCGGTCAATTCGTCAACGACGCAGACCGAGCTTCTCGATCAGCGTCTGGTAGCGCGCGTCGTCCTTGCGCTTGAGATAATCAAGCAGGCTGCGGCGCTGGGAGACGAGAGCAAGCAGACCACGGCGGGAATGGTTATCCTTCTTGTGGTCCTTGAAATGGTCGGTCAGGTTCTTGATGCGCTCGGAAAGGATGGCCACCTGGACTTCCGGAGACCCGGTATCGCCCTTGGCGGTTGCGAATTCACCCATCAATTCCTGTTTGCGCTCGGCAGTAATCGACATCGTGTTTTTCCTTATCTGTTTGAGGAAACGGGTCGCCCTCAGCCGGGATGTCGTCCAGCAGGGGCCGGTGCAAGCAAAGCGTCATAGCGCTAAGCTGCGGCGCATATAGTGCAATTCCCCGGAAAACACCAGCCCAATTCACAAGCCGGCTTTTCAGGCCAAAATGGCAGGTTTATCCCTGTCAAAGCCATTTCTTCCATTTGAAGAAGGCGATCAGCCCGAACGCGACAAGCGCCATGAACAGCAGCGACAAGGGATAGCCGTAGTAGGCCTTCAGTTCCGGCATGTTCCAGGGCGAAGACTCCGGATCGAAATTCATGCCCCAGATGCCGACCAGGAAGGTGAGCGGCATGAAGATGACCGAGACGATGGTGAGATAGCTGATAACGTCGTTGGTGCGCGCCTGGCTCAGCGACAGGTGCATCTCGATCAGGCCGGTCAGCATATCGCGCTGGGTCTCGACCAGCTCGATCAGCCTGAGCGCATGGTCGAGCGTGTCGTTGAGGAAGATCTTGGTCTCGGCCTTCACATAGGGCACATCGTTGCGGATCAGCGTCGCCAGCGCATCGCGCATCGGCCACAGCACGCCTTTCAGCACGTTGGCGTCACGCCGCAATTCATGTAGCTGCCGCATCTGGTGTTTGTGCGGCGAATGCAGCATCTGGTCCTCGATGCTGTCGACCATGTCACCGGCGGCCTCGATCGGCGGAAAATAGCTGTCGACGATGGCATCAATCAGCGCATAGGCAAGATAGTCGGCGCCGCGGGCGCGCAGCCGGTTGGGCGCCGAACTTTCGATGCGCTTGCGCACCGGATCGAATGGATCGCCTTCCCGCTCCTGGAAGGTAACGACGAAGTTGCTGCCGAAGAAGACGGCGATCTGCTCATAGCGGTGCGAGGTGACATCGTCGATCATCCTGACGACGACGAAGGCATGGTCCTCGAAGAAGTCGACCTTAGGCCGCTGGCCGGTGTTGACGACGTCCTCCAGCGCCAGCGGATGCAGGCTGAAAATGCGGCCGATCTCCTCGATCAGCGGGATGTTGGCGAGGCCGGTGCAGTCGAGCCAGAGGACCGGCCATTTGTGGCAATGGGTGTTGAGGTCGTCGATGCTGGCATTTTCGATAGTCTTGAATTTTTCGGGCGAGATCAGCGTCAGACGCAGTTCCGAGCGACGCGCCGACGGGTCGGCGATCAGCGTGCCGGGCGACGCACCGACCGGCGGCCGCCGCGTTTTCGCCGGTGCCCGCGTCTTCACGGTCTCAGTCTTTGCCATATTCCCCTCGTGCGAGTCCTCGCCTCGACATTAGACGACAGGAATCAACCGGCAAAGACCCGCTTGGGCTTGAACATGCCTTGCTCAATGGCACCGATGGCGACCAGCTTGCCGCGCGCCGTGGCGCAGGCTTCTTCGGCTTCCACCGGTGCGTCGCGGCCGCGGATGATGACCGGGTTGCCGAGGCGGATCTTGGTTGCCGCGTCATCGCTGATGGCGATCTGCGGCAGGCAATCGAGGGCAGCCGATGTGTCGACCAGAAGCGCATCGATGGCGTCGAAGTCGATTGACGCTTCCACCTTGTCGGCAGCCTCTGCCTTGTCAGCGGCTTCTGTCGTGTCCGAGCTGTCGACCTCCTCCACACCGAAACGGGCGGCTTCCAGTTCGGCGATGGTGACGAAGTCTTCCGAGGTGAACGGCTCGACCTCGACCCGGCGCAATTCGGAGATGTGACCGAAGCAGCCGATGTCGCGGCCCATGTCGCGGGCCAGCGAGCGCACATAGGTGCCCTTGCCGCACTCGACCTCGAAAACAGTATGGTCGGCGCCATGCTCGACAACGTCCAGACGGCCGATCTCGATCTCTCGCGCGGGTATGTCGACCGTCGCGCCGTCGCGGGCCAGATCATAGGCGCGCTCGCCTGCGATCTTGATCGCCGAGAATTGCGGCGGCGTCTGCATGATGACGCCGGTGTATTTCGGCAGCAGGGCGAGCACTTGGGCTTCCGACGGACGCAGGTCGGATTCTTTCGTCACCGGACCTTCGAGGTCATCGGTCGAACGCTCCTGTCCCCAGGCAACGGTGAAGCGATAGATTTTGGCGCCGTCCTGCACGTAAGGCACGGTCTTGGTAGCCTCGCCAAGCGCGATCGGCAGCATGCCGGACGCCAGCGGGTCGAGCGTGCCTGCATGGCCGGCCTTTTCCGCCTGGAACAGCCATTTGATCTTGGAGACGGCTTCGGTCGAGCCCATGCCGACCGGCTTGTCCAGGATCAGCCAGCCCGAGATCGGCCGGCCCTTCTTCTTGCCGCGACGCGCCACTATTCGGTGTCCTTGTTGTCGTCTTTGTCCTGGTCTGCGTTTTCCTGGTCCTCAGGACCCAGATCGCGCGCCACTTCCGGCGATTTCAAGAGGTCGTTGATCCTGGCAAAATTGTCGAAGGAGGTGTCGAGCTTGAAGCGGAACTCCGGCATGAACTTCATCTGCCGCAGCGCGCCGGAGACACGGCCACGGACGAATTTCGCATGCTTGTTCAGCGCCTCGACCACCGCATCGGTATCCTTGGCGCCGAGCGGCGAGACGAAAGCGGTAGCGACCTTCAAATCGGGCGACATGCGCACTTCCGAGACCGACACCACGGTGTTCTCGATCAGCGGATCGATGATCTCGCCGCGCTGCAGGGTTTCGGATAGCGCATGGCGCACCTGTTCGGCGACGCGCAGCATGCGCTGGGATGGGCTGGATGCGGTTGGACGGGGCATTTTTCTCAATCCTGAAAGCGTGAGGCGCGGGATGGAACCGTGCCGCATGTCTCATATGGGCATTCTCAATAGACTTGGGGCGGCGGCCTTTCGACCACCGCCCGGTATGGACAAGTCACTCGAACTCAGAGTGTCCGGGTCACCATCTCGACGCGGAAGCACTCGATGACGTCGCCGACGCGCATGTCCTCGTAGTTCTGGAAGGCCATGCCGCACTCCTGGCCGCCGGGGACTTCCGAAACTTCGTCCTTGAAGCGCTTCAGCGTCTTCAGCGTGCCTTCGTGGATGACGACGTTGTCGCGGATCAGGCGCACGCCCGCACCACGCTCGACCTTGCCTTCGGTGACACGGCAGCCGGCGATCTTGCCGACCTTGGTGATGTCGAAGATTTCGAGGATCTGCGCATTGCCGATGAAAGTCTCGCGACGCTCCGGCGACAACAGGCCCGACAGAGCCGCCTTCACGTCATCCACAAGGTTGTAGATGATCGAGTAGTAGCGGATCTCGATGCCAGCCGCCGCAGCAGCGGCACGTGCCTGGACGTTGGCGCGGACGTTGAAGCCGATGATCGCGGCACCCGAAGTCTCGGCCAGCGACACGTCGCTTTCGGTGATGGCGCCGGCACCGGCATGGACGATGCGTGCACGAACCTCGTCGGTGCCGAGCTTATCGAGTGCGGCATTGATCGCCTCGATCGAGCCCTGCACGTCGCCCTTGATGACCAACGGGAATTCCTTCAGCCCGCTTGTCTGCAATTGCGACATCATCTGCTCGAGCGAACCGCGCTGGCCGGCATGCTTGGCGACCGCCTTCTCGCGCGCCAGACGCTGGCGGTATTCGGTGATCTCGCGGGCACGGGCCTCGTTGTTGACCACGGCGAAGCGATCGCCGGCCTGCGGGGTGCCCTGCAAGCCAAGCACTTCCACCGGCATCGCCGGCGGCGCTTCCTTGATCTGCACGCCACGATCGTTGACCAGCGCACGCACCCGGCCCCATTCATTGCCGGCAACGAGGATGTCGCCCGGCATCAGCGTGCCGGTCTGCACCAGCACGGTGGCAACGGGACCACGGCCCTTGTCGAGCTGGGCCTCGATGACGACGCCTTCGGCGGTACGGTCCGGATTGGCTTTCAGGTCCAGAATTTCGGCCTGCAGCAGGATCGCCTCAAGCAGTTTGTCGAGATTGGTGCCCTTGGTCGCCGATACTTCGACGTCCAGAACTTCACCGCCCATGGATTCGACGAAAACCTCGTGGCGCAGCAGTTCGGAGCGCACCTTCTGCGGATCGGCATCATGCTTGTCGATCTTGTTGATCGCCACGATGATCGGAACGCCGGCCGCCTTGGCATGGCTGATCGATTCGATCGTCTGCGGCATGACGCTGTCATCGGCCGCAACCACCAGGATGGCAATATCGGTCGCCTGGGCGCCACGAGCACGCATCGCCGTGAAGGCGGCGTGGCCGGGCGTGTCGATGAAGGTGATCTTGTGACCATTCTTCTCGACCTGGTAGGCGCCGATATGCTGGGTGATGCCGCCGGCTTCGCCGGAGACGACATTGGCGTTGCGGATCGCGTCGAGCAGCGAGGTCTTGCCATGATCGACGTGACCCATGATCGTCACGACCGGCGGACGCGAAACCAGGTCCTCGGCATTGTCGGCGATGTTGAACAGGCCTTCCTCGATGTCGGACTCGGCGACGCGGCGGACCGTGTGGCCGAATTCGGTGGCGACCAGCTCGGCCGTGTCGGCGTCGATAACGTCGCCCGGCTTCAGGATCTGGCCCTGCTTCATGAAGAACTTGACCAGGTCGACCGCGCGCTCGGACATGCGTTGCGCCAGTTCCTGGATGGTGATGGTCTCTGGCAGGATCACTTCGCGCATGACTTTCTCGCGCGGCTCATTGTGCATCGCGCGCTTGAATTTTTCCTGGCGACGACGCATCGACGACAGCGAACGGGCTCGCGCATCTTCGTCGGACAATGCCGAATTCAGCGTCAGCTTGCCACGGCGGCGATCTTCCTCGCTCTTGGTCGGCTTGGCCGGACGCGCCACTTCAGGCGTGACCGGACGGCGCACCGGTGCGCCGGCGCCAACCCGCTTCGGCTTGGCCACTTCCTCGTCATCGACTGTTGCCAGTTCGGCAGCCAATGGCGCGCGGCGACGCGCCTCTTCCTCAGCCCGACGGCGGGATTCGGCCTCGGTCTGCAACCGTGCTTCTTCCTCGGCCTGGCGGCGTGCGGATTCATCGCGTTCGCGCTTGCGGCGCTCTTCGTCCTCGGCGCGACGCTTGGCATCCTCGGCGGCGCGCTGGCGGTCCTCGACCTCGCGAACCTTCGAGCCCTCGAGCGCCCTGCGGCGTGCTTCCATTTCACTGCGCGACAGTTCGTTCAGCACCATGCCGCTGCGCTCGACCGGGGCCGGTGGCGGCGGGGGTGGCGGCGCCTTCGGTGCTTCCGGCACGACGACGGGTGCGGCCACGACCGCCGGCTTCGGTGTGAAGACGGGGGCGGCAACAGGCTCCGGCTTGTCGCCGGGCATCGAGAACTTGCGCTTCTTGGTTTCGACGACGACCTGCTTGGTGCGGCCGTGCGAGAAGTTCTGGCGCACAGTGCCCTGTTCCATACCGGGGCGCTTCAGCGTCAAGGTCTTCTTCGGCGTCACACTCAGCGTATTGTCGTCACCCGATTTCGTATCGCTCATTCCATATCCTCTGCGGCATCATCTTCGTCAGCAACAGCCGCAAGCATTGCCAGATCGTCCGGGGAACCGCCCCGATACCGGTCGAGCGCAACCATGCGCTTCTGGACCGCCCTGCCCGCGTCTCCCGCGAGAACGGCAGCATGTATCACATTTGTACCCCCCAATGCCAAGCTCAACTCGGCCTCGGAGAAAAGTTTGTAGGCAAGGATAGCGGGCCCACCAAGATGGACCGTCGCCCGTCGCGCCTGGCTGATCTTGCGCACGCCGTCATCGGACGCCTCGGAAGCATGCAGCACGAAAAGCGCCAATCCGCCGCGCACCGCGCTCTCGACCTTGGTAGCACCAAGCGAAATTGCGCCTGCCTTGCGGGCAAGACCAAGCATGCCCAGAGCGTGCCTGGAAAGCAGCCCGTCGACCATGCCGCCAAGATCGGGCGGCACGACCACCTGTGCCTTGAAGGCGCGGGCAAAGAGGTTCTTCGCCGCAGCCTTGTCGATATGTAGGCGGTCGGCGCTCACCCAGCAACCGCGGCCGGGCAGATTTCTCTTGATGTCGGGAACGACGGCCGAATCCGGGCCGACGACGAACCGGATCAGATCATCCGGTTCGGCTTGTTTGCGCGTAACGATGCAGGTGCGATCGTTCATCTCGTCCAAGGGCGGGTTCGGTGCGATGCGGCTTCACCTCACGCACCAACGGCTTCGTCAGCCGAGACTTCTTCGGCTGCAAGCTCGTCTTCGGTGATCCAGCCGGCCTTGAGGCGGGCGGCCAGAACCATCTGTTCGGCGTCTGCGCGGGTCACGCCATGATTGGCCAGCACGCCCGGATAGACTTTTGTCTCGCCGTCCTTGCGTTCCTTCCAGCCGGTCAGGTCGTCGGCGGCATAGCCGGCGAAATCCTCGATCGTCTTCACGCCGTCCTCGCCAAGCGTCACCATCATGGCGGTGGTGACGCCGGGGATTTCGCGCAATTCGTCCGAAACGCCGAGCGCCTTGCGCTTGTCGTCGTGCTCGGCCTCGATCTTCTCCAGATATTCGCGGGCGCGGGTCTGGATTTCGGAAGCGGTGTCCTCGTCGAAACCGTCGATAGAGGCGATCTCGCCGGAATCGACATAAGCGACTTCCTCAACGCTGGTGAAGCCTTCGGAGGCCAGCACCTGGCCGACCATCTCGTCGACGTCGAGGGCTTCCATGAACAGCGACGAACGCTCGACGAATTCCTTCTGGCGGCGTTCGGATTCTTCGGCTTCGGTCAGGATGTCGATATCCCAACCGGTCAGCTGCGAAGCCAGACGCACATTCTGGCCGCGGCGACCGATGGCCAGCGACAGCTGGTCGTCGGGAACCACGACTTCGATGCGTTCGGCATCCTCGTCGAGCACGACCTTGGCGACTTCCGCCGGCTGCAGCGCATTGACGATGAAGGACGCCGCAGAAGGCGACCACGGAATGATGTCGATCTTCTCACCCTGCAATTCGCCGACGACGGCCTGGACGCGGCTGCCGCGCATGCCGACGCAGGCGCCGACCGGATCGATCGAAGAGTCCCGCGAGATGACGGCGATCTTGGCGCGCGAACCTGGGTCGCGGGCGACCGACTTGATCTCGATGATGCCGTCATAGATTTCCGGCACTTCCATGGTGAACAGCTTGGCCATGAACTGCGGATGGGTGCGCGACAGGAAGATCTGCGGGCCGCGCTGCTCGCGGCGCACATCGTAGACATAGGCGCGGACGCGGTCGCCATATTTGTAGTTCTCGCGCGGGATCAGCTCATCGCGACGGATGATCGCTTCGCCGCGGCCGAGATCGACGATGACATTGCCGTATTCGACGCGCTTGACGGTACCGTTGACGATCTCGCCGATGCGGTCCTTGTACTCGTCATACTGGCGGTCGCGTTCGGCCTCGCGGACCTTCTGGACGATGACCTGCTTGGCCGACTGGGCGGCGATGCGGCCGAAATCCATGGGCGGCAGCTGTTCGGCGATGAAGTCGCCGAGCTGGGCGTCGGGATTGCGCTCGCGAGCCGAGGAAATGGCGATCTGCGTGGCGTAGTCATCGACCTTCTCGACCACTTCCATCAGCCGCTGCAGTTTCATCTCACCGGTGTTCGGGTTGATGTCGGCGCGGATGTTGGTCTCCTGACCGTAACGCGAGCGCGCCGCCTTCTGGATCGCATCGGCCATGGCGGCGATGACGATCGACTTGTCGATCGACTTTTCACGCGCGACCGCGTCGGCGATCTGCAGCAATTCAAGTCTGTTGGCGCTTACAACCATCGTTTTTCTCCCGAGCTTGTTTGCCGGACCTTTGCGCCCGGCAGCTCAATCATAGTTCCTGTTCGTGTTCTTCCGTGGCGTCCGCTTCCGCACCCGACTCGTCGTCGTCCGGTTCGCCACGGCGCTTCTTGGCTTCCTTGCGCGCCCTGTTGTCCTTCGACAGGGCATCGCGGATGAGATCGTCGGTCAGGATCAGGCGCACATCGGCAATCGCGTCATAGGGGACGCGCACCGTCGGCTCCTCGCCATAGGCTGCCTTGTCGCGCTCGATCAGCACATCGTCTTCGCCGGCTTCGGCGATCTTGCCCTTGAAGCGCTTGCGGTCGGCGACGACGATCGATGTTTCCATTTTCACCAGATGACCCGTCCAGGTCGTGAAATCCGATTTGCGGACCAGCGGCCGGTCGATGCCGGGCGACGAGACTTCAAGATGGTAGGCCTTTTCGATCGGATCATCGACATCGAGCGCCGGCGACACCGCGCGGCTGACCTCTTCGCAATCCTCGACGGTCATGGTGCCGTCCTCGCGTTCGGCCATGATCTGCAGCGTCAGCCCGTTCTGGCCCGACAGATGCACCCGCACGAGGCGGAAGCCGATGCCGCGCAGAACCGGCTGGACGATCAGCGCGATGCGCGCATCGATGCCGCTTTCGCGGATGATGCGATCGTCGCCCTCGCTTGCCGTTGCAGTCATTGAAGCCCTGTCGTTCTCTACCAAGTTATCGGCAGGTAATAAAAAAGAGCGGGACCGGGTGGACCCACTCTTCGTCATACCGACCAAGAATTTGAGGCTGATATAGACGATCGCGGCCTGTGTTTCAAGCCCGCTATGCTGGTCGGGCAACGCTGCCATCGAGGTGGCCCCCGCCAGCGTTGCATGGAGCGCATGGCGCCCATGCGGCGGCCCCCATGGGATTGGCGCTGAAACGCACCTACTTACGCTGCGCTGCACAAAGGTGGCCGTGCGCCACACGTGCGCGAAAGGACATGATCATGAGCAATCGCAAGATATTTTCTGCAATAGGCGACTTCTTCACCGTATTCGGCAGCGCCGTGGCCGCTTCACGGGCCGTGGAAGCCGGTCGCAGGCCGCGCGCCGACGACCTGCGCAACCTCGGCGTCGAGCCTGCCGCCTTCGATCGCATCGGCCGCCGCTTCTAGCTTTGACGCAATTCCGGACGGAAAACCGTTTCACACTTTTTCTGGAATTGCTCTAAGACAGCGAGCCTATTTCCGAATGAAGGTAAGATAGGCCGGCCGCCGGCCTTCACGAATGGCCTTGGCCTCGTAACGGGTGCCCGGCCAACCATCATAGGGCCGGTGCCAGTCCGCCGCCTCGCAAGCCTGCCATGCGAACGCGCCATGCGCGCGGCAATGCAGCAAGGTCCAGTTGACATAGGTGTCGATGTCGGAGGCGAAGCGGAATTTTGAACCAGGCTTCAGCACGCGCGCGAACCGCTCGAGATTGACCGGGCTTACGAAACGTCGCTTCCAGTGTTTCTTCTTCGGCCAGGGGTCGGGATAGAGCAGATCGATGCCGCCGAGCGAGGCCTGCGGCAGCCAGTCGAGCAGCCTTGTGGCGTCGTCGTCATAAACCCGCAGATTGGCGAGCGGTTTCTCGCGCACCGCCATCATCATCTTGGCCATGCCGTTGACGAAGGGCTCGACGCCGATAAAGCCGATCGAAGGCGCCTCGGTCGCGCGGTGCAGGAGATGTTCGCCACCGCCGAAGCCAATCTCCAGGCGAACCGCGCTGACATCGGCTTGAAACAGAGTTTGCAGACCGGCCGGCGGCTCGGCCGCCAGGTCGAGCCGATATGCACCGAAGCCGCTTTCCAGCGCGGCCGCCTGTTGCGGACGCATGGTCTTGCCGCGCCGGCGACCGAAAAAGGCTTCGGTCGCGCGGCTTGGTCTGTCCTTCGGATCCATGGCGGGACTTCCGGCGCCGCTGTCAGGCGGCGACCGCGTCCTTGAGCGCCTTGGCGAGATCGGTCTTTTCCCAGGAGAAAGACCCATCACGGCCGGCCTTGCGGCCGAAATGGCCGTAGGACGACGTCTTGGCGTAGATCGGTTTGTTGAGATCGAGGTGACGGCGGATGCCCGACGGCGACAGATCCATCACCGTGCGCAGCGCGTCCTCGAGCTTTGCCTCGTCGACCTTGCCGGTACCGTGCAAGTCGACATAGACCGACAGCGGCTGGGCGACGCCGATGGCGTAGGAAAGCTGGATGGTGCAGCGGTCGGCGAGTTTCGCCGCCACCACGTTCTTGGCCAGGTAGCGCGCCGCATAGGCTGCCGAACGATCCACCTTGGTGGTGTCCTTGCCGGAGAAGGCGCCGCCGCCATGGGGTGCGGCACCACCGTAGGTGTCGACGATGATCTTGCGGCCGGTCAGGCCGGCGTCGCCGTCCGGCCCGCCGATGACGAACTTGCCGGTCGGATTGATGTACCACATGCAATCGTCGGCGATCTTGAGGTCGCCCAGCGCCTCGCGGATATAGGGTTCGACGACCTTGCGGACCTTCTTTGAATCCCAGCTCGCATCGAGATGCTGCGTGGACAGCACGATCTGCGTCGCCTCGGCGGCCTTGCCGTCGACATAGCGAACGGTGACCTGGCTCTTGGCATCCGGCCCGAGCCTGCCGGCTTCACCGCTGCCTTCGTGGCGGGCAGCAGCCAGCAGTTCGAGGATCTTGTGGCTGTAGTAGATCGGCGCCGGCATCAAATCCGGCGTCTCGCGGCAGGCATAACCGAACATGATGCCCTGGTCGCCGGCACCCTCTTCGCCCTGACGGTCGGCAGCGTTGTCGACGCCCTGGCCGATGTCAGGCGACTGGCCGTGCAGCAGAACCTCGATCTTCGCCGTTTTCCAGTGGAAGCCGGCCTGCTCGTAGCCGATTTCGCGGATCGCCTTGCGGGCGACCGATTTGAACTTGGCCGGATTGACGACCGGATGGCCGGCGGCATCCTTGAGGATGTTGCCTGCCTTGTCCTTCTTCAGCAGCGTTTCCGGGACGCGCACTTCGCCGGCGATGACGACACGGTTGGTGGTGGCCAGCGTCTCGCAGGCGACACGGACTTTCCACGGGTCCATGCCGGTCTTCTTGGCTTCGCGATAGACCAGATCGACGATCTCGTCGGAAATCCGGTCACAGACTTTGTCGGGATGGCCCTCGGCAACGGATTCCGAGGTAAAGAAGTAGTTCTGCCGCGTCACGGGTGTCCCCTCTTGAAAAACGATCGGCAGGCTGCCGATTTTGGCGCGCCACGTGTTAGCGGGGCGAAGCGCCGCTCGTCAAGCGGTGCTTCGGCTCTGGCATGAATGTCGATGCCGTTATCTTGTGCCACCGGCGGCGGGGCGCCGCCGGTCCTGGCGTGATTGAGGATCAGTCGGGATCGTCGGCGGAGAGGGACTTGACCAGGTCTATGATCCTGCGGCGCACCTTGGCGTCGGCGATCTTGACAAAGGCCCGGTTGAGCTGAAGGCCTTCAGGGCTGCCGCAGAATTCGACAGCGAAAGCCATCGAAGCGTCCTCGGCAAATCCACGGCCCGCCACAGGCTCCTGGCCGGGCGCATCCTCAAAAAAGAAAGCGACAGGCACGCCGAGTATGGACGCGATCGCCTGCAGACGGCTGGCGCCGACGCGGTTGGTGCCCTTTTCATATTTCTGAATCTGTTGAAATGTGATGCCGAGGTTTTCTCCCAGCTTTTCCTGGCTCATTCCAAGCATGTTGCGGCGAAGCCGAATGCGACTGCCAACATGGATGTCGATCGGATTCGGTTTCTTCTTGTTATCTTCTGTCATTTTTTCCTCGCCGAATTTTTTCGGCTTTCTCTATTTTTTTCCTGCCCAAACAAAGCCGGAGGCAACTGCCCCAACAGAACGATCCACCGGCTTCGAGAAATTTTCAGGCACTTACAGTATGAGTTTCTAATGTGTTGGCTGTCAATTCACCCGTAGCCTTTGCCTTACGTTCAACAGCGCTGCCCCAACGGCAAACAGCAACATGATCAGCATTCCGTTAATGCGCCGTTGGCCGGGAGATATGAGCGCCTGTCCGGAAGTCGGTATGTGGGCATCGATGGCGCCGCGCGCGTCGATAGCAAGCGCATCGACGATGCGCCCGCGCGGATCGACGACGGCCGAGATGCCGTTGTTGGCGGCACGCACCAATGGCAATCCATTTTCCACCGCACGGATCTGGGCCTGCCTGAAATGCTGATACGGACCCGGCGTGTCGCCGAACCACGCATCATTGGTAACGTTCACAATAAGCTGCGCTGACGCAGCGTCAACTGCCACAAGATCGGGAAAGATCACCTCATAACAGATAAATGGCAGCGCACGGATGCCGTCGGGCAGCGTAATGGCGTGCCGCTCATTGCCGGCCGCGAAACTCATCGGCCCGGCAACCAGTTGCTCGATGCCGAAACGCTGGAGCAGATCGGCGAAAGGCAGGTATTCGCCGAACGGCACCAGGTGAACCTTGTCGACGGCGTCGGTGATTTCACCCTTGTCGTCGATCGCCACCACGGAGTTGTAGTAGCGGCTGTCGGCATTTGCGGCCGAGCCGCCTTCCTCGCGGACGACGCCGGCAATCAGCATCTGGCCGGGTCCGAGCATATCCCCCAGCGCCGTCAATGCGTCCGGACGCTCGGTGAAGAGGAACGGCACCGAGGTTTCGGGCCACAGGATCAGTTGCGGCTTTTGATGGCCTGGATCCGGCGCCTTGCCCGAGAGCCCCATCAGGACCGCGAAGATGCGGTCGCGCACCGAGGCATCCCATTTTTCCGACAGGTCCACGGCCGGCTGGACAATGCGGACATCCAGGCTGCGTGAAGCTGGCGATTCGGGAGCGGCAAGCCTGATATAGCCGAAGCCGACATGGGCAGCGACGAGCACGACAAACAGTGCCGCGCCGAGGCGCAGGTGCCGACGTGCCGCCAGCAGTGCCGGCAGTGCGAAGACGAACACCGCGAGCGCGTTCATGCCGATCATGCCCGTCACCGAGACGCTCTGCATCAGCAGCGGCACGGGCATGGCCGCGTAGCCGACGGCATTCCAGGGAAAACCGGTGAACAGGAAATCGCGCAGCCATTCCGCCAGGCCGAAGCCGAAGGCAAGGGCGGCGATGCGGCCAATGTCGTTGCTCCACAGCAGCCGGGCAACGATTGCCGCAAAGCCATAGAAAAAGGCGAGCATGAAAGGAATGCCGACCACCGCGAAGGGAAGCGCCCAGGCAAAGCTGTCGGCCTCGACCAGCAGCGCCGAGCCGATCCACCAGAGGCCGGCGAGGAAATAGCCGAAACCGAACCACCAACCGACGGCGAAAGCCGGCCGCAGACGCCGGAACAGACTGCCTGAAGCTTCGCCGGTGGCGCCGTCGAGCAGCCAGACCAGCAGCGGGAACGAGACGAAACAGGCGGCGAAGAAGTCGTAAGGCGCCTGCCCAAGCACCGCGAGGGCGCCGGCGAGAAACGCCACGAGCGCACGCCGCCAACCCCAAAGCAGAATTATCCGGCCGGTGAGGCGCTCCATGCATACTTCCGAGTCGCGAATCAGGACACAAGATTTAACAGGCTGCGCTCCGCGCTCCAAACGGCGGATGGGCTGGCTGAGATGCACAGCTCCGGCCCTGCCTACCGGTGCCAACCCTCGATTTGAACGCCCCCCAGCCGCTCGGCCTCCTCGCGCGGAACCGAACGGATGGTCTGCGTGAACGTCCAGACATGGCCCTCGGGGTCGCGTGCACGATACTGGCGCTCACCGTAGAACTGATCCGCCGGCTCCTGGATTATATCAGCGTCGAGGGCTCGCGCTTGCTCGCAATGCGCATCCAGGCCACCCTTCAGCCTGACATAGATCGACTGCGTGTTCTTGCCCGAGATCGAAGCCGGGCTGGCGACGTAATCGCTCCATTCGGAATCGACGATGATGTAGCTGTCGCCGAACCGCATCTCTGCATGGATGAGCTTTCCCTCGGCATCGCTGACCACCATGCTGCGCTCGAAGCCGAAAGCCGCCTCGAGCCAGTCCAGCGCGGCATGCGGATCCTTGTAGAAAACACCAGAGCCCAGACTTGGATGCTTGAACGGGTCGTCGATAGTCATCGTGCGAGCGAAACGCTCACGCCTGTTCGGTGCGCGCCGTGGCACGCCGGCGACGCTCACCCTTCTGGCTCTGCACGATGCGCACGCGCTTGACGCGGCGCGGATCAGCGTCGAGGACGTGAAATTCAAAACCGGGTATGGCCTGCACCACCTCGCCGCGGGCCGGAACACGGCCAAGCGTGTTGAAAATCATGCCGCCGATGGTGTCGACATATTCGCCATGTTCACCGGCGGCGAAATCCCCGCCGATCATCTTGGCGACGTCGTCGATCTCGGCCTTGCCATCGACGATGAACACGCCGTCGCCGCTCTGGGTGATCATCGGCTCGTCGTCGTCATGCTCGTCCTCGATGTCGCCGACCACCATCTCGACGATGTCTTCCAGCGAGGCAAGGCCGTCGGTGCCGCCATATTCATCGATGACCAGCGCCATTTGCGTGCGCGTCGTCTGCATGCGAGCCATCAGGTCGGAGGCGAGCATCGACGGCGGCACGAACAGCACCGGGCGGATCAGATTGAGGTCGCCAATGGTGCGTGCGAGATCGACCTGGGCGAGATCGAGAACCGTGGCGACGGGTGTTTTCCTGGTCGAGCGGCCCTTCTTGACGCGCGCGATCTTGGTGATGTGGGCCAGCACATCACGGATATGGACCATGCCGCGCGGATCATCGAGGGTCTCTGAATAGACCGGCATGCGGGAATGGCCGGATTGCTCAAAGGTGCCCAGCAGATCGCCGAGCGTCGTCGTGATTTCGACCCCTTGAATGTCGGCGCGCGGCACCATGACGTCCTCGACGCGCACTTCGCGCAGCCGCAGGATGTTGTTGAGCATGGCGCGTTCGCCGGGCGAGAAGGCGCCGGCATCGCTCGTTGTCTCGGCAAGCGCGCCGGCGATTTCCTCCCGCAGGCTGGTTCCGTTGCGTTGCCTGAACAGGCCAAGAACGCGGTCGAACAGGGAGGGACCGGCAGGCGATGTCTCGCTGGCAGCGCTGCCGATGCTGGCAGCACCAGAGGTGCCGGCAGCAGCAGAGGTACTGCTAGCACCAGAGGCAACGGTACTCGGACTTGATCCCTCTTCCGACGTATCGGAAGCCTTGGTTGCACTGCCGGCGTCGGGGCGGGCGGCAGTCTCTGGTTTGTCGTTCATCGTCGTCCGGTCAATTGGTCAGATGTAGTTACGCGTAGGGGTCGGGAATGGCAAGCCTTGCAAGCGCCGCGCGTTCGACGGCTTCCATCGCCTCGGCCTCGGCCTCGGTCTCGTGATCGTAGCCCAGCAGATGCAGCAGGCCGTGGATGACGAGATGGGTGATATGGTTCTCGACAGGCTTGTCTTCCAGTACCGCTTCATGGGCGACCGTTTCGGCGGCCAGCACGATGTCGCCCAGCATCGGCGGCAACGGACCGCCCTGCGCAAACGGAAAAGCCGGGAAAGACAAGACGTTGGTCGGTTTGTCCTTGCCGCGCCAGCCGGCGTTGAGAACCTGGATATGGGCGTCGTCGGAAAAAACGAGACTGAGTTCGGAACGGCCCGCCACGCCGATTTCGGCAAAAGCCGCCTTAACGGCCCGATCGACCAGCCGCGTCAGGCTTGCCTCGTCGGGCCAGTTGCCCGCCTCAACCGCTATGTCGATGTCGACGGGAATATTCCCGTCGCCGGATATTATGTCCTCAGGCATGAAGCCGCATCGCCAACATCAATTCTCGGCGCCGAGGCCACGCGCCAGCTTGGCGTCCCGGTCGTAGGCCCTGACGATTTCCGCCACCAGCGGATGGCGAACCACGTCGCCGTCGTTGAAGCGCACGGTGACCGCGCCCGCCACGCCGTCCAGCACCCGCAAGGCTTCGACCAGACCCGATTTGGTGTTCGAGGGAAGGTCGATCTGGGTCGGATCGCCGGTGACGATCATGCGCGAGTTTTCGCCCAGACGCGTCAGGAACATCTTCATCTGCATCGGCGTGGTGTTCTGCGCCTCGTCGAGGATGACGGCGGCATGCGCCAGCGTGCGGCCGCGCATGAAGGCAAGCGGCGCGATTTCGATCACTTCGGCGGCAATGGCGCGCTCGACCTTGTCGGCCGGCATCATGTCGTAGAGCGCGTCATAGAGCGGCCGCAGATAGGGATCGACCTTCTCCTTCATGTCGCCGGGCAGGAAGCCCAGCCGCTCGCCGGCCTCGACCGCCGGCCGCGAGAGAATGATGCGCTCGACCATACCGCGCTCGAGCAGCATCGCCGCGTGCGCCACCGCCAGGTAGGTCTTGCCGGTGCCGGCCGGGCCGATGCCGAACACCAGTTCCGACCGTTCCAGCGCCCGCATATAGGCGTCCTGGTTGAGCGAACGGGCATAGATCGTCTTCTTGCGGGTGGCGATCTGGGCGGCGGAGACCTTGCCCTTGCGTTCCAGCGTTGGCAGGGTCAACTGATCGTCGGCGGCAATCGCCATGCGCACGGCGCCGTCAACGTCGGACTGGCCGATATCGACGCCTTTCTGGAGAATGCCGTAAAGATTGTCCAGGGCGCGGCGCGCCTGCTCGGCGGCAGAAGCGGACCCTTTGATGGTCAGCTGGTTGCCGCGTGAGCGGATGTCGACGCCAAGCTTCTGCTCGAGCCGGGCGAGGTTTTCGTCGAACTGACCATAAAGGGCGCTGGCAAGCTTGTTGTTGTCGAAAGTCAGAACGATGTGCGCCATGTCAGAAGCCCCAGATGCCGGTACCGGGGGCAGGTTCTTCAGCTCTGCTGCGCTCAACCGTCTCTCCTCATCTGCCGAGACCCTCAGGCCAATTCGGCGAACAGGCTGTTGTAGCCCGTCTTCGTGATTCGCACCTGGATAATGTCACCGATTTCGCCGGCCTTTTCATCAACAATAACCGGCTGCAGCCAAGGTGAGCGGCCTACCTTCTGGCCGGCCTGACGGCCGGGCTTCTCGATCAGCGTGTCGATGGTGCTGCCGATGAGGCTCAAGCCGAAGTCCTGCTGCTGCTTCACAAGCAGAGCCTGCAGCCGCTGCAGGCGCTCGTCCTTGACCGTTTCCGGCACATGATCGGCCATTTCGGCGCCTGGCGTGCCGGGGCGCGGCGAATATTTGAAGGAGAAGGCCGAGGCGTAATTCACCTGACGCACCAGCTCCATGGTCGCCTCGAAATCCGCTTCTGTCTCGCCGGGGAAGCCGACGATGAAGTCGCCGGAAAGCGCGATGTCAGGCCGGGCAGTGCGGATACGGTCGAGCAGCGCCAGATAATCCCTCGCCGTGTGCCGGCGATTCATCGCCTTGAGGATGCGGTCGGAGCCTGATTGCACCGGCAGATGCAGATAGGGCATCAACGACGGCAGATCGCGATGGGCCGCTATCAGCTCGTCATCCATGTCGCGCGGGTGGCTGGTGGTATAGCGCAGACGCGCCAGCCCGGGGATTTCGGCCAGCCTGAACAGCAGGCGGCCAAGGCCCCACTCGTGGCCGTTCTCGCCCTGGCCATGCCAAGCATTGACGTTCTGGCCAAGCAGCGTCACTTCGCGCACCCCGGCTTCAGCCAGGCGCTCAGCCTCCGCGACAATCTGCGCCACCGGCCGGGAAACTTCGGAGCCTCTGGTATAGGGCACGACGCAGAAGGTGCAGAACTTGTCGCAGCCTTCCTGCACGGTGAGGAAGGCGGTGACGCCGCGCTTGATGACCTCGGCGCGCTTGGGCTGCGGCAGATGCTCGAACTTGTCCTCGATGGCGTAGTCGGTCTCGACGATCTTTTCGCCGCCGCGCACCCGCGCCAGCACGTCGGGGAGCCGGTGATAGGTCTGCGGGCCGATGACCAGGTCGACGGCCGGCGAACGGCGGATGATCTCGGCGCCTTCGGCCTGCGCCACGCAGCCGGCGACGCCGACCAGCATCTCGCGGCCGGCCAGGGCACGCTCGGCTTTCATGTCGCGGATACGGCCGAGCTCGGAATAGACCTTTTCGGCCGCCTTCTCCCTGATATGACAGGTGTTCAGCAGCACCAGGTCCGCCTCGCCAATGGCATCGGTCGCGGAATAGCCGTCGGCAGCCAGCGCATCGGCCATACGCTGCGAATCATAGACGTTCATCTGGCAGCCATAGGTCTTGATGAAGACTTTTTTCGCTGCCGTGGAAAGCACTGCCGGCTGTCCAGCCATAGTGCCGATGTCGTCGCTTTCTACCGTGTTCAAGTCCATAAGGCGGCTTCTAACGCCTTTCCGTGACAAAAAACAGACGATTCTCAGCCCGCGCCAGCAAGGGCATGCCGGGGCTAGCGGCTCGGCCGCGGGTCGGCAAGCGCCGCCTGCATCATCTCACGCACCTGGCTTTCCATCAGTTTCGACGTCTCCTTGCGGTTCGAACCCTTGGAAAAGGCGATTGCCTCGCCGAAATGCACCTCGACGTCGAGCGCGCCCTCCGCCAGCAATACCTTGAGATGCGGCATCAAATCCTCATCGCCGATCCAGGCGGCAAGCGGGCGATGCCGGCGGCCGAGCGGCACGCCGTGCAGACGCGTATAGGCGATCGCCACCGGCTGGATGAACACCTGTTCCGCCGCGCCTTCCGAAATCGCCATCGAGGCGGCGCCGAACAGCGTGCTCTTGAACGGCAGGACCATATTGCCGTCGCCGGTCGAGCCCTCGGCAAACAGCACCATCGCATCGCCCTTGGCCATGCGGCTGGCAATCTCGCTTGCCTGGTCGCCCGACGAACGCTTGCGCTCGCGCTCGATGAACACGGTACGCTGCAGCTTCGACAGCATGCCGATCAGCGGCCAGCCTTCCATATCAGCCCTGGCGATGAATTTTACGTCGGCAAAAGAGCCGAGCACCATGATGTCGGTCCAGGAGATGTGATTGGACGCAACCAGCAGCGGGCGCTTGTCGGACAGTGTCCCCTTGACATGGATGCGCATGCCGAGCGCCCTGATGATCAGCCTGTGCCAGATCTTGAGGATGAAGGTTTCCGGCCACCAGCCGGTCTTCATCGACAGTATCTGTAACGGCACGAGGACCAGCGAACCGGCGACAACGAGGCCCAGTGCCAGGAAAATCCTGATTTTCTTGATCATCGCCCCATCCCGGCCGTCTCGCTAGCGAAGATCGCGGCGCATGACAAGCGCGCCGGTCGGTCCGTGTTCGGCCGACCTGTAGTAATTCGGCCGCTTGCCGACCTCGCGGAAGCCCAGCCGGCGATAAAGCGCGATCGCCGCGACATTGGTCTCGTCGACCTCGAGGAACAGCGCTTCGGCGCGCTGCGCGTGCAGTTCGCGCAACACCGCGTCCATCAATTGCCAGCCCAGCCCCTGCCGGCGATGCGATCGCGCCACCGCGACGGTCAGGATCTCGCCCTCGCCTGCCGCAAGCCGCGCCAGCACGAAGCCGACGGGCGGCTTGGAGCCCTGTCCGGTTTCGCGCGCGGCATAGCCGAACACAGTGCCCTGTTCGAGCAGGGCGGCAAATTCGCCATCGGTCCAGGGGCGGACAAAGTCCTCGCGGTGCAGCAGCGAGACCGCCGGACTGTCGGCGATCCTCAGCGGCTCGAGCGCATAGTCCCGGCGGCGTGGTTGGAGAAAAGGTATGCGCATCTAATTTTTGTTTTCTTGTTTGACCATGATCTCTGGACAAACGGGAACCGTTGTCCGTGAAAACCGGCTTCCACTTTTCGGGATCATGGTCTGATCCTTGAAAGAATGAACCCGGCCTGCGGCTTGGCGTCGGCGCCGCGCAGGTAGAGTGGTTTCGGCCGTTCGCCCGCGCCCTTGGCGGCAGCCAGGCGGGCGTAGGTGACAATGTCGGCGGTGGCCGTCCGAGGGCCGACATCGAATTCGCGCCCGGCCGATGCACTGATGAGCGCTGCAGCGGTGCCGGCAAGCACCGGAGACGTTGCCATCGCCATTGCCACCACGTCGGCCAGCGTGGCCACGGCCGGACCGTAAGTCAAGACTAACCTTTCGTCGTAAAAAGCCGCGTGGATCTCCTCACGGCCGGCATCCAGCGCCGCCAGCACGGCGCGACCGGGAAATGCCGTCGCTGCTTCGGCAGCCAGCGCCTCCAGTGTCGTCACTCCGATTGCCGGTATCTTCAGCGCCAGCGCCAGGCCACGCGCGGTCGAGACGCCGACCCGCAGACCGGTGAAGGAACCGGGGCCGACAGACACGGCAATGGCGCCAAGACCTGCATAGTCGGTTGCGCCTGCCTCCAGCGCTTCGGCGATGACCGCCATCAGCTGCTCGGCATGGCCCTTGCCGAGATCGAGCACCGAGCGGCCGAGCTCCCGCTTCGCCGTCGCGTCATAGACGCTAGCGGCGCAGAGGTTGGCGGCACAGTCGATGGCAAGCAATTTCATGAAGCAACCGGTTCGAAAGACAATTCCCTGTGCCCGCCACGGCCCGCCACCGCAAGGGGATAGTGCATAATTCGTTAAGCGGCTTCGCTTGTGGCCTATGCGGCCTGCTCGATGCGCAGCATGTGGTTGTCCCAGACATAGTCCGGTTCGGAGCGTGTCGCACCACTGCCCTCAACGATCTCGCCAGCGCCGGTGGTGGCCATGAAGCCGGTTCCATCGGGAGCCACGCCGCAGACCTCGACCAGCGCGCTGTTCGCGACGACCCGTCCGCTGGCCGCATCGAGCACGACAAGCGAGTTGCCTTCCGGCGAGGAGACCGCGACCGTGCCGGCAGCCGGATTGGCGGCGACCGAGCCTATGTAGTTGCGGAAGCCGGACAAAACGTCCTGCGGCATGTCGAGCAGTTGCAATTCCTTGCCGCGCACCGCGCGGCCGACCAGCAGCGGACGATCGGTGCCCGGGCCCCTGTACTGGCAGCCGAACCAGACCGTGCCGGATGGATCGGTGTCCATGTGGCGGATCGACAGCTGATGCAGTGCGGCCGGCAATTCGTGCTTCTCGATGAGGTCGCCGGTGACGCGGTCTATCAGCACGTAGGACGGCTTCATGGTCGCAATGTTGAGCTCGGCGCGGCCGTAATCCGGATGGGTCTCGATGCCGCCATTTGCTACCGCAATCGTCCTGCCATCGCCCAGGAGCAGAAGCTCGTGCGGACCCATTCCATAGGTCGGGAACTCGCCGACACGGCTGAATTTCGCCCGCGCATCGTAGACGCCGACGACGCCGGCGGCGTTGTCGAAGTCGTTTTCGGTGGCATAGAGCAGCGCACCGTCGGCCGAGAACACGCCGTGGCCGAAGAAATGCCGGCCGGCGATGCTGGCGATGGTCAGCGGCGCATCACGGCCCGAATGGTCGAAAACCACGGCGAAGGTGCCGGGCTGGCGCGCGAAGACCACCGAGCGTTTCGATATGGGATCGAAGGTGACATCGTGGCCGCGATCGGGCAGATCGATCGCATGCAGGACTTTGCCGGTCTCGGACAGGACGGCAGCGCCAAAGCTGCCGTCGCGTTTGACGAAAGCGGTGGCGAAGACGGCGTCGGCCGCAAGCGTCGTTGCCCAGGCCGATGGCGCCATCGCGGCCATGAAGCCAACGCCTGCAGCTCTCAGGAAATCGCGGCGATCTATCAGCGGGGTTTTCAATTCAGTCCCCATCCAGCGAGGAGAAGCCTGCGGTCAGGCCGAATTCAGCGGTCAACCTGGTCCCGATCAGGGTCGACAGGCTGGAGGTGATCAGCGCGAAATGATCGAGCTTGTCGCGCAATGCCGGATCGGCAAGCGCCTTGTCGATTGGACCGCTGACGGCCTTGGCGGTGGCGACACCGTTGACCAGCTGGATGTGGATCGATTCGGCCATCCAGCGCGCATCGGCCGGCAGGGCGTCGCCAAGTTTCGAGGCCTGGAACAGCGTATCGATGCCGGAGAGATTGCCGGCCAGTGACGCGGTGGTGTTTTGCGAGCGCCAATAGATCGCTTGTTTCGGCTTGTCCGCGTCCGGCTTGCCGCCGAAAAACCCTTTCAGGCGCACGTCACGCACCATTTCCAGCTCGTTGACGAAGACGCCGACCAGTTCGGTCACCGCTTCATTGCCGTCGCGGTAAAGCGGGTTCTGCGGCCCCGGATTGGCCCAAAGCGCTGCAAAGCCGTCTGGTTTGTTCCAGGCGGCGCTGACCTCGCCGGCCATGGTTTCGATGTTGCCGGCAACAGCAGTGCCATAGGCGCAGCGGTAGGGATCATCCTTGCCGGCCAGTGCATCGGCGCCGTCGCCGTAAAGTACGAACTCCAGCGCGCCCAGCCCCTGCATGGCGACGCTCTTGCCGGCCAGCTGTGCCGGATCTGTGGCGGTTGGATCCTTCGCCGACAGCGCCGCCTGCACCTGCTTCAGGCCAATGCTCTTGCGATCCGGCCAGAACAGCATGCGTTCCAGCCGGTTGTTCTCCTTGATCGGCCCGAAGCCGATGATTTCGGCTGACGACCAGGCATAGACGGTGGCGGAGAATTCGGCGCGTGCGGCATCGAGCTCTCCTTGCGAGGGCGTGACGCACAGCTTGCGCATGGATCCGGTCAAGGCTTCCGCATGCTCGTGCAGGCCGGCATAGGTCGGGCGGACGAAGCCATCGATCGCCCGCTGGATGATGTCGGAGGCTTTGACCGCCGCCGACGCAGGGACAACACCCAGCAGGGCCAGCGGAAGAGCGAAAAACAATGCAGAACGCTTGAACATCACAGTGACTCCAGGAATTTGAGCAATGCGTCACGCTCGGTCGCGTTAGCGGCGGCAAAACGGTCGCGCGCTTTCTGCGCCTCGCCGCCATGCCACAGGATCGCCTCAGCCAAGCTGCGCGCGCGCCCGTCATGCAGAAAGAAGGAATTGCCGTTGACTGTCTCGGTCAGGCCGATGCCCCACAGCGGCGGCGTGCGCCACTCATTGCCCGTCGCATCGCCCACGGCCTGGCCATCGGCCAGATCAGGCCCCATGTCGTGCAGCAGGAAGTCCGAATAAGGCCAGATCAACTGGAAGGCCTGCGCCTTATTGGGCGTATCGCGGCGCGTGACGAATTTCGGCGTATGGCAGGCAATGCAGCCGATCTCGTAGAATGTCTTTTTGCCCGCGAGCACGTCCGGCCGGTCGAGGTCCCGGCGCGACGGCACGGCCAGGTTCTGCGAATAGAAGGTGACGAGATCCATCACCGGCGGCGGCGCCTCGATCGGGCCAAGACGCTGCTGCACGCCGTTCGGCATGGCGAGGCATTTTGCCTCCGCAGCAGTGCAATCGCCCCAATGCCTCGGCTCTTCGAGCGTCGAGATGCCGATGTCGCCGGCAAAGGCATCCGCCGCCTGCTGGCGGATCGACGCGGTCTGCGCCTTCCAGCCGAAACGGCCAAGCGTCAGTTCCCCGTTCAGGCTATCGCGCACGATGTTCGGCCTGCCGGAAATGCCGTCGCCGTCCCTGTCGTCCGGATCGGCTTGGGCGAGAATATCAGACGGCGCGATCTGTTCGATCAGGCCCAGGCCGATCATCGGCGGTGTGAGCCGCGGCGACAGCGTGGTGCGCGGGTCAAGCGGCCCGTAGCCAAGGCCGTCAACCGAATAGCTCGGTTTGCGCAAGGAGATCACAGAGCCGTCCGTCAGCTCCACCTTACGTTCCTGGTAATCGATATGCATCCTGCCTTCACCGGGCAGGCCGGGTACGGCGAGCTCCTGCAATTGCCTGCCGTAGACCGGGTCGGGGAAGTTGAGCACCTCATGGTCGGCAAGCGCCGCCCTTTCTTGCGTGCTGCTGGCGTCGCGGGCCAGCCGCAGGAACATCGACGTGGTGCCGGCGTCGCCTTGCGGCGGGCGGCCGCGGCCGTCCTTCAGATGACAGTTCTGGCAGGCACGTTCGTTGAACAGCGGGCCGAGCCCGTCCGACGCCTGCGTCGAGGATGGCGACGAGACCCAGTTCTTGCGGAAAAGGGCATTGCCAAGCTTGAAGTCGCCCTCTTCCTCGAAGGTGAGGTTGGCCGAGGATTGCGAGAAGGAATCGCGGCTGACGTCCTTTCGGGACGTGCCGGCGCCACCTTGCATCAGTTCGAACGGCTCTGGCCTGGAAAAATCCGTGGTCGGCCTGGTGACGGCGATGGCGCGCGCCTGATCCTTCGCATTGAGGTCGGTGCGCGTGGTGGCGAAGCCGGCCGGCTGAAGATCACCCGCCATCGCCGAAGAGGTAAGCGCCAACACGAGCATGACACAGCGCCGACGCGCCAATCCGGCTGGCGTCTTCTCAGGGGGCGGCGAGCCATTGGCCCGCCGCGAGCGGCGCACGAATTCTAGCAGGCGCCGCATTCCCGCATGCCCTTACTCCGCCTCGTCTGCCGATGCGGCGTTGAGCTGGCCGTATTTCTCCTTGCCGATCGAGGCAAGCAGGTCGAGCTGCGTCTCAAGAAAGTCGATGTGACCCTCCTCGTCGGCCAGCAATTCCTCGAACAGCTTCATCGTCACGTAGTCGCCGGCGTCGTTGCAAATTTCGCGCGAACGCTTGTAGGCGGTACGTGCGTCATATTCTCCGGCAAGGTCGGATTCGAGCACTTCCTTGACGTTCTGCCCGATGCGCAGCGGCGCCACGGACTGCAGGTTCGGATGGCCTTCGAGGAAGATGATGCGGGCGACGAGCTTGTCGGCATGGTGCATCTCCTCGATCGATTCCGCCCGCTCCTTCTTTGCCAGCTTCGCGTATCCCCAGTCCTCAAGCAGACGGAAATGCACCCAGTACTGATTGACGGCCCCAAGCTCCAGAAAAAGGGCCTCGTTAAGCCGCTCGATGATCTGCGGATCGCCTTTCATGAATTCTGCTCCCGTATTGGATGCGCAGGCCTCTGACGCGATCCAGGTGTGAAACGACATCCACGCCGCTCGCCTCCGAGCGAGCGTGGTAGTTTTCGGTGACCCGAATGATCGTTTCCACCACATTTGGGAAGCAGCCGCAACAGCGACCGCGCTTTTGCATTGCATGGTAGATTTTCGCCGGCACGATCAACTGCCAGGGATCCTGGTCCAGCAGCCCGACGATCGTCTGCTCGATCTCCTTCTCGGTGATGATGTTGCAATGACAAATCAGCATTGGCTTGCTCGGCTGGCTGACGGCGTCTCCCGCGCCGTGTGGCTTGATCTTCTGGCGGAGGCCGTTGCAAAGCCGGTTGTCCGGCTCCGGGTCAGTCTCCGTCGTTTACCCTTACTTGAACACCTTGTCCGGCGCGTCGAGGCTGTCGGACCCTTCGAAGGCGATGGTGCTGAGCTTCAGGGAGCCGACGGCGCGCTCAATCGACTTGGTCTGATCGATCAGCGCATCGATCGCCGCCTGGACGGTGGCATTGCCCTCGATGTTGCCCTCGGCGATCTGCTGGTCATAGGCCTCGCCGGCCAGTGCACGCGCCTTGATCGCCTCCATCTTGGCGACCGAAACATCGAGCTTGTCAGACAGTTCCTTGTCGATCGCCGGGTCGGCCGCCTTCACCATATTGGCCACCGAAGGACCCGAAACGACGGTGCCGTCGAGACGCGTGTAGCTCGCATGATAGGCCGCGCGAATGCCGATGGCGTCGTAGAGATGCGAATTGTAGGTGTTGTCGGAGAAGCAATCGTGCTCCTCTTCCGGATCATGCAGCAGTAGGCCGAGCTTCATGCGCTCGCCGGCCAGTTCGCCGTAGGACAGCGAGCCCATGCCGGTGAAGATCGTCGAGATCGCCGTGTTCGGCTCGCCATCGACAAGAGCCTTGCGGGCGGCGCCGTCTTCCTTCCAGTTGCCGACCATCTCCTGAAGATCCGAAACCAGAAGGTCGCTGGCCGATTTCAGATACTCGGCGCGGCGGTCGCAATTACCGCCGGTGCAGTTCTTGAGGTCGTAGTCGGTGTAGGGGCGCTCGCCGGCACCCGGGCCGGTGCCATGCAGGTCCTGGCCCCAGAGCAGGAATTCGATGGCGTGATAGCCGGTGGCGACATTGGCCTCGATGCCGCCGGCTCCCTGCAGCGTGCCGGAGAGGAATTCCGGCGAAAGCTTCGATGCATCGACCTTCTTGCCGTTGATCTCGATCTCCTTGTTGGCGATCACATTGGCCGTGTAGAGCGCGTTCGCGTCCGATTCGGTGCCGTAGCTCTTGGCGACATAGTCGATCAAGCCTTCATCCAGCGGCCAGGAATTCACCTTGCCTTCCCAGTCGTCGACGATCTTGTTGCCGAAGCGGTAGACTTCGGTCTGCTGGTAGGGAACGCGCGATGCCTTCCAGGCGTCACGGGCAGCGTTGAGGGTTTCCACCGATGGCGTGGCGAGCAGCGCGTCGACCGCCTTGTCGAGCGCTTGCGCCGTGGTCAGCGAATCCTCGTATTTCGCGAGCGCGATGTCGGAATAGGTCTTGATGACCGCCTTTACATCTGTTTCCGCCTTTGCCGGCAACACGAATACCGCCGCCGTCAGCAGGGCAGTGGCGCCGATCGCCGCAAGCCTGCTGCCATATCGTGCTGTCATGATCACTCTCCAGTTTCTCGGAAATTCTGTAAACGGCGCGCGCAGCAACCGGCGCCAGGCCATCTGCGGGCCATTGGGCGCAAGAGATGCCGCGCCATCGCGCGGTTCGCGGAAGAAAGACACCAAAATGCCTCCAATCGAAAGGGTTCAAGGCCCAAACATTAAAGGGATGCGCTGACGCGCGAACTTCCATAAAGCTGCGACACCGTCGGATGTCAATGACAATCCGCAAGAAAAGTCAATCGAAACAACAGTTTAGAATTATTCTAAACTGCAACTGTCAACTTTATGCGTTTTCCTGCACCGGTCTTGCCGCTGAACTGTGCGATTGACAGCCGCCATCCCGGATGCGACCCGCAAAAGCTCGCTTGCAGCGGTGCCAGACAATTGCCATCTGGCGGAATATCCTAGGTAGAATCGGGATTGAGTGCGATGAAGAACGGTGTGGTCATTGTCGGCGCGGGTCATGCGGGCGTGCAAGCGGCCGCAAGTCTGCGCGAGGACGGTTATGACGGACCGGTAATCCTCGTCGGAGATGAGGACGAACTGCCCTACCACAAGCCGCCGCTGTCGAAGACCTTCATCAAGGATGCCGAGGCCAAGCCACAACCCTTGCGCGGCGAGGCCTTTTACACCGGCAGCGCCATCGACTACCGGCCTGGCGTCAGGATCGATCGCATCGATGCCGGACGCCGCAGTTTGGATATTGCCGGCGATGGTGCGCTTGCCTTCGACCACCTGATCCTGGCGACAGGCTCGCGCCCGCGCACGCTGCCGCTGCCCGGTGCCGATCTGTCCGGGGTGCTGTCGCTGCGCTCGCTGGCCGATGCGCGGCTGATCCGCGACCTCAGCGCGCAAACCGACGAAGTCGTCATCCTCGGCGGCGGTTTCATCGGGCTGGAGATCGCAGCCACGTTGAGGGCCGCCGGCCGCACGGTGACAGTGGTCGAGGCGGTGGACCGGCTGCTCGGCCGCGCCGTGGCGCCGGTGGTGGCGAGCCACGTCCGGCAACGGCTGGAAGCGACGGGCGTGCGCATCCTCACCGGCACCTCGATCGCCGGGCTCGAAGGCGAAAACGGTCATGTCGTGGCCGCGATCACCTCGTCAGGCGAAAGACTGCCGGCGCGCATGGTCATTGTCGGCATTGGTGCCGTGCCGAATGTCGAACTGGCGCAGGAAGCTGGCCTCGGCATCGCCAACGGCATCCGCGTCGATCACCAGATGCGGACTTCGGTGCCGGAGATTCTCGCTATTGGCGATGCTGCCTCTTACCGTCACTGGTTCACCGGCGGCGACGTGCGGCTGGAATCGGTGCAGAATGCCACCGACCAGGCGCGGCTTGCCGCGCGCACGATATCAGGCCATGCCGACGCCTATTCTGCGGTGCCATGGTTTTGGTCCGACATCGGCGACATGAAGCTGCAGATGGTCGGCCTGACCGCCGGCGGCGACAGCCATGTCGTGCTGGGCGGCCTTCCCGACAACAAATTCTCGATCTACCACTATGCTGGCGACCGGCTGCTCGGCATCGAATCGGTCAACCGTCCGGGCGACCATATGCTTGGCCGCAAGATGTTGGGCGCCGGCTTCTCGCCGACGCCGCAGACGGTGGCCGCTGGCCCCGAGGGGCTGAAAGCGGCACTGGCCGCTTTCCTCGAGAATGAGCCCGCCAGAGCGGCGGGATAATTCCGTCCCTCAGGCGCGGCACCTTACTGATCAGGCGGCGCAGACTTCGCGGATCGAGCTTTCCAGAATGTCGAGTGCTTCGTTCATGACTTCGTCCTGGATGGTGATCGGCGCCAGGAAGCGGATGACGTTGCCGTAGACGCCGCAGGTCAACAGGATCAGGCCCTTGTCGAGCGCCTTCAACCGGATCGCATTGGCGATCTCGGCTGAGGGCAGGCCCTTCTTGACGTCGTTGAACTCGACCGCGTTCATGAAGCCGAGACCTCTGATGTCGACGATCTCGGGCACGTCGTCGCGGATCGAGTGCAGCCGCTGTTTCAGCCTTGCGCCCAGCGTATTGGCGCGGTCGCACAGCTTTTCATCCTCGATCACGTCGAGCACGGCGTGCGCCGCGGCAACGCCGATCGGGCTGCCGCCATAGGTGCCGCCGAGCCCGCCGGGGCCGGGCGCATCCATGATTTCGGCGCGGCCGGTGACCGCCGCCAGAGGAAAGCCGCCGGCCAGGCTCTTGGCCATGGTGGTGATGTCGGCGGCCACCTCATGGTGATCCATCGCAAACATCTTGCCGGTGCGGGCAAAGCCGGTCTGCACTTCGTCGGCGATCAGCAGCATGCCGTGCTGGTCGCAAAGCTTGCGCAGCGCAACCAGGAAATCCCGCGGCGCGTCGTAGAAGCCGCCCTCGCCCTGAACCGGCTCGATGATGATGGCGGCGACGCGGGCCGGATCCACATCGGCCTTGAACAACCGGTCGAGCGCCGTCAGCGAGTCGGCGACCGAGACACCGTGCAGCGGCACAGGGAACGGCGCATGATAGACATCTCCCGGCATTGCACCGAAGCCGACCTTGTAGGGCACGACCTTGCCGGTCAGTGCCATGCCCATGAAGGTGCGGCCATGGAAACCGCCGGCGAAGGCGATGACCGCCTGACGGCCGGTGGCATTGCGGGCGATCTTGATGGCGTTCTCGACAGCCTCGGCCCCGGTGGTGACGAAGATCGTCTTCTTCTCGAACTTGCCGGGCAGCATGCCGTTCAGCCGTTCGGCCAGGCGCACATAGCTCTCATAGGGCACCACCTGGTGGCAGGTGTGGGTGAAGCGGTCGAGCTGTGCCTTGACCGCCTCGATCACCCTGGGATGGCGATGCCCGGTGTTGACGACGGCGATGCCCGACGAGAAATCGATATAGCGACGCCCCTCGACATCCCAGATTTCCGAATTTTCAGCCCGGTCGGCATAAATCTGCGTGGTCATGCCGACGCCGCGGGAAATCGATTGGTTCTTGCGTTCGGAAATGGCTGAATTCTTCATCGTATCCCTCACCGGGCCGGCGCCCGTCCTGTTTGATGCCGTTGAGATGTCTTCTGACCTTATTTCACGTTTTCCTCAAGTCGGCACCACCGGCAGGCGATTGGGCCTGCGGTGGGCAGATCCCGGCGCTTAGCCAGTCGGGCGATACACGTACGAGACCGGTTTCCTTTTCCCAGGGATCGACTATCCTCTGGATGGCCGCGAGGCACCGCGATCAGCGAGCGGCCCGCGGTCGGGAGAGCCCATGAGCAGGAACGTGACTTCGCCCGTCTCGCAGCCATCGGTCAAAGCTCCCGGTCTTTTGTCTTTTCCAGCCGCCCCGGCGCTTTTCGCCTGCACGGCGGCGCTGCTTCTGGCCGGCTGTCAGAAGCAGGAAGCGGCGGACAAGAAACTGCAGATCATGGTGCGCACCGAAACGGTGGCGATGGCCGACTATGCGCCAAGGACTTCGCTGACCGGGGTGATCGCGGCGCGTACGCTGAACAATCTGTCGTTCCGGGTCGGCGGTCGCGTCGCCGAACGGTTTGTCGATGTCGGCCAGCATGTCGATCAAGGCACGGTGCTCGCCCGCATCGACCCGCAGGAGCAGGAATCCGACCTGCGCTCGGCGCAGGCCGATCTTGATGCAGCCAAGGCGCAACTGACCCAGTCCGTTGCCGCCTTCGAGCGGCAGAAGACGCTGCTGGCGCAGGGCTTCACCACAAGGCGCGACTATGACGCCGCGGACCAGGCCCTGAAGGTGGCACAAGGCAGCGTCGAAGCCGCGCAGAGCGCTTTCTCCAACGCCCAGCAAAACCTGTCCTTCACCGAGCTCAAGGCCGGTGCCGCCGGCGTGATCACCGCCCGCCAAGTCGAAACCGGCCAAGTGGTGCAAGCCGCGCAAACCGTCTTCACCGTCGCCGAGGACGGCGACCGCGACGCGGTGTTCAACGTGCAGGAGACACTGATCGCCAAGACACCGGCATCGCCTGCGGTGACGATCACGCTGTTGTCCGATCCGCAGGTCAGGGCAACGGGCAAGGTCCGCGAAATCTCGCCTGCGGTCGACCCGGCTTCGGGCTCGATCCGGGTCAAGGTCGCCATTCCCGACACGCCCGCCGGCATGCCGCTGGGAGCAGCCGTCATCGGCTCGGTAAGCGCCAAGCCAGCGAAGGCGATCCTGCTGCCGTGGCAGGCGCTGACGTCCAGCGCCGGCAAGCCGGCGGTCTGGATCGTCGATCCGTCGACCAAGGCGGTGACGATGGCGCCGGTCGAAGTGCTGGCGTTCAATTCGGGCACGGTCGTGATCGCCAGGGGGCTGGACGAAGGCCAAAGCGTCGTCACCGCTGGAGGACAGCTGCTCAGCCCTGGACAGACGATCGAGATATCGGGAGCGGGCCAATGAGCCGGACGCCGCGCATCCTGCTCGGCGTGCTCATGCTCGGCGCGCTGGCATCCTGCTCCAGGTCGGAGGAAAAGCCGCCCGAGATCATCCGGCCGGTGCTGTCGATGGTGATCGAGCCGCGCACCACGCAAGTCTTCGGTTTTGCCGGATCCGTCGAACCGCAGGTCAGCGCCGACCTGGCCTTCCGCCTGCTTGGCCGGGTCGTCTCGCGCGACGTCCAGGTCGGCGACATCGTCAGCAAGGGCACGACGATAGCGGCACTCGATCCGACCGCGCTGGAGTTGTCGCTCCAGGCGGCCAAGGCGGAACTGTCCAATGCCGAGGCGCAGTTCGCCAACGCCGCCGCCAGCGAGGAACGGCAGCGCCAGTTACTCGCCTCAGCCAACGCCACGCAAGCTGTCTTCGACGCCGCGCAGCAGGCGCGCAAAGCTGCGGAGGCAGGTGTCGAGCGGGCCAAGGCCTCGCTTGCCAAATCGCAGGAACAGCTCGGCTATGCCAGGCTGTTCTCTGATTTCGACGGTGTCGTCACCGCTGTCGGCGCCGAAGTTGGCCAGACGGTCTCGCCCGGCCAGACCGTCGTCACCGTGGCGCGCTCGGACCTGCGCGAGGCGGTGGTCGACATTCCCGACCAATTGACCGGTGATCTCGCGGCCGGCACGCCCTTCCAGGTCATCCTGCAGTCGCTGCCGACGATCCAGACCGGGGCTAAGCTGCGCGAGATCGCACCGCAATCCGAGGGCTCGACCCGCACCCGGCGCGTCAGGCTGACGCTCACGGATCCGCCACAGGCCTTCCGGCTCGGCTCGACGGTGACGGCGACCCGCGTGACCAAGGTGGCACCGACGATCGAACTGCCCATGTCGGCGCTGTTCGAAAAGAACGGTTCCGCGAAAGTGTGGATCGTCGACCCGCAGACATCGAGCGTGAACGCACGCGACATAAAGGTCGCGTCGAAGAATGGCGGCACCTTCACGGTGACCGAGGGGCTGGAGGCCGGCATGCGTGTTGTCACGGCGGGCGTCCACAGCCTGAGCGAAGGCCAGAAGGTGACAGTGCCCGAGGGAGGGGCCTCATGAAAGGCTTCAATCTCTCCGACTGGGCGCTCAACCACCGCTCCATGGTCTGGTATTTCATGCTGGTCTTCGTCGTGGCTGGCGTGTTCTCCTACCTCAATCTCGGCCGTGAAGAAGATCCCAACTTCACCATCAAGACGATGATCATCCAGGCCAACTGGCCGGGCGCCTCGGTCAAGGAAACCGTGCAGCAGGTGACCGACCGGATCGAGAAGAAACTCGAGGAACTCGATAGCCTCGACTACACCAAGTCCGTCACCACGGCCGGCCAGACCGTCATCTTCGTCAACCTGAAGGACACCACCAAGGCACGCGATGTCGTGCCGAACTGGATTCAGGTGCGCAACATGGTCAATGACATCGGGGCACAGTTTCCGCAGGGTGTGCAGGGCCCGTTCTTCAACGACCGCTTCGGCGACGTCTATGGCAACATCTACGCCTTCACATCGGACGGGCTGACGCCGCGCCAGTTGCGCGACTATGTCGAGGATGCCAGAACAAAGATCCTGACCGTGCCCAACGCCGGCAAGGTCGACCTGGTCGGCGCCCAGGACGAAGCGATCTATCTCGAATTCTCAACCCGCCAGATCGCCGCCCTCGGCCTCAACCAGCAAGCGATCGTCGCCAGCCTGCAGGCGCAGAACGCGATCACGCCGTCCGGCGTCATCCAGTCCGGGCCGGAGCGCATCAGCGTGCGTGTCGGCGGGCAGTTCACCTCCGAGGAAAGCCTGCGCGCCATCAATCTGCGCGTCAACGACCGCTTCTTCCGCCTGAGCGACGTAGCGACGATCACACGCGGCTATGTCGATCCGCCGACGGCACTGTTCCGTTTCAACGGCCAGGACGCGATCGGGCTCGCCATCGGCATGAAACCCAACGCTAACCTGCTCGAATTCGGCGAGGCCCTGCACAAGGAGATGGACAAGGTGCTGGCCGACCTGCCGGTCGGCGTCGGCGTGCATCTGGTGGCCGACCAGCCGGTCATCGTCGAGGAGGCCGTCTCGGGCTTTACGCGTGCGCTGTTCGAGGCGGTCGCCATCGTGCTCGCCGTGTCGTTCATCAGTCTCGGCATGCGCGCCGGCTTCGTCGTGGCGCTGTCGATCCCGCTGGTGCTGGCCATCACCTTCACCGTCATGGCCTATCTCGGCATTTCGCTGCAGCGTATTTCCCTGGGTGCGCTGATCATCGCGCTCGGCCTTCTGGTCGACGACGCGATGATCGCGGTCGAGATGATGGTGGCGCGGCTGGAGGTCGGCGACAATCTGCGCAAGGCAGCGACCTATGTCTACACATCGACCGCCTTTCCGATGCTGACCGGTACGCTGGTGACGGTCGCCGGCTTCATCCCGATCGGCCTCAACAACAGCGCCGCCGGCGAATATACCTTCACCCTGTTCGTGGTCATCGCCGTTTCGCTGCTGGTGTCATGGATCGTGGCGGTGCTGTTTGCGCCCCTGCTCGGCGTCACCATCCTGCCGGCGACGATGAAAACCAAGCATCACGACCAGCCGGGCCGCTTCACCTCGCTGTTCCGGCGCGTGCTTGTCGGCTCGGTGCGCCATCACTGGCTGACCATCATCGCCACCGTGTTGTTGTTTGCCGGCTCGATCGCCGGCTTCGGCCTGGTGCAGCAGCAGTTCTTCCCGCCATCGGACCGGCCGGAGCTGATCGTCGACTGGAACCTGCCGCAGAATTCTTCGATCGCCGACACGCGCGACCAGATGGAGCGGTTCGAGCAGCGGGCACTGGTCGGCAATCCCGACATCGACCATTTCTCGTCCTATATCGGCCAGGGCGCGGTGCGTTTCGTGCTCGCCTATGACGTGCAGCCGGCCAACCCCTATTTCGGCCAGACCGTCATCGTCACCAAGAGCATCGAGGCCCGCAACCGGGTCAAGCCGGCGCTGGAAAAGCTGCTGCGCGAGGAGTTCGTCGGCACCGACGCCTTCGTCAAGCCGCTCGAACTCGGACCGCCGGTCGGCCGCCCCGTGCAATACCGCGTCGGCGGTCCCGACATCCAGACGGTGCGCGAACTGGCGCAGCAATTCGCCGGTGTCATCTCCGCCAATCCAAAGCTCGCCGCGCCGACCTTCGACTGGAACGAGCCGCAGCGCGTGCTGAGGGTCGACGTGCTGCAGGACAAGGCACGCCAGCTCGGCATCACCTCCTCCGACATCGCCAGCGCGCTGAACAGTACGGTCGGCGGCGCCACCATCACGCAGGTGCGCGACGCCACTTACCTGATCAATGTCGTGGCCCGCTCCCGCGGGGCCGAACGCGGCTCGATCGAGACGTTGCAGAACATGCAGTTGCCGACCAGCACCGGCGAGGCGATCCCGCTCGCGGCGGTCGCCAACTTCCGCTACGATCTGGAGCAACCGACGGTGTGGCGACGCGATCGCATCCCGACCATCACCGTGCGCGCCGGGCTGGTCGGCGACGTGCTGCCGGCCACGGTCGTCAACGAACTGAAGCCATCGGTCGATGCCTTCACCGCCAAGCTGCCGCCGGGCTATTCGATCGCCACCGCCGGCTCGGTCGAGGAGAGCGCCAAAAGTCAGGGACCGATCGCCGCCGTCGTGCCGTTGATGCTGTTCGTCATGGCAACGATCCTGATGGTGCAGTTGCAGAGCTTCCAGCGCCTGTTCCTGGTCGTGGCGGTGGCGCCGCTCGGCCTGATCGGCGTGGTGGCGGCCCTGGTGCCGAGCGGAGCGCCGCTGGGCTTCGTCGCCATCCTCGGCGTGCTGGCGCTGATCGGCATCCTCATCCGCAATTCGGTCATCCTGATCGTGCAGATCGAGGATCTGGTGCGCGAGGGCAAGGATCGCTGGGCGGCGGTCATCGAAGCGACCGAACACCGGATGCGCCCTATCGCACTGACGGCGGCGGCCGCCAGCCTGGCGCTGATCCCGATCGCGCGTGAAGTGTTCTGGGGTCCGATGGCCTATGCGATGATGGGCGGCATCATCGCGGGTACCGCAATCACGCTGCTGTTCCTGCCGGCGCTTTATGTGACGTGGTTCAGGATCAAGGAGCCGAAGGGCCGGGAAGAGCCACCCGTTCTGGAGAACGGCGAACTGGCGCAAGGCTCAGCCTAAGGCTTTGCCTGATCATTCGTTGTCGTTGGAGGGCACAGGGCGCGACCTGGCGCGTTGCCATGGCGACGATTTCGAGGTGCGCCAAGCGTGCCAGCCTTCTGGCAAGTCCGCCAACGCCTGGATGCTTTCGTCCCGCTGCACAACGTTTTGCAAGCTGACGATCATGATATCGCCTTCGTCAACAGGTCCGGTTTCGCTGTTGTGGAATTGCCAACTGCCGTCGTCATCGTCATGTGAGACGTATGCAATCCAATCGCCGCGGGTAACGACTGCCCTATCCACAAACACCGCGACATTGGGCGGATCCGCAAACTTCCATTCCTCCATGGGAATTCCCCAAGATGGTTGTTCGGCGCAAAAGAGAAAACGAATTCAAGCGGTTCTCACAAACCCGTCGCTGGCCCGCAACAGATTGCGCGTATAGTCCTTGGTCACACGGCGTTCGACAAGATCCGCCGCCGCCAGATTCTCCACCGCCTCGCCGCTTTGCATCACCATCAGCCGCTCGCACATATGGGTGATGATGGCGAGGTCGTGACTGACCATCAGGAAGGTCAGCTTGCGCCGCTTGCGTACCTCTTCCAGCAGGTTGAGCACTTCCGCCTGCACCGAGGCATCGAGCGCCGAGGTCGGCTCGTCGAGCAGCAGGATCGACGGTTCGAGAATGAGCGCACGGGCGATCGCCACGCGCTGGCGTTGGCCGCCGGACAGTTGGTGCGAATAGCGGAAGCGGAAACCGTTGCCGAGGCCGACCTCGTCCAGCGCCCGCTGGATGCGCTTTTCGCCGTCGGCAAAGCCATGGATGGCAAGCGGCTCCTGCAGCAGACGGTCGACGGTCTGGCGCGGGTGCAGCGACCCGTACGGATCCTGGAAGACCATCTGCACTTCACGGTAGAAGGCTTTGTCGCGGCGCGCGCCGAGCGTCTTGCCGTTGACGACGATGCCGCCCGATGCAACCGGCGCAAGGCCGGCGATGGCCCGCAGCAGCGTCGATTTGCCGGAGCCGGATTCGCCGACCAGGCCGAAGGATTGGCCCGGCTGCACGTCGAGGCTGACGCCCTTCAGTGCGCGAAAACGGTCGAAGATCACTTCCAGCCTGTCGACGGCAATCGCAGAAGTCATGCCGCCCACTCCGGCTTGCGGTCGAGCACCGGCAGCGGGTGGCGGTCGGCACCGATCTTGGGCATGCAATTGAGCAGGCCGCGCGTGTAGGGATGCTGGGCCTGGCCGAGTTCGGACGCCTTGAGCTGCTCGACCACCTTGCCGGCATACATGACGATGACGCGGTCGCAGAAGGACGAGACCAGGCGCAGATCGTGCGAGATGAAGATCAGCCCCATGCCGCGCTCACTGACCAGCCGGTCGAGGATGCCGAGCACATCGAGCTGCACGGTGACGTCGAGCGCCGAGGTCGGCTCGTCGGCGATCATCATTTCCGGACCGGCGATCAGCATCATGGCGATCATGGCGCGCTGGCCCATGCCGCCCGAAACTTCATGCGGATGCAAATTGAAGACGCGAGAGGGATCACGGATCTGCACCGCCTCCAGCATGGCCAATGCACGGTCGCGTGCCTCCGCCTTGCCGACCTTTTCATGGGTGCGCAGCGTCTCGACGATCTGGCGACCGATGCTCATCACCGGGTCGAGCGAATATTTCGGATCCTGCAGGATCATGGCGATGCGCTTGCCGCGCAGCGCCCGGCGTTCGCGTGGCGAGACGGTGAGCAGGTCGATGCCGTCGAAGGCGAGCTTGTTGGCCGATATCCGCGCCTGCGGTGGCGTCAGGCCCATGATGGCGCGGCCGGTCTGCGATTTTCCCGAGCCGGATTCGCCGACGATGCCGAGCCGTTCGCGGCCGAGCGAAAAGGAAACGCCGCGCACCGCCTCGATCAGCCCGGTGCGGGTCGGGAAGGTGACGCGCAGGTCGTCTACGTCGAAAAGCGTCTTCGTCTCCCCGCTCATTGGTCGCCACTCCGCGGATCGAGCGCGTCGCGCAGGCCGTCGCCAAGCAGGTTGAAGCCGAGGCTGACGATGAGAATGGCGAAGCCCGGCGCACCGGCCACCCACCATTGATCGAGCACGAAGCGGCGGCCGGAGGCGATCATCGTGCCCCATTCGGGCAGCGGCGGCTGCGCGCCGAGGCCGAGGAAACCGAGCCCGGCGGCGGTCAGGATGATGCCGGCCATGTCGAGCGTCACCCTGACGATCAGGGACGAAATGCAAAGCGGCATGATATGGCGCAGCACGATGCGGAAGGGCGAAGCGCCCATCAGTTGCACCGCCTTGATGTAGTCGGAATTGCGCACCGTCAGCGTCTCTGCCCGCGCGATGCGGGCGTAGGGCGGCCATGAGGTGATGGCGATGGCCAGCACTGCATTCTCGATGCCGGGGCCCAGTGCTGCGACGAAGGCCAGCGCCAGGATCAGCTTGGGAAAGGCGAGGAAGATGTCGGTGATGCGCATCAGGATGGCATCGGTCCAGCCGCCGGCATAGCCGGCCACCGTGCCGACCAGGAGGCCGATGGGGGCGGCGATGATGGCGACCAGGATGACCACATAAAGCGTCCAGCGCGAGCCGTAGAGGATGCGCGACAGGATATCGCGGCCGAGATCGTCGGTGCCGAACCAGTGCTCAGAGCTCGGCGCCAGCAGGCGCGCGTTCTTCAGGTCGCCGAACGTTGGCGAATAAGATGCCAGCACGCCGGCAAGGGCGGCAACGACCAGCAGGGCAATGATGATGAGCAGGCCCAGAAACGCCAACCGGTTGGCGGAAAAGCGCCGCCACGCCACATAGGCGCGGCCGAGCCTTGCCTGCATGCGCGAGGCCGGCCGCTCGCTGAGCAGCCAGTCGCGACGGCTCTGGATGGTGTCGACGCTCATGCGGACTTCGTCCTCGGATCGAGCACACGATACAGCAGGTCGGACAGAAGGTTGATGGCGATGAACACCGAGCCGATGACGATGGTGCCGCCAAGCACCGCATTCATGTCGGCGTTCTGCAGCGAATTGGTGATGTAAAGGCCGATGCCCGGCCATGAGAAGACGGTCTCGGTCAGCACCGAACCTTCCAGCAGTCCGGCATAGGACAGCGCGATCACCGTCACCATCGGCACCGCCGCGTTGCGCAGCGCGTGGCCCCAGATGATGCGGGTTTCCGACAGGCCCTTGGCGCGCGCCGCGACGATATATTCCTGCGACAATTCGTTGAGCATGAACGAGCGCGTCATGCGGCTGATATAGGCGAGCGAGAAATAGCCGAGCAGCGAGGCCGGCAGGATGATGTGGCGGAAGGCGTCGTAAAAAACGTCCCACTGCCCCTGCATTGCGGAGTCGAGGAGATAGAAGCCGGTGATCGGCGTAAAGGTGTATTCGTAGACGACGTCGAGCCTCGCCGGGAAGGCAACCCATTGCAGCTTGGCGTAAAACAGCACCAGCCCAAGCAGCCCCAGCCAGAAGATCGGCACGGAATAACCGATCAGGCCGATGACGCGCACGATCTGGTCGATGAGGCTGCCGCGCCTGACCGCGGCCAGCACACCGAGCGGCACGCCGAACAACGCGCCGATCAGCGTTCCGAGGGTCGCCAGTTCCGTCGTGGCCGGAAGCGCCCGGCGAATGTCGGTCATGACCGGATTGGTGGTCAGCACGGAGACGCCGAAATTGCCGTTCAGCGCATTCTTCACATAGATGTAGAACTGCTCGATCAACGGCAAATCGAGACCCATCTCGCGGCGCGTGCGCTCAACCACATTGGCCGGCGCCCGGTCGCCGAGCACCGCCAGCACCGGGTCGATCGGAATGACGCGGCCGATGAAGAAGGTGACCGCTAGCAGACCAAGATAGGTCGTGATCGCAATGACCAGGAAACGGCCAAGCGATGATGCAATAGCGACGGCGCGGGCGCTGCCGCGCCCCGCCGCCACTTCTTTTTCAACCGCGCTCATGCGGCGTGTCCGCGAGCACTATTCCTTGGACACCGGGCCGACGAAGTTGGTGTCGAAGCTCGGGCCGAGCGCAAAGCCCTTGAGGTTCTTGCGCAGGCCGGCCACTTCCAGCTGCTGGTGGATGACGACGAAGGGGCTGGTGTCGAGGATCTTCTTCTCGAGATCCTTGTATATGTCGGCGCGCTTGCCGGCATCCTTCTCGAGCAGTGCCGCTTCCGTCTGCTTGGTCAGGTCCGGAATGTCCCAGGCGTTGCGCCAGGCCAGCGTCTTGGTCTTGGCCGCATCCGAATTGTCCGGGTTCGAGGCAAAGGTCTGGGCGTTGGAGTTCGGGTCGAAATAATCCTGGCCCCACTGGCCGATATAGATGTCGTGGTTGCGGGCGCGGTATTTGGTGAGCGTCTGCTTGCCGTCGCCCGGGATGATCTCGAGCTTGATGCCGGCCTGTCCGAGCGTCTGCTGGATCGATTCCGCCATGCCGGTCGTCGGCTGGCCGGTGCGTACGTCCATGGTTACGCTGAAGCCGTCGGGCAGACCGGCCTTGGCCAGCAATTCCTTGGCCTTGGCGACATCGAGCTTGAACGGATTCTCATCCAATTCGCCGAGCACGCCCTTGGGCAGGAAGGTCTGATGGATTTCGCCGATGCCCTTGAGGATGGTCGAGCTCAAGGCATCATAGTCGACCAGATACTTGAACGCCTGGCGCACCTCCGGCTTGGCGAGGTTGGCGTTCTTCTGGTTGAGGCTGATGTAATAGACCGTGCCCTTGGGCGCGCTGGTGGTGGTGAGGTCGGCGTTCTTGGCGATCGCGTCGAGGTCGTTCGGTTCGAGATTGCGGGCAACGTCGATGTCGCCAGCCTCGAGCGCCAGGCGCTGGCCCGAGCTTTCCTTCATGTTGCGATAAATGACGCGGGCAAGCTTGGCTTTTTCGCCGTAGTAATTGTCGTTGCGCTCGAGAACGACGGCTTCGTTGGCCCGCCATTCGCGCAGCTTGAAGACGCCGGAGCCGGCATAGCCGGTCTTCAGCCAGGCGTTGCCGAAGTCATTGTCCCATTTGTAGTCGGCGCTCGGCGTGACCGAAGCGACATGTTCCTTGACCAGCTTGGCGTCGACCACCGAAGCCACCGTTGCCGACAGGCAGTTCAGCACGAAACTCGGCGCATAGGCCTTGTCGACGGTGAACTGGAAGGTGCCGTCGTCGACAGCCTTGGCCTTTTCGGTGACGTTGTCACCGCTGATGCCAAACTGGCCGATGATGAAGGCCGGGCTCTTGTCGAGCTTGATGACGCGCTCGAACGACCAGGCGACATCGGACGCCGTGATCGGATTGCCGGAAGCGAATTTCAGGCCGGGCTTGAGCTTGAACGTGTAGGTCAGGCCGTCATCGGAGACGGTCCAGCTTTCGGCAAGGTCGCCCTTGACCTTGGAGGTGTCGCTGAGGTCGAGACGGACAAGCAGATCATAGGTGTTGCCGGTGACCTCGGCGGTCGACAGCTCGAACGCCTCGCCCGGATCCATAGAGATGATGTCGTCGATCGCGAAACCTTCGACCAGCGTGTCGGCGGGCGTGACCGCACCGGCGGGCGCGCCGGCCAGAAGCAGCGCCGACATGGCGGCACCCGCGAGCAGGAAGCGAGAGCGTAGAGCAAACTTTTCCATCATCATTGTGATTGTTCCCTGTTTTGTTGTTTGTTGACCTGAGTTCCCGGCTCAGGGTTGCGGAATTTTTTCGGGGCCTGGAGACGGCCCCTCTGCCCACTTACCGTCGTGGTTTTTGTCCAGTTGGTCAACACCATACCCGGCGGCCCCGTGGCGGGCAACGAGCATTTATACGACGGCTCATTGGGCCAGAAAGGCCGGTGGGGTGTCGACGCATAGGCCAGCCAATCGAGGCTGCCGATCGAGAAAAATCTGCTAATTTCGGAGCTATTTCAGCACTGCGACCAGGTCGGCGTCAGGAAAGCAGGTGGCGGCGCGGCCGTTCTTGGCTTGCCATATGCCGATCGAGCGGCGGGTCTTGAAGCCGGGCAGGCCATCGGCGCTGCCGACATCATAGCCCTTGGCCTCCAGCGCCCGCTGCAGGGCGGCGATGTCCGAACGGTGCAGCCCGCCGACCGCGCCCCAGCTGCCGGCGAAGTTCTGATCGCCATGGGCGATGCGATCGGCGCCATGGCCGATGAACAGCGCGTACAGGTCGCTGGTGTTGTATTGCTTCAGCACGTAGAAATTGGGCGTGGCGACAAAGGCCGGGCCGCTGCGCCCTGCCGGCATCAGCAGAAAGCCTTCGGCCTTCAGCTCACTCACTGGAAACGGTTTGCCGCCGACGCGCTTGATGCCCATATCAGCCCATTGCGAGATTTTCTTGCCCTGGTCCGGGCCTTCCAGCGAACAGGAAACGCTTTCCGGCACCGTCACCTCGAATCCCCAGCCACGACCCTTTACCCAGCCATAGTGGACGAGATAATTGGCGATCGAGGCCAACACGTCCGGCGTCGAGTTCCAGATGTCGACGCGGCCGTCGCCGTCGAAATCGACGGCATGTTTCAGGAACGAGGTCGGCATGAATTGCGGCTGGCCGAGCGCGCCGGCCCAGGACGATTTCATCGCGCCGACCGGAGCCAGCCCGCGCTCGACGATCTCGAGTGCGGCAAGCAGTTCGGTGCGGAAGAAGTCCTTCCTGGTCGACATGAATGCCTTGGTGCCCAGCACTTCGAAGGCGTCGTAGGGCATCTTCGCCGCGCCGAATCCGGTCTCGCGGCCCCAGATCGCCAGCAGCACTTCGCCCGGCACGCCATAGCGCTTTTCGATGGCCGCAAGTGTCCTGGCATTGGCGGCTTCGCGCGCGCGCCCGCCCGCCGTCACCGCGCGAACCGTCTTCTCGGCGAAATAGGCGCCGGGTGAGCCGAATTCGGCCTGGTGCTGCTTCTGCGGCGTGGCCGCCTTCTCGCCCGGCTTGACCAGGTCCGGCAGCTTCAGATTGGGCTTGATGCCGTCGAAGGCGGCGTCGAAGGTGGTTTTGGAAATGCCTTTCGCCTTGGCCTGTGGCCAGAGGTCGTTCTGCAGCCAGGCGCGGAACTGGTCGTCGATCTTTGCGGCGGAGGCGGGGGTGGAAAAGACCGAGAGAAGAACTGCAAAAAAGGAAAACAGAGCCAATCTGAGAGGTTTGCGTTCCTTCGCACCCCTCTCCGTCCTGTCGAGGGGGGTGCTTGGCACCAGCCTGGAAGGACGCGCAAAAATCATGACCCGCATCCTCTGCCGCAACTTTGTCAAAACGCCGTCCGCGAACGCAGCGCCGCGGCCAGCGTGCCCTCGTCGAGATAGTCGAGTTCGCCGCCGACCGGCACGCCATGCGCAAGGCGCGTCACCTTGATGTCGAAGCCGGACAACTGGTCGGTGAGGTAATGCGCGGTCGTCTGGCCCTCCACCGTCGCATTGACGGCGAGGATGATCTCCTTGACCTCGCCGCCGGCGACGCGATCAACCAGCGAGCGCATGTTGAGCTGCTCGGGGCCGATGCCGTCGAGCGGCGACAGCGTGCCGCCGAGCACGTGGTAGCGCACATTCATCGCCGCCGCGCGCTCCAGCGCCCACAGGTCGGAGACGTCCTCGACGACGATGATGGTGCCGGCATCACGGCGCGGATCGGTGCAGATCATGCAAGGGTCCGATGTATCGACATTGCCGCAGGTCGAGCAGATGCGCACCTTGTCGGCCGCCTCGGCCATGGCGGCGGCAAGCGGCGACAAAAGCTGCTCTTTCTTCTTGATCAGATGAAGGGCGGCACGCCTGGCCGAACGGGGTCCCAGCCCCGGCACCTTGGCCAGGAGCTGGATCAGACGTTCGATCTCGGGACCGGCGATTCGCTTCGACATCGTTCTGATCTAGAGCAATTCCAGGAAAAGTGCGAAGCGGTTTTCCGTCCGGAATTGCGTCAAAACGAAAAGCTGGAGCGGTTCACCGTTTCCGCGAAACGGTGAACCGCTCCAGGATTTTTCAGAGCGCTTTGGAACATCTGCATCCGCATGACCGCCATATTGGGCCTTGGCGGACCGCGGGGCGCAGATCAGTTGGTCTCGAGCGGCCGGCCCTGGCTGACAATCATCGCGCCAATGGCGTCTGTGTTCTCAGGCGTCGACTGGAACCCCATCGACGCCTCTTGCGGCGCGTCTTGAACCGACGAGATGACCCTTGTGTTCAAGCTTCCGCCAAAACGCGCGGCATCCGGCTCTTCCATCGGCTCCTGCATCGCCACCACCGTCGGCTCTTGCGAGACACGCGCGGATTTCGCGGCCGGCGCGGCAGCGGCGGTCACATAGGTCTGCTGGGCGGGAGCGGATCGAACGGTTGCCGTCCTGGCTGGACGCACCGGCTCGGCGGACGCGACCATCGTCACCGGCGCGGCTGACTTGTCGGGCGCCGCCGAGGCAATAGCGACCTGCGGCTCATCCGGCAGCGGCTGCCAGTTGCGGCCGCGCTTCTCGTAGAAGGCATTGCCGCCGGCAACCATGGTGTAGTGCATGTTCTTGTAGGGGAAGCGGAGGCCGGCTGTGTGGAAGAACATGGTGTTCTTGAGCTTGGACTTGCGCTCGCCCTTCAGCACCGCGTCGGCGGCTTCCTCGACATCGGGCATTGCGCGTGAATTCATCGGCCTTGTCATGACACCAGGCGCGAACTGCCCGGGCTCGCCCACCACTTGGCAGATGGTGCTGCCATGGTTGCCGGAGCGCAGCCGGTTCATCACCACCGTGCCGACCGCGATCATGCCGTCGCGGCTCGAGCGGTTCGACTCGAAGAACATCGCCCGTTCCAGGCATTCCTTGTCCTTCGGCGTGTGGCTGTAGGCCCCTGAACTCAGGAAACCCGGCGTGATGGCGTCGGTCAGGCTGGCGACGGACATGCCGTGTGAAGTGGTCTGGCTGCAGGCAGCCAAAAACAGGGGTGAAATGACGGCGCCGAGCAACAGCGGCGTCTTCCATCGCGTGGAAATCAACAGGTAACCCTCTCACTTCGTGCCCGCCCCCAGGCTGCGGCAAGAATGAGACACTTTCGGGCAAAATGATGGCCAAAACGTTATTAACAACGTACTGTTGCCAAATTGGCACAATTTCGTGGCTTTCCAGATAGATCGAGCCGTCATTTCACAAAAGCGATGACCGCTCTCTCTTTGTTTCGCCGCAATTGCCCCAAGGGAAAGCACCACGCGATTTTTCCTGAAGCGATCTACCGCCCGGCCGCTATCGCGGCCGGCTGGCCAGGCTCAAGCTCCTCGACCTTCTCCGAAAACAGGCCGCGCCGGAGGAACAGCGTCCGCGCCTCCCTGGCCGTCGGCGCGATCTTTCCCGGCCAGTCGCTGTCTATGAACTCAGCCTTGGTGAAGTCCGGATTTGTCTCGCTTGCCGCCTCGAGGAATTCGGCGATCTCCAGCACGATCGCGCGCTCGTCCTTCGAAAGCGCCGATGTGCCGGCTTCGATCGATGGGCGATGGAGGAAATCCTCGAACAGATAGAAATAACCCTTGATGCCGACGAGATCGACGCCGTCGTCACAATCGGCCAGGATTTCCAGGATCTCGTAGATCCTGTTGCGGATACGCTGCTCGATCAGTCTTTCGGACGGCTCTTCGGCCATGGCCGCACCGAAGGCTAGAAGGGCAGTTTCATTCCCGGCGGGATCGGCAGGCCCGCGGTCAGCGCCTTGGTCTTTTCCTGCATGATCTGCTCGACCTTGGTCTTGGCGTCGTTGTGAGCGGCCAGCACCAGGTCTTCCAGGATCTCGACATCGTCTTCCTTGAACAGAGACGGATCGATCTTCAACGACTTCATCTCGAATTTTCCGGTCAGCGTCACATTGACCAGGCCGCCGCCGGCCTGGCCGGACGCTTCCTGCGTGGCGATCTCGTCCTGCATGGCCTGGAACTTGGCCTGCATTTCCTTCGCCTTGCCCATCAGGCCGAGAAGATCTTTCATGGTCGGGTCCTTTGCGGATTCGTGGCTGGATCAGGGTTCATCGTCGTCAGCCGGCGGCTCGACCGGCACTTCGGCCTCTACCGTTTCGGCTTCCGGCGCGTCCGGAATGCGCACGTCGATGATCTTGGCACCGGGAAAGCGCGCCAGGATGGCGGCCACTGTCGGGTCGCTCTTGGCATCGAGAAAAGCCGTCTCGCGTTTGGCCGATTCCATTTCGGCGAGCGTCTGGCCGCCCTCTTCCTTCGACAGCGAGACAAGCCAGCTGCGACCGGTCCAGGCGCGCAATTTCGTCGTCAGGTCGTTGAGCAGCATCTTGGGCGCATCGCTGGTCAGGCCAACGTCGATGCGGCCGGGCTCGATGCGTACAAACCGGATGCAGCTTTTGACCAGCACCTTGAAGGCGATGTCGCGCTGCGCGTCTGCCAGAGCAATGATGTCGGCCAGCGATTTCAGCGGCGCCGATTGCGCCTCCGTGACCGGCTCCGGCGGAGCGACGTAGGCAACGGGCGCAAGCGAGGCTTCGACCAGCCGCATGGTCTGCGCGCCGCCCGGGCCAGACGGCATGCGCGTCTGCGCCACCGCGCTGGCGCCGTTGCCGTTGCCTCCCCCTGCAGGCGCCCCATTTGGGCGCAGCGCGCCATTCTGCGCCGGCGCGGCGCCTTCAAGCGATCTCAACGCCTCGTCCAGCGTCGGCAGGTCGGCGGCATGCGCCAGCCGGATCAGCACCATTTCGGCGGCGCTGACGGGCCGGTTGGAGGACTGCACCTCTGGAATGCCCTTGAGCAGCATCTGCCATGTCCGCGACAGCACCCTGACCGACAGCGTCCTGGCGAAATCGGCGCCGCGCTGCCGCTCGTCCTCGGATAGCGAGGCATCCTCGATGGCCGTCGGCACGAAACGCAGCCGGGTGACGAGGTGGTTGAATTCGGCAAGGTCGGTCAGCACGGCGGCCGGATCGGCGCCGGTATCGTACTGCGCACGGAATTCGCCAAGGGCTGCCGCGACATCGCCTTTCATCACATGTTCGAACAGGTCGACGATGCGGGCGCGGTCGGCAAGCCCCAGCATCGCCCGAACCGCATCGGCGCCGACAGAGCCGGCGCCATGGGCAATCGCCTGGTCAAGGATGGATAGCGAATCACGGGCCGAGCCTTCGGCGGCGCGCGCGATCATCGCCAGCGCGTCGTCGTCGACCGAAATGCCCTCCTTGGCCGAGATCGAGGCGAGATGCCCGACCAGCGCGCCGGCGTCGATGCGCCTCAGGTCGAAGCGCTGGCAGCGCGACAGGACGGTGATCGGGACCTTGCGGATCTCGGTGGTGGCGAAGATGAATTTGACGTGCGGCGGCGGCTCTTCCAGCGTCTTCAGAAGGCCGTTGAAGGCCTGCGTCGACAGCATGTGCACTTCGTCGATGATATAGACCTTGTAGCGGGCCGAGACCGGCGCGTAGCGCACGCGCTCGATGATGTCCCTGATGTCGTCGATGCCGGTGTGCGAGGCGGCGTCCATCTCGATGACGTCGACATGGCGGCCTTCCATGATCGCCTGGCAATGTTCGCCGAGGACGGCAAGGTCGACCGACGGCTGGTCGATATCAGCGGTTTTATAGTTCAGGGCGCGCGCGAGGATGCGCGCCGTCGTCGTCTTGCCGACGCCGCGCACGCCGGTCAGCATCCAGGCCTGGGCGATACGGCCGGTGGCAAAGGCGTTGGTGAGGGTGCGCACCATCGGCTCCTGGCCGACCAGCTCGGAGAAGTTCGAAGGACGGTACTTGCGTGCCAGCACGCGATAGGCGGCGGCCTTGCCTATCTCCAGGCTTTTTGGTCCCGAATTTCCGGCTTCGCTCATACGCCCGTAAAGCTCCAAATGGCCGCGCCCGAAGGCGGCCGATTCCTGCGCATAGTCTCGCCCGCGCTGCAATGCGTCGTCAATGTCGCGAGAGGGGCCGATGAGGTGGGAGGCTGGAACAATGACCCGTTCCGGGCTCGTTAGGGCTGCTTCCTTCCGGACCTGACCCGGTTGGCGAGTGGATCGTCCACCACCAACCTCCCGCTTTCCATATCGGCAATTGCGCGACGAAATGCAAGTGCGCCGCAGAAATCGCAAAAATATGGAATTGGCGCACCAAAGCGTGAGGGGCGCAATGATTCGCTTGCAGCCCCCCTGCCGCCGCTCTAGCGTTCCTGCGTTTGAGGAAAACAAGAAAAGCAAGGGAAACGCCGATGCTGCCGGGCCTGAAGGCCGGATTCACGCTGGACGCACGGCTGGAGGCGGACAGCGAGCAGTTGATGTGGCTTGGGCTGTGCGAGCTGCGGGTGATGAACGACCGCCGCTGGCCATGGCTGCTGCTGGTGCCGCAGCGGCCGGGCGCGGAGGAAATCCACGACATGACGCCGCTTGACCAGGCGATGCTGACCTTCGAGACCAATATGGTGGCGCAGGCGCTGAAGAAAGCGACCGGCTGCACCAAGATCAACACCGGCGCGCTCGGCAACATCGTGCGCCAGTTGCACATCCATGTCATCGCGCGTTCTGAAGGCGATCCCGGCTGGCCAGGTCCTGTGTGGGGACATGGCCTGCGAGAGCCCTATCAGCGTTCCGACTTGCGACGGTTTGCCGAAACGATCAAGGCGGCGCTATAAGCGTTCCCCGTGTCCATCCCTCAACATATTCCAGAGTCCCCATGAGCTTCCGCCTGTTTGACGCGCCTTTGCGCGAGCCGAGCCAGTTCGTCGGCTTCGCCGGCAACACGATCGACCGGCAGTCCGAGAACCGCGCCGACGATTCGGTCGACAAGGCGCTGGCCGATCCGGCGACGCGGCTGCTTCTGATGCATGGCGGCCGGCTCTATCTGAAGCTCGGCGATGGCGGCGCTCTCGATCCCTGGTTCGGTGCGACCGAGAGCGAGCCCTTCAAGGTTTCCCTGGCGCAAGGCATCCTGCTCGGTTTTTCCGAACGAGGACCGGTGCTGGCCGTGCCCGCCGGCGTCGAACCCGAACAGCTTCCGGAAACAGTCAAGGCCATCGACTACCGCTCGGTCTACATGCAAGGGCTGATCGACGAGGCGGCGGCCGGCGCGATGGCGCAAGGGGCGGCTTTGCTCGCCTGGCATGCCAGCCATCGCTTCTGCAGCAAATGCGGCACGGAATCGCAGATGCGGGCCGGCGGCTACAAGCGGCATTGCCCGAATTGCGGCACCGAACATTTTCCGCGCACCGACCCGGTGGCGATCATGCTGACGGCGACGCGGGAGAAGTGCCTGCTCGGGCGCGGCCGTCATTTCGCGCCGGGCATGTATTCGGCCCTCGCCGGCTTCATCGAGCCGGGCGAGACGATCGAAGCGGCGGTGCGCCGCGAGACGCTGGAGGAGGCCGGCATCCGGCTTGGCCGCGTCGTCTACCACGCCAGCCAGCCCTGGCCGTTTCCCTATTCGCTGATGATCGGCTGCTTCGGCGAGCCGCTCAATGACGATATCCAGGCCGACCTCAACGAGCTTGAGGACTGCCGCTGGTTTTTTCGCGACGAGGTGCGCCGGATGCTGGAAAGGACGCACCAGGACAATCTGATCACGCCGCCGAAAGGCGCCATTGCGCATCACCTCATCCGCGCCTGGGTCGATTCAGAATGATGGCAGCGAACACCTAAAGACATTGCAGGAGCAGGACATGATCCGTCACACCGTCGTTTTCACGCTGAAGCATCCGCCGCATTCGCTGGAGGAAAAGCGGTTCCTGGTCGACGCCAAGAGGATTCTCACCGCGATCAGGGGCGTCACGCATTTCGAGCAATTGCGGCAGATCAGCCCCAAGAACGACTATCGTTTCGGCTTCTCGATGGAGTTCGCCGACCAGGCCGCCTACACCAGGTACAACGACCATCCAGACCATGTCGCCTTCGTGCGCGACCGCTGGGTGCCGGAGGTCGAGACGTTCATGGAGATCGACTATGTGCCGCTGGGCGCGGTGATCTAGTCCGCAACCTTCCACTGCTCACGCGACTCACTGGCCGGATAGACGCCGAGAATGCGCACTTCGCGCGAGAAGAAACGCAGCTCGTCCAGCGCCAGCTTGACCAGCGGATCGTCGGGATGGCCCTCGATGTCGGCGTAAAACAGCGTCGCCGTGAAAGCGCCCAGCTGGTAGCTCTCCAGCTTGGTCATGTTGATGCCGTTGGTGGCGAAGCCGCCCATCGCCTTGTAGAGCGCGGCCGGCACGTTGCGGACGCGGAAGATGAAGGTCGTCATCATCTTGACGTCGGGCGAAGGACGCTCGGCCCATTGCTTGTTCTTGGTCAGGACGACAAAGCGGGTGACGTTTGAGTCGGTGTCCTCGACGTTTTGCTCGATGATATCGAGCCCGTAGAGGGTCGCGGCCAGGGCCGGCGACAGCGCCGCCATGCTGCGGTCCTTGACCTCGGAGACCATTTTGGCGGCGCCGGCCGTGTCGCCGGCGACGATCGCCTTCCAACCGTTCTTGCGAACGTATTTGCGGCATTGGCCAAGCGCATGGATGTGGCTGTGCACCGTCTTGATCTCGTCGCGCTTGACGCCTGGCAGCACCATCAGCTGGAAATGGATCGGCAGGAAATATTCGCCGACGATGTGCAGCTTCGATTCCGGCAGGAGATGATGGATATCGGCGACGCGCCCGGCAATGGTGTTCTCGATCGGGATCATGGCGAGGTCGGCCTTGTTGGTCTCGACCGCGTTGAAGGCATCCTCGAAGGTCGGGCAGGGCAACGGCTCCATCGAAGGGAACATGTTGCGGCTGGCGGTGTCGGAATTGGCGCCCGGTTCGCCCTGGAAGGATATTCTGTTGGTCTTTTCAGGCATGCCGATATCTCAGGTTGAAAGGATTGTTCTGGCGCGTTCGAGGTCTTCAGGCGTGTCGACGCCGAGCGGCAGCGACTGGACGATCTCGGCGTCGATGCGCATGCCGGCTTCCAGCGCCCGCAACTGTTCCAGCCGCTCGCGCCGTTCGAGCGGCGACGGCTTCAGCGCGACGAAACGCTCGAGTGCTTCGCGGCGATAGGCGTAGAGGCCGACATGATGGTAGAGCGGCCCCTCGCCCCAAGGCGCCGTGGCACGGGTGAAATAGAGCGCCCTCAGCCTGCTGCCGGAAAGCGGCGAGCCGACGATCTTGACGACATTGGGATTGGTCTTTTCCTCATCGCGGACGATCTCGACGCCGAGCGTGGCGATATCCACCGCACTGTCCTCGAAAGGCCTGAGCGACGCGGCGATGATCCGGGGATCGATGGTCGGCAGGTCGCCCTGCACATTGACGATGGTTTCGACCTTGCGCCCGGGGTCGAGCGCGACCAGCGCCTCGTGGATGCGGTCGGAGCCGGATTCGTGATCCATGCGCGTCATCACGGCCTCGAAACCGTGCGCGCGCACCGCTTGCGCCACGCTTTGCGTGTCGGTCGCCACCATCACCCGGCCAAGGCCGGCTTCGGCGGCGCGGCGGGCGACATGGACGATCATCGGGGCGCCGGCGATGTCGGCCAGCGGCTTGCCCGGCAGGCGGGTCGAAGCCATGCGGGCCGGGATCAGGATCAGCGTGGACATTTCGGGTGCAAGGCGTCTCGAAAGAGGACAGGGAAAGTGGCAAAAGGTCTCACTGGAAGCGCCCTTATAGGTGTTGCAACGCCGCAGCAAAAGACCTAGTTTCCGCCCGATTTGACCGCCCTGGCAGGACGGGTCACGATACCGACGGACGGAGTGGACGGTTCTGTCCGCCGGAAAAGGGAGCAAGGGGCGTATGGATTCCAACGAAGTCAACAAGCTGCTCGCCGGATTGCTCGGAACCGTTTTCGTCGTCTTCTCGGTCGGCATTGTGTCCGATGCGCTGTTTGCGTCGCCGGCGCCGGAAAAGCCTGGTTTCGCCATCGAGGCCGCGGAGCCCGCCGAAGGCGGGCCGGCCGCGCCGGCTGCCGCGGCCAAGCCGATCGCCGACCTGCTGGCAACCGCCAATGTCGAGCAGGGTGCTGCCGTCTTCAAGAAGTGCCAGGCCTGCCATTCCGGCGAAAAGGGCGGCCCCAACAAGGTCGGCCCGGACCTGTGGGACCTCGTCGACCGCCCGGTCGCCGAGCATGAAGGCTTTGCCTATTCGGCCGGCATGAAGGAATTCTCCAAGGGCGGCACCGAGAAGTGGACCTACGACAACATCAACCACTTCATCACCTCGCCGAAGAAATTCGTGAAGGGCACCGCCATGGGCTTCGCCGGCCTGCCCAAGGACGAGGACCGCGCCAACGTCATCGCCTATCTGCGCACGCTGTCCGACAATCCCAAGCCGCTGCCGGCACCCGGTGCCGCCGCCGATGCAGGCGCCAAGCCTGCCGATGCAGCCGCTCCGGCAAAGCCGGCTGAGGGTGCCGCGCCGGCCGCTCCCGCCGCCCCGGCTCCGGCCGCACCGGCACCGGCGCCTGCCCAATAATTTCGATATCATCTCAACGACCTTGAAAAAGCCGGGTTCAGCCCGGCTTTTTTATTGGGAAAACCGCATAGGCGGCGACAAAGCCGCGCATGACGGTTTTCACGAGCGCCAAATCATCTAGATTGCCCATGAACGGGCATCGCGAAGAGGATAGTGCATGACGGTTGGCCGAACGCTTCTCAAGTCGTTGCTGGCGGCAGCCCTTCTGGCGGCGGGATTGCAGGCTGCCCGCGCCGACGAATGGCGCACCACCTCATCGCTGATCGGCGAGTCCAAATACGGCGCCAATTTCCAGCACTACGACTACGTCAATCCGAACGCGCCCAAGGGCGGCACGCTGAATTCGGTGGTGCCAGGCACATTCGACAGTTTCAATCCCTATGTCGTCCAGGGATCACCGGCCGCCGGCCTGGTCGGGTTCGGCGGCGGCCTGCTCTACGACACGCTGATGGAGCAGGCGACCGATGAAGGCAGCACCAGCCATCCGCTGATCGCCGATGCCTACAAATATCCTGATGACTATTCCTCCGCGACTTACCGGCTCGATCCGCGCGCCAAATGGCATGACGGCCAGCCGATCACCGTCGATGACGTGATCTGGTCGTTCCAGGTGCTCAAGGCCAACAGCCCGCAATACAGCCGCTATTTCGAGAATGTCACCGATGCGGTGGCGATTTCGGACCGCGAGGTGGAGTTCCATTTCAACCAGAAGGGCAATCGCGAACTGCCCAAGATCATCGGCGACCTCGCAGTGCTGCCGAAACATTGGTGGGAAGGCGCCGATGCCAACGGCAAGAAACGCGACGTGACCAAGCCGACCCTGGAAATCCCGCTCGGTTCGGCGGCCTACAAGATCGCCAGCTTCAAGCCGGGCTCGGAGATCATCTGGCAGCGTGTGCCGGACTACTGGGCGGCCAAGCTGCCGGTGAAGATCGGCCGCGAGAACTTCGACACCCGACGCTACACCTATATCCTCGACGACAATGCTGCCTGGCTCGCCTTCACCAAAGGCGGGCTGGAAGACATCAACCGCGAATACAGTTCGCGTAAGTGGGCGACGGCTTACAATTTCCCGGCATTCCAGGCCGGCGATGTCATCAAGAAGGATTTCCAGACCCAGGCGCCGCAACCGATGCAGGGTTTCGTCCTCAACCAGCGGCGGCCGCTGTTCCAGGACCGGCTGGTGCGTGAGGCGCTGACCATCCCATTCGATTTCGAGAGCATGAACCGCACCCTGTTCTTCGGCTTCAACACCCGTACATCGAGCTATTTCCAGGGCACAGAACTGGCGTCGAGCGGACTGCCGCATGGCAAGGAACTGGAGATCCTGGAAAAATACCGCGACAAGCTGCCGCCCGAACTTTTCACCCAGGAATTCAAGCTGCCGGTCTACGATTCGCCGCAGGCGGAACGGAAGTACCTGAAACAGGCAGTCGATCTCTTCGCCAAGGCGGGCTGGGTGATCAAGGGCGGCAAGATGGTCAATGCCAAGACCGGCGCGCCGTTCAAGTTCGAGATCCTCGGCTGGAACGACACTGACCAGGTGATCGCCAGTCCCTACATCGCCAATCTGCGCAAGATCGGTGTCGATGCCACTTTGCGCATCATCGACCAGACGCAGTACATCAACCGCGTCAACAATTTTGATTTCGATGTCGTCACAGGCATCCTCCAGCAGTCGGAATCGCCGGGCAACGAGCAACGCGACTTCTGGAGCTCGAAAGCTGCCGATTCGCCCGGTTCGCGCAATCTGATGGGCATCAAGGATCCGACCGTCGACGCGCTGGTCGATCGCATCATCTTCGCCACCGATCGCGACGATCTCGTCGCCGCCACCCATGCGCTCGACCGCATCCTGCTGTGGAACTTCTATGTCTTGCCGCAATATCACCGGTCGGCGGTGTGGCTGGCCTATTGGGACAAGTTCAAATTCCCCGACAAGCAGCCCGCCTATGTCGGTGCCGACATCGATTCCTGGTGGATCGACCCGGACAAGGAGAAGGCGCTGGCGGCCAAATACAAGGGCGGCAATTGATGGCGGCCCTGCCCCGCCGCGACTTTCTCGCCCTGGGCAGTGCCGCGGCAGCCGCTGCCCTGTTGCCCGGCCGGGCCTTCGGCGACATTGCGACCGGCATCAAGCTGCATGGCCTGTCGGCCTTCGGCGACCTCAAATACAAGCCCGATTTCGCGCATTTCGACTACGTAAATCCGGACGCGCCCAAGGGCGGCCAGATGAATTTCGCGCCGCCGAACGCAACCCTCAATCAGAGCTTCCTGACCTTCAACACGTTGAATTTCCTGGTGTTGAAGGGGGAGGCGCCGCCGCGCGCCGAACTCTGTTTCGATTCGCTGATGACAAGCGCGCTCGATGAGCCGGATGCAGTCTATGGCCTGCTTGCCGAAACCGTTGCCCTGTCGCCGGACCGCAACGGTTTCCGCTTCGTGCTGCGACCGCAAGCGCGTTTCCACGACGGCTCGCCGCTGACCGCGCAAGACGTTGTCTTTGCGCTGAAGCTCTATAAGGACAAGGGCCATCCGAACCTTTCCCAGGCGTTGCGGTACATGACCGACGTGGTTGCGGTCGATCCCACCACCGTCGATCTCACCCTCAACGGCAAGCAGTCGGCGCAAAACGTCCTTGCGATCGTGGGGATGCCGATCGTCTCCAAGGCCTTTTATACGGCCAATGATTTCGATGCTTCGACCATGACCCCGCCGCTTGGCTCGGGACCCTACAAGATCGGGCGCGTGGCGGCCGGACAGACGGTCGAATATGACCGCGTCGCCGACTATTGGGGCCGCGATCTCCCCGTGAACCGCGGCCTCTACAATTTCGACCGCATCCGCATCGACTTCTATCTTGACCGGCAGGCGGCATTCGAGGCCTTCAAGAAAGGCGACACGCATTTTCGCGAGGAATTCACCTCACGGGTATGGGCGACCGGATACGACTTTCCGGCGCTGAAGGACGGCAAGGTCCTCAAACGGGAATTTCCCGGCGAGAAGACGCCGGACATGCAGAGCGTCGCGCTGAACCAGCGTCGTCCGCAATTCCGCGATGAGCGGGTGCGGCGGGCGATCGCCAGATGTTTCGATTTCGAATGGATGAAGCGGGCCTTGTTTTACGGCTCCTACGAGCGTTCTCAATCGAACTTCGAACGATCGGATTACAAGGCCGAAGGCCTGCCCTCGCCTGACGAATTGGCCCTGCTGGAGCCATTCCGGGCCGAGTTGCCGCCAGAGGTTTTCGGTGAAGCGGTAACACAGCCCCTGTCCGACGGTTCGGGCCATGACCGCAAGCTGCTGGGCGAGGCTTCGAGACTGCTTGCGCAAGCCGGCTGGAAGCGCGACGGCAGTTTCGTCGTCAATGACAAGGGTGAGCGGCTGCGGGTCGAAATGCTGGCGGAGGACGATGGCATCGTTCGTATCTACACCCCGTGGTCGGAGAATATGAAGGCGATCGGGATCGACGCATCGATCCGGCAAATCGATTCGGCGCAGTATGAGCAGCGGCACAGCAATTACGACTTCGATCTTGCCTTGCTGCATTGGTCGATCGGGGCGACGCCGACTGACGACAGCCTGCAGATGCTCTATGATTCCCGCATGGCGAAAATCCCGGGGCAGCGCAACTATCCCGGCACCGAAAGCAAGGCCATCGACGCCCTGATCGCGGCAGCAGCCAAGGCGAAAGACCGTATAGAACTCGTCACGGCGCTCAGAGCGCTCGACCGGGTCTTGCGCGCGCGGCTGGACTGGATTCCAACATACTATCTGGCGAATCACCGCGTCGCCTATTGGGACATGTTCGGCTTTGTCGAACAGAAGCCCGATTTCGGCTTTCCGGTCGAGACGCTGTGGTGGTTCGATAAGGGCAAGGCGGCAAGAATTGGCAAAGGCTGAGATGTTCGCTCAACGAGGGCAGAAGGCCTGATGGGCGCCTATATCCTGCGCCGCATCCTTTTGATGATCCCGACGCTGTTCGGCATCATGGCGATATCCTTCGCCGTCATCCAGTTCGCCCCCGGCGGTCCGGTCGAACAGGTCATCGCCCGGCTGACCAATCAGGGCGGCAGCGACCGCCTCGGCGGTGGTGGCGGCGACGCGGGTGCCGGCGGCAATTTCGATGCCGCCGGTGACGTCAGCTCGAAATATCGCGGTGCGCAGGGGCTCGATCCGGAATTCATCAAGAAGCTGGAAAAGCAGTTCGGCTTCGACAAGCCGCCGCTCGAGCGCTTCGGCATGATGCTGTGGAACTATGCCCGCTTCGATTTCGGCGACAGCTATTTCCGCGACATTTCGGTGCTCGACCTGATCCTGGAAAAAATGCCGGTGTCGATCTCGATCGGGCTGTGGATCACGCTGTTGTCCTATTTGATCTCGATCCCGCTCGGCATCCGCAAGGCGGTCAAGGACGGCACTCCCTTCGACGTCTGGACCAGCGGCGTCGTCATTGTCGGCTATGCCATTCCGGGCTTCCTGTTCGGCATCATGCTGATGGTGCTGTTTGCCGGCGGGTCTTTCTGGGACTGGTTTCCGTTGCGCGGCCTCACCTCGGACAATTGGGATCAATTGTCGTGGTGGGGAAAGATCGTCGACTATTTCTGGCACATGACATTGCCGCTGACCGCGCTGGTGCTGTCGGCCTTCGCCACCACGACGCTGCTGACCAAGAACTCGTTCCTCGAAGAAATCCGCAAACAGTATGTGGTGACGGCGCGGGCCAAGGGTCTGTCGGAACGGCAGGTGCTCTACGGCCACGTCTTCCGCAACGCCATGCTGATCGTCATCGCCGGTTTTCCCGGCGCCTTCATCTCGGCCTTCTTCACCGGCTCGCTGCTGATCGAGAACATCTTCTCCCTCGATGGCCTCGGTCTGCTCGGCTTCCGGTCGGTGGTCGAGCGCGACTATCCGGTGGTGTTCGCCAATCTCTACATCTTCTCGCTGCTCGGGCTGTTCGTCGGGCTCTTGTCCGACCTGCTCTACACCTGGGTCGATCCGCGCATCGATTTCGAGCGGAGAGACGTCTGATGTCGGAGGCTACAGTCCCCGTCGACGCGGCACCCGCGCGGATCAAGCGGCCGTTTCTGTCGCCGCTCAACAAGCGCCGCCTGCAGAACTTCAAAGCCAACCGCCGCGGCTACTGGTCGCTGTGGATTTTCCTCGTCCTGTTCGTGCTGTCGCTGTTTTCCGAGTTCATCGCCAACGACAAGCCGATCATCGCTTCCTACAAGGGCGAAATCCTGTTTCCGGTGCTGGTCGCCTACCCCGAGGAAAAATTCGGCGGCTTCTATGCCGTCACCGATTATCGTGACCCGGTCATCCAGGACGAGATCAACGCCAATGGCTGGATGATCTGGCCGCCGGTGCGCTACTCCTATCAGACGGTCAACAACGCTATTCCCGAAGCAGCACCGGCCAAGCCGTCGTGGCAGTATGACGCCAAGACACGCTGCAATCAGTATCCGCAGGGTGCTGCCGACCCCGCCTGCATCGTCGGCAACTGGAATTGGCTCGGCACCGACGACCAGGCGCGCGACGTGCTGGCGCGCGTCATCTACGGCTTCCGCATTTCGGTGCTGTTCGGCCTGATCCTGACCGCCGGCTCCGCCTTGATCGGCGTCGCGGCCGGCGCCGTGCAAGGCTATTTCGGCGGCTGGACGGATCTCTTGTTCCAGCGTTTCATCGAGATCTGGTCCGCCATCCCGGTGCTCTATCTCCTGCTCATCGTCGCCGCCATCCTGCCGCCGGGCTTCTTCATCCTGCTCGGCCTGATGCTGCTGTTTTCCTGGGTGGCGCTGGTCGGCGTGGTGCGGGCCGAGTTCCTGCGCGCCCGCAATTTCGAATATGTCAACGCGGCCCGGGCGCTCGGCGTGCCCAACCGCACCATCATGTTCCGGCACCTGTTGCCCAACGCCATGGTGGCGACACTGACCTTCATGCCCTTCCTGCTCTCGGGCTCGATCTCGACGCTGACCTCGCTCGACTATCTCGGCTTTGGCCTGCCGCCCGGCTCCGCCTCGCTCGGCGAATTGCTCAAGCAGGCGCAGCGCAACCTCAATGCGCCGTGGCTCGGCATTTCCGGCTTCGTCGTCATCTCGCTGATGCTGTCGCTGCTGGTCTTCGTCGGCGAGGCGACGCGCGACGCCTTCGATCCGCGCAAGACGTTCCGATGAGCGAAGCCCCCTTGCTCAGCGTACAGGACCTCAGCGTCGCCTTCAGCCAGGGCGGCGGCCAGTCGACGGCTGTCGACCACATCTCGTTCGACATCGCCAAGGGCGAGACGGTGGCGCTGGTCGGCGAATCCGGCTCCGGCAAATCGGTCTCGGCGCTTTCGGTGCTGAAGCTTTTGCCCTATCCAAGCGCCAGCCACCCCTCGGGAAAGATCGTGTTCCAGGGCAACGACCTGCTGGCGATGAGCGAGAAGCAGTTGCGGCAGGTGCGCGGCAACAAGATCACCATGATCTTCCAGGAGCCGATGACCTCGCTCAATCCGCTGCACACGATCGAGCATCAAATCGTCGAGATCCTGAAGCTGCACCAAGGCATGGCCGACCGCCCCGCCAAGGAGCGCACCCTGGCCCTGCTCAACGAGGTTGGCATCCGCGATCCGCACAAGCGCCTCGATGCCTATCCACACCAGTTGTCCGGGGGCCAGCGCCAGCGCGTGATGATCGCCATGGCGCTGGCCAACGAGCCCGAACTTCTGATCGCCGACGAGCCGACGACGGCGCTCGACGTCACCGTTCAGGCGCAGATCCTCGAACTGCTGGCCGGCTTGAAGAGCCGCAAGGGCATGTCGATGCTGTTCATCACCCATGATCTCGGCATCGTGCGCAAGATTGCCGACCGCGTCTGCGTGATGACCAAGGGCAAGATCGTCGAGACCGGCCCGACCAAGGAGATCTTCGCCAATCCGCAGCATGCCTACACAAGGCATCTGCTGGCGGCCGAGCCGAAGGGCAAGCCGCCGGCCGCCAATGCCGACGCCAAGCCGGTCATGACCGGCAAGGACATAAAGGTCTGGTTCCCGATCAAGCAGGGCTTCTTCCGCCGCACCGTCGACAATGTGAAGGCAGTGGACGGCATCGATGTCACCGTGCGCGCCGGCCAGACGCTCGGCGTGGTCGGCGAATCCGGCTCCGGCAAGACGACGCTCGGCTTGGCGCTGGCGCGCATGATCTCGTCGACCGGCATGATCCAGTTCAACGGTCGCGACATCAACCAGCTGTCCTTCAATGCAATGCGGCCGCTCAGGCGCGAATTGCAGATCGTCTTCCAGGATCCGTTCGGCTCGCTCAGCCCGCGCATGTCGATCGCCGAGATCATCGAGGAAGGCCTCAAGATCCACGAGCCGAAGCTGTCGCCCGACGAGCGCGACGACAAGGTGGCCGCCGTGCTGAAGGAGGTTGGGCTCGATCCGGCGACCCGCAACCGCTACCCGCACGAGTTTTCCGGTGGCCAGCGCCAGCGCGTTGCCATCGCACGCGCCATGGTGCTCAACCCGCGCTTCGTCATGCTGGACGAGCCGACATCGGCACTCGACATGAGCGTGCAGGCGCAGGTCGTCGACCTGCTGCGCAGCCTGCAGGCCAAGCACGACCTCGCCTATCTCTTCATCAGCCATGATTTGAAAGTCATCCGCGCGCTCGCCAACGACGTCATCGTCATGCGCAATGGCAGGATCGTCGAAGCCGGCCCTTCCCAGCAGATTTTTGAAAATCCGCAAACCGACTATACTCGGGCGCTGATCTCGGCCGCCTTCAAGATCGAGACGGCGCCGGTCGGCATCGTCAGCGAGTGATTTGCGTAGAGAGGGACTAAAAGACCGCAATGGAAAAAGGCCGCATCCTGCTTGCCGTCACCGGCTTTCATCCGCAGCGCTGGCGCGACCTGCTGTCGGCCGAACGCGAGGTGGTGCTGGAGCCGGACGGCGCCAGCGACCCGTCGATCACCTATGCCGTGGTGTGGAAGCAGAAGCCGAACATCCTGGCGTCGCTGCCCAATCTGCGCGCCATCTTCTCGATCGGCGCCGGCGTCGACCATATCTTCGCCGATCCCGGCTTGCCCGACGTGCCGATCGTCAAAATCGTTGCCGACAACCTCACCCAGTACATGACCGAATATGTCGTCTGGCGGGTGCTCGACCATCACCGCCAGGGCCTGCTCTACCGGTCGCAGCAGTCGAAGAAGATCTGGCATGAGCCGCAGCAGAGGCCTGCCGGTGACATTTCGGTCGGCATCATGGGCCTCGGCAGTCTCGGCCGCGCCGCGGCCTCGGTGCTTTTATCGCTCGGCTTTGCCGTCAACGGCTGGTCGCGCAACGAGCGGCCCATGGCAGGCGTCTCCAGCTATTCCGGCGAGGCCGGGCTTATCCCCTTCCTCAAGGCGACCGACATACTGGTCGTGCTTTTGCCGCTGACGCCGGAGACCAAGGGCATCGTCAACTATGGCGTGCTGAAGGAATTGCGCAAGCGCAACGGCCTCGGCGGCTCGGTGCTGATCAATGCCGGGCGCGGCCGCCTGCAGAAGGATGCCGACATTTTGCGGGCGCTGGATGACGGCACGTTGAAGGAGGCAAGCCTCGACGTGTTCGAGGTCGAACCGCTGCCGAAGACCAGTCCGCTGTGGGGGCATCCGAAAGTGTTCGTGACGCCACATGCGGCGGCGACCTCCGATCCGGTGCATCTGGCGCCGATCATGCTGCGCCAGATGGACGCCTTCGAACGCGGCGAAAAGCTCGACAATCTGGTGGACCGCAAGGCGGGGTACTAGCTAGCCGGGCAGAGCAAGCTTCTTCTGCTTGTTTGGCTGGCCGCAGTCGCGTCGATCGATCGACCGGTTCATGGCATCGATCTCACCGCTCGCCTTGTCGGTATCGCGCTTGGCCTTCGAGCGCATGTCCGGCGTGAACGGGCCGAAGCCCATCGCCGGATTGGAGAAGGTCGGCTTGGCCTTCGTCGGCAGGTTGTATTGCTGCGCCAACCCGTTGCGCTGCGCCAGCAACTGGTCGCACGGCACGGTGTCGTATTGCAGGGAGGACTGGACGTTCGCATCCTGCTGTTCCGACATCGACGTGCCGCCGACACAGCCGGCGGTCAGCAGGCAAGAGGCCAAGATCATCATGTTCCAGCGCATCGGCTATGCTCCTCCTGATATCCCGCCCTGACGCGAGCAGATCGCAAATATCAGTCGCGCATGCAAATCGGACTTTTTCACAGCAGGAATGTTTGCGAGGCGGCGAGACTGCCCCTCCGCAGGCGCGCGGCTGACGGAGCATCAAACAAAAAACCCGCCTGTGCGGCGGGTCACTGGCGCAAATCAGCACCATGGGCGAAAATGTACCATAGCTGAGGGCAGGGTGTCAAGAAAAAATTCCTATCGCACCCGACGAAAAGCTGCCGACACCGCCGACCGGCTGTCGTCAGGTCTTTTGTTCAGCTGAGTTCGGAGCCCTGGCCACAACGACCAACCCGTTGACGTGTTCCCCGCGATCCTGCCGGATCGCGGTTGGTTCCAGTGACAGGACCGAAAGCCCGTTGGCGGCCAGCACGTCGAGCACATAGCGTTGCGCATGCGCATAGCGGCGTGACGGCAGCAGCGCGAAATCGCCATCGCCAGCCAGCGTCTCGACGGAAAACGCGAACAGGCCATCCGTGGCCAGCAGGCCGGCAATCGTCTTCACCACGCCGCCCAGCGCACCGACATAGATGAAAACATCGGCCACCGTCACCAGATCGGCTTTCGGACCGGCATAGGGAAAATCCCGCAGATCGGCCTTGTCGAGGAAATCGTAGACGCCCTTGGCCCGCGCCTTTCTCAGCATTTTGGCCGAAATGTCATACCCCTCCAGCCGGTCGGCGATCGGCCGCAGCCTCTGCCCCATCAGGCCTGTGCCGCAGCCGAGATCGAGCGCCAGCGCGAAGCGGCCCGGCCTTGCCGCTCGAATGGCCTGGTCGAGCATCCCAGGCAGGCGGTAACCCAGCCTGCCGACCAGGGACTCGTCGAAGCTCTCGGCATAATGGTCGAACAAGGTCTCGACGAAGGCGCTGGGGAGCGCATCGACCGCCGGCGCCTTGCCGATCAATTGCAGGTTCAGTGCAGCGCCTTGACGATCCGATGGATCGAGTTGCAGCGACATCGTCCACGCCTGCGCGGCCAGATCCGCCGCGCCCGCCGCCTGCTGCATCTCGCCGAGGCGAAACCAGCCCATCGCCCATTGCGGCGTTATTTCCAGCGCACCGAGCAGCAATTCCGCCGCCGCCGCATGATCGCCATCAGCGTGCAGCATCTCGGCATAGTCGGCGCGGCGATCGGCGTTCAAGTCGCCGGACGAAGCCTGAAGCGGTTTCATGGCGATGGGTCCTGCCGGCGGATCGAGCCGGCGGTGCTCTATGCGGGAGTCAGCAGTGACTTACAACAGGCTTCCCGCCGCGGAATTATATCCTATCTTGGAGACCATGCGCACCAGTGTTCTGCTTCACCCCCGGCCCGAGGGCCTCTATTGCCCGCCGGGCGATTTCTTCATCGACCCGGTGCGGCCGGTCAACCGCGCACTGATCACGCATGGCCATTCCGACCACGCGCGTTCCGGCCACCGCTCGGTGCTGGCGACGCAGCAGACGCTCGACATTATGGGGCTGCGCTACGGCGAGGATTTCGCTGGCACGACGCAAGCGGCACAACTGGGTGAGACGATTGCCCTCGATGGCGTCAGCGTCAGCTTCCATCCGGCCGGCCATGTGCTGGGCTCGGCGCAGATAGCGGTCGAGCATCAGGGCACGCGCATCGTCGCTTCCGGCGACTACAAGCGGCAGAGGGACGCGACCTGCGCGCCATTCGAGCCGATCCCGTGCGATGTGTTCATCACCGAAGCGACGTTCGGCCTGCCGGTGTTTCGCCATCCCCCGGACACCGAAGAAATCGCCCGCCTGCTGAAATCGGCCGCGCAGTTCCCTGAACGCTCGCATCTGGTCGGCGCCTATGCGCTGGGCAAGGCGCAACGGGTGATGCGGCTGTTGCGCGACGCCGGCTACGACAGGCCGCTCTACATCCATGGCGCGCTGGCCAAACTCAGTGAGTACTACCAGAGCCAAGGCATCGATCTCGGCACCCTCGAACCGGCGACCGTCGAAAGCGGCGGCAAGGATGATTTTGCCGGCGCCATCGTCGTCGGCCCGCCTTCGGCCTTCGCGGATCGCTGGGCGCGGCGGTTTCCCGATCCGATCTCGTGCTTTGCGTCAGGCTGGATGCGCATCCGCCAGCGCGCCAAGCAGGGCGGCGTCGAACTGCCGCTGATCATCTCGGACCATGCCGACTGGGATGAGCTGACCGCCACCATCAAGGAGACCGGAGCCGAAGAGGTCTGGGTGACGCATGGCCGCGAGGAGGCGCTGGTCCGCTGGTGCGAGCTCAAAGGCATCGCGGCGCGGCCGCTGCACCTGGTGGGCTACGAGGACGAGGGCGATTGAAGCCATGAACCGCTTCGCCGAACTTCTCGACCGTCTGGTGCTGACGCCGTCGCGCAACGGCAAGCTGACCTTGCTGACCGACTATTTCCGCAGCGTCGAGGATCCCGATCGCGGCCTGGCGCTGGCTGCCATCACTGGCGATCTCCACATCGCCGCGGTCAAGCCGGCGATGCTGCGCATGCTCGTCACCGAGCGCATGGATCCGGTGCTGTTCGGCTATTCCTACGACTATGTCGGCGATCTCGCCGAAACGGTGTCGCTGGTCTGGCCGCAAACGCCCGGAAACATCCCGAACCGCGAGCCGACGCTTGGCGAGGTTGTCGCCAAGCTGCAGGCGGCAAGCCGCTCCGACGGACCGAAGGTGCTGGCAGGGCTGCTCGACAGCGCCGGCATCTCGGCACGCTTTGCCATCATCAAGCTGGTCACCGGCGGCCTGCGCATCGGCGTGTCGGCGCGTCTGGCCAAACAGGCGCTGGCGGATTTCGGCAAGGTCGAGGTCGCCGAGATCGAGGAGCTCTGGCACGGGCTGTCACCGCCTTACACAGCGCTGTTCGCCTGGCTGGAAGGCAAGGCCGAAAAGCCCAGGAGCACGGCGTTGGCATTGTTTCGCCCGGTGATGCTGTCGAATCCGGTCGGCGACGGCGATCTCGAAAAGCTCGATCCGGCCGATTATGCCGCCGAATGGAAATGGGACGGCATCCGTGTCCAGGCGGTGGCGGAGGGCGGCATCCGCCGGCTCTATTCGCGCACCGGCGATGACGTTTCGGGCGCCTTTCCGGACCTCGCCGAGGCCATGCATTTTTCCGCGACGCTGGACGGCGAACTGCTTGTCGGCGATCCCCGGGAGGCGACGGGAACCTTCTCCGATCTGCAGCAACGGCTGAATCGCAAGACGGTGGCACCGAAGATGCAGCAGCAATACCCGGCCTTCATGCGCTGCTACGATCTGCTCCAGGTCGGCGGCGAGGATTTGCGCGCGCTGCCGTTTCGCGAACGGCGCGGCCGGCTGGAAAGCTTTGTCGCGACACTCGACCCGAGCCGTTTCGATCTGTCGCCATTCGTGGACTTCACGGACTGGCAAACGCTGGAGGAACTGCGCCGGGCGCCGCCGCATCCGATCATCGAAGGCGTCATGCTGAAGCGCTGGGACTCAGCCTATGTCGCCGGCCGGCCGAAAGGTCCGTGGTTCAAGTGGAAACGCGATCCGCACACAGTGGACGCGGTGCTGATGTATGCGCAGCGCGGCCACGGCAAACGGTCGAGCTTCTATTCCGACTATACGTTCGGTGTCTGGACAGGTGCCGAAGGCGAAGAAGAACTGGTACCGGTCGGCAAGGCCTATTTCGGCTTCACCGACGAGGAGTTGAAGCAGATCGACAAATATGTCCGCGACAACACGATCGAGCGTTTCGGGCCGGTGCGCTCGGTGCGGGCCGACCGCGACAACGGCCTGGTGCTGGAAGTCGCCTTCGAAGGACTGAACCGCTCGACCCGGCACAAATCCGGCGTCGCCATGCGCTTTCCCCGCATTTCGCGATTGCGCTGGGACAAGCCGGCCAACGAGGCCGACCGCATCGAAACGCTGCAGGCGCTGCTCGACCGCTAATTTCGCGCGTGCAGGGTTCGCTACGGCTCGATCGAAACGCGGATTTCGTAGATGTCGGCGGCCTTGCCCTGCTTGTCGAAGTCGGAATTGATGGCAATGGTGCCGGCCGAGCCCGGATGCTTGTCGGGAAACTGCACGTCGAACAGATATTCGTTCTGCTGCTGGCCGACCGCATAGCGCTTGCGGCCGCAGTCGCCGAGTTCGCCGAAATTGCAGTCGACCGAAATCTGCGTCTCCTTGCCTTCTTCGGAGCGGGCAATGATGTCGAACACGGCATGTTTGCCGGCCAGTTTCTCCAGCACGCCTTGTCCAACGTCGAAGCTGATCGCCGAACCGGACGCGCCGGAACGGATGCGCAGGAACGAACCGGTATCGTCCTTCATCACCTCGGCCCTGGCGTCCGATGGCGCACTGACATGCGATGCATCGGCCGGCGAAAACACATTGATCCAGTCGCGCGACTGGTCGGCGGCGCCGGGTTTTGCCGGACCGCCGTCGGCCGGTGTGAAATCGTCGTCCTCGACGGTCGGCGGCGCTTCAGGCGGTGCGGTGTCGAGTTGGGCCGACGTCTTGAACACGCCGGTCTGCACGGCGAAGAACAGGCCGATGCCAACTGCTGCCAGCAGTGTCACGGTCAGGAAGATGGCGGTCAGCGGCAGGCGACGCCCTCTTATGCGTCGTTCATCGCGGTCGGGCGCCACTTCCGTGGTCGCGCCGGCCGAGGCCGGAACCGACATGTCGATGGCCGGAGCATCGGGAAGCGTGGCGTCCGGCATGATGTCGGGAACGACGGGCAGGACGCGCGAGCGCGGCGCATCGGCAGCGGATTGCACGGGGCCGTCGACGACGACATCGGGGGACGATGCCTGTCGGCCGGTTTCGACCGCGGACGCCGAGTCCGCTCCGAGTTCGACCGCCGGTGCATCGCCCTGCGGGCCGACATCCGGCACCGCCGGCAGGAACTCGGATTCGATTTCGGTGATTTTCGCCTGGATTGCCTTGCGGCGCTTGATGGCGACCTCAACGGTCACACCGGGATTGGCCTGGAGCGCGCGATCAAGCGCGGCAAAAGCCGAGCGATAGACCCTCTCGCGGAACGCGCGGTCCTCGGCATTGCCTTTCTCCAAGGCGTTCCGGATCGCTTTTTCGATCGCGTCCAAGCGGGTCCCTCTGTCTTTGCCAACCTTGCCGTGATCGTTAGCCGCAGGCGACCAATCAATCAACGGGCGAGCGGCGCATTCTGCCTCGCAGAGGTATGCAAAGTCCATTCCGGCGCTGTTCCGGCAACAAAATCAGCATGTTTCACCGATCTTCACGCGCGGGGAGCGCACGCACCGTGCGCCGCATCCCCTTGACGATTGATTGGCGGACAAGGCGGCGGCCGGCTTTCGAGGGTGCCATGACGCCGCCGCAGGAATTGCCAAGTCGCATCTTGAATTCGCGCCCGGTTGCGTCTATCACCGCCGCATCTTGGAGGCGTTGGCTTCCCGGGCCGCTTTAGCTCAGTTGGTAGAGCACCGCATTCGTAATGCGGGGGTCGCGTGTTCGAGTCACGCAAGCGGCACCATTTACTTGTTCACAGCCGTCCATTCGTTTGGGGCCGCCCCCCAACATCTCACGACTTAGATGGGACGGCTGACGTGCCTCGGGACTGCTTGAAGTCGGTGGGAGTAAGGCCAGTTTGGCGCTTGAAGGCGCGGCTGAAGTGTCCCGCATTGCTGAAGCCACAGCGGAATCCAATCTCGCCCATGTTTAGGTCGCTAACCTCGAGGAGCGTCTTTGCGTAGTGCACGCGTATCGCGAGATATGCCGACAGTGGGCTCCTACCGATTTCAGCAAAAAACAACCGTTCAAGCTGTCGTCTCGAAACGCTGAGCGACCCTGCAATGTCGCTGACAGCCAACGTTTCTTGGACGTTGCTCTCCATGAGAAGGAGGGCACGCCTCAGTTGTCTACTTTCGGCGTTTGGGAAAAGATCTCCCACGGGCTGGACGTCGCGGGTCGTCCTGACCCGATCAAGAATAAGGATCTTGGCAGCTTTCTCGCTGGCTTTCTTACCAATGGACTCTGCCACAAAATGACCAGCCAGGTCGGCCGCTCCGACACCGCCAGCGCAGGTTGCGCGGCTTCTGTCGACGGAGAACAGGCTATCCGCATGTGCCAAGACTTGCGGGAACATGGTACGGAAATCTTTGACGTGGAGCCAGCTCACGGACACGTTGTAGCCGTCCAGCAATCCATATCGAGCGAGTACGAAACTGGCTGTGCAGAGCGCCGTCAATCGAACTCCGCGCGATGCGGCCTTTAGCAGGAAGGCTTCCTTCTGGCTTCCAAGAGTATCGCCCGTGTTCAGAAGCCCCCCAACGACAACGATATCGTCGTATTCCTCCGGGTGCTGGAGTTCTCTCGTCGGCATCACTTCGATGCCGCAACTTGCGCGGATAGGCAAACCACGCTCGCCAACCACTTGCCAGTCGAACTCTACTCTTCGACTCCGATCATCCTCGTCGCCCGCAAGCCGCAGCGTGTCGACGAAAAGCGCAAACGGCGAAAGCGTAAAATGGCGCGTCAGCAGAAACGCAAACTTTCTGGCCATCTCTCGTCATCACCGGTTAGATCGGAGAACTACTGCAGCGTATCGAAAAGTGCCGCGACGATCATTTCAGGCGCATCTTCCTGGACGAGATGACCTGCTTGAGGCACGGCCGTCATCACCCCGTTGGTGAGCTTCTCGGACAATTTCTGTCCTTGCGCGATTGGGATCCACTCGTCTTCACGACCCCATAGAATTCGAACGGGAAAATTCATCGGCCTATAAAGCTTTTCGACTTCGTCGGTGAATTTTTGATCCATTTGGGCGATCTGTCGATAGAAGGCCGGCTTGCCTACGGGCCCAAGCCAAGGCTGCATGTAGAGGTCCAGAGCTTCGCTGCGAAGGGTCTGGAACGCCGCGCCTTGCAGGTACGCTCGCAAGATCGATTCGTGAATGTAATCCGGGGCGCCGGCAAACGCGGCTTCGTGCTTTCGCACATGCTGCACCAATGCGGAGCCCCAAGGGGCGACCGCCACAGGGTCGACCAACAACAGGCTACGATACCGCACATCGTTAAGATAGTGGGTGCGAAGTGCAGTCGAGCCGCCAAAATCATGACAAAGGACGTCAGGCTCCTTCACGCCCCACTCCTTCAACAGTGAGGCAAAAAGTTTGTTCTGCACGCCTAGCGACACATCCTGACCATCCGCCTTTGCGGATTGACCATATCCGAGGAGATCGAAGAAATAGACCGTCCGGCGTGAAGCTATGAGAGGCGCTATGCGGCGCCATACTTGTGACGAAAACGGCGTTCCATGAAGCATCACCAAGGGAGCGCCCTCCCCGATCCGGCCCCACGCAACGTCCTGGCCTTCAAAACGAAACGACTGATCTAGCTTCAGCATCGGTGCCTCTTGATAACCTCTATGATGATGATTGCGGAAATCGTCCCAAGGCGGAACGATCCCGAGCGACGCCTATCGTTCTGCGCGGTTCCCCGGGTTCGCCGGCTGATTGGCAGAGTACAACACCGGTCGAAATGAACTGGTGCCCCCACCGTTTTCGCTACCCCACAGTCCGCCGTATCCAATCATGGCCGCCATGATCTGGTCCTTTGTCACTCGACCCAACGGTTTGCCGTGTCCGTCGACGACGACGCTCTCGTGCCCGCCATGCTGGCACATCAGCTTTGCAGCCGCATTCAGGGTGGTGTCAGCTGAGAGAAGAGATTTCGGCAAAGCGCTCGCCGGATTTGACGGCGTCATAATCGCGTCAACTCGTATTATACGTCCTCTGTTGACGTCCTTTACAAACGAGGCCACGTAGTCATCTGCCGGCCGAAGAACGATGTCCTGGCTCGAACCTTGTTGAACTATCTGGCCGTTGCGAAGGATGGCAATCTGGTCTCCCAGTCTCAACGCCTCATCAAGATCGTGCGTGATGAACACGATCGTTTTTTTCACCTCCTGCTGAATATTCCGCAGCATCTCCTGCATGTCTGATCGAATGAGGGGATCGAGGGCAGAAAACGCCTCGTCCATCAGCAGGATTGGCGAGTCGCTTGCCAAAGCCCGAGCCAACCCGACACGTTGCTGCATGCCGCCCGAAAGCTGGTTCGGATACCGGTTTTCAAATCCGTTCAACCCAACGCGTGAAATCCAGCGCATCGCCTTTTCACGATGCCTATAGCGATCGCCGCCTTGGATCTCCAGGCCGTACAGGGTGTTCTCCAGAACGTTGCGATGCGGAAGCAAAGCAAATTTTTGAAACACCATCGCCGTGGTGTTGCGACGAAAGGCCCGCAAAGCATGCTCATCCAGTTTGAGAACGTCTTGGCCGCCAACGATGATCTGGCCAGCCGTCGGCTCAACCAGCCGGTTAATGTGCCGTATCAAGGTGGATTTCCCGGATCCCGAAAGGCCCATTATGACGTGGACCTGGCCAGCAGCCATATTGATGCTAACGTCGTTCAGTCCAAGGACAAGCCCGTGGCGTTCGTTCAACTCATCTTTCGTCATGCCTCTCGCCAATGCATTCAGGTGGTTGTTGGCATTGGCTCCGAAGAGCTTGAACAGATGTGAGATAACGATTCCGACTTGTTTTTCTTCACGATCAGGCATGCATCAACTCCAGGTGTCGCTGCAGCCGCTTGCCATAAGCTTGGCTGATACGGTCAAAAATGATGGCGATACCAACAATGGCTAGTCCATTGAACAAACCCAGCGTGAAATACTGATTGTTGATCGCTTTGAGGACGGGTTGACCCAAACCCTGCACCCCGATCATCGAGGCAATGACGACCATGGCTAATGCCATCATGATGGTCTGATTGACGCCAGCCATGATGGTCGGCAGCGCCAGGGGAATCTGGACGTCTCGCAGCTTTTGCCAATTGGACGAACCGAAGGCATCGGCCGCCTCTAGTACGTCCTTGTCCACGAGGCGGATGCCCAGATTTGTCAGCCTGATCATGGGAGGGATCGCATAGATTACGACGGCTATCACACCAGGAACCTTGCCGATTCCCAGCAGCATCACCACCGGGATCAGATAAACGAAGCTTGGCATGGTTTGCATGACATCGAGTACCGGATTGATGACCCTCTGGATGCGCTCCGATCTCGACATCGCAATTCCAACCGGCGCACCGAGCACGATGGCTATGATCGTCGAGACAAGGATCATGGACACCGTCTTCATCGTATCGTCCCACATGTTCAGGAACCCGATTGCAACGAGGGTGACGACGGTTCCAGCCACGGTTGTCAAGTTTCGGGATGCAAGCCATGCCAGCCCAGCCGCCAGCGAAATGATCAGCGGCCAGGGCGTGTCGGTTAGAAAGTGCTCGCACTTGATCAGAAGGTACTGCAACGGCGCGAAAACGCCCTCAATTGAATCGCCGTATGTTCGGGTGAAGGTTCGAAAAGCGTCATCCAGCCCCTTTTTGACAAGCCGCAAGGCCTCGTCATTGAGATGGGGAAAATTTGTCAGCCAATCCATGAGGAGTTCTCGGTCGGTCAGCCCAGTGAGGGCAATGGCGGTCGCAATGATGGCCGCTCTAAAGGCCACCACCGCGACACGTTGATTAAAGTGCCGCTTTGATTTTTCCGGCGACGCCGACCGGGACCCACTTGGCCCAGATATCCTCGCGTGTCTTGAGGAAATACTTTGCCGCATCGTCACCAGTGGCCTGGTTGTCGGTCATCCAGGTCAAGAGACCGTTCACCGTATCGTTGGACCACGACCGGGTTTGCAGGTACTCCATCACTGCGGGATCAGTACGATCCGAAAAGCCTTTCGTGACGATCGTCTTTACTCGATCTTGCGGCCAAACGTTTGGCTTTGGATCGGCACAATCCGCCACTGTATTGCAACGCTTCCATTCAGCCTGATTGTAAGGAACCCCGAAGTCGAGCTTCACCATTTCATACTTTCCCAGAATCGACGTCGGAGCCCAATAGAATCCGAGCCAGCCTTGGTGGCGCTCATATGACTTTGCTATCGATCCATCCAAGCCGGCTGCCGATCCGGTGTCGATCAAGGTGAAGCCGGCTTTTTCAGCGCCGTAGGCTTTGAAGAGCTGCGTTGTAACAACCGTCGCGCCCCAGCCCTGAGGCCCATTGAAGACCGCCCCTTTCGATGAATCTTCAGGTGCTGGAAAGAGCTCCGGATGTTTGAGCGCATCCGCAATGGTTTTGATATCCGGGTGTGCTTCGGACACATACTTTGGAATCCACCACCCGTTGACGCCACCATCTTTGAGGGCCGCGCCAGTTTCAACAAGCTTGCCTAGCTTGATGCCGGTAGCGACAACATCTGGCAGCAGATCGACCCAGATCTCGGGAGCAACATCGGGCTTTCCCTTTTCGATCATGGAGGTGACCGTCGGCACGGTGTCCCCTTCGAGAATTTCCGCATCACATCCGAACCCAGCTTTAAGAATGAACTTGTCCAGGCTTGCCAGCACTTCAGCGCTCTGCCAATTCATGCTGGAGATTGTCAGCTCATCGCAGCTTGATGCAGCATTCGCAGGGAGTGACTCCAGTACAAGAATTGTCAGGCACGCCGCCAGTGGGAGATTTTTCACGTCGTTTCCCCTTTCATTTGCCTATGTGTTACTGAGTAGCGCGCTTGATCGGAGCCGGTCTGTCCGGCGACCGTGATGACGGAACAGACACGCAACGCATCAAAGAGCGCAGCATGGATGTTCCTCGAAGAGACCGCGTCACCAATCCGGAACAACACGAAATCACCGGCCGGATTCACCGTTCGGTACTCGGCTTTGCCGTCCAATAGAGATGCTACTTCTATTTGGCCGTTGTTGACTGAATGACTTTGAAGATCGAAGTACAATTCAGCGTTTTCTTCCGTCCCGACTTCATAGAAGACATGATCGGCCTGGAATTTTTCTTCCAGGTCGGTGAGGACGTTTCGCACGGTGACGGTCAAACGGTTGCCGTCAGGGCTCAAGGCAACGATCTCACGGTCGGTGAGGAAGTTCACCCCGCGCTGATACAGGTTGCGCATGCCGACGCCGTAGTTCGTCGGCCCGAGATTATGAAGAGGTGTGCGATCCGGCGTTAAGAGAGTGACGCAAGCACCGGATTGGGTTGCTACCTCCGCCGCCACCAGCGAGTGATGGTCGCCTCGATCGTCGAAAATGATGACCTCTCCAACAGGAGGCTGTCCGGTGAACACGTCCCAAATCGGCCGGGCAAGATGCGCGCCGCCAATGTTCAGCGAGCGCGGCAGTGCGCCTGTCGCGATCACCACCAACACAGGTTTCTCACGCAGGATGTCCTCGGCTTCCGCCAGCATGTTGTAGCGAACATCAACGCCGAGATGCTCGAGTTCATTGACCAGCCAATCGATGACCCCGCGCATCTGGCGCCTGGTGGAACCTGCGGCCGCCATGTTAATCTGCCCACCCAGCTGGTTGGACGCTTCGAACAGGGTCACCCTGTAGCCCCGCTCGGCGAGAACACGGGACGCCTCCAGTCCTCCTGGCCCTCCACCAACAACGACAGCGCGCAAACCCGCTATTTCATGGCGGCGAAAGCGATGCGGGAAGAAACGCTCGCGACCGGTCGCGGCATTCTGGCCGCATAAAGCGTCTTTGCCTTGATTAACCCGGTCTGCGCAGTAGTTCATTCCGACGCAGGTGCGGATACGATCTTCCTGCCCGGTTTGCAGCTTTGAGACCAGGTAGGGATCGGCGATGTGAGCCCTGGTCATTCCCACCATATCGACAATGCCGTCGCGCAGGGCATGGCGAGCAGTTGCGATATCGGCAATGCCTCCTGCATAGAATATAGGTAGTGAAACGGCCTCACGTATGTCTTTGGCAACTCCAAGGAAACGGGCTGCGGGAGTGCCCATAGGAGGCATCCATTGAGCCAAGCCCAGATCGTCGTATGGCGCTCCCGCAAGCACGTTGAGGAAGTCGACCAGGCCGCACTGCTCAAGCCGCTGGGCGATCTCGATGCAGTCCTCGCGGCTGAGCCCACCTTTGAGGAAATCGTTACCGGTGATCCTCAGTCCTATGATGAACTCGTCGCCCACAGCATCGCGGACGCCGTTCAGGACGTCGAAGGTGAGTCGAAGCCGGTTCTCCAGGGAGCCGCCATAATCGTCCTGTCTGAAATTGATCAGAGGGGATAGGAATTGTCCCAGCAAGTGCGAGTGCGACAGGATTTCGATTCCGTCAAAACCGCCCTTTTTGCATCGTACAGCCGCGGCCGCAAAGTCCTTGGTGACGCGTACTATGTCAGCCCTTTCCATACTCTTTGGATAGGCTCGGTGCGCCCGTTCTCGCGTGTTAGATGGTCCTATTACTGGCAGCCATTCCCCTACGTCGCTGGATGTACGCCTCCCCATATGTGTCAGCTGACACATAATCGCGGCGCCATGGGAATGAACGCCCCCGGTAAGCAGTTCAAACCAAGGCAGGATGCTGTCATCGCCGGCATAAAGTTGCCCAAACGCGGACGGGCTGTCCGACGAAACGTTGGTCGATCCCCCCACCACCGTTAGAGCAAGCCCTCCCTTGGCCTTCTCCTCATGATAGAGCCGGTAGCGCTCCGTAGGCCAACCGTTCTCTACATAAGCCGGCGCATGAGCGGTGCTCATAATCCTGTTTCGAAGTTGCAGAGACCTGAGCTGGAATGAATCGAGCAACGGGTCCTTTTGTCGATGGCTATCGTGAGATGGCACTCTTGGCTTCCTCAGCGTATTATGGCTGGGACTATGATTACGGGGTGCTTTTCGGATAGTCAGCGTAAGATCGATCACGCCTGAGGTAAATCAGATTGACGTCTCGTCCGCCTTTGAGATTGCCGCCACTACACAGTCTGGTCGCGTTCGAAGCGGCGGGAAGCCACATGAATTTTACCGCTGCGGCTCATGAGTTGAATGTCACCAGGGAAGCGGTAAGCATGCAGGTCAGGCTCCTGGAATCCAGGCTTGGCGCCAAATTGTTCGAGCGGGGGCAACGAGGCGTGGCACTTACAGAATATGGGCGCCAATTTCACAATACAGTTTCAGAAAGCTTATGGCTGATCTCAAGGGAGTTTAACGAGAAAGTCGCTGACATTCCGGCAAATGTAACAGTTAGTACAACCGTTGCATTTGGAAGTTGCTGGCTGATGCCGAGGTTGGCTGATTTTCGAATTCGCAATCCCGGGATCAATATAAAACTGGTTGAAACCGATGAATGCTTGGATATGAGCAAATTCGGGATAGACATTTCGATTAGATATGGTCGCGGTGACTGGAATAGATTGAAGTCCGAGAAAGTGTTTAGTGAGGAGTTTTTTCCGATTTGCAGTCCAGGATATGTAAATGCTGTCGGCGCCGAAAACCTCCGCAAGTTTCAAAACGTGACGCTGCTGCATCTAGATGGGCGGGCTCACGAATGGGAGAATTGGGACAAGTGGCTTGAATTCGCGAAGCTAACTTCTTTACGCCCTCAGCAAGGAATCTGGTTTCAGAATTACGACAATCTGCTGCGGGCCACCCTCGAAGGGCAAGGGTTGGCGTTGGGATGGACACGCCTTGTTGAGGAGAAGCTGTCAAATGGGAGTCTCGTACGCCCTTTTGACCTCACCCTCACGACCGGCAATGGCTACTACATTCTTGAAGCTCCAGCGAATGCTCCAAATCGTGCCAGCAAGATCTTTAGGAACTGGATACGCGACAAAATGCGCATCTAGTCCCGTCGCCGTCGGGCGCTCATGGCAACCATGCAAGGATTTTTTCGTGTGTAACAGCGCCGTTACCCGCTGAAGGCCGCACACAGTAGTGTTCTTGTACATCGCGGATTTATACTGATTCGTAACTGGCTAGCTTTCCAGTTGAGTTCATGGACTACGCGCCCTCACTTGCGTCGGGTGGGATGGCCGATCCCATGCTGATTCAAGGCGCGGGCAAGGACGTTACGGGACGATGTCTAGGGAACTCGTTGCGACCCGCTTGGCATTTGATCGGCTGGCGGTCTTCGGCGCCGGTGGCCCCTGGGCTCGACGGTCAACGATTACTCGATCAGCATGAGCCGGCAATTGGCTGCCCGCAAGCGCACCATCCCCCCTCCTTTTCGTCGTCTACCCCTTCGCATCTGGTGCAAAGGATTGCGGCGCCGGCCTGGCAGATCTGCCATTGTCGAGACCCCGGTTTGGTGTGAAACTCATGGCCTCAGCATGGGAGGTCAAAAAATGCCCAACAATTTCAAGACCGGAGACGTGGTCAAGCTGAAATCCGGAGGCCCCAGGATGACGGTCAGCGATGGCGCAGCCTCGGGCATGTATCTGTGCCACTGGTTCAATCGCGAGGGCGAGGTGTGGACCCCGCAGCATGCCGGGTTCAAGCCCGAACAACTGATTGCGGCCGACCAGTCGGACTAGAGCTCCTTCCATCCCGATCGACGGGATGCGCACCCGAGCACGAACGGATCAGCACGCGCGACCGACGGATTTTCCGGGTCGCGGCGTTTAACGGTTGAAGCGCGATGACGGCACAAGCCGTCTGCGTCGCGCCAAGCTGGAGACGCACAACATGATCAGCCGTTCGATATTAGTCGTTGCCTTGAGTTTGCAGACCGTTGCGGCTCTTGCCCAGGCAACGACCCCGCCTGCACCGCAGACCGCCGCGCCACTTGCCGCGCCAGGCGCGTCGGGGACCAGGTCCGACATCACGCTGGCCAAATTCCAGAAGCGGCGCGAAAAGGCGATCATGGCGGCCGACACGGATGGCGACGGCAAGATCAGCCTGCTGGAATGGGAGGCCTTTCAGGCGAAGCGCAACGTCAAGAGCGACGCCGCCAAATCCTTCCCGCGGATCGATTCCAACCATGACGGCTTCATCGATCGCGCCGAACTCGATGCCTTCTTCGCCAAGCGCTTCGCCCGGCTGGACAAGAATGCCGACGGCATTTTGACGGCCGACGAACTGCCGGGCCACAAAACCGCTCCCAAGCAAGAGCAATGACCAAGAGGCAATGACGCGCGATGAACATCGGGAGTGCGCCGACTGATGGCTGCGGATCCGGACGAGGAGCTGGTTCGCCGTGTCGGCGCCGGCGAGCCGGCAGCCGTGCAAACGCTCGTCGCGCGCAAGCTGCCGCGTATCCTGGCGCTTGCCGTGCGCATGCTCGGCGATGCGGCGGAGGCCGAGGATGTCGCGCAGGAAACCTTCGTGCGGATCTGGCGCCATGCCGCGAGCTGGCGGCGCGGCAATGCGCGCTTCGACAGCTGGATCCACCGGGTGACGCTCAACATTTGCTACGACCGGCTGCGTCGCAGGCGCGAGTGGGTGACCGGCGACCTGCCGGACGTCGCCGATCCTGCGCCGCTTCCCGATGCTCATTCCGAGGAAGAAGCCCATCGGGTCGAACGGGCGCTGCAAGCCATAGCGCCGCGCCAGCGCGAAGCGATCGTTCTGGTCTACTATCAGGAGATGTCCAATATCGAGGCGGCAGCGACACTGCAGATCAGCGTCGATGCCCTGGAAAGCCTGCTCGCGCGCGGCCGGCGGTCGCTGCAAGCGATCCTGGCGGAGGATGGCGCCGATGAGTAAACGCCGGGCAAGCAGCAACGCAGCACGGCCATTGCGCCTTGCTGGTGCCGCCTGGCGCTCGGCGCCGACGGGCAAGGGGGAGACACATGGCTGAAGGGTCCAGGAACGAACCCGCAATGGATGCCAGGCGCTTTGCCGCCTTGGCGCAGGCCTATGGCGGCGACTTGCGGCGATGGCCCGAGGCCGAGCGAATGGCCGGCACGGTCTTTGCCGCAAGCGACGCGGGCGAGGCCATCTTGAGGCAGGCCGGGACACTTGACGCGCTGCTCGACAGCTACCGCGTCGACGCCCCGGACAAGGCACTGCACAGCAGCATTCTGCAGGCTGCCGGCCGGCACATCGTCCAGCGCCGGCGTCAGTGGTTCTGGTGGCTGGGACTTGGACTTGCCGGCATTGGTCTGGCCGGTGCCGTGGCAGGACTGGCCCTGGTGACCATCGTCACGCCGGAGGTCCAGCCGGACCACTATGTGCTCGATGCCGATGTAACGGCGTTTGGCGATGCCGGCCCGGATGCCGAGAACGGTGAGGAAAACCTATGAGCCCGCGCTGGATCCGTGGTCTGGTCATTGCTTCCGTGGTGCTGAACGTCTTTCTGGCCAGCGCATTTGTCGGTGGCGCGGTCTGGCTGAGAAATGCCAAATCGGGCTTCTCCCTGGAATCGGCCGGCCGACAGCTGCCCGACCAGGACCGCAAGGCGTTCCGCGAGGCGCTGCGCCAGGTTCGCGTGCAGTCCCGTCAGATTATTCTCGATGGCCAGCAGGCGAGGCAGGAGGCAGCGGACCTGTTGCAGCAGCCTGTCATGGATAAGGCCGCCTTGTCCGCCGCCCTGGAACGGGCACGCAATGCCGATGTGACGGTGCGCAGCCGGCTTGAACAGGCCATTGTCGACTTCGCGGCGAGCACATCGCCTGAAAACCGGAGCGTGCTGGCACAGGCGTTGCTGCGCCATATGGAACGCCGCGCCACCGTTACGCCAAAAAAATCGCCATGACGACCGACGGAAAAGGCCGGAGACGCCGTTTAACGATGCGAAGGGACAAGCCTGCCCTGTGCACCATACAGGACGGCCATCTTCATCGTCGAAAGCACTCGGAGTCCAATTATGAGTCGCCTGAAAAACTATGCAGCAACCGCTATCCTGGCCATCGGTGGAACTGTCGCGACAGCCTCCGCGTCCAGCGCAATGCCCATCGTGTCCGTTGCCAAGCCAGCCACCCCGGCACTGGTCGAGCATGTCCGCTGGGGCTGCGGCATCGGCTGGCACCCTAACAGATGGGGCCGCTGCGTGCCGAACGGCGTCGTCGTCGTGCGCCCGCGCTACCACTACTGGCACGGTCCGGCCTACGTCTGGCATCCGCATCATCACTGGCGCCACTGGCACCATTACTGATCAAAGCACCGCGGGGCCAGGCACCTTCGGGGCGGCCCCGCGCGAGCGCTGGCGCGCACCGGACAATCCCGACCAGCCGAGTTAAGGTTAAATTCACTATACATTTGTTCTTAGCCCGCAAATAATCGAAGAATTTCCCGAAACTATGCTCAGGCATCTTCGTGGGAAAATCTGTGGTTCAGCTTCAAGGTCTTGGACGGGTGCTCTGCCATCCGCTGACGCTGGCCGTGGTCAGCCTTGCAGGCGTCTTCGCCGCCGGACGGGCCGAGCACGAATGGCTGTCGGTGCCGTTCTCGCTGGCGCTGGTGGCTGCCCTTGCCGGACTTCTGTTCCTGGCTTCGGGGCGCCTTGCCTTTTCCGTCTATCTCGCCTGGATGGGCATTGCCTTCGTCACCGTGGTTTCGGCGATCAAGTTCAGGCTGAAGGGGTTTTCGCTGCACTTCTACGACACGGTCTTCGTGTCGAGGGATCCGGAAGTGTATCGTTTCCTGCTCGGCTCCTACCTCCATCTGATCGCGCCGGTCGTCATTGCCCTGGGGCTCGGCATTACGGCGGCGGTGCTTCTGTTCCGGATCGATCGGAAAATCGGCTGGCCGGTGTCGGCACGCGTCCTGGTCATGGCGGCGCTCGTCGTTCTGGTGCCGCTGACCTTTCCGGCCGAGGCCTCGAAGGACCGCTATTTCTACTACATGCAGGGCCGGCACATGTCGGCCTTCTTCGTCTCGCTGCTGGATTTGCACAACCTGGTTGTAGAATCGGGCTTCGAAAAGCGGCTGCAAGCCGTGGCGCCGCAGCCGCCTTTTGCCGACACGGTCGATTGCGGCGACCGGGCTGATCTTCCCGACGTCTTTTTCGTGCTCAGCGAAAGCCAGTCCGATCCCGGCTATTTTCCGCAGGTCGGCAACGGCGCGGGATTCCTGCAAGATTCGCACCGGGGGCCGGCACGCCGCACCAGATGCAGGTCGAGACGTTTGGCGGCGGCACTTGGATCACCAATCTGTCGCTGATGACCGGCCTGTCGGCCACCGATTTCGGCTGGCGAAGCCCCTATCTGACCATCACCCTGCAGGACAAGGTCGCCGGAGCCTTGCCGGAGGTGCTGGCGCGTTGCGGATATCGGACTGTCGTGATGACGCCGATGGACTTTTCGTTCGTCAATGAAGGGCCGTTCCTGAAATCGATCGGTTTCGAGACCGTGCTCGACATCAAGGACATCGCCGCGCCCTTCTATCACCTGCGCGACAACTTTTATTACCAGGCGGCCGAGGCATTCATCGCCAGGCACCATAGGGAAGACGGCCGGCCGCTGTTCCTCGAAATCCAGACCATGTTTCCGCACTCACCCTATGAGGGGCGGATGGAGCCCGGGCTGAAGGTCGAGGGCGAGCCTTTCTCGGGCGATTTCCAGACCAATGAGTATCTGCGCCGGATGGCGGTAGCGCGCGGCGATTTCCAGGATTTCCTCGACAAGAGGCAAGCGGATGCCGGTGAACGCGGCGCCGTGGTGCTCGAATTCGGCGATCACCAGTCGTCGGCGACCAAGCCGTTCGTCGAGGCGATCGCCGGGGACGACGCCTTGGCGACCCCTGGCTCGCTTGCCTATCGCACTTTCTACACGCTCACCACCTTCAACCATCCTTTGCGCCATCCGATGCCTGACCTGGCCCCGCTCGACGTCGGCTTCCTCAGCGCAAGCCTGCTCGACGCCGCCGGCCTGCCGATGTCGCCTGTCATGGCCGATCTCGTGCGCCTGCGCGACCGTTGCGGCGGCAGGTTTCATGGTTGTCAGGATCGGGCGGAGGTCGATGCGCATCTGCGTAGGCGCGTCGATTCAGGGCTGCTGTATCTGTTCGCCGAAGCGGCGCCGCTGCATGGGCTGGCGCCGCTCCAATCTGTGGATGCCCGTTAAATCAGCCTATTTTATCCGGCCCCAGCGTCGCCACGGTCTTCAGCGCACCATCCAGCATGTCGCCCTTCTCGTCCTTCAGCGCCATCTCGCGCAGGCGGCGGATCCAGTCGGCGGCGTCGGTGCGGCCCTTGACCAAGTCGAGCGCCGAGAGCACGCGGTCGAATTTCGATTGCGCCCGGACATGGGTGTCGCTGTAGCCCTTGATCAGCCGGCGGCAGTTGAGGATTTCGACGGCCAGTGCGTAATCCTGGGGCACATGGTCGAGCGCCAGCGCGTACCAGCGGTCGAGATGCGCGACCTCGACCTTGTGGCGCAGCAGGTTGCGGCGCCAGCGACGCAGGCCGCCGATGAACCACAGAGCGGCAAAGCCGGCAAAACTGTCGGTGCGGATGCGGCGGCCATGATTGATGCGACGATCGAGAAAGGCGGCGAGCTTCGGCCGGTTTTCGATGTAGCTGCCCAGACCCGCCGGCAGCGTGCCGCAGAACTCCTCGATGCGCGGATGGAAATATTCGGTCACCTGCAGGATCGAGCCATCCTTGACGCCGACCTCGCGGCGCACGCGTTTGTCGCGCGTCGAACGTGTCTTGAGATCGGCGACGCGGATCATGTCGTCGTAGCACAGCGCGTTGGCCAGATGCTTGGCGGCAGCGATGGACAAGCCATAGCCCTGAATCGGCCCGTCCAGCGCGACGGCCTTGTCCAACCGGTCGAGATAGTCGCGCCCATAGGCGATGTCCTGATAGTCGACGACCTTTCTCAAGCCTCGAAGCGCCATATCGCGCACGGCCACCGGCAACAGATCGATGCGGGCAGCCAAGGCCTGCCAGCCTTGCAGCAGGTTTCGCGGGCCACTCACCTGTCCGGCGCCCAGGGCAGATTCGACAATCGCGGGCTCGGCCGGCTTTGGCACCGGCGCTGCCGTGCCGCGCGCACGGTCAAACGCGGCACCGAAGGCGGCGAGGCTGGCCTTGACGCCCCGGCCGCCGGCACCGATCGCCTGTTCGTAGCTCTCGCGCGTGAACGGCAGGGCGTCGGACCCCGCCAGCGCGCCAAGCAGGCTGGCCGAGATCATCGAGCCATTGTCGGCGGCGATCTTTTCCATGTCGAAAGCGATGAAGCGCTTCGATGCGGCTTCCGCCGTTGCATGCACCTTGGAGGACGAAGCCCGGCCGTCGCCCGGTTCGATCTTTTCCGACACGGCGGCGATGCGGTGCGACGAGGCGATCAGCGTGGTGCGCTCGGGCGTGACGAAGCCGCGAATGATGGCGCGGCCGGCTTCCATCAACTCCGCCGCGATCAGTATGTCGACATCGCCCTGCGAGGGCGACAGCGCAAAGACCGGCAGCCGGCCGGTGTCGCGGGCCATCTCGACATAGTAGATGGTGGCGCCGGTACGCTGGGCGACGCCGGCGACCGAGGTCGACTGCGCGACATAGCCGTTGCGCTCAGCGACATCGGTAATCCAGTCGGCGAGCACGCCGCCGCCCTGGCCGCCGACCGCCAGCACGGCGAGCTTGATGACACGCTCACCATCTTGAGCGCTGGCGTGGGCGCGAAGTGGGGGGACGGCGTCAAGCATCGGCGAAAGTCAGGCGCCGGCTTTCGCGGCGACGCTGCAACAGGCTGATGGTGGCGCGGCGCGCCGCTTCCAGGAAGCGATCCCAGCGGCTTGGATTGTGGACGACGTCGGCGCGATAGAAGGACGGGCAGAGCACCGCCGCATCGGCGACCTCGCCGCAATTGCCGCAGCCGACGCAACTCTGGTCGATATGCGCGACCGGATCGTCGCGCAAAGGATCGTCGAGCGACTTGACCGACAGCGATGGGCAGCCGGACAGCCGCATGCAGGCATGGTCACCGGTGCAGATGTCCTCATCGACGCCGAACTTCGGTTTCACGACACGGGTCCCGCCCTTGATCGCCTTGTCGACCAGCGGCTTTTCGCGGCGCTGGCGGTTGAGCATGCATTCGGACGAGGCGACGATGACTTTCGGCCCCTTCTCCTCCGTCGTCAGCGCCTCGCGCAGCGTGTCCTGCATCTTGGTCACGTCATAGGTGCGGTCGACATGGCGCAGCCATTTGACGCCCATGCCTTTGACCGCCTCGGTGATCGGATGCTTCGTCGACTTGGTCTTGTTGCCGGCGCGGGATGAGAGGATGTCCTGGCCGCCGGTGGCGGCCGAGTAAAAATTATCGACGATGACGATGACGCCGTCGTTCTTGTTGAACACCGCGTTGCCAATTGAGGAGGTCAGGCCGTTGTGCCAGAAGCCGCCGTCGCCGACGAAGGAGATGGAACGCCGCTTGGCATCAGGCGAATTGAAGGCTGAGGCGGAGGCCGGGCCCAGCCCGTAGCCCATGGTGGTGGCGCCGAGCTCGAAAGGCGGCATGATCGAGAACAGATGGCAGCCGATGTCGGAGGCGATGTGATGCTTGCCTAGCTCCTGCTCGACCAGTTTTGTCGCGGCAAAGATCGGCCGTTCCGGGCAGCCGATGCAGAAGCCCGGCGGACGGCCCGGCACGACATTGATGAGGTCAGCGGCATCAACGCCGTCGCCGACCTTGTTGGGCGCGCGCACCTCGCCCGGCAAAAGATGCGGCGCCTCGGCGCGCAGGAAGGCGCCGATGCCGTCGAGCATGACCTGGCCGGTGTATTCGCCGGCCATCGGCAGATGCTCCTTGCCGACCAGCCTGGTGCCTCGACCGGCCTTGTGCAGCATCGAAGCAAAGGCCTGTTCGATGTAGTTGGGCTGGCCTTCCTCGACGACCAGCACCGACTGCTTGCCCTCGCAGAACGACAGGAACTCGTCGTCGATCAAGGGATAGACGGCATTGAGCACATAGAGCGGCACGTCGGTGTCGCCATAGGTGTCGGCAAGGCCGAGCCGCTGCAGCGCGCGGATGACCGAATTGTACATGCCGCCCTGCATGACGATGCCGACCGAGCCATGGTCCGAGCCGAAGAACTCGTTGATCTTGTTCTTGGCGATGAAGTCGACCGCCGCCGGCCAGCGTTTCTGCACCTTCTCCTTCTCATGCAGGAAGGAGGCGGGCGGCAGCACGATGCGGCCGGTGTCGCGGCGCGGCGCGTCGAGGGCATCGGCGACCGTCATCGGCGGCCGCTTGTTGTCCTTGGCGATGAAATGGCCATGCACGTGGCAGCAGCGGATGCGCACCTGCAGCATGACCGGCGTGTTGGAAATCTCCGACAGCTCGAAACCATCCTCCACCGCCTTGACGATCGATGGCAGATTGGGTCGCGGGTCGAGCAGCCACACCTGGCTTTTCATGGCGAAGGCATGGCTGCGCTCCTGCATGATCGAGGAGCCCTCGCCATAGTCTTCGCCGACGATGATCAGCGCGCCGCCGGTGACGCCGCCGGAGGCGAGATTGGCGAGCGCGTCTGAGGCGACGTTGGTGCCGACCGTCGACTTGAAGGTCGCCGCACCGCGAATGGGATAATGCACTGACGCCGCCAGCATGGCGGTGGCAGTGGCTTCCGAGGCGCTGGCTTCGAAATGCACGCCGAGCTCGCCCAGAATGTCCTGCGCGTCGGCCAGCACGTCCATCAGGTGGCTGATCGGCGCGCCCTGATAGCCGCCGACATAGCCGACGCCGCATTGCAGCAGCGCCTTGGTGATGGCGAGAATGCCTTCGCCGACAAACTCCTCGCCGGCACCGAGCCTGAGTTTTTCGACTTCCCTGGCAAAAGACCGTTCGGCCATTCTTTTTCTCCCTTCCGTTACCGCCAGCGCTGGCGGCGCGTAGGTCTAGATGTCGTGCTTGCGAATGTTCTTCAGCATCTTCAAAAGCGTGGCGATGAGTGCGGAATATTCGGCATCGTCGATGTCGTCGAACATCGCTTCGAACGCGTCGTGCATGGCCGGCCAGGCGCGGGTGAACTCGGCGCGGCCCTCGTCGGTCAGGAACACATGGCGGATTCGGCTGTCGGTGACACCCTGCTCGCGTCGCACCAGACCCTGGCCCTCCAGCGTATCGAGGGTCCGGCTCAAGGTCGATTGCTCGATGACCGTATAGACCGAGAGGTCGTTGACGGTGATGCCGTCGGTGACCGACAGCACGGCGAGCGTGCGCACCTGCGGAATGGTCAGGCCCTGCTTGCGGAAATCGTCGCGCAAGGTGGCGTTGTAGCGGCCCATGATGCGGTTCATCAGATAGGGCGCGAATTGCTGCAGCCCGATCTGCCCCAGGGTCGAAATGCGCTGGCGCTTTTCCGCGACCTTCTCTTCCATCACAGCCTCCCCGCCAGGAGAAATCCGGAACCGCCGCCGAGACCCGCGCCCGGGTGGGTCGAGGCGCCGATATGGTAGAGACCCTTGATGCCGGTCTGATGGTTGCGGCTGGTCTTGAACGGCCGCCACAGGAAAGACTGGTCGATGGTCGAGGAACCGCCATAGGGGTCACCGCCGACCAGGTTGATGTTCATCGCTTCGAGATCGGCCGGCGAATAGGCGCGGCGCGCGATGATGCTGTCCTTGAAGCCGTCGATATGGCTGGCGAGGATCGCCTCCGTGCGATCGGCATAGGCCTCGCGCAACGCGTCGGTCCATTGCCCGTCGGCCGGGGCCTGCAGTTTGCCTGCGGCGTCGCCCTTGATAAAGCGAGGCGCCTCTGGCAGTTGCAGCCACAGGATCGCCTTGCCCTCCGGGCAGCGCGATGGGTCAAGCGCATGCGGCTGGCCGACACAGATGGTCGGCACCTCCGGCAGCATGCCGCGCGCCGCCTCGTTGCAAGCTTTCGAGACGCCATCCAGGCCGGGCGTGAGGTGCAGCAACGCCACCTTATCCAAGCCTTCGCCCGGCCATGCGGGCGGTTTGTCCAAGGCGTAGTGGATCTGGAAATTGCCTTTGCCGTAGCGGTACTTTTGCGTCGCCTCGACATCGGCTTTGGGTGCATCCGCGCCAAGCAGCCTGCCATAGAGCTGCGTTGGCGTAACCGAGCAGATGACGCTCTTGTCGGCATTGATTGTCTCGCCCGAGGCCAGCCGCACGGCGGTTGCCCGGCCATTGTTTTGAACGATCGAAGCGACATCGGCGCCGGTGCGGATATCGCCGCCGCGTTCCCGAATCAAAGCCTCGAAGGCCGCCAGCAGGTTTTTTGCCCCACCCTTGACGATCGGTGCTCCGGCCGCCTCAAGTGCGAAGGCGATCACCTTGGCGATCTGGCCGGAGAAGGCGTCCTCGGGTCCAAGCCCGGCATGCAGTACCCAGGGTGCCCACAGCGCGCGGATGGTTTCGGACCGGTAGGTGTTGTCGAGCCAGCCGCGCGCCGGCACCAGAGCTTCGCCGAGGAAGGCGGCAAGGCCGCGCGGGCCACGCCGCCAGCCATCACCGGCAAGCAGCTTCGCTGTCGGGTAGGACCACAGGTTGCCGCCGAGCAAGCCAAATAGCAGGCCGGCATTGCGTTCGATGCCGCCGACATCATCCGCGTGCCGGTCACCGTCGCCTGCCGCGATTGCGTTGAGGGCGGCGATGTTGGCGGCACGGTCGGTGCTGAGCACGGCATGGCTGCCATCCGGCCGCAGCACGCCCGTCGGCGTGCCCGTGTGGCAGAACTCCAGCCCGTGGCGCGCGAGATCGGCGCCCAGTGCCGCAAAGGCCGGCGAGGTGATGAACAGCACGAAGGTCGTCGCCATCACATCATGGATGAAGCCGGGTGCGGTGATCTCCTCGGTGCGCAAGCAACCGCCAATGCGGTCGTTGCGCTCCAGGACGAGCACACGCGCCCCTTTGCCGCCGAGCATCGCCGCGCAGACCAGCGCGTTGATGCCGCTGCCGACGATGATGTGATCGGGGGCGGTCATTGGCGGTTGCTCTTTGCTTGCGGGCAGTGGAGTTCAATCGCGTGGAATTGCGCTCTACGGCGCCCCCCTCTGGCCTGCCGGCCATCTCCCCCTCTTGGGGGGAGATTGGCAGCTTCGGCGCCCCACTCAATCCTGCAACGTCGCAGATTGGCGAAAACCATTGTGAAGGCCAATCTCCCCCCTTGAGGGGGAGATGTCCGGCAGGACAGAGGGGGGCGCCGTAGGGCGCTAGCGCTACAAGCCTGCCACCCTCTACCTGCCATCAACCCGGTTTCGCCTTCTCGCATGATCTTCTCCCGAAGACCCACCTCGCTTTATTGCTTCGACACCAGTGCCAGCGCGCGAATCGGGCTGCCGGTGCCGTGCTCGATCTTGAGCGGCGCCGCGATCAGGATGGCGCCCTTCGGCGGCAGTTGATCGAGGTTGCAAAGGCTGGCGAGACCGTAGCGGTTGGCCTTGTGCATCAGCGTGTGCGCCGGGAATGGCGGCTCCATGCCACCGGCCTTGCCGGCATCGGTGCCGATCGTCTCCGAGCCCCAGCCCTTGATGTCCTTGCTGATCAGGAACTGGATGGCTTCGGCCGTCGGGCCGGGCGTGTGCGGGCCGGTCTCGTTGGCATTGAGGAACTCGGCTTCCGAGCCGTTGCGCTTGTACCAGTCGGTGCGCATCACCACCCATTCGCCGGCATTGATCGCACCGTGCTCGGCTTCCCAGGCCTTGATGTGGTCGACGGTGAGCAGGAAATCGGGGTCGGCGGCGGCTTCCTTCGAACAATCGATGACATTGACGGGGCCGACGAAATTCTGCGCCGGAATGGTGTCGGTGGCGCCGTCCGGATAATCCTTGCCGCTGATCCAGTGCTGCGGCGCGTCGAAATGCGTGCCCGAATGTTCGCCGAGCTTCAGCCAGTTCCAGGCCCACCACGGACCGTTCTTGTCGTAACGGGAGATGTTGTGGATCTCGACCTTCGGCGTGTCGACGGCGAGTTCCGGCGGCAGCTTGATCAACGGCGTATCCGGCCCGAGCGGCGCCGACAGGTCGACCACCTTGATGGCGCCTGAAAGAAGCTGGCCGGCGACTTCGCCGAGGAGTTTTTGCGTGTCCATGGTTTGAAGTTCCCTCTTTCGTGTGATGATCAAGGCTCGTCTCGGCCCTTAATATCCTACTAGACGAAAACATATGCATCTGCAATTATCTTTAAGCATAAAGGAAATGGGGACGGGGCGTGAGCGAGTTCGACGCCATCTTTGTCGGGGCGGGCCACAACAGTCTGGCATGCGCCGCGCATTTGGCGCTCAAAGGCTGGAAAACAGGGGTTTTCGAGCGCGGCGCGACAATCGGCGGCGCCGTCCAGACGCGCGAATTCACCCTTCCCGGCTTCCGCCACGATTTCGGCGCGATGAATCTCAGCCTCTTCGCCGGCTCGGCCTTCCACCGGAAATATGCAAATGAATTGAAAGTGCAGGGGCTGGAGTTCGCCCCGGTCGCCGACTGTTTTGCCAGCGCATTCCCTGACGGGCGCTGGTTCGGCGTCAGCAACGATCTGGAAAAGACCGCCGCGCGCATCGCCGCCTTCTCAGCCGCCGACGCCGCCACATGGCGCAGGCTGGTTGCCGCCTTCCCGACGGAGGCCGAACACCTGTTCCGGCTGCTGGGTTCGCCGATGAGTGCCCGCGCGCTTGCCGGCACGGCGTGGAACCTGTGGCGCAAGAAGGGCATCGCCGGTTCGCTCGATACGGGCCGCCTGCTGCTGTCCTCACCCCGCGCCTGGCTGGAGGAAACTTTCGAGTCGCCGCATATCAGGGCAACGCTCGCCACTTGGGGCATGCATCTCGATTTCGCCCCGGATGTCGCCGGCGGTGCGGTTTTCCCCTATCTGGAATCGATGGCCAACCAGAGTTTCGGCATGGTGCTGGGCAAGGGCGGCGCCGACACCATCATCCGTGCCCTCTCTGGCATGGTGACCTCCGCCGGCGGCAAGATCGTCACCGGCGCCGAAGTCGCCGAGATCACCGTTTCGGCCGGCAAGGCGACCGGCGTGCGGCTTGCTTCGGGCGAGACGCATACCGCCACCAGGGCAGTCATTGCCGGCGTCGCGCCTAAGGCGCTGACGGGCAGATTGCTGCCCAATGGTTCGGGCGACGCCGGCTTCGACACGGCGATGCAGAAATTCCGCCATGCGCCAGGCACGATGATGATCCACCTAGCGCTGGACGATTTGCCGGATTGGCGTGCCGGAGCGGAGCTTCGGCAGTTCGCCTATGTGCATCTGTCGCCGTCGCTCGACGCCATGTCGCGCACCTATCAGCAGGCGATGGCGGGCATGCTGCCGGACGAGCCTGTGCTGGTGGTCGGCCAGCCGACGGCGATCGACCCGTCGCGGGCGCCTCAGGGAAAGCATGTGCTGTGGGTGCAAGTGCGCATGCTGCCGGCCGAAATCCTGGGCGATGCCGCCGGCAAGATCGCACCGAACCATTGGGACAAGGTGAAGGAGGCCTACGCCGAGCGTGTCCTCGACATCATCGAGACCTATGCGCCCGGCCTGCGCAACAAGATCCTCGGCCGCGCCGTCTTCTCGCCCATCGACCTCGAGCGTGAGAACCCGAATCTCGTCGGTGGCGACCAGGTCTGCGGCAGCCATCATCTGGCGCAGAACTTTTTATTCCGCCCGGCGCGCAACTATGCCGGCTGGAACACGCCGGTGGCGCATCTGCACCTCACTGGAGCCGCGACATGGCCGGGCGCCGGCACCGGTGCGGCGTCGGGCTTCATGCTCGCACAACAGCTTGGCGGGAGGTAGGAGCCGGAGATTTCCTTGAGGCTACGAGGGGCAAGGCGCTGCTGCCCAAGAAGCCTGAACCGATGACATGAAGACGCCGCGCAGAAACAAAACCAACAAGGGGAACGACCATGATAATCAACAGACGTGAATTGCTGGGATACAGCGCCGCGGCACTCGGGGTGGCCGCCGTCGGCCTGCCGCAGATCGCTAGGGCGGCTGCCGGCGAACTGACCATCGCCTACAATGTCAACCTGCCATCCTGGGATCCGACCACCGGACCTTCGGCCGTCAACCCGACGATCCAGGGGCTTTACCAGTCGGTATTCGACCAGTTCATCCCGCAGAAGCCCGATTTGTCCTTCGCGCCGGGCCTGCTCACCGAATGGGGCTGGAACGACGACCGCACGAAGATCATGATGACGGTGCGCGAAGGCGTGACCTGGCATGACGGCTCGCCGTTCACGGCCGAGGACGTCGTCTGGTCGCTACAGCGGGCAGGCGACGAAAAGACCGGCAACCCGATCCAGTTCGTCTGGAAGAACGTCAACAACTTCAAGATCGACGGCAACAAGATCACCGGCGACGTCGTGCAGTTCGACCCGGTCTATTTCAAATGGATGTCGTTCCTGACCGGCTACATCATGCCGAAGACCTATTACGAGAAGGTCGGCGCCGAAGGCTTCGAGAAGGCGCCGATCGGCACCGGCCCCTACATGGTGGAAAAGTTCGAGCGCAACGCTTTCCTGCGGCTCAAGGCAAACCCGAACTACTGGGGCGGCAAGCCGGCCTTCGAGAATGTGACGATCAAGTTCGTCGCCGACGCGGCAAGCCGCGTCGCCGAGATCGAATCCGGCTCCTCGCAAGTGACGCTCGAAATCCCCTACGAGGAGTATGACCGGCTGATCGCCAAGGACGGGCTGGCCGGCTCGTGCAAGAACGTTTCCGACATCGGCATGATCTTCTTCAACGACATCGAGGCGATGCTGGACAAGAACGTCCGTCAGGCCGCCGTGATGGCCGTCGACAAGAAGCTGCTGGTCGATCGCCTGCTGCGCGGCTACGGACAGCCGATCGATACGCTGGAAACGCCGGAATACGCATCCTACGACGCGTCGATCAAGGTCGAGCACAATCCGGAAAAGGCCAAGGAATTGCTGGCTGCCTCCGGCTATTCGCCGGAAAAGCCGGTCAAGTTCACCATCCAGACGACCAAGGGCTTCAAGCCCAAGGACTATGAGATGATCCAGGCGATCGTCGGCATGTGGCGCAAGGTCGGCATCGAGGCGACGATCGAGGTCTACGAGATCGCAAAGCACTACGAACTGCGCGCCGCCGATAAGCTGGCGCCGGCCGCCTTCTACAACTGGGGCAACGCCATCGGCGATCCGACCACCTCGACCGGCTTTGCCATGTACGGCCCGAGCCCGCATTCGGTGTGGGACAGCCAGGATTTGATCGACATGATCAACCCGTTGTGGGGCGAGAAGGACGAGGCCAAGCGCATCGCCGGCTGGAAGGCTGTCGACAAATACATCGCCGAGCAGGCCTATGTGCTGCCGCTGATGCAGTATGCGCAGCCCATCGTCCATGCCAAGGGCGTCAATGTGGTTCAGCATGTGTCGGGCGCGCTGCTGCCGGCCCTGATGACCCCGGCCTGAGAGAGTCGAGAAAGGCGCGCTGTCGCAAAGCCGACATGCCTTCTCCCAACTTGCGCAGGCCCCCTCATCCGGCCCTTCGGGCCACCTTCTCCCCGCTGGAGAGAAGAGACCGGCTCAGCCGTCAGCGGCCGGATGAGGGTCTTCGTTCCATCAGTCACTGAAACGCATTAGGCCTACGCCAGAATGCTCCTGCAAAGATTCCTGATCCGTCTGCTGACGATGCTGATCACGCTGTTCGGCGTGGCCATCGTCGTCTTTGTCGTGATCCGCGTCGCGCCCGGCGATCCGATCGCCATGATGCTGCCGCCTGGTGCTACGGATGCCGACATTGCCCGGCTGCGAGCGCTCTACGGCCTCGACAAGACCATCGTGCAGCAATTCTTCATCTGGCTGTCAGGCGTCGCCAGGGGCGATTTCGGCACCTCGATTTCGCTCAGGCAGGATGTGCTGGGTCTCGTCTTCAACCGGCTGCCAGCGACGCTGGAGCTTGCCATCGTCGCGCTTGTGATGGCGGTGGCGCTCGGCGGCACGACGGCAATCATCGGCGCGCGCGAACGCGGCACGGCGGTCGAGGCCGGCATCGACATCGCCAGCGGCGCGGCGCTTTCCATTCCCGACTTCCTGTGGGGCCTGGTGCTGATCCTGCTGTTCGGCGTGCTGGTGCCGATCTTCGACATTTCCGGCCGGGTGTCGCCGCAACTCGACCTACCCTTCGTCACCCAGTTTTATCTGTTCGAGAGCTTGCTTCGTCTGCGCCTCGACCTGACCTGGGATCTCCTGAAACACATGCTGATGCCGGCCGTGGCGCTGGCGCTGCCGCTGGCGGCGATCATCTCGCAGCTGCTGAAACAGTCGCTGAAGGAAGTGCTCGACCTCGACTACGTCGTGCTGGCGCGGGTCAAGGGATTCTCGGAAACACAGGTCATCCTGCGCGAAGCGCTGAAGAATGCCGCGCTGCCGACGCTGACGCTGGTCGGCGTGCAGTTCACCTTCCTCATCGGCGGCACCGTCATCGTCGAACGGCTGTTTTCCTATGAAGGCCTCGGCAACATGGCGATCGACGCCGTCATCAACCGCGACCTGCCGCTGATCCAGGGCATCGTTCTGGTCTTCGCGCTGCTGTTCGTGCTGATCAACCTCAGCGTCGACATGATGTACGCACTGCTCAATCCAAGGCTGCGCCATGGATGAGGGCCGCGCTCAAAGACGAGCTGTGTCGCCGCGTCTGTGGCTGGCCGGCGGCTGGCTGCTGCTGGCGCTTCTGGCGGCAATCTTCGCGCCGCTGGTCGCGCCGCAGGATCCGCTGGCGCAGGATTTGATGCTGGAACGGTTGCCGCCGTTCTGGATGGCCGGCGCCGAACCCGGCTATTGGCTCGGCACCGACAGCCTCGGCCGCGATCTGTTGTCCCGGCTGATCTTCGGCGGCCGCATCGCCTTCATCGTCGCTTTCGCCGCGGCCATCGCCGCCTGCCTGGTCGGCTCGATGCTGGGGCTCATAGCCGGCTATTTCGGCGGCTGGGCCGACCGCATCATCTCGCGCATCGTCGATGTCTGGATGGCATTTCCGCCGGTGCTGTTCGCCATCCTTTTGGTTGCGGTGCTCGGCACAGGCTTGAGTTCCGTCATCCTGGCCATCGCCATCATCGACTGGACGCGTTTCTGCCGGGTGATCCGTGCCGAGACGATGGGCCAGTCGCGCATGGACTATGTCGAGAATGCCCGCATCGCCGGCTATGGCCGCATCGGCATCATGCTTCGCGAAGTGCTGCCCAATGTGGTGCCGTCAATCGTGGCGCTGCTGTCGCTGGAGATGGGCATCGCCGTCATCGTCGAGGCGATCCTGTCCTTCGTCAATCTGTCGATCTCGACCGACGATCCGACCTGGGGCGGCATCATCGCCGAGGGCCGGCTGTCGATCCATCAGGCGTGGTGGGTGCTCGTATTTCCGCTGATCACGCTGATCCTCACCGTGCTGTCGTTCAGCCAGTTCGGCGAGGCGCTGAAGACGCGCTTCGACCCGGTGCTGCGATGAGCGCGGTCTGCCTTGACATCGCCAATCTGAGCGCCGTGCTGCCCAACGGCCAGCGCGTGCTGCGTTCGGTGTCGCTCTCCGTCCAACCCGGCGAGGTCCGCGCGTTGGTCGGCGAAAGCGGCGCCGGCAAGACGATGATCGGCAAGGCTGTGCTTGGTGTGCTGCCGTCGAGCGTGCGCATCGTCGAAGGCGATATGTTGCTTGAGGGCGAAGACCTCGGCAAGTTGCCGCCCAAGGCACGGCGCACGCTGATCGGGGCATGCACGGCGCTGATCCCGCAGGACCCGCTGACCGCTCTCAACCCGTCACGCCGCATCGGCTCGCAGATGACCGACCGGCTGGTGCGCATCCTCGGCTGGAGTGGCGAGAAGGCCGATACCCGCATTCGCCAGTTGCTGGACGAGGTGCAGATCCGCGACCCCGACCGCGTGCTCAAAAGCTATCCGCACGAACTGTCCGGCGGCATGCGCCAGCGCGTGCTGATCGCCGCCGCCTTCGCCGCGGAGCCAAGGCTGATCGTCGCCGACGAGCCGACCACGGCGCTCGACGTCACCGTGCAGAAGCAGATCCTGCGGCTGATCGCTGCGTTGCAGCGCGAGCATGGCACGGCGATCCTGTTCGTCACCCATGATCTCGGCGTCGTCGCCAAGATCAGCCAGAGGGTCTCGGTGCTCTATGCCGGCAAGGTGGTGGAGGAGGCCGAGACCGCAGCGCTCTTCGCCGCGCCGCAGCACCCCTACACACGGGCGCTGATCGCGGCGACGCCACGCTACACCGATCCTTTCGCCTCGCTAAGACCGGTGGACGAGGCGGTGCTGGCCGGACTTGCTTCGGAGATCGCTGCCGCCGACCAAGCCTGGAGGCGGCCGCATGGTTGAACCGTTGTTCTCCGTGCGCGGGCTGAAGGTCGCGCTGCCCGACATGACGCGCAAGCCACTGATCGGCCGCGCGCCATTGGCCGAAATCCTGAAGGGCCTGGACTTCGACCTGCCGCGGGGCTCGGTGACCGGCATTGTCGGCGAATCCGGTTCGGGCAAGTCGACGCTCGGCCGCGCTTTGGTGCGCCTGCTGGAGCCAAGCGCCGGCAGCATCCGCTTCGACGGCCGCGACATCACCAATCTGCCGGAAGCGGAGCTGCGGCCGCTGCGGCGCAATCTGCAGATGATTTTTCAAGATCCGATGTCGTCGCTCAACCCGCGCCGCACCATTGCCAGCATTATCGCCGCGCCTTTGAAGCAGAATGGTCTTGGCGACAACCTGAAGGCGCGCGTCGCCGAGGCGCTGCAGCGTGTCGGCCTGCCGCAAAGTTTCGCCAGCCGCTATCGGCACGAACTGTCGGGCGGCCAGCGCCAGCGCGTCGGCATTGCGCGCGCTCTGGCACTGTCGCCAAAATTCGTGCTCGCCGACGAGATCGTCTCCGGACTCGACGTGTCGACGCAGGCGCAGATCCTGACCCTGCTGGAGGAGCTTGCCGCGGAGATGGGGCTGACCGTCGCTTTCATCAGCCACGATCTGTCTGTCATCCGGCGGCTGTGCCGGCAAGTGATCGTCATGCGCGAAGGCGCGATCGTCGAAGCGAGCGCCACCGACGCCTTGTTCGAGAAGCCGCAGCGGGCCTACACGCGCGATCTCATCGCAGCCATTCCGCTGCCCGAAATCGATGCGAGCTGGCTGGACATTCCTTCCGCCGCCAAGGCGCCGACATGAATGCATACGCACGCCGACTAGCGGGCCTCGGACGTGCGACCACAAAGACCCAAGTCCCGCCAAATGGAGAGGACTGACATGAAGACCACAATCGCAATTGCAACGCTCGCCGCCGCAATGCTCGGCAGCGCCGGCATGGCCTCGGCGGATTCGATCCCGGGCATGCGCGGCCACGACCACACCGGGATCACGGTTCCCGACATGAAGCAGGCGGTCGACTTCTTCACAGAAGTGGTCGGCTGCAAGAAGGCGATGTCGTTCGGCCCGTTCGCCGACGACAAGGGCACGTTCATGCAGGATCTTCTGGGCGTCGATCCGAAGGCGGTGATCGAAGAGGTCACCATGGTGCGTTGTGGCTACGGCTCGAACATCGAGCTGTTCAAATACACAGCACCGGACCAGAAGGACCTGACTCCGAAGAACAGCGACATTGGCGGCTTCCACATCGCCTTCTATGTCGACGATGTCGCTGCTGCCAAAGCCTATCTCGAAGGCAAGGGCGTCAAGACGCGGATGGGGCCGCTGCCGGTCAAGGAAGGGCCGGCCGCCGGCCAGACCATCCTCTATTTCCAGGCGCCGTGGGGGCTGCAACTGGAAGCGATCAGCTATCCCGATGGGATGGCCTATGAGAAGGGCGCCGAGACGGTGTTGTGGAGCCCGAAGAGCCCGGAAAAGTGATCCGGCAGCGCGCTTGCGCGATGACACGCAGGCGCGCTTTCGCCATGTCAGGACGATCGTTCTGATATGAAACTTTAAGCTTGAAATATCTTGTCGCCGGCGCGATACTGAACTCCAGCAAGCGAAGAGGAGATCGCACAGATGAAGGTTGCGGTTCTCGGCGGCGGACCAGCCGGCCTCTACTTTGCCATTTCGATGAAACTGAGGGACGCCGCCCACGATGTGACGGTGTTCGAGCGCAACCGCGCCGACGACACGTTCGGCTGGGGCGTCGTGCTGTCGGCCGAAACGCTCGACAATCTGTCGAAAAACGATCCGGTCAGCGCCGTCTGGATCAAGAAGCACTTTGCCTACTGGGACGACATCGCCGTCATTCATGACGGCGTGCGCACGGTCTCGTCAGGGCACGGTTTCTGCGGCATCGGCCGCAAGCGGCTGCTGGTCCTGCTGCAGCGCCGGGCGCGTGAACTCGGCGTCAAGCTGATGTTCGAGACCGACATTGCAGATCCCAAGCCCTACATGGCGACGCATGATCTGGTCGTCGCTGCCGACGGCCTGAACTCAAGGGCGCGCAACAGCTTCGTCGACATCTTCAAGCCCGACATCGACACCCGCAAATGCAAGTTCGTCTGGCTCGGCACCAACCAGAAATTCGACGACGCCTTCACCTTCATCTTCGAGAAAACCGAGCATGGCTGGGTGTGGGCCCACGCCTACCAGTTCGACAGCGACACCGCGACCTTCATCGTCGAGTGCAGCGAGCAGACCTGGGCTGCCTTCGGCTTCGGTGCGATGTCGCAGCAGGAATCGATCGCCGTTTGTGAGCGGATCTTCGAAAAACATCTCGGCGGCCACGCCTTGATGACGAATGCCAACCATATCCGCGGTTCGGCCTGGATCAATTTCCCGCGCGTGCTGTGCGAGCGCTGGTCTTACAAGAATCTCGCGCTGATGGGCGATGCAGCGGCATCGGCGCATTTCTCGATCGGCTCCGGCACCAAGCTGGCACTGGAAAGTGCTGTGGCGCTGGCCGAATATGTCGAAACCGAGCCGGACTTGGATGCCGCCTTCCGCAGATATGAGGATGCCCGCCGCACCGAGGTGCTCAAGCTGCAATCGGCGGCGCGCAATTCGCTGGAATGGTTCGAGGAGGTCGAGCGCTATCTCGGCCTCGATCCGGTGCAGTTCAACTATTCGCTTTTGACCCGCTCGCAGCGTATCAGCCACGAGAATCTGCGACTGCGCGATGCCGAATGGCTTGAAAGCGCGGAAGAATGGTTCCAGCGCCAGGCGGGCGCCGGCGGCAACAGCCTGCGCCGCGCGCCGATGTTCGCGCCGTTCAAGCTGCGCGACATGAGGCTGCAGAACCGCGTCGTCGTTTCGCCGATGGCGCAGTACAAGGCTGTCGACGGCTGTCCGACCGACTGGCATTTCACCCACTACGCCGAGCGCGCCAAGGGCGGCGCCGGCCTCATCTATATCGAGATGACCTGCGTCAGCCCGGAAGGGCGCATCACGCCCGGCTGTCCCGGCTTCTACGCGCCCGAGCATGAGGTGGCGTGGAAGCGGCTGGTCGATTTCGTCCACACCGAGACCGAGGCCAAGATCTGCGCCCAGATCGGCCACTCCGGCGCCAAGGGCTCGACCCGGCTCGGCTGGGAGGGCACTGACGTGCCGTTGGTCTCAGGCAACTGGCCGGTGATGGCGGCTTCGGCCGTTGCGTGGTCGCCGCAGAATCAGGTTCCGAAGGCGATGAACCGCGCCGACATGGACCGCGTGCGCGACGAATTCGTGGCGTCCACCGAGATGGCCGATCGTTGCGGCTTCGACATGCTCGAAATCCACGCCGCGCATGGCTATCTCTTGTCGTCCTTCATCACGCCGGTCACCAACCGGCGCACGGATGAATATGGCGGTTCGCTGGACAATCGCATGCGCTATCCCCTCGAAATCTTCCGCGCGGTGCGCGCCGCCTGGCCGGCGGAGAAGCCGATCTCGATGCGCATTTCCGCCAATGACTGGGTCGGCATCGAGGGCGTGACGCCGGCCGACGCGGTCGAGATCGCGCGGCTGCTGCATGAGGCCGGCGTCGACATCTGCGATGTCTCGGCAGGCCAGACCTCGGCACTGGCCAAGCCTGTCTATGGCCGCATGTTCCAGACGCCGTTTTCCGACCGCATCCGCAACGAGGTCGGCATGGCGACGATGGCGGTCGGCAACATCTACGAGCCGGACCATGTCAATTCGATCCTGATGGCCGGCCGCGCCGACCTGGTGGCGCTGGCACGCCCGCATCTTGCCGATCCCTACTGGACGCTGCATGCCGCCGTCACGCTCGGCGACCGCGGTGTCAAATGGCCTGATCCCTATCTGCCCGGACGCGACCAGCTCTACCGTCTGGCCGAGCGCGACGCCGCAGCGGGGCTGAAAGTATGACGGCCGCCGCGACGATACCCGGCAAGCATGCGCTGGTCACTGGCGGCGGCTCCGGCGTCGGGCGGGCCATCGCGCTGGCGCTGGCTGCTGCCGGCATCGGCGTCACCATCTGCGGCCGCCGGGAAGCAGAGCTCGCCAAGGTGGCCGGCGAAAACGACCGCATCTCTGGCATCGCCGCCGATGTCACCGACGAGGCGGCAATGGCGGCGCTCTACGAGAGGGCGCAAGCCGCGCGCGGCCCGTTCGACATCGTCGTCGCCAATGCCGGCATGGCCGGCAGCGCGCCGGCGCACAAAACCGCGCTCAGCGACTGGCAGCGGACGCTCGACGTCAATCTGACCGGCGCCTTCCTGACGGTGAAGCCCGCGCTGGCCGGCATGGCCGCGCGGAAAACGGGACGAATTGTTTTCATCGCCTCGACCGCCGGCCTGAAAGGCTACGCCTATGTCGCGTCTTACGTCGCCGCCAAGCATGGCGTCATCGGCCTGATGCGGGCGCTTGCCGCCGAAACAGTGAAATCCGGCGTCACCGTCAACGCGGTGTGCCCAGGCTTTGTGGAAACCGAAATGCTGGAAGAGTCCATCCAGCGCATCATCGAGAAGACCGGCCGCTCGGTCGAGCAAGCGCGGTCAAGCCTCGCCTCGACCAACCCGCAAGGCCGCTTCATCCAGCCGGATGAGGTCGCCGCCGCCGTGCTGTGGCTGTGCGGCGACGCCGCCCAATCGATCACCGGACAGGCGATTTCCATCTCAGGAGGCGAAACATGGTAGCCGGCCCCCTGCCCGCGCCGTCGGGACCCGGCAAGGACCGCTTGCGTCTGTGGATCAGGCTGCTGCGCGCCTCGCGCACGATCGAGGCCGAGCTGCGCGAGCGGCTGAAGAAGGACTTCAACACCACGCTGCCGCGCTTCGACGTGATGGCAGCGCTTTATCGCGCGCCGGAAGGCATGCTGATGAGCGACCTGTCGCGTTTCCTGCTGGTCTCTAACGGCAATGTCACGGGCATCGTCGACCGGCTGGTTTCGGAAGGACTTGTCGCCCGCGCGCGGCGCAATGGCGACCGCCGCACCTCGATGGTGCGGCTGACCGAGGAAGGCACGCAGGCTTTTGCCGCGATCGCCGCGGCGCATGAAGGCTGGATCGGCGAATTGCTGGGCAAGGTCAGCGAGGACGACGCGCGCCGGCTGACCGGCATGCTGACCTCGTTCCGCAGCAACTGGGAGGGACGCGAATGACCGCAATGGCCGGGCGCAAGCCGAAGCATTTCCTCTGGGAGGTCGAGGGCAGGATCGCCAAGGTCCGGCTCGACCGGCCGGAGCGCAAGAACCCGCTGACCTTCGACAGCTATGCGGAACTCCGCGACACGTTCCGCGACCTCGTCTATGCCGACGATGTCGACGCCGTGGTGTTCCTTTCCAATGGCGGCAATTTCTGCTCCGGCGGCGATGTCCACGACATTATCGGCCCGCTGGTCAAAATGGACATGAAGGAGCTCCTGGTCTTCACCCGCATGACCGGCGATTTCGTCAAGGCGATGCTGAATTGCGGCAAGCCGATCATTGCGGCGGTCGACGGCGTCGCGGTCGGCGCCGGCGCCATCATTGCGATGAGCTCCGACATCCGCATCGCCACGCCGGAAGCCAAGACCGCGTTCCTATTTACCCGCGTCGGCCTCGCCGGCTGCGATATGGGCGCCTGCGCGATCCTGCCGCGCATCATCGGCCAGGGCCGCGCCGCCGAGCTGCTCTACACCGGCCGCACCATGACCGCTGATGAAGGCGAACGCTGGGGTTTCTACAACCGGCTGGTCGATGCCGCATCGCTGGAGGCCGACGCGCTCGACATGGCGGCGCGCATCGTCTCCGGCCCGACCTTCGCGCACGGCATCACCAAGACCCAGCTCAACCAGGAATGGTCGATGGGTCTCGACCAGGCGATCGAGGCGGAAGCGCAGGCGCAAGCGATCTGCATGCAGACCCGCGACTTCGAACGCGCCTACAAGGCGTTCGTGGCCAAGGAAAAGCCGGTGTTCGAGGGGGATTGAGGATGATGCTTTGCGTGGAGACGTTGGCGGGAGGGGGGCGCCGTAGTGCGCAAGGCCTCAATAGCGGGGCCACCAATGCCTGATCGTTCCTTCCTCTCCTGGCCGTTCTTCGAAGACCGCCATCGCCACCTCGCCGAGCACCTCGAGGCATGGTGCACGACCAACCTCCCAGTCGATCACCATGATGTCGACGCCGCCTGCCGCGAGCTGGTCAGCAAGCTCGGCCGAGACGGCTGGCTGAAGCCAACGGCGCTCGACACCGACAACCCGGGTCCCCTCGACGTCCGCACTTTGTGCATCACGCGCGAGACGCTCGCCCGCCATGACGGGTTGGCCGACTTTGCCTTCGCCATGCAAGGGCTGGGCACCGGCGCGCTCAGCCTGTTCGGCACGGTGGAGCAGCGGCAATGGCTTTCGAAGACGCGCGCCGGCAAGGCGATATCAGCCTTCGCCCTGTCGGAGCCGCGCTCGGGATCAGATGTCGCCAACACGGAAATGACGGCGACCCGCGACGGCGACAGCTACGTTTTTACAGGCGAAAAAACCTGGATCTCCAATGGCGGCATCGCCGACCTCTACGTCGTCTTTGCCCGCACCGGCGAGGCGCCGGGCGCCAAGGGACTTTCCGCTTTCCTCGTGCCTGGCGACGCCAGGGGCCTTGGCATCGCCGAACGGCTCGAAGTGATCGCGCCGCATCCGCTGGCGCGGCTGTCTTTCGACCGGGTCCGCCTGCCGGCCACCGCACTGATCGGCAAGCCAGGCGACGGCTTCCGCATCGCCATGTCGGTGCTCGATGTGTTCCGCTCGACCGTCGGTGCGGCGGCACTCGGCTTTGCCCGCCGCGCACTGGATGAAAGCATCAAACGCGTGGCCGAACGCAAACTGTTCGGCGCGCCGATGGCCGAATTGCAAATGGTGCAGGGGCACATCGCCGACATGGCGCTCGATGTCGATGCGGCGGCGCTGCTGGTCTACCGTGCCGCCTGGACCAAGGACATGGGCGCTGCCCGCGTCACCCGCGAGGCGGCGATGGCCAAGCTGTTTGCCACCGACAAGGCGCAAGAGGTGATCGACAAGGCCGTGCAACTGCACGGCGGCGACGGCGTCCGCAAAGGCCACATCGTCGAAAGCCTGTATCGCGAGATCCGCGCGCTGCGCATCTATGAGGGTGCCTCCGACGTGCAGAAAGTGGTGATTGCGCGGCAAGTGATGGGCGCGGCCTGAAGCAGGTCGCGCCCACGGACCAAACTGTTTTGACAATGGATATTGCGAACCGAGTTTTGACGAATCGGGAGACTGAAATGCACCAGATTTTGCAGCCGGAAGGCTGGGCCAAACCTGTCGGCTACGCCAACGGCGTCGCGGCGCGCGGTCGGCTCGTCTTCGTTGGCGGACAGGTCGGCTGGAACGGCCAATGCCAGTTCGAAACCGACGATTTTGTTGGCCAGGTGCGGCAAACGCTTCAGAACATCGTCGCGGTGCTGGCGGAAGCCGGCGCGGGGCCGCAGCACATCACCTCGATGACCTGGTACTTCACCGACAAGGCCGAATACCTTGCCAATCTCAGGGGTATCGGCGAGGCCTATCGCGAGGTCATCGGCCGGCATTTTCCGGCGATGGCCGCCATGCAGGTGGTGGCGCTGGTCGAGGATCGCGCCAAGATCGAAATCCAGGCCACCGCCGTCATTCCGGAATAAATTATTGGCTGCCTCAGGAATAAATTATTCGCGAAGCCCCGCCTGCCTCAAGATCGGCAGCACGTGATCGCAGAAATAGGGCAGTTCTTGCGTGTAGTTGACGAAGGACAGCGCGATGCCCTGATAGCCGTGCCCGGCAATGGCGACCATGTCGGCGGCGATCGTTTCCGGCGTTCCGATCAGCGGGTAGGTGCCGGCGCCGCCGGCGAAACGCTGCCGGTAGCGGTCATAGGCGTGCGGGTCGTGCGATTGCGAGAATTCCTTCTTGCCGGCCATGTGGGCATCGACGGCGTCATGGTCGGCCATATCGACGGCGTAGCGCGTGTAGTAGGCCTGCGCCTCTTCCATCGTCGGGCGGCAGACGACATGCGCCACGGTGTAGACGCCGACATCGCGGCCTGCCTTATCGGCCCGCTCGCTGATGTCGGCGACATGCTTGCCGGCATCGCTCATTTCCGAAAATGTCGTGAACAGATAATCGCACCGGGCGGCAGCGAAATCGCGGCCCGGCCCGCCGAAGGCGGCGTTCATGGTCACGGGGCGCGGAACCTGCAGACTGGCCGGCCGGCTGACAGCCTCCTTGAGGCGGTAATAAGTGCCTTCGTAATCGAGCGGCTCGGCCGACGCATAAAGCTTTTCCAGGATTTCGATCCATTCGGCCGCCTGATCGTAGCCCTTCTCGACCAAAGGCGTGCCGAACATGCCGAATTCCTTCGGGTTCCAGCCGCAGACGATGTTCAAGCCCGCGCGGCCCTGGCTAATATGGTCGACCGTCGCCAGCGCCTTGGCGGCATAGAGCGGATGCACCAGCGGCACATGCACGGTCATGAACAGGCCGATCTGCTCGGTGGCCATGGCGAGTGCCGCCGCCCAGGTGAAGGTCTCGAACGACCATTCGCGCACCTTGTTGCGGCCGCCGAAGCCGCGCCAACGCGCGATCGGCAGCATGAACTCCAGCCCGGCGCGGTCGGCGATCTGGGCTGCGGTCACATTGTCCTGCCAGCTCGCCGCCCAGCGCTCCGGCACATCGGTGATGGCAAGCCCGCCATCGGCATTGGTCGAAAAGACGCCAAGCTTCAGTCTGTTCGGGCCGTGCAAAGGGTGTGGTTTGTTCACGTCGCTGCCTCCCGGCGAAGATCGCACGCTAGGCCCGCGCAGAAATATTTCAAGCCTGAAATAGCTTGGCGTCACCATCGCTCGCGGGTATCGGTTCCAGCGGGCCGCACCGTGTCCACCACGCAACGGACATCGCAGCTTTTTAAGCTTAAAACTTTCGCCTTGAAAAGCGCCGCACTTTGGATAAGCATTCCGGAGTCGATGGCGTTTGCCGTGCCGGACGGGCTTGCCGGCCAGTCCATCGAGCAGACCAGTCCATCGTGCCGGCCAGCCATCGTGGGTGCTCCGGGTGGGAGTCTCAGTTCTTGTCGTTCATACTGCCCCAGTCATCATCCAACACGCGCCCTGCCTTCGATGACGTGCGCGCGGATTCGCGGTCTGCAACACACAACATCGCCAACCGTGACCGCATGGTCGCTGCCATGAATTGACGCCCTGCGTGAAGCGGGGCGGCAAAAAACCGTGCGGGAGCAACCCGCCCGATCAACAACAGAGGGAACAAAAATGAGCTTCACGCGTCGCAAATTGCTTCTTCTCGCCGCCGCCATCGGCATCGCCGCCGGCCCCGCCACGGCCTATGCCGCCGATGTGCTGAATGTCGGCGCCTACCCGACCAACCCGCCCTTCGAATTCAAGAACGAGAGCGGCACTTTCGGAGGCTTCGAGGTCGACATCGTCAACGAAGCCGCCAAGCGCATCGGCATGACCACCGACATCGCCGATCTCGGTTTCCAGGCGCTGTTTGCCGCCACCACCTCGAAGCGCATCGACGTCGCCATCTCGTCGATCACCATCACGGCGGAGCGGCTGAAGTCACAGTCGTTCACGCAGCCCTATTATGATTCCGATATGGGCATCGCCACCAAGGCCGACAGCCCGATCAAGGCCGAGGCCGACCTCAAGGGCAAGATCATCGGCGTGCTGTCCGGTTCGACCGGCGAAACCTGGGTCAAGGCGCATCAGGAAGCCGACGGCTTCAGCGACGTGAAGGGCTACGACACGCAGCAGAACCTGCTGCTCGACCTCAGCGCCGGCCGCGTCGATGCGGCAGTCAGCGACATTCCGGGCATGGAATATTCCTTCACCAAGATGAAGGACCTGGTGGTCAAGGAGCGCATCAAGACCGGTGAGCAATACGGCCTGATGATGACCAAGGACCACCCGCTGCTCGGCAAGCTGAACGATGCGCTGAGCGCGATGAAGAAGGACGGCACGCTGGCCGCGATCCACAAGAAGTGGTTCGGCAGCGACGCGCCCGCCGACTCTTCGACCATGAAGGAAATGCCGCTGCCGAAGGCCTGAGCTGAAAGCTGCGGTAACATCGTGCCGGCTTTCCAGGCCGGCACGATTCTTTCACGCCTGGCCGCCGGCTTCTGCCGCAGATCTCCTGCCCTCGGCGGGCCCATCGAGTTTAACGTGAGCATTCTTTGCTCTGGGGTTCGGGAACGCTCCCATGTCGCTGATCGACACCTTCTTCAACCCCGACGTCATCATGTCCAGCCTGCCGGCGCTGCTGCGCGGCTTCCTGAACACGCTGCTGCTCGGCATTTTGAGCATCGGCATCGGCATCCCCATCGGCCTGGGGATCAGCCTGGTGCGGCTCTATGCGCCGAAGCCGCTGCGCTGGCTCGCGGTCGGCTACACCGACATCTTCCGCGCCCTGCCGGTGCTGGTCGTGCTGATCCTGATCTACTATGCGCTGCCCTTCCTCGGCATACGCCTGTCGTCCTGGGCATCGGCGGTGACAGCCTTCGCCTTCATCATGTCGGCCTACTCGGCCGAGGTGTTCCGCTCCGGTATCGAAAGCATTCCGCGCGGCCAGTTCGAGGCGTCGCAGGCGCTTGGCCTGCCGTTCCTCCTGACCTTGCGCAAGGTGGTGCTGCCGCAAGCGATCCGCGTCGTCATCCCGCCGATGACCAGCAACTGCGTCTCGATGTTCAAGGACACCTCGCTCGCCTCCACCGTGGCGCTGCCGGAACTCTTGAAGGAAGCGACCAACGCGCAGTCGCTCTACGCCAACCCATCGCCGCTGATCGGCGCCGCGCTTGTCTATCTCATCTTCCTCTGGCCGATGGTCCGCCTCGTCAGCCTGCTTGAAGAGCGCTTCAAGACCGAAAAGAAGCGCTGACCTCCGCCACCTGATCCCCGTCCAAGCCCTCCGCAGGAGCCTACCCGTGAATAAGCACCAAACCGACAATGCGAATGCCACCGCGTTCCCCGTCGACACCATCCGCGCCATGTTTCCAGCCTTGCAGCGGGCCGGCGATTTCATCTTTTTGGACAACGCCGCCGGCGCGCAGATCCCGCAGAGCGTGCTCGACGCGGTGACCAATCATCTGGTTTCGCACAATGTGCAGCGTGGCGGCCGCTATGGCCGCAGCGTCACCGTCGACCAATCGGTCGCCGATGCGCGGACAAGCGTCGCTCTGCTCATCAACGCCTACAGCCCGGCGGAAATCTGCTTCGGCATGAATGCCACCTCGTTCATCCGCCTGGTCAGCCTCGGCATCGGCCAGATGCTGCAAGAGCGCGACGAGATCGTCGTCACCGACATGGATCATGACGCCAACATCGCGACTTGGCTGGCGCTGGAATCGGCCGGCGCGAAATTCAAATGGTGGCGGATGCGCGAGGACGGCAATCTGCATGTCGACGATCTGCGTCCGCTGGTTTCGGACCGCACCCGCCTGATCGCCTGCACGGTCACGGCGCACTCGATCGGCTCGATCGTCGATGTCGCTTCGGTGGCCAAGATCGCGCATGCGGCCGGCGCCGAAGTGTTCCTCGACTGCGTGCATTACGGGCCGCATGGACTGATCGACGTGCAGGCCTGGGACTGCGACTATCTCGTCTGCTCCGGCTACAAGAATTTCTCGCCGCATATGGGCTTCCTGTGGGGCCGCTTCGAAACGCTGAAGCGGCTGCCGACCTTCCGCGAGGACTTCATCCCCGACGAGCCGCCCTACAAGGTCGAGGCCGGCACCTTCATCTACGAGAACGTCTCCGGCATGGATGCCGCCGTGCAGTACCTGGAACTGATCGGCCGCAATCTGGCGCCGTCCAACAACCGCTCCCGGCGCGACAACATCGTTGCCGGCATGGGCGCCATCCGCGACTATGAGTTGGTGCTGGCGCGCGAGATGCTGGCCGTGCTGAAAGGTTGCGGGGCAACCATCTACGGCGTTGCCGACGAGGCCAGGATCACCGAGCGCGTGCCGACCTTCTGCTTCAACATCGGCAAATTGTCACCACAACGGATCGTCGAGGAAATGGCCGAGATGCAGATCGGCATCCGCGACGGCCACATGTACGCGCCACGGCTGATGAAGCGTCTCAATCTCTCGATGGACAGCGGCGCCATCCGCGCCTCGCTGGTGCATTACAATACAGTCGAGGAGATCCATAAATTCGGCGAGGCGCTGCGCGCCATCATCGCCAAGCTGTCGTGAGAGGCGGTCTCTCCAGCGTCGTCATCCATGGGCGGAACAAGGGAGCGTAGCGACACAGTGCAGACCCGAGGATGACGAAGAGACGTTAAGCCGCTTTCTTCTTCGCCAGCCTCGCCTTGATCGACGCGACGTCGGCGCGCGGTGTCGCCGCGAACAGCGTCCGGGTGTAGCTGTGCTTGGGGTCGGCGAAGACCTCGTCGCGCGAGCCGTATTCGACCGCTTCGCCGAAATACATCACCATCACGTCGTCGGCGATGTAACGCACCACGGACAGATCGTGGCTGATGAAGACATAGGTCAGCTGGAACTCATGCTGCAGGTCGGCAAGCAGGTTGAGCACCTGCGCCTGCACCGACAGATCGAGCGCCGAGACCGGCTCGTCGAGCACCAGCAGGCTCGGGTTCAGCATCAGCGCGCGGGCAATGGCGATGCGCTGACGCTGGCCGCCGGAAAACATATGCGGATAGCGATTGTAGTGCTCGTGGCCGAGGCCAACCTTCTTCAGCATCTTCATCGCAAGGTCGCGCCGCTCGGACGCCGGCTTGTCGGTGTTGATCAAAAGCGGCTCGCCCAGCACGTCGCCGATCTTCTGGCGCGGATTGAGCGATCCGTAGGGGTTCTGGAAGACGATCTGCACCTTGCGGCGCATCTCCTTGGTCAATCCCCCCTTGGCGATGTCAACCTTGTTGCCGTCGATGAACAATTCGCCCGATGTCGCCGGATCGATCAGCGTGATGATGCGGGCAAGCGTTGACTTGCCGCAGCCGCTTTCGCCGACAATGGCCAGCGTCTTGCCCTTGTCGACCTTGAACGAGACGCCCTTGACCGCGTGCACGGTGCGCGGCCCGGTGAACAGGCCGCCGCCGATGTGGTAGTCGCGGACGATGTTCTTGCCTTCGAGAACCGTGGTGCTCATCAGGTGGCTCCCGCAGCAGAAGGCGCCGGCTCGAACATCATGTCGGAAACGGTCGGCAGCCGGTCGCCGACGGCGTTTTCCGGCAGCGCCGACAAAAGCGCCCGCGTGTAATTGCTCTTTGGCGATTCAAACAGCGACAGCACGTCGGCCTCTTCCATCTTGCGGCCCTTGTACTGGACGATGACGCGGTCGGCGGTCTCGGCCACCACGCCCATATTGTGGGTGATCATGATCAGGCCCATGCCGTATTTGGCCTGCAGCGAAACCAGCAGATCGAGGATCTGCTTCTGGATGGTGACGTCGAGCGCCGTGGTCGGCTCGTCGGCGATCAGCAGTTTCGGATTGCAGGCAATGGCGATGGCGATCATGACGCGCTGGCACTGGCCGCCCGACATCTGGTGCGGGAAGGAACTCAGCCGCTCTTCAGGGTCGGCGATGCCGACCAGCTTCATCAGTTCGATGGCACGCGCCCGGCGCTGGGCGCGGTCCATGCCCATGTGGAAGCGCAACACCTCCTCGATCTGGAACCCGACGGTGAAGCACGGATTGAGGCTGGCGATCGGCTCCTGGAAGATCATCGAGATGTCCTTGCCGACGATCTTGCGCCGTTCGGACGGGCTGAGCTTCAGCAGATCGACGCCGTCGAAGGCCATGCGGTCGGCCTTGACGGTTGCCGTGTTGGGCAACAGCCCCATCACCGCCAGCATCGACACCGACTTGCCGGAGCCGGACTCGCCGACGATCGCCAGCACTTCGCGCGGCTCGATCGACAGGTCGATACCTTGCACGGCCATGAACGGTCCGGCCGCGGTGTCGAAGGAAACGGTGAGGTTCTTGATCTCGAGCAGAGGCATGCTCACGACCTCTTCAGCTTGGGGTCGAGCGCGTCGCGCAGGCCGTCGCCGATCAGGTTGATGGCAAAGACGGTGATCAGGATGGCGAGGCCGGGGAAGGTCACCACCCACCAGGCGCGCAGGATGAACTCGCGCGCTTCGGCCAGCATGGTGCCCCATTCCGGCGTCGGCGGCTGCGCGCCCATGCCGAGGAAGCCAAGGGCCGCCGCCTCGAGGATGGCGTTGGAGAAGGACAGCGTCGCCTGCACGATCAACGGCGCGATGCAGTTTGGCAGGATGGTGACCAGCATCAGCCTGAGATGGCTGGCGCCGGCGACCTTGGCCGAGACGACATATTCGCGGGTCTTTTCGGCCATCACGGCGGCGCGGGTGAGCCGGGCGAAATGCGGCTGCAGCACGAAGGCGATGGCGATCATGGCGTTGACGAGGCCGGGGCCAAGCACCGCGACCAGCACCAGGGCCAAGAGCAGCGACGGGAAGGCCAGGATGATGTCCATGATGCGCATGATCAGCGTGTCGACCCAGCCGCGGCAGTAGCCGGCGAGCAGGCCGAGGATGACGCCTGAAATCAGCGCTGACGTGACAACGACGAAGCCGATGGCGAGCGAGAAGCGCGAGCCGTAGATCAGGCGCGACAGCATATCGCGGCCGACGGCGTCGGTGCCGAGCAGGAACTGCGCATTGCCGCCCTCCTGCCAGGCCGGCGGCGTCAGGAAGAAGTCGCGGAACTGATCGTCCGGCGAATGCGGCGCCAGCAGCGGCGCGAAGATGGCGATCAGGATCAGCAGCGCGAAGACGAAGAGCCCGATCACCGCGCCCTTGTTGACGGAGAAGTAATGCCAGAACTCGCCGAACATCTGCAACCTGGCGTCCTGCGGCTTGACGACGGTCGCGGCTTCGATGGTGGCGGGGCCTTCATTGCTCATGTCAGTTGGCCCGGATGCGTGGGTTGATGACGGCGTAGAGCACGTCGACGATGAGGTTCACCGACATGACGATCAACGCGATCAAAAGCAACCCGCCCTGCACGGTGAAATAGTCGCGCTTGGAAATGGCGTCGATCATCCATTTGCCGATGCCGGGCCAGGAGAAGATGCTCTCGGTCAGGATGGCGCCGGTGAGCAGCGTGCCGACCTGCAGGCCGATGGTGGTGACGACCGGGATCAGCGCGTTGCGGAAGGCGTGCAGGCCGATGACCCTACGCGGCGCCAGGCCCTTGGCGCGCGCGGTGCGGACATAGTCCTCACCCAGCACCTCAAGCATCGCCGAGCGCGTCTGCCTCGCGATGACGGCGAGCGGAATGGTGCCGAGCACGATGGTCGGCAAGATCAGGTGCGACAGCGCCGAACGGAAGGCGCCCTTCTGGCCCGAGATCAGGGAATCGATGGTCATGAAGCCGGTCACCGGCTTGAAGAAGTAGAGGAGGTCGATGCGGCCTGAAACCGGCGTCCAGTGCAGCATGCCGGAGAACACGATGATCAGCAGCAGACCCCACCAGAAGATCGGCATGGAATAGCCGGCCAGCGCCGTGCCCATGGTCAGTTGGTCGAACCAGGAGCCGCGGCGGATGGCAGCGAAAATGCCGGCGGCCACACCCAGGATGACGGCAAAGATCATGGCGAAGATGGCGAGCTCGACCGTTGCCGGAAAGCGGACAAGGAAGTCCTTGAGCACCGGTGTCTTGGTGGAAAACGAGGTGCCGAAATCACCGCCGAGGATGTTCGTCAGATAGGTCAGATATTGTTGCCAGATCGGCAGGTCGAAACCGAACTGGTGCATGAGCGCCGTGTGGCGTTCGGGCGACAGGCCGCGTTCGCCCGCAAGCACCAGCACCGGATCACCGGGCAGGATGCGCACGAAGCCAAAGGCGAGGATGGTTATCCCGATGAAGGTCGGGATGATGAGGGCGAGCTTGCCGAGGATATAACGCAGCATGGCGGGCGAGTGGGGGCGTCACCACATGGTGGCGCCCCCGTTTCGCAACCTTATTCGGCGATATCGACGCCGTCGAAGCGGTGGATACCGAGCGGATCCATCGCAAAGCCGGTGACGGTCTTCTGCATCGGCATGAACACCTTGGAGTGAGCGAGCGTCGCCCAGGGTGCCTGTTCCTTGAAGATGACCTGTGCCTGTTCATAGAGCTTGGTGCGCTCGGCCTGGTCCGAAACGGTCTTGGCCTTGTTGATGAGCGCATCGAAGTCCTTGTTGCACCATTCCGCGCGGTTGTTCGAACCGACGGAAGCGCAGCTCAGGAGCACGCCGAGGAAGTTGTCCGGATCGCCATTGTCGCCGGTCCAGCCGACGATGACGGCGCCGTCGTGATCAACCGCGGAAGCGCGCTTGAGGTATTCACCCCAATCGTAGCTGACGATCTCGACGGTGACGCCGACCTTGGCGAAGTCCGCCTGGATCAATTCGGCGGTGCGGCGCGCGTTCGGCATGTAGGGGCGCGACACCGGCATGGCCCAGACGTTCATCTTGAGGTCCTTGACGCCGGCCTCTTCAAGCAGCTTCTTGGCTGCATCCGGATCGTACGGATCGTCCTTCACTTCCTTGTTGTAGGACCACATGGTCGGCGGGATCGGGTTGACCGCCACCTGGCCGGCACCCTGGAAGACCGCGTCGATGATGGCCTTCTTGTTGATGGCCATGTTGAGCGCCTTGCGCACGCGCACGTCGTCGAACGGCTTCTGCTGGGTGTTGTACATCAGCGCGCCGACATTGAGGCCTTCCTGCTCCTCGACCTTCAGGTTCGCATCGGCCTGCAGGCCGGCGATGTCGGCCGGTGCCGGGTACGACATGATGTTGCATTCGCCGGCCTTGAGCTTCTGCGCGCGCACGGCCGGATCGGTGGTGATGGCGAAGACCAGATCGTCGATCTTCTGCTTGCCGCCCCAATAGTCCGGGTTGGCCTTGTAGCGGATGGCGGCGTCGGTCTGGTAGTCGACGAAGATGAACGGGCCGGTGCCGATCGGCTTCTGGTTGAACAGCTCAGGCGTCTTGTCGGCCTGCAGCTTGTCGGCATATTCCTTGGAGACGACGGACGCAAAATCCATGCCCAGCGTCGGAATGAAGGTGATCGCCGGCTCCTTGAGGGTGAACTTCACCGTCAGGTCATCGACCTTCTCGACCTTGGTGATGTTGTCGCCGAACTGGTCATTGTAATACTGGTAGGCAATGCCCGGAATGTACTGGAACCAGGGACCGTTCTTGTCGACCTGACGTTCGAACGAGAACACCACATCGTCGGCGTTGAAGTCGCGCGTCGGGGTGAAATAGTCGGTGGCGGCGAATTTGACGCCCTTGCGCAGCTTGAAGACATATTCCTTGCCATCGTCGGAGATCGTCCAGCTTTCGGCCAGGCCCGGCGAGGTCGTCGTCTTGCCGTGATCGAATTCGACGAGGCGGTTGAAGACGGTGCGCGAGGACGCGTCGAACGTCTGGCCTGCGGTATACGGCGCCGGATCGAAACCTTCCGGCGAAGCTTCCGCGCAGTAGACCAGAGTTTTCGCATTGGCCATGCCGCCCAGGACGCTTGCAGCCAGCAACGCGGCTGCAAAAGTCAGCTTCTTATTCATTGAGCACTCCCTGATGTTCTTCCAAGCCCCTCTATCAGGCTCGCGAAGCGCGCATATAAGCACCGTTTTTCCGGCTTTGGAACACCCCGTTTGCTTACCCCGCGGGAAGCAGGAAAAAAATCCGCAACTTTGCCAAATTGCAGAAAAAATTAGCCGTTTCTTCCGTTCACGAGATTATTAACAGCCGAATTTTTTTATTGATCGCCAGGCTGACGATATAAATGTTCCCGGCGCTTCCGAGCGGCCGTGGGATGCGTCAGGACACCGCCTGGAGCGCTGGCGGCGGCAAAGACTTTCGACGGCAAATCTTTCGCCGCGTTGCCGCAAGGGCAAGACTTGCACGCTCACCAAGGGAGGCAATACATAGGGTGTAGCGGCCGCAGCGGAGGACGCCCTTGCCAATTCAGGGGCGAGTGCGGCACGGATGAACAAGACTTGTCCAGGGAGGAACGGTTGGCAAAAGCATCAAGGACGACGGCGCCGGTGAAAGCGGGAGCCAAGGCGCCGTCGAAAGCAGCCGGTACTGCCAAGCCGAAAGCACCCGTTGCCAAAGCCGCCAAGCCGAAGGCGGCCGCGGCACCTGTAAGGGCAAGCACAAAGCCGGCGGTGAAAGCCCCGGCCAAGGCTGCGGCCGGAAAGACGGCGCCGGGGCGTAAAGCGGGTGCGGCAAAGCCCGCTGCCAGGCCGGCGTCGAAGGCCGCGGCAGCGGTGAAGGCCCCACCGGCGGCAAAGCCGGCCGACGCCACCGCCAACCGATTGCCGAAAGCGCTGACGGCGTTGGCCGCCGGCTTGCCGGAAAAGCCGTGGCTCAAGAGCTATCCGAAAAACGTGCAGGCGGAGATCGGCGCCCTGCCCTACAGCTCGATCGGCGATTTCCTCGTCGCCGCCTGCAAGCAGTTTTCCGCGCAGCCGGCCTTCACCTGCATGGACAAGTCCATCAGCTACACCGATGTCGAGCGGCTGTCGGCGGCCTTCGGCGCCTACCTGCAATCGAAGGGCCTGCAGAAAGGCGCGCGCGTCGCGCTGATGATGCCCAACGTGCTGCAATATCCGGTGGCGATGATGGCGATCTTGCGAGCGGGTTATGTGGTGGTGAACATCAATCCGCTCTACACGCCGCGCGAGCTCGAACACCAGCTGAAGGATTCCGGGGCGCAAGCCATCGTCATCCTGGAGAACTTCGCCAACACCTTGCAGGCGGTGATCGCCAGGACCGCGGTCAAGCATGTGGTGGTCGCCGCGATGGGCGACATGCTTGGCGGGCTGAAGGGCACAATCGTCAATTTCGTCGTGCGCCGCGTGAAGAAGATGGTGCCGGCATGGTCGCTGCCCGGCCATGTCAAGTTCAATGCCGCCATGAAGGCCGGCGCCGGTATGGGCTTCAGGCCGGCCAAGGTGGCAGCCGACGATGTCGCCTTCCTGCAATATACGGGCGGCACCACGGGCGTCTCGAAGGGCGCCACGCTGCTGCACAGCAACGTGCTCGCCAACGTCGCGCAGAACGCGCAGTGGATGGAGGACGCCTACACGATCAAGCCGAAACCCGCGCATCCCAACTTCATCTGCGCGCTGCCGCTCTATCATATCTTCGCGCTGACGGTGAACGCGCTGATGGGCATGCAGCAGGGCGCCCGCAATGTGCTCATTCCCAATCCGCGCGACATCCCAGGCTTCGTCAAGGAATTGCAGAAATATCCGGTGCACATCTTTCCCGGCCTCAACACGCTGTTCAACGCGCTGCTCAACAATGAGGATTTCCGCAAGCTCGACTTCAAGCCGCTGGTGCTGACGCTGGGCGGCGGCATGGCGGTGCAGAAGGGCGTCGCCGAACGCTGGAAGGCGCTGACCGGATGTTCGGTCACCGAAGGCTACGGCCTCTCGGAAACCTCGCCGGTGGCCACCGCCAACAAGTTCACCGCCGGCGACTTCACCGGCACCATCGGCTTGCCGCTGCCCTCGACGGAGATCGCCATCCGCGACGAAGACGGCAACAATTTGCCGCTCGGCGAGGTCGGCGAAGTCTGCATCCGGGGGCCGCAAGTGATGGCGGGCTACTGGAACCGGCCGGATGAGACCGCCAAGGTGATGACCAAGGACGGCTACTTCAAATCCGGCGACATGGGCTTCATGGACGAGCGCGGCTACACCAAGATCGTCGACCGCAAGAAGGACATGATCCTGGTCTCGGGCTTCAACGTCTATCCCAACGAGCTCGAGGAAGTCGTGGCGATGCATCCGGGTGTGCTCGAAGTGGCGGCGATCGGCGTGCCGGACGAGCATTCAGGCGAGGTGCCGAAACTGTTCGTGGTCAGGAAGGATCCGGCGCTGACCGCCGAGGCACTGACCGCCTTTTGCCGCGAGAACCTGACCGGCTACAAGCGGCCCAGATACATCGAATTCCGCACCGAACTGCCGAAGACGCCGGTCGGCAAGATCCTGCGGCGAGCGCTGCGCGAATGATTGCAGCCGTCGGCGCGGATGCCGTAGATGCACCTTGCCGTCCTGACCCGGCAGAGTTCATCAGGACGAACATGCGCCTCGCCCCGGTGCCGTCGGTGCCTGAGATCCAGCTTTTTACACCGCACCCGGCCAGTGGCCTGAGACGGCTTACCGATACGCACCAAAGCGCTGACGACGATGACGACACGATCGAGGCGGACAACAATGGACCTGAGCCGCAGCCGCCTTACTGGGCTTACGTGTGGGCCGGCGGCGCGGTGCTTGCGCGCCATATACTGGATCATCCGCAAACGGTAGCCGGTCGCCGCGTGCTCGACCTTGGTGCCGGCTCCGGCCTTGTCGGCATCGCCGCAGCCAAGGCCGGTTCGCGCGAAGTGATCGCCGCCGAGATCGACCGTAACGGCGTTGCCGCGATCGGCCTCAATGCCGCGGCCAACGGCGTCGAGATCGCCATTGTCGACAAGGACATTACCACGGGTCCCCCGCCGGCGGTCGAGCTCGTGCTTGCCGGCGACGTGTTCTACGGCCCTGAGGTTGCTCTGCGGGTTATCCCGTTCCTCGACCGCTGCCTGGCGGCCGGCATCGAGGTGCTGGTCGGAGATCCCCGCCGCAACGACCTGCCGCTGTCCCGGCTGCGATTGCTCGCCGAATACAAGGTGCCGGATTTCGGCGACGCGAAGGGGGCTGCGACTAAGCCGAGCGGTGTCTTTTCGTTTGAGGCGGGAGAGCGCTAACGGAGGAAGCAAAGCCCGATCGCTCTCGATGACTGGGTTGGACCCTCTGCGCACGCCCACCTTTCTTATGGCAGGTGTGCTGTGTTCGAACTTGTTCTCCCAATTTCCGGTCAAGGGCGACGATTCGGAGGAGAAATGGCAGGAGACCAAGCACCTTTTGCTAGGAGCGACCAGATTTTTCCGGAGATAGAGTGGGCCGAAGTATCGGCGGCAAGCCTCGGCTGGTCCACCCGGCGCCTCGCCGCTCTTGCCCACGATTTGGCGGACGGTCGCTCAACAGCTCTGATGATCATCGCCGGCGGAAGCGTCGTTTTTCAGTGGGGTGACTTAGCTCAGAAGTCGAGCGTGGCTTCCGTCCGGAAAAGCCTGATCAACGTCCTCTACGGCATCTACATTGCGGAAGGCAGGATAGATCTGAACGCGACGCTCGCAGAACTGCATATCGATGATTTCCAACCGCTCACACAAGTTGAGCAGCAAGCCACAGTCGCGGACCTCCTGGGAGCCCGATCAGGCGTCTATCTGCCCTCGGTCTACAATACGGACCATGGGCGACCAGAACGCGGCAGCCACGCACCCGGCTCGCGCTGGTTCTACAACAACTGGGATTTCAACGTGCTCGGTACGGTTCTGGAGCGTCAAACAGGCCAGACCGTATTCGAGGCGCTTGCCATGCGAGTCGCAGGTCCTCTCGGAATGCAGGACTTCGAACGAGAGGACGGTCACTATCTCGGGGGCCGGGAATCCCTACATCCTGTCTACAAGCTCAGCATGACCGCCCGCGACCTCGCGCGCGTCGGCCTGCTCTACCTTCACGGTGGTCGCTGGGGAGGGCGCCAGCTTGTCCCTGAGAGCTGGGTTCGGGAAAGTACTCGCCCACAGTCGGACATTGGAGGAGGTAGGGGCTACGGCTACCTTTGGTGGACGGCAGCGGCCAATGCGCCCGGCGACAGCATCAGCGTCCATGCGCCGATGTTCTATGCGAGCGGCTTCGGTGGACAGTACATTGTCGTTGTTCCAACGCTTGATCTCGTCATCGTGCACAGATCGGCAAGAGTCGATCACGGCATAAGTCATGCTCGAATGGGAGATATTCTCCGCCTTGTCCTCGCGGCAATGCCAGACCGACACCGGTGACTTGGATCGCCAGTTTCAACGTCGAAAGTCCACCTATTCTCGGCTATTGGGGAAAGCCCGGTTGATTTGATCCCCGACCTTGTCCGTCAGATCGTCTCCTTGACCCGTGCCGAGAGAAAATCCGGCAGGTCGGCGACCGAATCCAAAACCACATCGGCAATGCCGGCCAGCGATTCGCGGGTGCCGGTGCCGGAGAGCACGCCGACCGCCAGCCCGCAGCCGCCGGCACGTGCCATTTCGAGGTCGTGCCGGTTGTCGCCGACCATGGCGATTTCCGCCGGCTTGAGGCCGGTGAGATCGCTAAAGGCCTGGATCGTGTCGGGCGCCGGCTTCGGATTGGCCACCGCGTCGTAGCCATAGGCCGCGTCGAACAATTGAGCGACGCCGAGCGTGACCAGCGTCTTTTCCGCGCCGCTGGTCGAATCGTTGGTGGCGACGCCAAGCCGGTAGGATTTCCTGTGCAGTGCCGTCAGCGTATCGACGATGCCCGGCAGCGCCACGGCCATCGCCGAGCCTTGTACGGAGGTGATCTCGTTGAAGCGGGCAACCGCAAGCATCTGGTCCTCGTTGGACAGGCGTGGGAACCACAATTCGACGACGTCGAGATTGGTGCCGGAGGCAAAGATGGAGTCCGGCTTGAAACGCTTGTTGGCGAAATCGAAGCCGGCAGCGGCCAGCAGCCTGTCGGCTTTCCAGCGATCGCCTTCCGACGCATCCATGGCCATGAAGTCGGCAACGCCGAGCCAGGTGGCGTTGAAGTCGACAAGCGTGCCGTCCTTGTCGAACAATATTCCCTTGATGTCTGCCAAGCTTTTCACTCCGAGCCACGCAAATGCTGGATGAATCCCACAAGGCCAGCGGTCGATGCATCCCGATTGGCGGCACTTTCCTTGCCCTCCACGACAGGCAACAGGCCGGTGGCCAGTTCCTTGCCGAGTTCGACGCCCCATTGGTCGAAGGAGTTGATGTTGAATAGCGTGCCCTCGACGAAGACGCGGTGCTCGTAGAGCGCGATCAGCCGGCCGAAGGTGCGCGGGTCGAGCTTTCTGTAGAGGATGGTGATCGAGGGACGGTTACCCGAGAAGACGCGGTGCGGCGCGATCTTGTCGACCTCGGCCGGCTTCATGCCCTTGGCCAGCATCTGGGCGCGCGCCTCCTCCAGCGTGCGGCCCTTCATCAGCGCTTCCGACTGCGCCAGGCAGTTGGCGAGCAGCAGATCATGCTGGTGCTTGAGATCGGGCTCGTGACCGATGGCCGCGGCAAGGAATTCGACCGGAATGAAATCGGTGCCCTGGTGCAGCAGCTGGAAGAAGGCATGCTGGCCGTTGGTGCCGGGCTCACCCCAGACCAGCGGTCCGGTCGGCGTCGTCACCGCCGTGCCTTCGAGGGTGACGCTCTTGCCGTTCGATTCCATGTCAAGCTGCTGCAAATAGGCCGGCAGCCTGGACAGGCGCTGGTCGTAAGGGATGACGGCGCGCGCCCGGTAACCGCAGATCACGCGATGCCACCAGCCGACCAGTCCCAGCAGCGCCGGCAGGTTCTCCTGCACCGGCGCGGTGCGGAAATGCTCGTCCATCTCATGCGCGCCATCAAGGAAGGCGCGAAAATTCCGCGGGCCGACAGCGATCATCACCGGCAGGCCGATGGCGCCCCAGAGCGAATAGCGGCCACCGACCCAGTCCCAGAAGCCGAAGACGCGATCGGGCGCGATGCCGAACTTGGCCACCAGGTCGAGCGCGGTCGAGACGGCGGCGAAATGCTTGCCGACCGCTTCCTTGCCGAGCGCCTTCTGCACCCAGTCGCGCGCCGTCTGCGCATTGGTCATCGTTTCGACGGTGGTGAAGGTCTTGGAAGCGATGATGAAAAGCGTGGTCTCGGCGGAGAGGCCCTTCAGCGTGTCGTGGATATGGGCGCCGTCTATGTTGGAGACGTAATGCGCGCGCGGCCCGTCATGATAGGGCGCCAGCGCCAGCGTCGCCATGGCCGGGCCGAGATCGGAACCGCCGATGCCGATGTTGACGATGTCGGTGATCTTCTTGCCGGTGGCGCCGGCCGCCTTGCCCGAGCGCACGGCATCGGCAAAGGCGCCCATGGCGTCGAGCACGGCGATGACGTCCGCCTTGACGTCCTGGCCATCGACGGTGACGCCCTTGCCGGTCAGGTTGCGCAGCGCCGTGTGCAGCACGGCACGGTCCTCGGTGACGTTGATCTTCTTGCCGGCGAACATGGCGGCGCGGCGGCCTTCAAGATCGGCGGCCTGGGCGACCTTTTCCAGCAGCTCCATGGTGGTCGCGTCGACCGCGCATTTCGACCAGTCGAGCAGCAGATCGCCGTCGGTGGCGGAGAATTCCACGAACCGCTTGGGATCGGCGGCGAAGGCCTGGCGCATGCTGGCGGGCGCCGCCGCGCGGTGGTCGCGCAAGGCGGCGAGCTGTTTTTGAAAGGACGATTGATCCACTGCCAAACTCCGAGACCTCGAGCCATCATTACGGACCGGATGTTTCCGGCGCGTGTCGTCGCGACAATCTATCGGGCCGAACTCCACCCGTATCAATGCGCAGCGATGACGCACACCCACACGCCGCCATGACGCACCATGTCATCGCCGGGATGAAGCGCCGCGTCACCCCACGATGCCGCAACGCGGCATCAAAAGGACGTGAAGGATCACTGGCATAAATCCCAACGATCAGAAAAATTGATTGGCGCAACCCCTTGTGCCACGGTTACGTTCGGCTGGTCCAGCCAAACGAAAAAGGCTGGCCATCGAGGAAATCTCCCATGCCACAGCGAAACGACACGGCGATATGGTCCGGCCTGTTCCGGATTTCGGCCGAATCCGGCCAAACCCTGCAGGCGCAGATCCGCCAGGCCATCGTAGCCGCCATTCTCGACCGCCAGATCGCCGCTTCGATGCCGCTCCCTTCCTGCCGCATCCTGGCCGAAAAACTCGGCGTGGCGCGCGGAACCGTGGTGCTGGCGTTCCAGCAGCTCGTCGACCAGGGTTTCCTGGTGGCGCGCGAGCGGCGTGGCCATTTCGTCAATCCCGATGTGCTGGCGACACCGGCCAAGCCGCACCAGAAGGCGCCCGACCAGGCCAATGAGATCGACTGGAAGGCACGCCGCAAGATCGCCGCAAGCGACATGCCGCCGCCGGCCAAGCACGAGAACTGGATCAAGTCGTCCTATCCTTTCGTCTACGGGCAGTTCGACCCGGCGCTGTTCCCGACCGCTGAATGGCGCGAGTGCAACCGCATGGCGCTTGCCGTGCTGGAAATCCGCAACTGGGCGTCCGACATGGTCGACCGTGACGATCCGCTGCTGATCGAGCAGATCCAGGCGCGGCTCCTGCCCCGGCGCGGCATCTTCGCCAATCCCGACGAGATCATCGTCACGCTGGGCGCCCAGAACGCGCTCTACATGCTGGCGACGCTGCTGATGTCCAAGGGCTCCAAGGTGGCGATGGAGGACCCCGGTTACCCCGACGCGCGCTCGATCTTCCGCCTTGCGGGCGCAGAGATACAGCCGGTGCCGGTCGACCAGTCCGGCATCGTAACTGCTTCTATTCCCAATGATTCCGGCTTCGTCTTCGTCACGCCCAGCCATCATTGCCCGACCATGGTGCCGTTGTCGGCGGAACGGCGGCAGGATCTTCTGGCGCGCGCCAACCGCTACAACCAGATCATCATCGAGGACGGCTATGACAGCCAGCTTCTCGACGAGGCACCGCAGCAAGCGCTGAAGAGCCTCGATCGTTCCGGCCGCGTGGTCTATGTCGGCTCTATGTCCAAGACGCTGGCTCCCGGCCTGCGGCTCGGCTACATCGTGGCGTCCGCCGGACTGATCGCGGAGCTCCGGGCGCTGCGCCGCTTCATGCTGCGTCATCCGCCGGCCAACAATCAGCGCGCCGTCGCACTGTTCCTGTCGCTCGGCCACCACGAGGCGCTGGTGCGGCGGCTGTCGTCAGCCTTCGACGAGCGGCGCAAGCGGCTGGTCCATGCGATTTCCGCCTTCCTGCCGGAATGGCGTTCGACCGATTCGGCCGGCGGTACGTCGCTGTGGCTCGAAGGGCCGCGCGGCACCGATTCGCGCGGGCTTGCCGAGGCAGCGGCCTCGCGCAGCGTCATCATCGAGCCAGGCGACCGCTTCTTCGATCGCACTGAAAAGCCTTCGCGTTTCATGCGGCTGGGCATCTCGTCGATCGCGCTACAGCACATCGAGCCAGGCATCCGCGAACTGGCCACGGCCGCCGGACGCAGACCCGCGGCCGCCTGATCCATCATCGACCTCTCGTGACCGGAGCCGCTCGCAGCGGCTCCGGTATTTTAGTTCTGGCACATGGAACTGAGCCAGCTGGCCCATAGGATGGGCCAGTGCCGGCGGCATAGTCGGCGTCATCAGGGGAAGAAGCAGGCCGATGGTGGACCAACCGCCACGAGTTCCTGCCGACGAAGTTGGAGTGCTCCATGCCAGTGGCTGTCGAACAGCAGGACACGCCGGCGAACCGTCGTCCACAACGCTCCGGTCTTCGCGAAACAGGACATGCCATGCGATCATCTCCCCTGGTGGAGGATACCAGACCACAGCACAAGGCCATCGAGGGCGGCGGCTACGGGCCGCTTCGCGGGGATGACCGCGAGCGTATCCACGAAGGCGTACTGACGCTTCTGGAGACAGTGGGTTTCGCCAACGCCATTCCTTCCTGCATAAAGGTGCTGACCAAGGTGGGGGCGATCCATGGCGACGATGGCCGGGTCCGCTTTCCGCGCGCGCTCGTGCTCGACACCATCAAGCGGGCGGCACGACATTTCACGCTTCATGGCCAGGACCCCAGGCACGACATGGTGGTCCAGGGCAAGCGCGTGCACTACGGCACGGCAGGCATCGCCGTGCACCTGGTGGATCTGGAGAAGCGTGAGTACCGCGAATCCAAGCTGCAGGATATTTATGATGCCGCCCGCATCGTCGACGGGCTGGACAACATTCATTTCTTCCAGCGGCCGATGGTGGCGCGCGACATCGCCGATCCGCTCGAGATGGATTTCAACACGCTTTATGCCTGTGTGATGGGAACATCGAAGCACGTCGGAACATCCTTCACGGTGCGTGAGAACGTGAAGCCTGCACTTGAAATGCTGTACGCCATCGCCGGAGGCGAGGAGAATTTCCGCGCCCGGCCATTCGTTTCCAACTCCAATTCATTCGTCGTGCCGCCGATGAGGTTCGCCGAGGATGCCTGCGGCGTGCTCGAGGCCTGCGTCGAAGGCGGCATCCCGATCCTGCTGCTGTCGACCGGCCAGTCCGGCACGACGGCACCCGCGGCGATGGCCGGCGCCGTCGTGCAGGCAGTGGCCGAAGTGCTGGCCGGCCTGGTCTATGTCAACGCGCTCAAGCCCGGCCATCCGGCGATCTTCGGCGCATGGCCGTTCATGTCCGACCTGCGCACCGGCGCCATGGCCGGCGGGTCGGCCGAGCAGTCGGTGGCAACGGCGGCCTGTGCCCAGATGGCGCAATTCTACGACCTGCCCGGTGGCTCCGCCGCCGGCATGACGGATTCGAAATTGCCCGACATTCAGTCCGGCTACGAAAAGGGCATCACCAATGTGATGGCCGGCCTCTCCGGCCTCAACCTCGTCTATGAGGCGGCCGGCATGCATGCCTCGCTGCTCGGCTTCTGCCTGGAGAGCCTGGTCATCGACAACGACATGCTCGGTCATTGCCTGGGCTGCGCGCGTGGCATCGACGTGACTGACGAGGCCCTGTCGATCGACAGCATCGCGGAGGTCTGCCTCAAGGGTCCGGGCCACTATCTCGACAACGAACAAACGCTCAAGCTGATGCAGACCGAGCACTTCTATCCTGCCCTCGGCGATCGTTCCTCGCCGAAGGAATGGAACGAAAAAGGCCGGCCTGATATATTGCTGCGTGCGATCACCGAGAAGAAGCGCATTCTTGCCGAACGATTTCCGCGCCATGTGCCAAAACAGGTCGACGACAGATTGCGTGCCCGTTTCGGCAACCTGATCCACCTGCCGCGCACGCATATGGGCGGCTGACCGGAGACAAGTCTCGTGCAGCCATACAGCCATACACGACCAACCATCGGGCAGAACGACAAATGAGTGTGCATCCTATCCAGCAAGCCCCCACCGACGGCGACGCGATCGATCGGCTGGTGGCATCTCATCGGCCAGGCCACGGCCTGGTGCGTGCCTTCTATCATGACCCGGCGATCTTCGAGCGCGACATGGAACGGGTCTTTCGCCGCCACTGGCATTGCCTGGCCCACGCCAGCGTTATCCCGAACCCCGGCGATTTCGAGCTGTTCAAACTGGGCGACGAGGCGGTCATCCTGACACGCGGCATGGATGGCACCGTGCATGCCATGCTCAACGTCTGTCGCCACCGCGGCGCCGAGGTCTGCACTAAGCAGAAGGGCAACGCGAAGATGTTCGTGTGCCCCTACCACGCCTGGGCCTATTCCAATGACGGATCGTTGCGCGCTGCCCGCCTGATGCCGAAGGATTTCGACCGCACGGCGCACGGCCTGAAGAAGCTTCATGCCCGCGTCGCATCCGGTCTGGTCTTCATTTCCTTCGCCGAGACGCCGCTCGATTTCGATCCTATCGAACAGTCGCTGCGAACGAGCTGCGGCCAGTATGGCTGGGGCGACGCCAAGGTTGCGTATCGTCAGTCCTATCCGCTCGACGCCAACTGGAAGCTCGCCGTCGAGAACTATGTCGAATGTTACCATTGCGGGCCGGCGCATCCGGAATATTCGCAGACGCATGCGCTGGAAAAGCCGGCAGAAATGATCGAGCAGCTCAATGCGGCGATGGAGCAACGCACCTGCGCGCTCGGCATCGAGATCGGCAGCGCCAACCGCTGGCAGAACTCGGCGGCCGGTCAGGAAGCAATCCACACCTTCCGCTATGCGCTCTATGACGGCGTTTCGAGCGGCAGCCAGGATGGATCGCCGGTGGCCCCGCTGATGGGACGCTTCTCCGACTATGACGGTGGCGTCACTTCCATCCATCTCGGCGGTACGACCTTCCTCGTATGCTATCCCGATCACGGCATGATCTACCGCTTCATCCCGAAAACGGCTGGCACCTGCGAGATGGAGCTGATCTGGCTGGTGCGCGGCGACGCGGTCGAGGGCCAGGATTACGATCTGGAGAAGCTGACCTGGCTGTGGAAGATCACTACCGAAGAGGACAAGAAGATCATCGAGCACACTGCGCGCGGCGTGCGCTCGCACTATTTCGTGCCCGGACCTATCGCGCCGATGGAATACAACGAACTGCGCTACATCGGCTGGTATCTCGAGGAGATCAGCCGGGCCTGAACGGCTCGGCTGCCTTAGAGCATTCACCGTTTCACGGAAACGGCGATCTGCTCTAACTCTTTGTTTTGACGCAATTCTAGACGGAAAACCGCTCACACTTTTCCTAGAATTGCTCTAGGAGAATCAGGCAGATCTTGCCTTTCGCGTCATTCAGCGCTGAGCCCGTATCGGTCGACGACTTCGGGGTTGATGAGCTTGGCATGCAGCGTCATCAGCACGATCTGCGCGTCGAGGCTGTCACCGGCTTCAAGCGCCGCCTCGATGCGGCGCTCGGCTCCCAGCGTCCGCTCATGGCCATTGGCTTGCTCGAAGGTTTCGGGACCCGCGATGCAATAGCTGCATAATTGTGCCACCGACGCATAGGTGCCCGGTGGCGGCTCGTCGGGCCAGCGATCCTTCATGAGATTGACGAGGGTAAGCTTCACGCCCTCCGGCACAAGGGCTGGATGCAGATCGGCGCCGCGCAATGCATCGTCGAGCTGCCTCAAATCGCCCGAACGGCCGAACACTCCGAGGAAGCCGAGGGAAGATCGCCGTCCGGCCATGATGTTTCCTTCCATTTCCAGCCCACTTAGGTGGTGGGCAAGCGGATTGCAAAGGCGGTGCTGTCTAACCAGCCGCCGCCAGCAAGATCCCTGCAAGGGCGGATAGCGCGAGTGTCGGCAGCATGCCGACTTTCAGCTTCAGGATGGCGACCATGGCGGCCACGGAAAGCAAGGCCGCGCGCCAGTCGATCGACGAAGGCACCGGCACGTTCATGCCAAGGCCCGTCGCGTGCACCTCACGGAAGATGACGTGCAAGGCAAACCATAGGGCCAGATTCATAATTACCCCGACAACGGCGGCGGTGATCGCGCCCAGTGCGGCCGACAGTGCCTTGTTGCCGCGCAAGGCCTCGATGTAGGGCGCACCGAGGAATATCCAGAAGAAGCAAGGCGTGAACGTCACCCACAGAGTGAGCAAAGCCCCCAGCGATCCGGCAACCAACGGGTCCAGCGAGCCGGAATGGCGGAACGCGGCGATGAAGCCGACGAACTGCAGCACCAGGATGAGCGGCCCTGGCGTCGTTTCGGCGAGCCCAAGGCCATCGACCATTTCACCCGGCGCCAGCCAGCCGAAGGACTGGACGGCTGCCTGTGCGACATAAGCGAGGACCGCATAGGCGCCACCGAAGGTGACGACAGCCATGAGACTGAAGAACCGGCCTATCTCGGTCCAGACGCTTGCAGAGCCGGTGAACCACCAGATTAAAAGAACAGGCCCGAGCCAGAGCGGCAGCCAGATCGCGACGGTGCGCGGTGCATGCCATCTGGTCGGTTTGACATGGGCCAGTTCGCCACGTTCGAACATCAGGTCGACCGCTCCCTTGAAGTCGGCAACATCGTCCTTGCCATGGGCCGAGCCGGAAAACAGGCCGGGAGCAATGCGATCCCCCAGCCATCCCGTCAGGCCGGCTAGCAGGACGATGAGCGGAAAGGGCACATTCAACGCATAGATGGCGATGAACGCCGCGACCGCGATCGACACCATGACCCGGTTCTTGAGGGCACGCCGGCTGATCCGGACCACCGCCCCGACGACAATGGCAAGCACAGCCGCCTTGACCCCGAAAAACAGCGCCGCGACAAGCGGCACGTCGCCATAGAGGACGTAGAGGCTGCTCAAGGCGAGCATGACGAGCGCGCCCGGCAAGACGAACAGGATGCCGGCGACAAGGCCGCCGGCCGTCCTGTGCAGCAGCCAACCGATGTAGATGGCGAGTTGCTGGGCTTCCGGGCCAGGCAGCAACATGCAGTAGTTCAGCGCGTGCAGGAAACGCCGCTCACCGATCCAGCGCCGCTCCTCGACCAGTTCCTTGTGCATCAGCGCGATCTGCCCGGCCGGACCGCCAAAGCTGAGCAATCCGATTTTCGCCCAGACCTTCACGGCCTCGGTGAAGGTTGGTGCAGCCGGCACCGGGACGGTTCCCGCCTTATTGTCCGGGACAAGAGCGGTCACGACGGCTTACCCGCAGCCGGCCAGTTGTGCGTTTCTTCGGTGGCGTCGCGACACCAGCGGAAGAACGCGTCGTAGAGCAGCATGCCTGCTTCCAGTTGTTCCAGATCGTCGCGGTACATACGCGACAAACCAAGCGAGGCAGCCAGAAAGCCGGCCGCCTGAGGCACCAGGTCGAGGCTTGCAGTGTCGGCCGCGCGCACGATTGCAGCGAGGCCATCGAGCGCCGCGGATTCCAGCCCGAACTCCTCGATCATCGTGTCGAAGGTGCAGCGCTCGCCGCGATGGCTCCAAAACACATTGTCGATGTCGAACGGCACGGCCTGAAAGCGGTCGGCAACAGCCAACACTTCAGCGGGTTCGACGAACAGGAACACTGCGTCGGGGTCGACGAAACGCCGGATCAGCCACGGGCAAGCGATGCGGTCGACCTTCGGGCGCGATCGCGTCACCCAGACGGTGGCGCCCTTTTCATTGCGTGGCGGCATCTTGGCGGTGCGGGCCAAAAGCCCTCCGGCATCGCGCCAGGCCTCAAACCCGCCTTCGAGAGATTCAGCTGATATCCCCTCATGGCGCAGCCATGCGGTCACGCCTTGCGAGAGCTTTTGCCCCCTCTGGCAAACGACGGCCACCGGCTTGCCGGCGAACGTGGCCGCCCAGCTTGAAACGGTTTTGAAATCGCGACGGCACGACGCCGGCAACAGCCGCGGATCGGCGTCGAAATCTTCATCTATGCGAACATCGACAATGACTGGGGCGCCCGGCAGACCTATGAGCCGGGACAATTGCGGTACGGTGATAGCGGTTGTTGACGGCATGGCGTCCACCTCCTGAAAAGAGAAGCTTGGACGCGAACGTTGGGCTGACGCCTCACGGGGTCGTCGCGATGCACCCCTTGTCATGATGGTGGATTTCTTGGGCGCGCTTGTCAAGGACGGTGGCCGTTCTCGACCTACCCGGCCGCGATGCAACACGCTGACCGGAAAACCGACGGCGGCCTGATTTGATCAAGCCGCCATCCGTCGATCCAGAATCAATGATTGTCCCTGGGGACACCGCTGGTGTGCGCGACATCCTGGTATTTCACCGCCGGCTTCAGCACCATTCCCTCCGAAAACTGCGCGACCATACCGCGCTGGATCTCCTGCCAGGGCGTCTGGTGCTCGGGATAGTGGAAGCCGCCATTGTTCTGCAGTTCGGCGCGGCGCCGGGTGATCTCGTCGTCGGTGACGAGGATGTCGGCCGTGCCCTTGCGCAAGTCGATGCGGACCCGGTCGCCCGTCTTGAGCAGCGCCAGTCCGCCGCCGATCGCCGCTTCCGGCGAGGCGTTGAGGATCGACGGCGAACCCGACGTGCCCGACTGGCGGCCGTCCCCGATGCAGGCGAGCGCGTGGATGCCCTTCTTGATGAGATAGGCCGGCGGCTGCATGTTGACGACCTCGGCACCGCCGGGATAGCCGACCGGGCCGGCGCCGCGCATGAACAGGATGGTGTGTTCGTCGATGCCTTGCGCCGGGTCGTCGATGCGGGCGTGGTAATCCTCCGGCCCGTCGAAAACCATGGCGTTGCCTTCGAAAGCCTCGGGATCCCTAGGATTGGACAGATAGCGCTCGCGAAACTCGGGCGAGATGCCGCTGGTCTTCATGATCGCCGAATCGAACAGATTGCCCCTGAGGTTGATGAAGCCGGCATTGGCCTTCAGCGGCTTGGCGACAGAGCGGATGACGTCGGGGTTTTCGTTGGCGACGCCCTCGCTATTCTCGCCGATCGACTTGCCGTTGACGGTGCGTGCGCCGGGATGCGGCAACAGGTCGCCCTTCATCAGTTCGGCAATGACCGCCGGCACGCCGCCGGCATGATGGTAGTCCTCGCCAAGATATTCGCCCGTCGGCTGCAAATTGACCAGCAGCGGCACATTGAGGCCGACCGTCTGCCAGTCGTCATTGTCGAGCTTGACACCAAGGTGGCGGGCGATGGCATTGAGGTGGATCGGCGCGTTGGTCGAGCCGCCAATGGCCGAATTGACGACGATGGCGTTCTCGAAAGCCTCTCTCGTCATGATGTCGGACGGCTTCAGATCCTCATGCACCATCTCGACGATGCGTTTTCCGGTCTCATAGGAAATCTGGCCACGCTCGCGGTAGGGCGCGGGAATGGCGGCCGAGCCCGGCAACTGCATGCCAAGCGCCTCGGCCAGCGAGTTCATCGTGGTGGCGGTGCCCATGGTGTTGCAATAGCCGGTGGACGGCGCCGACGAGGCGACGATGTCCATGAACTCGTCATAATCGATCTCGCCGGCCGACAGGCGCTGGCGTGATTCCCAGACGATGGTACCGGAGCCGGTGCGCTTGCCCTTGTGCCAGCCATTGAGCATCGGCCCGACCGACAGCGCGATCGCCGGAATGTTGACGGTGGCCGCTGCCATCAGCAGCGCCGGCGTCGTCTTGTCGCAACCGATGGTCAGCACGACGCCATCGAGCGGGTAGCCGTAAAGCACCTCGACCAGGCTGAGATAGGCAAGGTTGCGGTCGAGCGCTGCGGTCGGGCGCTTGCCGGTCTCCTGGATCGGATGGCAGGGGAACTCGAACGGAATACCGCCCATCGAGACGATGCCTTCGCGCACACGCTTGGCCAGTTCGATATGATGACGGTTGCAGGGCGACAGATCCGAGCCGGTCTGGGCGATGCCGATCAGCGGCTTGCCGGACATCAGTTCGGCGCGCGTCAGGCCGTAATTGAGATAGCGCTCGAGATAGAGAGCCGTCATGCCCGGATTGTCGGGATTGTCGAACCACTCCTGCGAGCGAAATTTTTTCTTATGGGTGGGGGCGCCTGCCATCATGGTCTCCGTATTTGTAAGACAAATCGATATGGCAACGCGCGGGAGCAGGCAAGAGGGCGTGCGGTCGCAACCGGACTTTGGTGCGATAGACACGCACCAAGCCGTGCGTTACGGGTTCGGACAGTCTTGTCCGGGAGGTTTTCATGGCTTTGGTGATCGAAGGCGAGGAGCGCATTGCCGCACCGCTGCAAAAAGTGTGGGAAGCGCTGAACGATCCCGAGGTCTTGAAGGCGACCATTCCCGGTTGCCAGAGCCTGGAGATGAAGTCGCCGACCGAGATGGCGGCAACCGTGGTGGTGAAGATCGGACCGATCAAGGCGACGTTCAACGGCGAAGTGACGCTGAAGAACCTGAAGCCGCCGCACTCCTACACCATCCAGGGCGAAGGCAAGGGCGGCATTGCAGGCTTCGCCAAGGGTGGCGCCGACGTGACGCTGACGGCAGATGGACCCGACGCCACGATATTGAACTACGCGGCCAAGGCCGATGTCGGCGGCAAGATCGCCCAGCTCGGCAGCCGGTTGATCGAATCGACCTCGAAGAAACTGGCCGGACAGTTTTTTTCCAGCTTCGGCGAGAAGGTCGGCGCGGCCTAGGCTGCAGAGCGGCGGCGGCTACCGAACAAGCTACTCGAAAACAATACTCGGCACCGCCGCTGCCGCAGCACCACGCTCTTCGTTAACCCGGTCCCAGACCTTCGAGGCGATGTCGCGGTAGATTTTCGCCTCGGCGCCGTCGGGCTTGGAGACGACAACCGGCGTGCCGGCATCCGAGCTTTCGCGAATGCCCATCTCGAGCGGCACCTCGCCGAGGAAGGTGACGCCAAGGCGCTCGGCCTCGCGCCGCGCCCCGCCATGACCGAAGATGTCGTAGCGCTTGCCGGTGTCCGGGGCGATGAAATAGCTCATGTTCTCGACGATGCCGAGCAGCGGCACGTCGACCTTCTTGAACATGTTGAGGCCTTTTCGCGCGTCGATCAGGGCCAGGTCCTGCGGCGTCGAGACGATGACGGCGCCAGCCAGCGGCACCTGTTGGGCCATGGTCAGCTGCGCGTCGCCGGTGCCGGGCGGCATGTCGACGACGAGCACGTCGAGACGGCCCCATTCGACTTCACGCAGCATCTGCGTCAGTGCCGACATCACCATCGGACCACGCCAGATCATCGGCGTTTCCTCGTCGACGAGGAAACCCATCGACATCACCTTCAGGCCGTAATTCTCCATCGGTTTCAGGATCTTGCCGTCGACGGTCTGCGGCCGGCCGTGGATGTTGAGCAGCCTTGGCATGGACGGGCCGTAGATGTCGGCATCGAGCACGCCGACGCGCAGGCCGTTGGCGGCGAGGCCGAGCGCGATGTTGACGGCGGTGGTCGACTTGCCGACGCCGCCCTTGCCGGAAGCAACGGCAATGATCGCCTCGATACCGGGTACGCCACGCTTGCCCGAGCTGTGCGAGGCCGGCGCGTGCGGAGCCGCACGCGGCGCGGCGGCAGCGGGCGCAGCCGGCGGAACGGGCCTGGGTGCGGGGCGCGATGGAACCGGCGCCTCCATGCCGCCGCCCTTCTTCTCCGCCGTCAGCGCGACGACGGCGCCGGCGACACCGGGGATCGCCTTGACGACACGCTCGGCAGCGGCGCGCAGCGGCTCCATTTCCTGGGCGCGGGCGGCGGGAACGGTAATCGAGAAGAAGACCTTCCCGTCGGCGATGAAAATTTCCGAAACCATGCCGAGGTCGACGATGTTGCCGGTGAAATCCGGCCCGTTGACCGTCTTCAGACGCTCGGTGACGATTTCCTTGGTGACGGACATGGCAGTTTTTCCTTACGCAGCTTGCGCCTGAGATGCAGCTTGCACCTGAGATAATGCAGTTTCCGGACAGAACCAAGCCGTGGAGCAATGGCTGTCTTGGCGTGCCTGAAAAACCGGCGGGTCCTGCCGGATTTCATCCGCGCCAAACGTCCTCCAGATAAGCGAGCGCCGATGCGGCCAGCAATCAATCCAGCCGACAGTCGCCAAACGATCGCAGCGACATATTTCAACGACCAGCACGGGACCGACAAGCCGAGAAGGAGGCGATTATGCTCGCAAACAGCAACGCAACGGCAAATCTGGCGGTAAGCGATCTGGCAAAGGCCAAGGCTTTCTACGAAGGAACGCTTGGCCTGAAACAGGTGCAGGATGAGGGGGGCGAACTGATCGTGTACAAAAGCGGCGATACCACCCTCAACGTCTATCATTCCCAATTTGCCGGAACCAACAAGGCGACAGCGGTGACCTGGATGGTTGGCGACGAGATCGGCAACATCGTCAAGGAGCTGAAGTCGAAGGGCGTCGCCTTCCAGCACTATCAGATGCCGGGCTTGACGCTGGAGGGCGATCTCCACGTCGGTTACGGAATGAAAGTTGCCTGGTTCAAGGATCCAGACGGCAACATCCTGAACCTTGTGGACAGGTAGATTTCTTCACCTCACCTCGCCAGGCCAACCGCGAGGTAGGTGAGCGCCGAAATCAAAGCGGTGGCCGGCAAGGTAACGATCCAGGCGATGACGATGTTGCCGGCAATGCCCCAGCGCACGGCCGAGACGCGGCGGGCGGCGCCGACGCCGATGATGGCGCCGGTGATGGTGTGGGTGGTCGATACGGGAACGCCGAGCCAGGTCGCCGCAAACAGCGTGATCGCCCCACCGGTTTCGGCGCAAAAACCCTGCATCGGGTTCAGCCGGGTGATCTTCGAGCCCATGGTGTGGACGATGCGCCAGCCGCCGAACAGGGTGCCGAGCGCCAGTGCCGACTGGCAAGTGAGGACCACCCACAGCGGCACGTAGAAAGTCGCGCCGAGCATGCCTTGCGAATAGAGCAGCACGGCGATGATGCCCATGGTCTTCTGGGCGTCATTGCCGCCGTGCCCGAGGGAATAGAGCGAGGCGGAAAAGAACTGCATGACGCGGAAGGTGCTGTCGACCGCAAACGGCGTCTGGCGCACGAAGAGCCACGAGACGACGAGAACCAGGACGAGCGCCAGGATAAAGCCCGTCGCTGGCGACAAGACGATTGCCGCGACCGTCTTGCCAAGCCCGGTCCAAACGATGGCGCCCACGCCTGCCTTCGCAACACCGGCGCCGACCAGGCCGCCGATCAGCGCATGCGAGCTGCTCGAAGGGATGCCGGCGATCCAGGTGACGATGTTCCAGACGATGGCGCCGACCAGGGCTGCAAAGATCACCGCCGGGGTGACGATGCTGACGTCGACGATGCCTTTGCCTACGGTCTCGGCAACGTGGAGGCCGAAGAACATGAAGGCGATGAAATTGAAGAATGCCGCCCACAGCACCGCATATTGCGGCCGCAGCACGCGGGTGGAAACGATGGTGGCGATGGAATTGGCGGCGTCGTGCAGGCCGTTGAGAAAGTCGAAGAACAGTGCGACGGCGACGAGGCCGGCCAGCACGGGAAAGGCAATGGTTGCTTCCATCACCTAGACATTCTCAATGACGATGCCGCTGATCTCGTTGGCGACGTCCTCGAAGCGGTCGACCACCTTTTCCAGTTGGCCATAAATCTCGCTTCCGATCATATAGGCCATCGGATCGCTGCTGCCGTGCTTCCTGAAGAGATCCTTCAGCCCTTGCTCGTGCAGGTCGTCGGCCCGGCTTTCGACGCGCATCACCTCTTCGGCGATGGCGTTGAGGCGCACAGTATGCGTTGCGACCTTGTTGAGCAGCGGGATCGCCTCGGCCACCAGCTTGGCGGCGGCGACGATGACGCCACCCATTTCCTGCATCAGCGGATCGAACTCCTTGCGCTCGAACAGCTTCACCGTCTTGACCGTCTTGTGCATCATATCGATGGCGTCATCCATCGACTGGATCAGGTCCTTGATGTCGCCGCGATCGAAAGGCGTGATGAAGGAGCGCCGTACAGCCAGCAGGACTTCCGCGGTGATGTGGTCGGCCTCATCTTCGAGATCGATGATTTTCTGGCACCAGAGATCGATATCCCTGCCCTGGAGAAGCTGCTCCAGCGCCTCGGCGCCGCCGACCACGGTGCGGGAATGTCGTTCGAACAGGTCGAAGAAGCGATCTTCGCGCGGCAAAAGCTTGCGGAACCAGCCCAGCATGGTCGATCTCCCAGTTTCATCCACATAGCGCCGCATTCAGCCGCGGGAAACAGGTAGCCGGCTTAAAGGTGTGGATGCAGGGCAATTGTGCGTGGCGCTTGCGGTAGAGCACAATTTCCCCGACCTTGCAGCGAACGACCGGAAAGATCACATGATCGACAAGCTGGAATTCTTCATCGCGCTCGCCAGGGAGGAGCATTTCGGCCGGGCGGCGGAGGTGTGCGGCGTCACGCAGCCGACGCTGTCGGCCGGCATCAAGCAGTTGGAAGGCCAGCTTGGCGTCATGCTGGTTCTGCGCGGCTCACGCTTCCAGGGGCTGACGCCGGAGGGAAAACAGGTGCTGGTGTGGGCACGCCGCATCGTCGGCGACACCAGGACCATGCGCGAGGAAATGCGCGCGGCGCGCCACGGACTTTCGGGCCGTATCCGCATCGCCGCCATCCCGACGGCGCTCGCCATGCTGCCGCGGCTGACGACGCCATTTCGCGAAAAGCATCCCGGCGTCACCTTTTCGGTGCTGTCGCGGACTTCGATCGAGGTGCTGTCGCTGCTCGGCAATTTCGACATCGATGCCGGCATCACCTATCTCGACAACGAGCCGCTGGGGCGGGTGACCAGCGTGCCGCTCTATGACGAGCGCTACCAACTGATCACCGCGATGGGAAATCCCTATTCCGACCGCGACAAAGTGACATGGGCGGAGCTCTCAAGCCTGCCGCTGTGCCTGTTGACGCCGGACATGCAGAACCGCCGCATCATCGACCAGCATCTGGCCGAAGCCGGCGTGCAGGTGCGACCGACGCTGGAATCCAATTCGATGATCGTGCTGTTTTCGCACATCCGCACCGGCAAATGGTCGTCGATCATGCCGCTCAACCTTGCGGAAACATTCGGCTTTTCCGAACCGATCCGGGCCATTCCAATCATCGAACCAGACGCCAGCCACACGGTCGGCCTGGTGGCGACACCGCGCGAACCGCACACACCTTTGGTCTCGGCGCTGCTGGACGAGGCAATGGCGCTGGCGGACGATTTCCATGCCAACCGTTCCGCTAGACAGGGTTAGTCAAACGGAACGATAGAAGATTTCTATCGTACAACGAAACCGCTTTATTGATTTCAGAGGTTTTCTCTGGTTTCTTAAGCACTTAGCGATAAAGCGGCACGCGCATGTCGTTGTTCCAAAACAGCTTGATGCTTTTGGCCGATATGCGTGGGTCGCTACGATAGGGAGGGCGCTGCATGACAATGCAGCCTGCAAGTACCGAGATTACGTCGCGCACGGCCGCGATCATCCAGGAGATGAAGGGGCTCGAAGGCCCTTTGCTGCCGATCCTCCACGGCATCCAGGAAGAGTTCGGCCATGTGCCCAAGGATGCGCTGCCGGTCATCGCCGAGGCGCTGAACATTTCCAGGGCCGAGGTGCACGGCGTCGTCAGCTTCTATCACGATTACCGAAGCCATCCGGCAGGCCGGCATGTGTTGAAGCTCTGCCAGGCGGAATCCTGCCAGTCCATGGGTTCGGATGCCATCGCCGCCAAGTTGAAGCAACTGCTGGGCATCGGCTTTCATGAAACGACCCGCGACGGTTCGGTGACGCTGGAGCCGGTCTACTGTCTCGGCCTGTGCGCCTGTTCGCCCGCCGCCATGCTCGATGGCGAGGTGATCGGACGGCTCGATGACGAGAAGCTCGACGAGATCGTTGCAGAGGTGCGCTCATGATCCCGCGTATCTACATTCCCGGCGATTCCGGTGCGCTGGCGCTTGGCGCCGAAAAGGTCGCCAAGGCGATCGCCGGCGAACTCGCCGAGCGCGGCATCGAGGCCAAGATCGTGCGCAATGGTTCGCGCGGCGCCTATTTCCTCGAACCGATGGTCGAAGTCGCTACAGCCAACGGACGCATCGCCTACGGGCCGGTCAAACCGTCCGACGTCAAAAGCCTGTTCGACAGCGGCTTCCTTACCGGCGGCCATCATAAACGCTGGCTGGGCGCGCCGGACAAGATCCCCTTCCTGGCCAAGCAGACGCGGCTGACTTTCGCGCGCTGCGGCGTCACGGATCCGCTGTCGCTCGAATCCTACAAAAAACATGGCGGGTTGAATGGACTGATGAACGCGCTGGCGCTGACGCCTGCCGCCATCGTCGCAGAGGTGACCGAATCCGGCCTGCGCGGGCGCGGCGGCGCCGGCTTCCCGACCGGCATTAAGTGGAAAACGGTGCTCGATACATCAGGCGACCGCAAATACATCGTCTGCAACGCCGATGAAGGCGACTCCGGCACTTTCGCCGACCGCATGATCATGGAGGGCGATCCCTTCGTGCTGATCGAAGGCATGACGATCGCCGGTATAGCCACGGGCGCGACCAAGGGCTTCGTCTATGTCCGCTCGGAATATCCGCATGCGGTGGCGGCGATGAACAAGGCCGTCGAGATCGCCCGCAAGGCCGGCGTTCTTGGCGCCAGCGTGCTGGGTTCCCCTCACGCGTTCGACATGGAGATCCGGGTCGGCGCCGGCGCCTATGTCTGCGGCGAGGAGACGGCGCTGCTCGATTCGCTCGAGGGCAAGCGCGGCATGGTACGCGCAAAGCCGCCTCTGCCGGCGCATAAGGGGCTGTTCGGCAAGCCGACGGTGATCAACAACGTCATCAGCCTAGCCTCTGTGCCCGTCATCATGGACAAGGGTGCTGCCTTCTACAAGGATTTCGGCATGGGCCGCTCGCGCGGCACGATCCCGGTCCAGATCGCCGGCAATGTCAAATTTGCAGGGCTGTTCGAAGCCGCTTTCGGCATGACGCTTGGCGAGATCGTCGACGAGATCGGCGGCGGCACGGCCACCGGCCGGCCGGTCAAGGCAGTGCAGGTCGGCGGACCGCTCGGCGCCTATTTCCCGCGCGCGCTGTTCGACACGCCATTCGACTATGAAGCCTTCGCGGCCAAGGACGGGCTGATCGGCCATGCCGGTATCGTGGTGTTCGACGACACCGCCGACATGCTGAAACAGGCGCGCTTCGCCATGGAGTTCTGCGCCATCGAAAGCTGCGGCAAGTGCACGCCCTGCCGCATCGGCTCGACGCGCGGTGTCGAGACCATCGACAAACTCGCCGCGGGCATCGAGCCGGAGAAGAACCTCGCTCTGGTCACCGACCTCTGCAACACGATGAAATTCGGCTCGCTCTGCGCGCTGGGCGGCTTCACGCCCTACCCCGTGATGAGCTCGATCACCCATTTCCCCGACGACTTCAAGCCCGCGCCCGTGCGCGTGGCTGCCGAATAGGAGCTGGCAGATGAACATCAAGGCCGACTTCCCCTCCCTCGTCGAAGAGATCGACTACGGAACCCCGCAATCGAAGGCGCAGAAGCAGGTCACGCTGAACGTCGACGGGCGCAGCATCACCGTGCCGGAAGGCACCTCGATCATGCGTGCCGCGATGGAGGGCGGGGTCGAGATCCCGAAGCTCTGCGCCACCGACATGCTGGACTCCTTCGGTTCGTGCCGTGTCTGCCTTGTAGAGATCGAAGGACGCGGCGGCACGCCGGCATCCTGCACGACGCCTGTCGGCGAAGGCATGATCGTGCGCACGCAGACCGAGCGGCTCGATGCCATTCGCCGTGGCGTCATGGAGCTCTACGTCTCCGACCATCCGACCGGCTGGAACGAACAGGCCGGAACCGGCGCCAGCGAGTTCGACGCGGTGGCGAAGTCGATCGGCCTGACCGAGAACCGCTACGGCATCGAGGGCCGCAACCACGTCAAGCCGGAAGGTGGCGTGGCGCCCGGCCATGGCTCGCTGGCAGTCGATTACATCGCCCGCGACGAATCCAACCCCTATTTCACCTATGATGCCTCGCAATGCATCGTCTGCTCGCGCTGCGTGCGGGCGTGCGAAGAAGTGCAGGGCACGTTTGCGCTGACCATCGAGGGACGCGGCTTCGAATCCCGGGTTTCGGCGGGAATGCACGAGGCGTTCATCGATTCGGAATGCGTGTCCTGCGGCGCCTGCGTCCAGGCCTGCCCGACCGATGCGCTGCGTGAGAAGACGGTGCTTGCCAAGGGCCTGCCGGAGCGCTCGGCCGTCACCACCTGCGCCTATTGCGGCGTCGGCTGCTCGTTCAAGGCCGAGGTGAAGGGTGACGAAGTCGTTCGCATGATGCCCTACAAGGAGGGCAAGGCGAACCACGGCCATTCCTGCGTGAAGGGCCGTTTCGCCTATGGCTACGCCACCCACAAGGACCGCATCCTGTCGCCGATGATCCGCGAAAAGGTCACCGATCCGTGGCGCGAAGTAAGCTGGGAAGAGGCGATCGCCCATACCGCCAAGGAATTCCGCCGCATCCAATACCAGTACGGACGCACCGCGATCGGCGGCATCACCTCGTCGCGCTGCACTAATGAGGAAACCTACCTCGTCCAGAAGATGGTGCGGCAGGGTTTCCGCAACAACAATGTCGACACCTGCGCACGCGTCTGCCATTCGCCGACGGGCTACGGGCTCGGCCAGACATATGGCACGTCTGCCGGCACGCAGGATTTCGATTCCGTCGACTTCACCGATGTCGCCGTCATCATCGGCGCCAATCCGGCTTCCGCTCACCCGGTGTTCGCCTCGCGGCTCAAGAAGCGGCTGCGCCAGGGCGCCAAGCTGATCGTGCTCGATCCGCGCCGCACCGAGATGGTCAAGTCGGCCCATATCGAAGCGGATTACCACCTGCCGCTGAAGCCCGGCACCAATGTGGCCGTGCTGACGGCGCTGGCGCATGTGATCGTCACCGAGGGCTTGTTCGACGAAGCCTTCATCCGCGAACGTTGCGACTGGACGGAGTTCCAGGATTGGGCATCGTTCGTCGCCTTGCCGGAAAACAGCCCCGAAACCGTCGGCAAATTGTCCGGCGTCGATCCCGAGCTGATCCGCGGGGCGGCCCGCCTCTACGCCACCGGCGGCAACGGTGCCATCTATTACGGCCTGGGCGTGACGGAACACAGCCAGGGTTCCACCACTGTGATGGCAATCGCCAACCTCGCCATGGCCACCGGCAACATCGGACGGCCCGGCGTCGGCGTGAACCCGCTGCGCGGCCAGAACAACGTGCAGGGCTCCTGCGACATGGGCTCGTTCCCGCATGAGCTGCCCGGTTATCGCCACATCTCCGGCGAAGCCGTGCGCGATATCTACGAGACCTTGTGGGGCGTGAAGCTGGACGACGAACCCGGCCTGCGCATCCCCAACATGCTGGACGCCGCCGTCGACGGCAGCTTCAAGGGCATCTACATCCAGGGCGAAGACATTCTGCAGTCCGATCCCGACACCAAGCATGTCGCAGCCGGCCTTGCCGCGATGGAATGCGTCGTCGTGCACGACCTCTTCCTCAACGAGACGGCGAACTACGCCCATGTCTTCCTGCCGGGCTCGACCTTCCTGGAGAAGGACGGCACCTTCACCAACGCCGAGCGCCGCATCAACATGGTGCGCAAGGTTCTTGAGCCGAAGGCGCGCTACGCCGATTGGGAGGCGACGCAGGAGCTTGCCCGCGCGATCGGGCTGGACTGGAACTATAAGCATCCCTCCGAAATCATGGACGAGATCGCGATGACCACGCCGAGCTTCGCCGGCGTCTCCTTCGAGCTGCTCGACCGTGTCGGGTCCGTGCAATGGCCCTGCAACGAGAAGGCGCCGCTCGGCACCCCGATCATGCATATCGACGGGTTCGTGCGCGGCAAGGGCAAGTTCATCCGTACCGAATATGTGGCGACGGACGAAAGGACGGGGCCGCGCTTCCCGCTGCTGCTCACCACCGGCCGCATCCTGTCGCAGTACAATGTCGGCGCGCAGACCAGGCGCACCGATAACAGCATGTGGCATTCGGAGGACCGGCTGGAGATTCATCCGCACGATGCCGAGAACCGCGGCTTGCGCGACGGCGACTGGGTCCGGCTGACCAGCCGCTCGGGCGAGACGACGCTGCGCGCGCTGATCACCGACCGGGTGTCGCCCGGCGTGGTCTACACGACGTTCCACCATCCGGACACGCAGGCCAACGTGATTACCACCGACTTCTCCGACTGGGCGACCAACTGCCCGGAATACAAGGTGACGGCGGTGCAGGTCGGCGCCTCCAATGGGCCGTCGGAATGGCAGCGCGACTATGACGAGCAAGCCAAGCAGAGCCGGCGCATCGCGTCTTTGCAGGCGGCGGAGTAGCCTTGAGCGCGCGGCGCAAAGCCACGACGCAGGTATCGCGGCTGGCGCACCGCGCCAGCGGCACTGCTACGGCGAACCGCATGGTGCCGGAAGAGACGCCGGTGGCGTTCTCCTTTGCCGGCACCACGCATGCGGTGATGATGGCAAGCCCGGCCGATTTCGAGGATTTCGCGCTTGGCTTCTCGCTGACCGAGGGCATTGTAGCTGCGCCGGAGGAGATCGAAGCCATCGAGGTCGAGGACCATGGCGCCGGCATCGACATCCAGATCCGGCTGAAGGACCGAGCCAACACGCGCTTCGAAGCGCGGCGGCGAAGGCTCGCGGGTCCGGTCGGCTGCGGGCTCTGCGGCATCGAATCGATCGAGGAAGCGATGCGTTCGGTCGACGCGGTTGGTGTGTCAAAGCTTACGCTTGATGCCAACGATATCGTCCGTTCGGTCAAGCTTTTGTCGAAAGTGCAGCCGCTGCACACCGAGACCGGAGCCGTGCACGCCGCCGGCTTCTATGTGCCTGGTAAGGGCATCGTCATGGCACGCGAAGATGTCGGCCGTCACAACGCGCTCGACAAGCTGGCCGGTGCGCTGGCCAAAGCCGGCATCGATGGTGCATCCGGTGCTGTCGTGGTGACATCCAGGGTTTCGGTCGAAATGGTGCAGAAGACGGCTTCTATCGGTTCGGCCTTCATCATCGCCGTCTCGGCGCCGACCGCCCTTGCCATCCGCACGGCGCAAGAGTCCGGCATGACGCTGGTGGCGCTGGTTCGCGGCGACGATTTTGATATTTTCACCCACCCCGACCGGGTGGTTTGCGGAGTTGCCAAGCATGTCGCATGACGAAGAACACATTATGAGCACCGCCGAGAAGCTGGTGCGCATGGCAAACCAGATCGCCGACTTCTTCCATTCCAAGCCGCGCGAGGAAGGCATTGCCGGCGTCGCCGAGCACATCAACAAGTTCTGGGAGCCGAGGATGCGGCGGCAGTTCTTCGAAATGCTGGACGACGGCACCGGGAACTTCAACGAGTTGGTGGTGGCCGCCTCCGCCAGGATCAAGCGACCGATCACGCCGGCTGCGGCCGACCTCAAACTCGGGCTCAAGCCCTCCCCTGCCGACGTCGCCGCCTCGCAGGAATAGCCGCCAAGCCGCGCCAGCTTACATTCACAATCGCTAAAGTTTAAGCTGCCGCAATCTGCGCTGTTCTGCTATGGTTTGACGACCAGAAATCGTCAGGCCGGGGTGGAAATCTCGTGAGGCCGATCGAGACGCGATACGCCTGTAGCGGCGATGTGCGGATCGCCTATCAGGTGGTCGGGCAGGGATCGTTCGATCTCGTCTTCGTGCCGGGCTTCATTTCCAACCTCGACCTGCACTGGGAAGACGAGGGCTACACCAGGCTCTTGAAGCGGCTTTCGGCGTTCTCTCGGCTGATCCTGTTCGACAAGCGCGGCACCGGCCTGTCCGACCGTGTCGACGCGCATAACCTGCCCAGTCTCGAGACGCGGATGGACGATGTGCGCGCGGTAATGGACGCCGCCGGCAGCGGTCGTGCGGCGCTGCTCGGCTCCTCCGAAGGCGCGCCGATGGCGATGCTGTTCGCCGCCACCTATCCGGAGCGGACACGGGCGCTGGCGCTCTATGGCGGCTATGCGCATTTCCACAAATGGGTGATGTCGCCCGAACGCCTCGACGCTTTCATCGAGATGGCGGAGACAGCCTGGGGCACTGGCGCCACGCTGCCCCATTTCGCGCCGAGCCGGGTCGACGACGCGCATTTCGCCCAGTGGTGGGCACGTTTCGAACGATTGTCGGCGAGCCCGACGGCGGCGGCGGCGCTGGCCCGCATGAACGCCGACGTCGACATCCGCCATATCCTGAGCGTGATCAGCGCGCCGACGCTTGTAATCCATCGCCGCAACGATGCGCGGGTCGACCCCGATGCCAGCCGCTTCCTTGCACAGAAGATCCCCGGCGCCCGGCTGGTCGAGAGTCCCGGACGCGACCATCCGATCTGGACCGGCGATGTCGATGGGGTGGCCGACCTGATCGAGGAATTCCTGACCGGCGAACGCGCCGTGGGCGAAGTAGACCGCGTGCTGGCCGCACTGCTGGTGACACGCATCTACGACACGGCACGGCTCGGCGACCGGATGTGGAGCGAACGCAGCCAACGCTTCCAGGAAACCTGGCGGCTGCTGGTCGGGCGCCATGGCGGGCGCTCTGTGGGCCTGCATGGCGAGTTGATGATTTCGCGCTTCGACGGCCCGGCACGCGCCATACGCTGCGCGGCAGCGCTGCGCGAGGCGGCGCAGGAAATCGGCGTGGCAAGCGCACAAGGGGCGCATGTCGGCGAGATCGAAGTGCGCGGTCCACCCGTTGGGACGACGGCGCGGGTGGCAATGCAACTGGCCGCCCATGCCGGCCGCGGCGACATTATCGCGTCGCGTCTGATCGCCGATCTGGCGGCTGGGTCGGGCCTGCATTTCACCGACGCCGGGCGCATCAGTGTCGACGAGCTGGAGCAGCCGCTGGCGCTGGTCCATGCGACGTCCGAACAGCATCTGGAACCCGCCTGCCGGCCCAAACCCAAGACCGCCGAGCCGGCCGCATTGACGGCGCGCGAAAGCGAGGTGGTGAGCCTCGTCGCCGACGGCAAGAGCAATGCCGCGATCGCCGCCGAATTGCGGCTGAGCGAACACACGGTCAAGCGCCATGTCGCCAACATACTGCTCAAGCTGGATCTGCCGTCGCGGGCGGCGGCGGCGGCGTTTTCGGCCAGGCACCCTGGCCCGCACGGGCCATGAGAGCCATGGCGCTTTCGGGCGAAGCGGCCATGGGCGGGTAAGCGCTATCAATTCTCTCCACGCAGGCTAGGCGGATGTCGCTGGAAAAGGCGCTGCGAACGGAGGAGGAAATGCTGAAGTCGAACCGGACACTCAAATTGCTTGTGATTGCTGCAAGCGTTGGCGCGTTGTTCGCCATCTCTCCCGCAAAGGCCGAGGACGCGTCCGCGGCGGCCGCCTACAAGGACATCGAGGCAACGCTCGGCTCGGTGCCGGACATGTTCAAGACCCTGCCGGATGTGGCCGTCGCCGGCGCCTGGGCCGAGATTAAGGGCGTGCAGCTCAACCCGAAGACGGCGCTTGACGGCAAGACCAAGGAACTTTTGGGCCTCGCCGTCGCGGCGCAGATCCCATGCCAGTACTGCATCTATTTCCACACCGAGGCGGCCAAGCTCAACGGCGCCAGCGACGAGGAGATCAAGGAGGCGGTGGCGATGTCCGCCATCGTGCGCCATTGGTCGACGATGCTCAACGGCAGCCAGGTCGATCTGACGACCTTCAAGAAGCAGACCGACGACGTATTCGCGGCCGTCAAGGCGAAGTCGCAGTAAGAACCACTGCCCGGCGATGAGCGCCGGACGGCACATCGACCATCAACCGCCCGGTCGGAAGACGGGCCAATGGAGGATGAAATGCTGACCAAGACCCAAACAGTGGACGGCGCCGCGATCAAGAAGGCGATCGAAACCCGTGACGGCAAGATGCTGTCGAGCTTCTATGCCGAAGACGCGCTGGTGCGGGTGATCGACCGCAACAACCCGCCGAGCAAGCCGCGTGAAATCCGCGGGCGCGCCGCGATCACCACATTCTGGGACGACATCTGCAGCCGGGCGATGACCCACAAGGTCGACACCACCATCGCCGACGGCGACAGCCTCGCCTTCACCCAGGCCTGCGCCTATCCGGACGGGACCAAGGTGTTCTGCGCAGCGATGCTGGAGCTGAAGAACGGTCGGATCGCAAGACAGACCGTCGTGCAGGCCTGGGACGAGTAGATCAACAACCGTGGATCAACCGCGGCCTGGGCCGCAAACCTGGAGGAGAAGACGATGTTCAGCGCCAGATGGCAGATCGACGCCAAGTTCGGACACAAGCAGACCGTGCTCGATCTGTTGAAGAAATGGGAACGCGAGATCGGGTCACAGGTCGGCCTCGACGAGCTGGAATTCCAGATCATGACCGGTTCGATCGGCGCGCGGGAGGCGACGGTCGAGTCCCATCACCAGGTCGAAAGCCTGGCCCAGTTGGAGGCGTTCTTCGCCAAGATCGGCAAGATCGACGCGCACGCGAAATGGGGCAAGGAGATCGAGCCCTATGTCGTGTCTGGCACCAGCCTGTGGAATATCTATCGCATCGTGGAGTAGTGGTCTGCGGTCTTACCTCTCCTCTTGTGGGAGAGGTCCGGATTGCCCCGATTTGTCCTTCACAAATCGGTTGGCAACCCGTGTGAGGGGTAAGCTGGCGTCAAGCTGGAACACCCCCTCATCCGTCTCGGCGCTACGCGCCGATCCACCTTCTCCCACAAGAGGGGAGAAGGCAAAACTAGCCATGCGCAACCATCACATGCCGCACGGCGGTGTAATCCTCCAGTGCGTAGAGCGACATGTCCTTGCCGTAGCCGGACTGCTTCAACCCGCCATGCGGCATCTCGTTGGTCAGCATGAAGTGGGTGTTGATCCAGGTGCAGCCATATTGCAGGCGGGCGGCCGTCGCCATGGCGCGCGAGACATCCTTGGTCCATACGGATGACGCCAGGCCGTAGTCGCTGTCATTGGCCCAGTTCACCGCCTCGTCGACTTCCGAAAAACGAGTAACCGAGACGACCGGGCCGAACACTTCGCGGCGCACGATCTCATCTTCCTGCAGCGCGCCGGCGACGACGGTCGGCTGGTAATAGAAGCCGGAGCCCTCGCCCGGCTTGCCGCCGGTGGTGATCTCGATGTGTTTCAGTTCCGAGGCGCGCTCGACGAAGCTCGAGACGCGGTCGCGCTGGCGGCGCGAGATCAGCGGGCCGATTTCGTTTTCGGTATCGTCGGGGCGGTCGTACTTGATGGTCGAGACGGCCGAGGAGAGATCGGCGACGAGCTTGTCGTAGATCTTCTTGCCGGCGTAGATGCGGCAGGCGGCGGTGCAGTCCTGGCCGGCATTGTAATAGCCGAAGGCACGCAGGCCGTTGACCACGGCGCCGAGGTCGGCGTCGTCGAAGACGATGACCGGCGCCTTGCCGCCGAGCTCGAGATGCGTGCGCTTGACCGACTTGGCGGCCGCCTGCAGCACCTTCTTGCCGGTGGCGACATCGCCGGTGATCGAGATCATGTTGACCTTGGGATGATTGATCAGCGTGTTGCCGACGCTGTCGCCGCGGCCGAGCACGACATTGACGACGCCTTCGGGCAGGATGTCCGCAAGGATTTTTGCCAGCTTCAGCGCCGTCAGCGGTGTCTGCTCGGACGGTTTGAAGACGACGGTGTTGCCGCCGGCGATCGCCGGCGCCAGCTTCCAGGCCATCATCATCAGCGGATAGTTCCACGGCGCGATGGAAGCGACGATGCCAATGGCATCGCGACGGACCATCGAGGTGTGGCCGGGCATGTATTCGCCAGCGACGACGCCCGGCATCGAACGGACGGCGCCGGCGAAGAAGCGGTAGCAATCGACGATCGCCGGGATTTCGTCATTGAGCACGGCGTTGATCGGCTTGCCGCAGTTGAGCGCCTCGAGCGTGGCGAACTCCTTCGCGTCGGCTTCGATGCGGTCGGCGATCTTCAGCAAATAGCCGGAGCGCTGCGCCGGCGTGGTGCGCGACCACAAGACGAACGCCTGTTCGGCAGCAGTGACCGCCGCCTCGATCTGCGCCTGGCTAGCCTCGGGCAGGTTGAGGATGGTCGCCCCGGTCTTTGGATTGAGGATCGGCTCCTCGGTCTCGGTGCCCTTCTCGAATTTCGAGCCGATCAGCATCTGGGTGTCCATAAGGTTTCTCCCTTTACAGAAGCGAGTAGCGAGTAGCTGAAAGCGAGTAGGGTTTGACCGTCGATGATCCCTATTCGCTACTCCCTATTCGCTGTTTTTCATTTCCCGCTTCCAGCGATCTGGTCGCCGTCACGGCTGAGGTAATAAGCGGCAAGGATCGGCAGCAACGTCACCAGCATGACGACCATGGCAACGACATTGGTGACCGGGCGCTGGCGCGGACGGATCAGTTCTTCCAGCATCCAGATCGGCAGCGTCTGCTGCTGGCCGGCGGTGAAGGTGGTGACGATGACCTCGTCGAAGGACAGCGCGAAGGCCAGCATGCCGCCGGCAAGCAGCGCCGTGGCGATGTTGGGCAGCACGACATGGCGGAAGGTCTGAAAACCGTCGGCGCCGAGATCCATCGAGGCCTCGATCATCGAACCGGAAGTGCGGCGGAAACGGGCGACGGCGTTGTTGTAGACGACGACCACGCAGAAGGTGGCGTGGCCAAGCACGATCGTCCAGAACGAGAACGGGATGTCGGCCAGCGAAAAGGCCGAGCGCAGCGCAATGCCGGTGATGATGCCGGGCAGCGCGATCGGCAGGATGACCAGCAGCGAGATGGTTTCGCGGCCGAAGAATCTTGTCCGCGACACCGCCGCCGAACAGAGCGTGCCGAGGATGAGCGCGATCGCCGTCGAAATCGCGGCCACCCTGACCGACAGCGACAGCGCCTGCCAGACATCTGGCCGGTTCCAGGTCACGGCGAACCACTGCGTCGTCAGCCCTGGCGGCGGCCAGACGAAACTCTTCTCTTCGGTGGTGAAGGCATAGACGAAGATCAGCAGGATCGGCAGGTGCAGGAACAGCAGCCCGCAGGCGGCGGCAATCTTCAGGCCGAGCGGAGCCGACTGGGAACCATCAGAGCGCATCGAAGGCCCCCATGCGCTTGGCGCTCCAGAGATAGAAGCCCATGATGACGATCGGCACCACGGTGAAGGCGGCGGCGAGCGGGATGTTGCCGGCGGTGCCTTGCTGCGAATAGACCGCCTGGCCGATGAACAGACGCGAGGTGCCGATGATCTGCGGGATGATGTAATCGCCGAGCGTCAGAGAGAAGGTGAAGATCGAACCGGCGACGATGCCCGGCAGCGCCAGCGGAAACAGCACGTTGCGGAAGGTCTGTCCCGGTGAAGCGCCGAGGTCGGACGAGGCCTCGACCAGATTGCCGGGCACGCGCTCGAGCGCCGCCTGAACGGGGAGGATCATGAAGGGTAGCCAGACATAGACGAAGACGATGAAGGTGCCGGTGAACGATACCGACAGGGAATTGCCGCCGACGATCGGCAGCGACAGCCAAGCGTCGAGAACCCACAACAAATGCAGCTTGGCGAGCAGCCAGGTGAGGATGCCTTCCTTGGCCAGGATCAGCTTCCAGGCGTAGATCTTGACCAGATAGCTCGACCACAGCGGCAGCATGATGCCGAGATAGAACAAGGCCTTCCAGCGGCCGCGCGCATAGCGCGCCGCGTAGTAGGCGATGGGGAAGGCGATGACGGCCGAGGCCAGCGTGACCAGAGCCGCCATCGTCACCGTGCGCAGGATGATGTCGAGATTGGCGGCCTGGAACAGATCGCCATAGGTCTTGAGCGTGAACTCGCGGTTGATGAGGCCGGAAAACTCGTCGATGGAGAAAAAGCTCTGCGCCAGCAGCGCAAACAGCGAGCCGATATAGACGATGCCCAGCCACAAAACCGGAGGCAGCAGCATGAGCAGCAACAGGACCTTCGGCTTGCGCCAGAAAAGGTCCGACAGAGCGCCGCGCAGACCGCCGCTACCCGGCAGGATGGCGGGGGCCGTTGCACGCACCATGGCGGCGTCGAGGCTCATGCCGGCTCGTCCATCAGATGCAGGTGCTCGCGGTTGAAGGTCAGCACAACCGCCTCGCCTTCTGCCGGCAAGGCGATGCCGGCCGGCACGATGGCGTGCAGCCGCAGCCCGTCGGCGTCGAGCGCCAGCTTTGTCGTGGCGCCGAGATAATTGGTCGAGATGAGGCGGGCCGATACGCCTTCACCACTTGTGACCCCCTTGGCCGCGCGGCCGACGCGAATGGATTCGGGGCGGAGACTCCCCCAGCGATGCTGGCCGGAATAGCGCTGCACGAAATCCGGCGGCAGCACGTTGGAGGAGCCGACGAAATCGGCGACGAAGCGGGTCCTCGGCCGCTGGTAGATATCTTCCGGAGTGCCGATCTGCATGATCTTGCCATCGTTGAAGACGGCGACGCGGTCGGCCATCGACAGCGCTTCGCCCTGGTCGTGAGTGACGAAGACGAAGGTGATGCCGAGCGCCTTCTGCAGCGACTTCAACTCCTCCTGCATGTTCTCGCGCAATTTGAGGTCGAGCGCGCCGAGCGGCTCGTCGAGCAGCAGCACCTTTGGCTGGTTGACCAGCGCGCGGGCCAGTGCCACGCGCTGGCGCTGGCCACCGGAAAGCTGGCCGGGCCGGCGGGCGCCATAGCCGGGCAGCCGCACCAGTGACAGCGCCTCTTCCGCCGCCTTGTGCCGCTCAGCCTTGCCGACGCCCTTGACCATCAGCCCGTAGGCAACGTTGTCGAGCACGTTCAGATGCGGGAACAGCGCATAATCCTGAAACACGGTGTTGACGTTGCGGCGATAGGGCGGAACGCCCTCGGCGCGGTCGCCGAAGATCGAGATCGAGCCCGATGTCGGCTGCTCGAAGCCGGCGATGAGGCGCAGGCAAGTGGTCTTGCCGGAACCGGACGGCCCGAGCATGGCGAAGAATTCCCCAGGCGCGATGTCGAGATCGACCGCGTCGACCGCGCGCACGCTGCCGAAATGGCGCGAGGCTTTCTGGAAGGAGACGGCGGAGGTCATGAGATGTCAGTCCGTTGCCGGTTTGATGTGTTGATGTCGCGCGACGTCCCACCTCCCCCTTGGGGAGGTCGCGACGAAGCCGCGGGTGGGGGTGTCTCGAAAAACCCCGAGCAGACCCCGCCCAGACGCTATGCGTCGACCCTCCCCACAAGGGGGAGGTAAGGATGCTCATCGTCCGCCGATGACGCCGATATAGTCCGACACCCAGCGATAGTAGGGCACGCACTGATCGTTCTGGGTGGCGCATTTCGACACCGGCGTCTTCCAGAACTTGATCTTGTCGAAGTTCTCGTAGCCGTTGGTCTTGCAACCCTCGTCGGTCAAAAGCTCATTGCCCTTGCAGGCGGCGGGCACGACGGGCAGTGAGCCGAACCAGGCTGAGACATCGCCCTGCACCTTCGGCGACAGCGAATGTTCCATCCACATATAGGCACAGTTGGGGTTGGCGGCGTCGGCCTCCATCATGGTGGTGTCGGCCCAACCGGTGGCGCCCTCCTCCGGGATGGTGGACGCGACCGGCTTCTTGGCGGCGACCAGCGTGTTGACCTGATACGGCCACGAGCCGGAAGCGACGACGCCTTCGTTCTGGAAATCGTCGACCTGGATGGCGGCGTCGTGCCAATAGCGGCCAACCAGTGTGCGTTGGACGCGCAGCAATTCGAGCGCCGCCTTGTACTGGTCCTCGTTCAGTTCATAGGGATCCTTGATGCCGAGTTCCGGTTTGTGGAACATCAGATAGTTGGCCGCATCCGCAATGTGGATCGGCCCGTCATAGGCCTGGACGCGGCCCTTGTTGGACTTGCCGTCCGGCAGCTTCATTTCCTCAAAGACGATGTTCCAGCTCTTGGGAGCCTCCTTGAACACGTCGGTGTTGTACATCAGGACGTTGGGACCCCACTGGTAGGGAACGCCGTAGTGGGCGCCGCCGACGGTGAACCACGGCGCGTCCTTGAGGCGCTCGTCGACCGTCTTCCAGCTCGGGATGAGATCGGTGTTGATCGGCTGCACGCGCTTGCCGGCAACGAGGCGCAACGAGGCATCGCCCGAAGCGGTGACGAGGTCGAAGCCGCCCTCATTCATCAGCGAGACCATCTCGTCGGAGGTGTTGGCGGTCTTGACGTTGACCTTGCAGCCGGTCTCCTTCTCGAAGGAAGTCACCCAGTCATAGCCCTTGTCGGTTTCGCCGCGCTCGATGTAGCCCGGCCAGGCAACGATGTTGACCTGGCCTTCGCCCTTGCCAAGTTCCTTGACCTGGGCGACGGCCTGACCGGAAAAGGTCAGCGCGACCGTCAGAGCAGTGCATGACTTCAGGAATGAATTCATTGTCGATCTCCCATTTAGGCGCCTGACCCTGAAAGCCGGTTTCGGTCTTCGTTAGGGGTCACGCGCGGACTGAAAACTGTCAGTTCGTCCGTTGGGCTTGATGCCGCTCTGATGGCGGCTTTGGTCCCTGAACCGAAAGTGCTTTGAAAATTCCGGTTTCGCAAATTCATTTATCAGAAGGGCGATATCGGTTTTTCCGATAGATGTGCAGCCGGCCTCTCAGGGACGCTGGCGGACCGTCCGTTGCGACTGGGCAAGACCGATGAAATCGCGCGCGGCCTGCGGCAGACCGGAGCCGCGCCGCCAGACCATGCCGACCTGGACCACCGGCAAGGAGCCGGAAATATCGCGCGATTCGATGCGGTCGCCTTCCAGCGACCAGGGCCGGTAGACGAGATCGGGCAGCAGCGCCACGCCGGCACCGGTGGCGACCAGACTGCGCACGGCCTCCACGGAACGGGTGCGGAAGGCGACATGCGGCTTGGCGCCGATCGCCGTCAGCAGCTTGCCGGTATTCTCCTCGATCTCGTCGACGGTCAGCATGATCAGCGTTTCGGAGGCAATGTCGCCAATGCTGATGATGTCGGCGCCGACGAGCGGATGACCGAGCGGCAGCCACAGCCGATAGGCCGAGACTTCGAGGATTTCCGACTGCAACGCGGTGCGGTCGCGCAAATTGGAGGTGACCATGACGGCAATGTCGAGCTTGCCGCCGATCAGGAGGTGTTCGAGATAATCGCCATTGTCCTCGATGGCAGAGACCTCGACGCCCGGATAGGCACGGCGGTAGCGGGCGAGCAGATCCGACAGCACATAGCCGGCGACCAGCGAGGTGACGCCGAGCTGCAGCCGGCCGGCCGCCACCGCCTGCTCGCCGGAGAAAGAGCGGCGCGCGTCGGAAACATCGGCGAGGATTTTCGTCGCATGGCGCAGGAACTGGTGACCCTTGTGGGTGATGTTGAGGCCGCGCGGGTGGCGTTCGAACAGTTCGACGCCGAGATCGCTTTCGAGTTCCTTGATCGCTTCGGTGACCGACGATTGCGAGATGGAGAGGTTCTGGGCGGCGCCCGAGACCGTGCCTTGCTCGGCAACGGCGATGAAGAACTGCAGCTGGCGGATGGTGAAAGCCATGCCCGGACTAAACACCGGCGGCCGAATGAAGGAAAGCCGACTGCAGAGCTTATCCCATGACCTGAGAGCTGGCGCTCAACCGAGCGCCAACTTGATGCGCCGCCGGCATGCGGGGCCATAGCGCAGCGCAAGCATGAATGCCGTCTCCAGAGCCACGACGATGACAATGATGCGCAGGCCCACCGTGAAGGAGTCCCGGCCGCTGCCGCGCAGCAGATAGCCGGTGGTGAGAAAGCCCGCGTTCCAGAACGTGGCGCCGAGCAGCGTCGCGGCCGCGAAGGGCAAAGCGGGCAGGCAGAGTGCGCCGGCGGCGATCGGCAGGTAATTGCGCACAGTCGGGATGAACTGCGCCAGCAAGGACACCCGGACGTGATTGCGCCGATAGGCCTGGCCGAGCCTGCGGTAGGTCGCGTGGCGCAGGAACACGTACTTGCCGAAACGCTCGACCAGCCTGTCGGCACGGTCAAGTCCAACCCGGCGGCCGACCGCATACCAGACAAGGCAGCCGCTGGCGGACGCAAGCGTCGTCACCATCAGCAGGATCGCCAGCGTCGAAGCATCCGGCGCCGCCGTCATGCCGAGGAACAGCAGCAGCACATGCGAGGGCGGAATTGGCAGGATCTTTTCGGTGAAGGCGAGGCAGAAAACGCCCAACAGACCGAAGCCGAGGATGGCTGCCAGCGGCCCCGTCATGCGAAGCGACATGGTGACGCCGACACCAAACGGTGCCACGGTCCATCTCTGGAGAAAAGACAAAGCATCAGGCAACCTTCATCCTGGATCCAACGCTTCGATCGGTCGGCGTGGCGTTTGCTGCAGTCAGCGTCGGACCCGAAATCCGTTGCATATGTCGGGTCCGACGCCTTGGCGCCGGCATACGAGGTGAATCGCGCACCGACTGGTTCTGTTTGCCGCGAATGGATTGCGTGGACATTGCGCCTCGGCGCGGATGAGACGTGTTTGACATCGACACCAATCGTAACTAACTAAGTTACATGAAGCGCAACAGCCGGCTGTCCTCTACCCTGCACATTCTCGTCCACATGGCCGAGAAGCCCGAACAGGCGCTGACCTCCGAGCAGCTTGCCACCTTCATCCACACCAATCCGGTGGTGGTCCGCCGCACCATCGCAGGCTTGCGCGACGCCGGCATCGTCACCTCGTCGCGCGGGCACGGTGGCGGCTGGCTGCTCGGGCGGGCGCCCGAGAAAATATCCCTGGCCGAGATCAGCGTCGCCCTTGGCGAGACACTGCTGCCGTTCAGCACCGATCCGGAAAGCCCCGGCTGCCTCGTCGAGCAGGCGGTGATCGCCGTGCTCGACGATTTTCGCAACGCCGCCGAAAGGCTGCTGGCGGAGAAGCTGAGCCGCATCACGCTGGCTGACCTGACCGCCGATTTCCGCCGCCGTTTTGACCTCATTGGAGTCTCCAGCCATGCAGTATGATCTTGCCGTCGTCGGCGGCAGCTTTGCCGGCCTGTCCGCCGCCATCCAGGTGGCGCGGGCAGGACGCAAGGTGCTGGTGATCGACGCCGGCCGGCCGCGCAACCGCTTTGCCGAGCATTCGCACGGCTTCCTCGGACATGACGGGCGCGCGCCCGGCGCAATCCTGGATGACGCAAGGCGCCAACTACTGGCCTATCCGGCAGCCAGGGTTGTCGACGGGCGCGCCGACAAGGCCCTTGCCGCTGGCAGCAGCGATTTCGAAATCACCACCGAGGGTGGCGAGACATTCGGCGCGGCACGGCTGGTACTGGCCACTGGGGTGCGCGATATCCTGCCGGAGGTTGCCGGGCTTGCCGAGCTCTGGGGAAAGAGCGTGTTGCACTGCCCCTACTGCCACGGCTACGAAGTTTCCGGCGGGCCGCTCGGCGTGCTCGCAACCGGTCCGATGTCCATGCATCAGGCACAGCTGATCACCGATTGGGGCGATGTCACGCTGTTCGGCAATGGCCTGTTCGAGCCTGACACAGAGCAGATGCGCGCGCTGGAGAGCCGAAAGGTGCGGTTTGAGCCCACCAGCGTTGCCGAGCTAGAGGAAGACGGCTCCGGCGGATTGATCGTCCACCTCGACGACAGCAGAAAGGCCGGCGTCAGGGCGATGTTCACCGCTCCGCGCAATATCATGGCCAGCCCGCTGGCCGAACAGCTCGGCTGCGGCTTCACCGAAAGCCTCCTCGGCACGGTGATATCAGTCGACGACAGGCAGCAGACGACCGTGCCCGGCGTCTACGCCGCCGGCGACGCGGCACGTTCGATGCACAACATCGCCTTTGCAGTATCGGGTGGCACCTTTGCGGGCGTCTGCGCCCACCAATCGCTGGTCTTCGGCTAGAACCCGGCTTCCGCGCCGGCGATGCTGAGCCGGGCGCCGGCCTGCGCAAGGGCGGCGGCCAGGTCGTGCGGCGGCGAGCGGTCGGTGGCGAGTTCGGAAAAGCTGTCGAAGCCGCAGACCTGGACCAGACCAAGACGGCCGAATTTCGAGTGATCGGTGATGACGAGGGACCGCTGGCCGCGCGAGAGCACCATGCGGGCGAACTCGGCCTCATCCAGATCAAAATCCATGACGCCCATCACCGCGTCGACCCCCCCGGTGGAAATGATGGCGTGACTGACCGAGAAGCGACTGACAAAATCGATCGCCGAGGCGCCGAAAGCAGCGCCGGAATCGCTGCGCAACTCGCCGCCGGCCATATAGACCTTGTTGCCGTTGATGGTGGCCAGCGTGCGGGCGATGTCCGAGGAATTGGTGACGACCGTCAGGCGCCGGTGGCCAAGCAGTTCACGCGCAAGGAACGAGGTCGTCGTTCCGGTGTCGAGCATGATGGATTCCCCGTCGCGGATGGTGGCGGCGACCATGCGGGCAATGACGCGCTTGGCGTCGGCGTTCTCACGCATGCGCCGCTCGAACGGCGCTTCGCCGATCATTGACGGCAGGCCGATGGCGCCATGCATCTTGAGGACAGAGCCATCACCGGTCAGTGGCTTGACGTCGCGGCGCACCGTCTCGAGCGACACGCCCAGCCGGTCGGCCAGACTGGCGATGGTGACGGTGCCCTCTTCCTGCAGGAGCCGCAGGATCTCGCCGTGTCGTTTGGACTGGGCCATCTGGTTTCCCGAACTGATGCTCTTGACCGATTCTAAGGTAATTCAATTGCTTTTAAAGGAACTACCTTATGCTTTCAGGCAAAATACCCAAAAAAAGTCACAGCTTTTTATTGACAAGCGGGAAACCCTGGCGTGAAATCAAAGACATCAACAGGCTTCAGATCTGCGACTGGGGGCAGAGCCGCAACTCAGCGATCAGGCCGTTTGGAACGTGCCTGTACAAGGAATTTTCAGATCCGCGGGGGCGGATGCCGGGCTCAAAAACCTGGCCAAGGGGCTCGTCGGTGCGGTGCGGGATACCGATCCTGGCGTCCCGCACCGACGAGATTATTTACGTTTCTCCCCGCCGTCGTTGCGCTGTTCACGGCGCCTTGTCGAAGCCCAGCAAACCAGGGATGATTCCGTGACCGCCGAAGATCGCATCCGCGCCCTGCCCTGCTGGACCGGTGGCATCGAGATCGCACCGCTGCCCGGCGGTCTGAGCAACGCGAATTATGTGGTCACGGACGCGGCGGGACGACACGTCGTGCGCTTCGGCAAGGACTATCCGTTCCACCATGTCTTTCGCGAGCGCGAGGTGATGACGGCGCGGGCGGCGCATGCCGCCGGTTTCGCGCCGGCCGTCCGCCATGCCGAACCGGGCATCATGGTCACAGAGTTTCTCGGCGCCAAGACCTATCTCGCCGAGGACGTACGCGCCAATCTTGGCCGCGTCGCAGCCCTGATGCGCGCCTTTCACCGGGAGATGCCCAATCACGTCTCCGGCGCCGGCTTCATGTTCTGGGTGTTCCATGTCATTCGCGACTATGCGCGCACGCTTGAAGAAGGCGGCAGCCGCAAGCGCAGCGACCTGCCACGCCTGCTGACGCTGGCCGACGAACTGGAGCGCGCGCAGAAACTGCTGCCGATCGTCTTTGGCCACAATGATCTGTTGCCGGCCAACATTCTCGACGACGGCAACAGGCTGTGGCTGATCGACTTCGAATATGCCGGCTTCAACACGGCGATGTTCGACCTCGCAGGCGCCGCCTCCAACGCCGGCATGAGCGACGAGGAATCCTTCGCCTTTCTGACCGCCTATTTCATGAAGGAACCGGACGAAGCGATCCGCCGTTCGCACGCGGCCATGCAATGCGCCTCGCTGCTGCGCGAGGCGATGTGGAGCATGGTGTCCGAGCTCTATCTCGACGCGCCCGGTATCGACTACGTCGCCTACACCGAGGAAAATCTCGCCCGGCTCGACACGGCGCTGGAAAACTACAGAACGAAGTACGGGATACAGAAATCATGACATTGCCGACCCAGGCCGCCATCGTCGTCATCGGCGGTGGCATCATCGGCTGTTCGACGGCTTATCATCTGGCGCGCGACCACAAGGCCGATGTCGTTCTGCTCGAACAAGGCAAGCTGACCTCGGGCTCGACCTGGCATGCCGCCGGCCTTGTCGGCCAGTTGCGCTCGTCGGCTTCGATCACCCGCGTGCTGAAATACTCCGTCGACCTCTACAAGGGCCTCGAGGCCGAGACCGGCCTTGCCACCGGCTGGAAGATGACCGGCTGCCTCAGGCTCGCCACCAATGCCGACCGCTGGACCGAGTACAAAAGGCTGGCGACGACGGCGAAAAGCTTCGGCATGGACATGCAATTGCTGTCGCCGGCGGAAGTCAAGGCAATGTGGCCGCTCATGGAAACCGGCGATCTTGTCGGCGCCTCCTGGCTGCCGACCGATGGCCAGGCGAGCCCCTCCGACATCACGCAGTCGCTGGCCAAGGGCGCGCGCATGCATGGCGCCAAACTGTTCGAGGATGTCCGCGTCATCGGCTTCGAAATGAAGGACGGCCGCATCACGGCGGTGAAGACCAACAAGGGCGACATTGCTTGTGACAAGGTGGTCAACTGCGCCGGCCAGTGGGCGCGGCAGGTCGGCGCCATGGCCGGCATCAACGTGCCGCTGCAGCCGGTGAAGCACCAGTACATCATCACCGAGAAGATCGACGGACTGGCGACCGACGCGCCGACCATCCGCGATCCGGACCGGCGCACCTATTTCAAGGAAGAGGTCGGCGGGCTGGTGATGGGCGGCTATGAGCCGAACCCGCAGGCCTGGGCTACTGGTCTCCCCGGCGGCGACGTCCCCAATGATTGGGAATTCAGGCTGTTCGACGATGATTACGACCATTTCGAGCAGCACATGAGCCAAGCGATCGCGCGCGTGCCGGCGCTGGAAACTGTCGGCGTCAAGCAGATGATCAACGGGCCGGAGAGTTTTACGCCAGACGGCAATTTCATTCTCGGCACAGCGCCCGAATGCGCCAACATGTTTGTCGGCGCCGGCTTCAACGCCTTCGGCATCGCCTCGGGCGGCGGCGCCGGCTGGGTGCTGGCGCAGTGGGTGGTCGATGGCGAAGCACCGCTCGACCTGTGGGTGGTCGACATCAGGCGCTTTGCTAATTTGCACCGTGACCGTCAGTGGGTCTGCGACCGCACGCTGGAGGCCTATGGCAAACACTATACGATCGGCTTTCCGCATGAGGAGTATGCCAGCGGGAGGCCGCGCATCGTCTCGCCGCTCTACGACAGGCTGAAACAGCAAAATGCTGTGTTCGGCTCGAAGCTCGGCTGGGAGCGGCCTAACTGGTTCGCGCCCGAAGGCGTCGAGCCGCAGGACATCTATTCGATGGGCCGGCAGAACTGGTTTGTGGCGGTCGGCGACGAACACCGGCATGTGCGCGAAAAAGTCGGCATATTCGATCAATCCTCCTTCGCCAAATACGAGCTGAGCGGGCCCGATGCGCTGAAGGCGCTGGACTGGGTCTGCGCCAACGACGTCAGCAAGCGGGTCGGCCGGCTGACCTACACGCAGCTTCTCAACACACGCGGCGGCATCGAGGCCGATCTGACGGTGGCGCGGCTGGCCGAAGAGAAGTTCTACATCGTCACCGGCACAGGCTTCCGTACGCATGATTCCTCATGGATCGGCGATCATATCGGCGAAGGGCTCGATGCCAGGCTCGTCGATGTCACCGAGGATTTCGGCACGCTGTCGCTGATGGGTCCTCGGGCGCGCGACGTGCTTTCGGCCGTGACCGAAGCCGACGTGTCAAATGTGAGCTTCCCATTCGGCCATGTGCGTGAGATTGCCATCGCCGGCCACACGGTTCGGGCGCTGCGCGTCACCTATGTCGGCGAGTTGGGCTGGGAACTGCACGTGCCGATCGCGGCCACCGGCGAAGTCTTCGACGCGCTGATGGCGGCAGGCAAAAAGCACGACATCCGCCCGATCGGCTATCGGGCACTGGAATCGCTGCGGCTGGAAAAGGGCTATCGTGCCTGGGGCTCCGACATCACGCCCAACGACACGCCGCAGGAAGCCGGGCTCGGCTGGGCGGTCAAGCTGCGCAAGAACACGGATTTCATCGGACGGCGCGCGCTGGAGAAGACCGGCGGCACGGCAATGAAGAAACGCTTTGCCGGCTTCACGGTCGACGACCCCGAGATCGTGCTGCTCGGCCGCGAAACCATCCTGCGCAATGGCGAGCCTGTCGGTTATCTCACCAGCGGCGGTTATGGCTATACGCTGGGCAAGACCATCGGCTACGGCTACGTGCGCAACGCCGACGGGGTCAGCGACGATTTTCTCGCCTCGGGCGACTACGAACTGGTGGTTGCGATGGAGAGGACGCCGGCCAAGATCCACCTCGAGCCGATGTACGACCCGGCAGGCGCGAGGGTCAAAGCGTAGGTCAGGTCACGCGCAGTGCGAGGCCGCGGCTGGGCACGGTGTCGGCTTCGCCGGGCATCGAGACATAAGGGCGCGTTTCCTCGACGCGGGTGACGAGGCCCTGCGCCTCGAGCTCAGCGACGCGCGTGGCGAAGCCCTGATCCCACAGCGAGTTCTTGACCGTCAGCACGATGATGCCGCCCGGCCGGCATATGCGGATCAGTTCGTCCAGCCCCTCGACGCCGACATGACCTGATGTGAAGACGCCGGCCGAGATCACTCCGGCATAGGCATCATCGGCAAAGGGCAGATGACCGCCCAGCGCCAGGCAATGGAGCGCGGAATAGACACCCTTGCGGGCCGCCTGATCCAGCATGCCTTGTGAAATATCGAGTGCCTCGACTTGCGGGTAACCGGCAATATCAAGCCATTCGCCGATGAGACCGGTGCCGGCCCCGGCATCGAGCAGCGGTGCTGAACCGCGCGGCAGATGGCGGGTCAGCAGCGCAAGGCAGATCGTCGGATGGCGATAGCCGGCGGCCGACATGTCGGCGTCGTAGGTCTGCGACCAACGATCATAAAGTGCGGCGACCTCTTCGGGCCGCTTTGCCGCGTAGGCCGCGCCAAGCGCACCCTGATGTTTGTTGTCCGCCACTTTGATCCAGTCCGCCAATTTTTGATCTCGCAGTGATGATAGCCAAAGCGCGAAAATTGTGGAACCGTTGCCGCGACAAATAACAGTGTGTGGGGGCGCAGGCATGATTACAGACGAGGCGCGTGCGGCACTGGACGCCATTCCCATGCTGGCCGGCTACAGCGGGCCGCTGGAACGGCTGGGCGGCCTCACCAACCTCGTCTTCAAGGCCGGCGACTTCTGCCTGCGCATTCCTGGCAAGGGCACCGAGGAATACATCAACCGGGCCAACGAAGCGGTGGCCGCACGCGAAGCGGCAAAAGCAGGGGTCAGTCCCGAGGTGCTGCATGTCGATGCCGGCACCGGGTTGATGGTGACACGCTACATCGCCGGCGCCGAAACCATGTCGGAGGAGAAATTCAAGGTTCGGCCGGGCAGTCCAGCCCGCGCCGGCGAGGCCTTTCGCAAGCTGCACAATTCAGGCGCGGTGTTTCCCTTCCGCTTCGAGCTGTTTGCGATGATCGACGACTATCTCAAGGTGCTGTCCACCAAGGAGATCGCCCTGCCCGCCGGCTATCATGACGTGGTGCGCGACGCCGGGACAGTGCGGTCGGCGCTGGCCGCCCATCCGCTGCCTCTCGTCGCCTGTCATTGCGATCCGCTGTGCGAAAACTTCCTCGACACCGGCGAGCGGATGTGGATCGTCGACTGGGAATATTCGGGCATGAACGACCCGCTCTGGGACCTTGGCGACCTCTCCGTGGAAGGTAAATTCGATCTGGCGCAAGACGAAGAGATGATGCACGCCTATTTCGGCGGCGAGGCGAGGCCGGCGCAGCGCGGCCGCATCGTCATCTACAAGGCGATGTGCGACCTGTTATGGACGCTGTGGGGGCTGATCCAGCTCGCCAACAACAACCCGGTCGATGATTTTCGCGCCTATGCCGACGGGCGGTTCGCGCGCTGCAAGGCGCTGATGGAGACGTCCGAGTTTTCACGGCATCTGGCGGCGATCCGCCGGGGGTGAGCCTGGACTAATTCACGCCCTTCGGCACGTTTTCGGGCGGCACCGTGGTCTCGACCACTTTCTGGCGGTGGAAGATGAACAGGCCGGCGAGAACGACAATGCCCGAGCCGATCAGGATGCGCGGACCGGGAACGTCGCCGAAGAACACCAGTCCGAACACCACCGCCCACAGCAGCAGCGTGTAATGCAGCGGCGCCAGCGTTGAGGCCGGCGCCAGCTTGAGCGCCCTGGTGATCATCAGATGGGCGCCGCAGGAGACGATGCCGAGCAGCAGCATGGCGCCGAGATCGAGCGCCGACGGCGTCTGCCAGGCGCCGATGCTCAGCACGCCGCCGACCAGCAGCGTGCCGATGGTCTGCCATGTCACTAGATTGGTGTCGCTGGTGCCACGCAGGCGGCGGTTGAGGATGATGGCGAAGGCGAAGGCGATACTGCCCACCAGCGCAAAACCCGATGACAGCGAGAAGGCCGCCGAGGACGGTTTCAGCATGATCAGCACACCGCAGAAGCCGAGCAGGATCGCCATCCAGCGGCGCCAGCCGACCTTTTCGCCAAGCAAGAGGTGCGAGAGTGCCGCGACGTAGATCGGCCCCGCCATGTAGAAACTCATCACATCGGCCAGCGGCAGATAGACCACGGCGGCATAGAAGAGCGCGGTGTCGAGCGTGGTCATCACCACCCGCAGCAGCTGCAGCTCCAGGCGTTCCATGCGAAACAGCTTGGCCGGGCCCTGGTTGGCGATCATCGGGCCGAGCACGAAGAAGGCGCCGATGGAGCGGATCAGCACCACCTGGCCGACGGAGAAGCTGGCGACCAGCCATTTGCCCATGGCGTCGTTCAGCGCAAACAGGAAATCGCCGGCCAGCATCAACAGAATGCCGGCCAAAAGCACATTCCTGATCGTCGAATTCTGCGCCACGGGCTGCGTCATGCCGATCCCGATTCCTCCCCCTTGTAAGCCCGCGTCGTAGACGGAAGCAGCGGCTTTGACGAGGAGAATTCGGGCGATGGGTAAGACCAGCGCCGGGAATCGGCTGTATCTAGAGCATGATGCCGAAAAGTGTGAAGCGGTTTTCGGACGACATCATGCTCTATCTCTTTGATTGGAGCCGGATATGTGCCGCCGGTTCACCATTCCCGGCCTTCCGCCGATGGACAGCCTGGTTTCCTGCTTCGTCCGCTCCGCCACCACCTTGCCCCTGGCAATGACGCACAGGCGCTCGGCGCGCAGCCGCAGGGCTTCGACCGGATTGCCGGCATCGAGGACGACCAGGCTGGCGCGCTTGCCGACCGCCAGGCCGAGATGATCGAGGCCCATGATCGCGGCATTGACGTTGGTGACCATGTCGAAGCAGCGCGCCATCTCGGCCGGGCTCGACATCTGAGCGACGTGCAGACCCATGAAGGCGACATCGAGCATGTCGGCGGTGCCCAGCGAATACCAGGGATCGAGCACGCAATCCTGGCCCCAACCGACGCGAATGCCGAGCGCCAGCATCTCCTTGACCCGGGTAAGGCCGCGGCGCTTCGGGAAGGTGTCGTGGCGGCCCTGCAGCATGATGTTGATCAGCGGATTGGGAATGACCGAGACGCCGGCCTCGGCGATCAGCGGCAGCAGCTTCGAGACGTAGTAATTGTCCATCGAATGCATCGAGGTGAGGTGCGAACCGGCGACCTTGCCCTGCAGACCAAGACGCTGCGTTTCATAGGCCAACTGCTCGATATGGCGCGACAGCGGATCATCGGTCTCGTCGCAATGCAGGTCGACCATCAGGCCGCGGCTGGCCGCGATCTCGCACAGCTCCGTTACCGAGCGCGTGCCGTCGGCCATGGTGCGCTCGAAATGCGGGATGCCGCCGACGATGTCGACGCCCATGTCGAGCGCGCGGATGGTGTTTTCACGCGCCGATGGAGAGCGATAAAACCCGTCCTGCGGGAAGGCGACCAATTGCAGATCGATGTAGGGAGCGACCGTCTTCTTGACCTCGAGCAGCGCCTCGACCGCCAGCAGGCGGTCATCGCAGACATCGACATGGGTGCGGATGGCGAGCAGGCCCATCGACACCGCCCAGTCGCAATAGGCCAGCGCGCGATCACGCACCGCCTCATGCGTCAAAAGCGGCTTCAACTCGCCCCACAGCGAAATGCCTTCGAGCAGCGTACCCGACGCGTTGATGCGCGGAATGCCGTAGGAGAGCGTCGCGTCCATGTGGAAATGCGGATCGACGAAGGGCGGCGAGACCAGATTGCCATGGGCGTCGACCTTCGTCCGCGCGGAACCCTGGAGAACGGGCTCGATCGCCGCGATCGTCTCACCGTTGATGCCGATGTCGGCAACCCTGCCATCAGGCAGTGTGCCGCCGCGAACGATAAGGTCGAAATCCATCCGTCGTCATCCCGTCAAAAGAATCATCTGATATAGCCGAGGCTGAAAATCGCATCCCGTCGATGCCGCTTGCAACAGCGATTTGTCCGCGGCGGCCGCGGATGGTTTCATCCGGCCGCAACTCCCTCTATAAGCCGCCTTCGTTGTCCCGGTTTCAAGGATCCGCCGTTTGTTTCGTTTCTTCCGCTCGACGGAAAACCAGCGCCTCGTCGCGAGGTTGATCCGGGAATCCTTTTATCAGCACAGGTTTGGCTACGGCGCCGCGATCTTGTCGATGCTTGTGGTGGCCGCCACGACCGGCGCCAGCGCCTGGATTCTCAAAGAGATCACCGACGAATTCGTAGTTTTCAAGCGGATTGACCGGGTCAACCTGATTGCGGGCGGGGTCGCCACGATCTTCATCCTCAAGGGCCTCGCCAACTTCATTCAGGCCTATTTCATGAGCCGTGTCGGCAACGCCATCATCGCCGACCGCCAGCGCAAGATCTACGACCGCATCCTGGCGCAAGGCATCGAATTCTACCATTCGACCTCGTCGTCCGACCTGATCACACGCATGACCAACAATGCGCAGGCGGCACGCAACGTGCTCGACCTCGTTGTCACGTCCTATGTGCGCGATCTGTTGTCGCTGGTCGTCCTGGTAGGAGTCATGGTCTGGCAGCAGCCAGCCTTGTCTATAATCTGCTTCGTCGTCGGCCCCTTGGCTATCTACGGGGTCAACCGCATCCTGAAACGTGTTCGCAAGTTCGCCGCGATGGAGTTTCGCTCGGTCGGCCAGATCGTGCAGGTGATGCAGGAAACGGCAATCGGCGTGCGCGTCGTCAAATCCTTCAACCTCGAAGGCGCAATGCGCAACCGCATGTACAAAGCGGTGTCGGACGTCGAGAACCGGGCCAACAACATCGCGACGCTGGAGGCTGCGACAAGCCCGGTGATGGAGACGCTGGCCGGGCTGGCAATTGCCGGGGCCATCTTCGTCAGTGGCTTCCTGGTCTTGCAGGGCGGCCAAATGCCGGGAAACATCATGGCCTTCATCGGGGCACTCCTGTTTGCCTATGAGCCGGCAAAGCGCCTTGCGCGCGTGCGCATATCGCTGGAAAGCGGCATTGTCGGCGTGCGTATGATGTTCGAGCTCGCCGACCAGCCGCTCACTCTGGTCGAGAAGCCGGACGCGAAGCCGCTTCTGGCCGGACCGGGCGAGATCCGGTTCGACGCCGTCGACTTCGCTTATCAGAAAGGGCCGCCGGTGCTGGACAGGTTCGATCTGACGCTTGCGCCCGGCAAGATGACGGCGCTGGTCGGGCCTTCCGGCGGCGGCAAGTCGACGATTCTAAACCTGATCATGCGCATGTATGATCCGCAGAGCGGCAGGGTGCTGTTCGACGGTCAGGATATTTCCCATGCGACGCTCGCATCGCTGCGGGAAAAGATCGCCTATGTCAGCCAGGATACGTTCCTGTTTGCCGGCACCATCATGCACAACATCCGGCTTGGGCGCGAGGGTGCGACCGACGATGAGGTGATCGCCGCCGCCAAGGCGGCCAACGCGCATGACTTCATCAGCGCGCAGGCGAAAGGCTACGAGACGGATGTCGGCGAGAATGGCGGCCTACTGTCGGGCGGCCAGCGCCAACGGATCTCGATCGCACGCGCCATGCTGCGCAATGCGGAGATCCTGCTGCTGGACGAAGCGACCAGCGCGCTCGACGCCGAATCGGAAGCGCTGTTCCGCGACGCGCTGCAGCAATTGACGGAAGGCCGCACGACGATCGTCATCGCGCACCGTCTGTCGACCGTGCACCAGGCCGACACAATCGTGGTGCTCGAAGCCGGCAAGGTGGTGGAAAGCGGCCCGCACAAGGCCTTGCTCAAGCAGGGCGGGCTTTACCAGAAGCTCTATGAGTATCAGTTGATGCCGTAGCACTTCTCTTCCCTTCCCCCACTTGTGGGGGAAGGTGGATCGGCGCGCGTCGCCGAGACGGATGAGGGGTGTTCCAGCGGAGTGAGACATCGGTGTTCTCTGGAACACCCCTCATCCGTCGCCTGCGGCGACACCTTCTCCCACAGGGGGAGAAGGAAGAAACCTCACTCCGGCACAAACCTCACCGCGCCCTTGGCCGCGCTGGTGGCCATGGCGGCATAGGCGCGCAAGGCGGTCGTCACCTTGCGCTTGCGCTTTTCCTCCGGCTTCCAGGCCATGGCGCCCTTGGCTTCCATCGCCGCCCGTCGCGCAGCGAGTTCCGCCTCATCGACAGCCAGGCGGATGCTGCGGTTCGGGATGTCGATCTCTATCGTATCGCCCTCCTGCACCAGCCCGATCAGCCCGCCTTCGGCGGCTTCCGGCGACGCATGGCCGATCGACAATCCCGAGGTGCCGCCGGAGAAGCGGCCGTCAGTGACCAGAGCGCAGGCCTTGCCGAGGCCCTTCGACTTCAGATAGCTGGTCGGGTAGAGCATCTCCTGCATGCCGGGGCCGCCGCGCGGTCCTTCATAGCGGATGACGACGACATCGCCGGCCTTGATCTCATTGGACAGGATCGCCTTGACGCTCGAATCCTGGCTTTCGAACACGCGGGCCGGGCCGGTGAATTTCAGGATCGATTCATCGACGCCCGCCGTCTTCACGATGCAGCCGTCGAGCGCCAGATTGCCCTTCAGCACGGCAAGGCCGCCATCCTTGGAAAAGGGATGTTCGGTCGAGCGGATAACGCCTTTCTCGCGGTCGAGATCGAGCTCGTCCCAGCGGCGCTCCTGGCTGAAGGCGACCTGTGTCGGCACGCCGCCAGGGGCGGCGAGGAAGAAATCGCGCACGCTCTGGCTGGTCGTGCGGGAAATGTCCCAATGGTCGAGCGCCTCGCCCAGGGTTGACGTATGCACCGTCGGCAGGTCGCGGTTGAGCAGGCCGGCATTGTCGAGCTGGCCGAGGATCGCCATGATGCCGCCGGCGCGGTGGACGTCTTCCATGTGGACGTCGGACTTGGCGGGCGCAACCTTGCACAGCACCGGCACCTTGCGCGACAGCGCGTCGATGTCGTCCTGATCGAAATCGATCTCGCCCTCATGCGCGGCAGCCAGGATGTGCAGCACGGTGTTGGTCGAACCGCCCATGGCGATGTCGAGCGTCATGGCGTTCTCGAAAGCGCCCTTCGAGGCGATGTTGCGCGGCAGTGCGGTTTCGTCGTCCTGTTCGTAATAGCGCTGCGCGAGATCGACGATCAGGTGGCCGGCCTCGACGAACAGACGCTTGCGGTCGGCATGCGTCGCCAATGTCGAGCCGTTGCCGGGCAGCGACAGGCCAAGCGCCTCGGTCAAACAATTCATCGAATTGGCGGTGAACATGCCCGAGCAGGAGCCGCAGGTCGGGCAGGCCGAGCGCTCGATGACCTTGACGTCCTCATCGGAGATCTTGTCGTCGGCGGCCGCGACCATGGCATCGACCAGGTCGAGCGCCTGCGTCTTGCCGGCGAGCACCACCTTGCCGGCTTCCATCGGACCGCCGGAGACGAAGACGGTCGGGATGTTGAGGCGCAACGAGGCCATCAGCATGCCGGGCGTGATCTTGTCGCAATTGGAGATGCAGACCATGGCGTCGGCGCAATGCGCGTTGACCATGTATTCGACGGAATCGGCGATCAGCTCGCGCGACGGGAGCGAATAGAGCATGCCGTCATGGCCCATGGCGATGCCGTCATCGACGGCGATGGTGTTGAATTCCTTGGCAACGCCGCCGGCCTTTTCGATCTCGCGCGCGACCAATTGGCCGAGATCCTTCAGATGGACATGGCCCGGCACGAACTGGGTGAAGGAGTTGACCACCGCAATGATCGGCTTGCCGAAATCCGAGTCCTTCATGCCGGTGGCGCGCCAGAGGCCGCGAGCGCCGGCCATGTTGCGGCCATGGGTGGTGGTGCGGGAACGATAGGCAGGCATGTTTTTTCCTTGGTGGCTGGCCGCAGCCCAGGGGTTGGCGCGGCGGAGCTGAATTCGGACCGCAGGCGTTATAGACGCGCAAGTATGGTCTGGCCACAATTTTGCAATGCGCCAGATTCTCTCAAAAAAATGCGTGGCACTGTCGGATGGCGCGCTGCATGTCCGTCCTTGGGCAGACGGCAAGGAGATGGCACCATGTTCGGAGTCAGCCGTTTCACAGGAACAGCGACCGAAACAGCACGAGGAGCACGACATGCAAAAGATCACCACCTGCCTGTGGTTCGACGGCCGAGCCGAAGAGGCCATGAACTTCTACGTCTCCATCTTCAAGAATTCCAAGGTGCTGAGCGTGATGCGTTGGCCCGAAGGCCACGCCGATGCAGGCAAGGTGCTGGTGACCACGTTCGAACTCGACGGCGTGCAGTTCCAGGCGCTCAATGGTGGACCGCAGTTCAAGCACAGCGAAGCGATGTCGCAGTCGATCGACTGCAAGACGCAGGAAGAGGTGGATTACTTCTGGGACAAGCTCATCGAAGGTGGCGGCCAACCATCGCAATGCAGCTGGCTGAAGGATAAATTCGGCGTCTCCTGGCAGGTTGTGCCGGAGCAGCTGCCGCGCCTGCTTCTGGATCCGGACCGGGCCAAGGCCGGCCGCGTAATGTCGGCGATGATGCAGATGAGCAAGATCGACATCGCCAAGATCGAAGAAGCCGCTAGAGGATAGTCGAGGGTCGCGCCGCCCCTCAACCGCCCTTCGGGCACCTTCTCCCCGTGAACGGGGAGTAGGAAAAAGCGCGACTTACGCCGCTCTGTCGCGGACCTGATAGTCCTTGATCGTGGCAAACTCGATCGCCTTCCAGCGCTCCGCTTCGTAGTTCAGCGAGAAGGCGTGCTGGGCGAGGAACACCGGGTCGTTGTCGAGGTCGCGGGCGATGTCGCCGCGATGCGCCTCGATGAAACGCTGGACCTCGGCCTTGTCGTCGGCCGAGATCCAGCGGCACACGGAAAAGCGCGACATCTCGAATTCGACCGGCAGGGTGTATTCGAAGTTCAGCCGTTCCTTCAGGACGTCGAGTTGCAGCGCGCCGACGACACCGACGATGGCCGGTGAGCCGTCCTCGGGCGAAAACAGCTGCACGACGCCCTCCTCTGCCATCTGGTGCAGCGCTTCCTTCAGCTTTTTGGCCTTCATCGCGTCGCCGAGGCGGACACGGCGCAGGATTTCCGGGGCGAAATTCGGAACGCCGCGGAACAGGATTTCCTCGCCCTCGGTCAGCGTATCGCCAATACGCAGCGTGCCGTGGTTGGGAATGCCGACGACGTCGCCGGCAAAGGCCTCGTCGGCGGTGACGCGTGTGCGGGCAAAGAAGAACTGCGGCGCCGACAGCGACATCGGTTTTCCCGTGCGTACCAGCTTGGCCTTCATGCCGCGCTCGAGCTTGCCCGAACAGACGCGGACGAAGGCTATGCGGTCGCGGTGGTTGGGATCCATGTTGGCCTGGATCTTGAAGACGAAGGACGTCATCTTCTCTTCGGTCGCCTCGACCTTGCGGGTGTCGGCCTCTTGAGCACGCGGCGGAGGTCCAAAAGCGCCGAGCGCCTCGATCAGGTCGCGCACGCCATAATTGCGCAGCGCCGAGCCGAAATAGACCGGCGTCAGGTGACCCTCGCGGAAGGCTTCTATATCAAGGGGTCTGCACGCTTCCCGCGCCAGCTCCAGCTCCTCGATGAAGGCCTCGCGCTCGTTCTCCGGCAAAAGGCCGGCGACGTGGTTGGAATCGGGACCGTTGACCGGCGTGCGCTCCTTCTCGTCGTCGCCCCTGCGCACGGCGTTCAGCGCCAGATGGTAGGTGCCGGAAAAATTCTTGCCCCGGCCGATCGGCCAGGTGATCGGCGCCGTATCCAGCGCCAGCTTCTGCTCGATCTCATCGAGGATCTCGAACGGATCGCGGCTTTCGCGATCCATCTTGTTGACGAAGGTGATGATCGGGATGTCGCGTAGCCGGCAGACTTCGAAAAGCTTCAGCGTGCGCGGCTCGATGCCCTTGGCGGCATCGATGACCATGACGGCCGAGTCGACCGCCGATAGCGTGCGATAGGTGTCGTCTGCGAAATCCTCGTGGCCGGGCGTGTCGAGCAGGTTGAAGACATTGTCCTCATACTCGAAGGTCATCACCGAAGTGACGACTGAAATGCCGCGCTCACGCTCGATCTTCATCCAGTCCGACCGCGTCTGGATCTTGTCCTTCTTGGCCTTGACCTCGCCGGCAAGCTGGATGGCGCCGCCGAACAGCAGCAGCTTTTCGGTGAGCGTGGTCTTGCCGGCGTCCGGGTGCGCGATGATCGCGAAGGTGCGGCGGCGCGCCACTTCTTCTTCTATTGCTTCGGGCATTCTCTGGGATTTCCGTGTGACAGGCCGGGCTTCTAGCAGCGCACTGCCGGCCTGTCGACCGGTCCGGCGGCAGGGAAGCCGCCGGAAGCCATGGCTTGCTTCAGGCCAATTCGGCCGTGCGGCTCGCCTGAACGACCTCGGGGAGCCAGCCGGCAATGGTGCCGCCTATCGCGTCGGCATGGTCTTCCTGCAGATAGTGCGCACCGGGTCCGAGATTGATGAACCGGCAGTTCTTCAGCCCGGCGGCGAATTCGCGTGCGGCCTGCGGCGCAATCAGCGCGCCGGGATCGCCCGCAAACAGCAGTTTCGGATAGGTGGAGAGCCGAAGTGCGCGATGATCATGTTCGCTGATGGCGGCAACGTCGGCGGGCTGGCCCTCGATCGGCAATTCCCGAGGCAGGCGCAACACCGGCTTTCGCGATTGCGGTGTCGGGAACGGCGCCCGGTAGACGGCCATCTCCTCATCGCTCAGTGTACGCAGCACCGAGGCCGGCAACACTTTTTCGACGAAGACATTGTCTTCCAGGACCAGCTTCTCGCCGACACCCGGCGTGCGCAGCGCCTTGAACATTTCGCGGGCTTGCGGGCGCTGATGAAAATCCTCCCAGCGCTCGAAGGGTCGGACGAATTCCATGAAGGCAAGGCCGAGCACGCGTTGCGGTCGCCGCGCCGCGAGATGGAAAGCCAGGGCCGTGCCCCAGTCCTGCGCGACCAACACCACTTCCTGGATGTCGAGCACGTCCAGGAAGGCGTCGAGATAGCGGACGTGATCGAAGAAGCGATAATCGATATCGGGCTTGCCGGATTGGCCGTAGCCGATCAGGTCGGGCGCGATGCAGCGACCGAGCGGCGCGACATACGGGATGATGTTGCGCCAGATGTGGGATGAGGTCGGATTGCCATGCAGGAACAGAACGGTGGGGCCGGACGCTCCCGTCTCGACATAGGACATGGTCGAATCGAGCACGGCGATCTGCGAGCGTCTCGGTGCAGCGACGCCAGCTTGAGAAATGTTGGCTTTCGAACTCATGGGGTCGGCTCCTTTGCAAAAACTGTGCTGAAGATGATTTTCTTGAACCGCTCGAGCGGCGCGGGGCTACGTTCAACCTTCATGCGCAGCATGGCGCCCTGCCAAGACGACAGCAGGAAGTCGGCAAGGTCCTCGGCCTCGAAGGCCTTGGAGATGTCGCCGGCTGCCTGGCCTTCGGCGATGCAGGCGGCGAAGGGCTGGCGCCAGCGTTCGAAGATGTCGACGAGTTGCAGGCGCAGCGGCTCGCTGTGGACCGCGGTCTCGAGGCTGAGATTGCCTATCATGCAGCCGCGTGCCCAATCATGCGCCTCAAGCTTCGAGGTGATGACATCGACGTAGCGCCTCAGCCGGCCGATGGGCGGCGTGCCGTCCTGCGCCAAGGCTTTCTCGACCAACGTGCCGACATAGGCGAAATAGCGGTCCAGCACCTCCCCGGCAAACTCCTCCTTGGAGGCAAAATGGTTGGTGAACGAGCCGGGCCGGGCGTCGGCGGCGGCAACGATGTCGCGCACACCGGCGGCGGCATAGCCGGAATTCCAGATGGTCCGGAACCCGGCGTCAAGGAGGTTTTCGCGGAGTGATTGTCTGGCCATACCGATATAATACGTACGTACGTATTGATGTCAAGCCGAATAATTTGCGTTGCCGATGTTGGCAAGCGGGGGTGGCACTGGAAGAGTGTCCCTCCGGGGGTGGCGAGTTTGAGGAGCGAACATGGCTGCGGTGAAACAAGTGATCGTCATCGGCGCCGGCATCATCGGTGCTTCCATGGCCTGGCACCTGACCAGGGCAGGCGCACAGGTGACGGTCATCGCCGCCGACAGCGCCGCCGGTGGGGTCGCCACGCCGAACTCCTTTGCCTGGATCAATGCCACCTGGGGCAATCCGGAGCCCTATTTCCGGCTGCGCACCCGCGCCATGGCCGAATGGTCGCGGCTGGCGCGGGACGTGCCCGGCCTGCCGCTCAACTGGTGCGGCGGCCTGTGCTGGGATCTATCGGCGGCCGACATGGAAACCTATACCGCGCAGCATTCGGCCTGGGGCTACGGCATCGAGCGCGTCGACCGCGCCGGCGCGGCCCGTATAGAGCCTAATCTCACCGAACTCCCGGACGTCGCTTTGCATGTCGCCGAAGAGGGCGTTGCCGAGCCGGTCGCGGCAACGAAGGCGCTGCTGGCCGATGCCGAACGACGCGGCGCGCGGATCATCTCCAGCACGGTGACGGCGCTTGTCCAGACAGGCGGCAGGATTTCGGGCGTCGACACATCGCATGGGCTGCTTGCCACCGACGAGGTGTTGATCGCGGCCGGCGTCGGCTCGGCGGGCATTGCCGCCACCGCCGGCATAAATCTGCCGCTCGAGACGCCACCTGGCCTGATCGTCCACTCGCGGCCCTACGAGAAACTGCTGAACGGACTGGTGCTGGCCGAGCGGCTGCATATGCGCCAGACCGCCGAGGGCCGTATCATCGCCGGTTCCGATTTCGGCGGCGCCGACCCCGGCATGGATGCGCAAGCCACCGCCAGCGAACTGTTCGCGGTCCTGAAAGCCAGCCTGCGCGGCGGAGACGGGCTGGCGCTCGATTTCCACACGGTCGGTTACCGGCCGACGCCGATCGACGGTTTTCCGATCATCGGCCGCGCCGAGGGCATGGACGGCGTCTATGTCAGCGTCATGCATTCCGGCATCACGCTGGCGCCGGCCGTCGGCCTGTTTGCCGCTCGCGAAATCCTTGATGGCGAGCGCGATCCGCTGCTCGCGCCTTACGGGTTGGGACGGTTTGCTCAATAACCCGGACGGACGGCAGCGTCGGCCGATGTCTGTATAGGTTAACGCCCTACGGCGCCCCCCTCTGTCCTGCCGGACATCTCCCCCTCGAGTGGGGAGATTGGCAGTTTCGGCGCCTCGCTCAGTCCCGCAAGGTCGGCGATTGGCGAAAGCCGTCGCGACATCCAATCTCCCCCCTTGAGGGGGAGATGTCCGGCAGGACAGAGGGGGGCGCTGGCCCGCGGCGTTGCCGCAATTTGCAACTACCCGGCCAACGCCAGCTTCGCCACGGCCGGAGCAAAAGGCCGAATGTTGATCCCGTCCCTGGTCATGGTGACGAAGCTCGATGGCGGGATCGCCTAGGCGCGATCCATAAGAGCCGCAGGCTCCTTGGTCGCGTGCGTGCCTCTGTTGTGCGTCCGCTCGTAAAGCTCGCGAACGATTCGGCTGGCGGTAGTTTCAAACAGAAATGGCAAGAAAGCATGAACGAGCGCGGCGCCGGCCGCCATCAACAGGCGCGACGAAAACCAGGCGGCAAAGCCCATGTGGCTGAAATAGGTTTCGCCGACCTTGGCCGGATGAGAGGTGAAAATCCTTGCAACCGACATGCTGGTTCCCCTTCAGCGCTTGAAGTTCCTGATATGAGTATCCTGACATGCTTCGCCGGTTCATCGGTCTCAAAATGTCCTTGTATTTCGGTGATGCATGGGACAAATATCCCACATGGCGCTGGAAATTGACGAAATCGACCGGAAATTGCTCGCCGAGTTGCAACGCGACGGCACGCTGTCGGTCGACCAGTTGTCGGAACGGGTGGCGCTGTCGCGCAATGCCTGCTGGCGCCGGGTGAAGCGGCTGGAGGAGGCCGGTGTCATCACCGGCAGGGTGGCGCTGGTCGATGCCGAAAAGCTCGGGCTTGGCCTTTCCGTCTTCATCCTGATCCGCACGTCCAACCACGATCCGGAGTGGCTGCAGAGATTCCGGGCGGCGGTGACCGGCTTTCCCGAGATCATCGGCGTCTACCGCATGTCCGGCGACCTCGACTACGTTCTGCGCGCCCGCGTCGCCGACGTGAAGGCCTATGACCGGCTCTACCAGCGGCTGATCGCCAAGGTGGCGCTGTCTGATGTTTCCGCCTCTTTCGTGATGGAAGAGATCAAGGAGACGACGGTGGTTCCGATGGAAGTGCGCTAAGATATGTCGATATTCAGGTGATGCCGGCCTGCAAACGACGGGTTTCGACTCGGCCTGACCTGAATCTCAACACACCTCAGGCCATACTGATGCCTGAAAGAAAGCCGTTGATAGGCTTGCGGGCGAGTTGACCGAATCGCCGTTCGCGCCGATAGGATCGATTTTATGCGCGCAGCCCTTCAAACTCCCTCCGTCATCGGTCCGACCGTCGGCTTCGTCAGGTTGCCGCATGCTGAAGGACTTCCCCTTCCTGCTTATGAAAGCACCGGTGCTGCCGGCATGGATCTGCGCGCCGCGGTGCCGGACGACCGGCCGCTGCTGATCCTGCCCGGAAAACGCGCTCTGGTGCCGACCGGGCTGATCCTGGAAATTCCCGAAGGCATGGAAGGCCAGGTGCGGCCGCGCTCGGGCCTTGCCTTCAAGCATGGGCTTACCGTCCTCAACACGCCCGGCACCATCGACAGCGACTATCGCGGCGAGGTGAAGGTGCTGCTGATCAATCTCGGCGATGAGGACTTTGCCGTGACGCGCGGCATGCGCATCGCCCAGATCGTTTTTGCCGCGGTGACGCAAGCCGCCGTGGAAGAGCGCAACCTGGCCGGCGGCACGGCGCGCGGCGCGGGCGGGTTCGGATCGACCGGCACCGCCTGATGCCTGAACTGCCTAAACTTGTCATCTTCGACTGCGACGGGATCCTGGTCGATACGGAGAACCTGGCCAATCGGCGCCTTGCCGAATGGCTGACCGCTGCCGGCTATCCGACAAGCTTCGAATATTGCCGCAAGAATTTCTCCGGTCGCAGCATGGCGTCGGTGCAGAAAGAGATCGAAGAAGAGACCAGCGTCAGGCTTGGCGCCGATTTTGTCGATCTCTGGAACGCCGGCCTGCCGGATTTGTTCGCCCACGGCGTCGAAGCAATCCCTTATGTCCGCGAATTCGTCGAGGCCGTGCGGTCAGCCGGGATCGCCTATTGCGTCGCCACCTCGGCCCGGGTATCGAAGATGCACATCACACTTGGCCAGACCGGGCTGTTGCCGCTGTTCGAACACGCGATGTTTTCCTCGACGATGGTCGCGCGCGGCAAGCCGTTTCCGGACCTGTTCCTGCATGCTGCGAAAACGGTGGGCTTTGCACCTGCCGACTGCATCGTCATCGAGGACAGCGTCGCTGGCACGCAGGCCGGCATCGCGGCCGGCATGCGGGTGTTTTCCTATCACGCCGATCCCTATTCCGACCGCGACGGCCTTATCCAGGCCGGCGGCATCCTGTTCGACGACATGCGCGAACTGGCCGGGCTGGTGCCGATCCACTGAGCTGGCTGACGGACTGGACGGGTTGGGAGGCTGTGCTACGTTCCGCGCGGCCGACAGCCTGAGGCGACCATGCCGACGAACCTGCTTCGCTTCATCCTCGCCGTGATGCTGCTGCCATTGCTGTGGACCGCAGCCGGCGCGCAAGACGCCAGCCTTCCGGAGCTCGGCAGCCCACTGCCCGGCCAAAAAGACATCACCTATCTCGACCTCGCCAGGATGATCATTCCAGACCTCGCCGCCGACAAGAATGGCTTTTACAGGGGCGGGCTGCCGATCGCGATGCGCCATATCGAGGGACCCGACAGCGGCGGCTCGCCGCCCGAAACCTCAGGCTTTTCCAATGCCTCCGTGCTTGCCATCAAGGCGGGAGGCAAGGACCGCCTGACCATGCTGTTCGATCTCGGCGATTCCTCAGACAGCGCAGAAGGCTATGCGGTGCTAGCGCTCTACGACATTACGGGCAAACCAAGGCTGCTCGACGCCGCCAATGTCGCCCTCGACCGCAGCACCTATTTCCGCGAACCCGGCAAGCTCGGCATCGGCGCCAATGATGATATCCTCATGATCGAGAGTTCGCATTCCAATTCAAACCAGAACTATATGATCGTCCCGCTGATTATGGTCGCCAGGGACAAGTTGAAGCTGATCGACATCATCTATTTGTTCGACGAGCACGTGTGTGCCTATAGCCGGACGCAGGACGTTGCCTTTAAAGCCATCGCAGAGGGCCGACGCCATGCGGCGATCAAGGTAACGGTGACCGATGCCACCGTCGTGAACGACGAAAGCTGCGATGACCAGCCGCCCAAACCTGAATCTCACGACATCTCCGTCACCTATCATTGGGACAAGACAACGTCGCACTACGCCAAGGATTCCGACGCGCTGAACAATTTGGCAGGAGAGAACGCCAAACGCTTCTGAACCAACCGCATTCGTTTGCCCGGCCAGATGGAGCAGGATAAAATCCGCTTCGCCACACCGCATATGATGGGGGAACTACCATGGACAAGGGCAAGATCTTTCGCGACCTGCATGCCTCGACCTTCGTCGTGCCCAATCCCTGGGATATCGGCACGACCAAGCTGCTCGGCTCGTTCGGCTTCACGGCGCTGGCGACGACCAGCGCCGGCTTTGCCTTTTCGCGCGGCCTGCCGGACGGCGCGGTGACCTTCGACCAGATGATCCACCATTGCCGCGAAGTGACCGCGGCGACCAGCCTGCCGGTCTCGGCCGACCTCGAGAAAGGCAAGGGCGACAGCGCCGAGCAGGCCGCCGAAACCATCTTCGCGGCGGAAGCTGCCGGCCTTGCCGGCTGCTCGATCGAAGACCACACCGGCGATCCGGACAAGCCGATCTATGATTTTGCGCACGCCGTCGAACGCGTTGCGGCGGCCGTGGAAGCGGCGCGGGCCCTGAAACGCGATTTCGTCTTCACTGCGCGGGCCGAGAATTTCCTCTGGGGCAAGTCCGACCTCGACGACACGATCAAGCGGCTGCAGGCGTTCGAGAAGGCCGGCGCCGACGTACTCTATGCGCCAGGCATCGGCAACGTCGAGATGATCCGCACGCTCTGCTCTGCCGTCAGCAAGCCGGTCAATGTCATGGCGGTACCGGGTTTTACCATCGCCGATCTCGCCATGGCCGGCGTCAAGCGTATCTCGCTCGGGCCGTGGCTGACCAATTTCGCCTACGGCATGCTGGAAACGGCGGCACGCGAAATCCAGCAAGACGGCACCTTCGGCTTCACCCGCGCCGCCATGCCGTTCAGCAAATTGCAGGCCCTCTTCGGCAAATCTTCGGATTAATGGGGCCCGTCGCATGACGCTGACCGTGATCGACATGCATACTGGCGGCGAGCCGCTAAGGATCGTCACCGGCGGCTATCCCGGTATCCCCAAGGGCACGATCCTGGAAAAGCGCGCCTATGTGCGCGACCATCTCGATCATCTCAGGAAAATCCTGATGTTCGAGCCACGCGGCCATTACGACATGTATGGCGCCTTGCTGGTCGAGCCGGACCTGCCCGGCGCCGACCTCGCCGTGCTGTTCATGCACAATGAGGGCTATTCGACGATGTGCGGCCACGCCATCGTCGCGCTCGGCCGCTACGCCATCGATGAAGGGCTGGTGGCGAAACAGGAACCAGTCACGACAGTCAATATCGAGGCGCCGTGCGGGCTGGTCGTCGCCTCGGTCGAGGTCAGGGACGGCAAGGCCGGTGCGGTTTCGTTCGAAAGCGTGCCGGCCTTCCTGTTCGCCGGTGGACAGGCGATCGAATTGGCGAGCCACGGCACGATTGGCTTCGACGTCGCCTATGGCGGCGCCTTCTACGCGCTGGCCGATTGTCACCAATTCGGGCTCGAATTCGGCAGAAGCCGGATGCGCGATTTCGTCGATGCGGCAACGGGGCTGACGGACAGGCTCAAGGCTGAATTTCCGCTGTCGCATCCCGACCACGGCGACCTTGCCTTCCTATACGGTACCATCCTGACCGATGGCCGCGACACATTTTCCGGCGAGGTGACCAAAAACATCTGCGTCTTCGCCGAAGCCGAGGTCGACCGCTCGCCAACCGGTTCCGGCGTCACCGCAAGGCTGGCGGCCATGCATGCCAAGGGCGAGATCGCGATCGGACAGACGCGCACATTCGAGAGCATCGCCGGCTCGCGTTTTTCCGGAGCCGTGGCGCGGACGGCGAAGGCTGGACGGCATGAGGCGATCATCGCCCGCGTCGGCGGCCGCGCCTATTATTCCGGGCGGGCCGAATTCATCGTCGAAGCGGACGACGAGCTCGGACGCGGATTCCTGTTGCGCTGAAGAAAATGCTCAGCGGCGCGAGGAGCGAGCCACTTCCCGCACCGAGATCGCCTTGTGCAGATGCACCATCATGGCGGCGGCGAACAGCGGCGTCAGCAGGTTAAGCAACGGCACGGCGAGGAAAGCCGCGATGAGCAGCCCGGCGAGAAACACCGTGCCGGCATAGTGCCTGCGCAAGGCCCTGGCCTCGTCTTCCCCGCGAAAGCGCATGGCTGCGAATTCGAAGAACTCGCGCCCGAGCAGATAGCCGTTGACGATGAAGAAGGCGGCTATGTTGACGCCCGGCACCAAGAGAAGCAGCAGCGCGACGATGTTGCCAAGAATGACGACACCGAGGAATCGCGCCGACAGCACCAGCGAGCGCAGCGCCGGCATGGCGCGGCCGGTCGGATCGCCGGGGTAGTCGGTGCGCTCGACCACTTCGGCGATATCGTCGAGGAACAGGCCGGCGACAACAGCCGTCACCGGCGCGATGAGCAACGCCATGCCGAAGGCAAGCGCTATTGCCGCGATGATGCCGCCGAGCCACCCGGCCCAGGACGGCATGCCGGGCAACAGCGTCTGCAGCCACGGCAGCGCCAGCCACTCGACGAGGCTGGTCAGGCCGAACCACAGAGCCACCAGTGCCAGCACGGTCAAGCCCAGCGTCTTGACGAACACGGCCCGAAAGGGAGGCGAAATCAGCTCGAGGGCCGCAGCGCGGGCAGCGTCGAAAATCACCTTGTCACACCCCCGGTTAGCTGACGCCGCCTAAAAGGCGGATGCTTCCGAGATAGGCAGCGCAGGCCATGAGCACAAGCGGGCTGGCGTTTACCGCGCAAACGCCGGCTTTCGAACCGGGATGGTCATGGCAGCGACCCCGGCCACGACAAAACCCATGCCCAGCCATGCCGTCGAACCAAGACTTTCGCCGAGGAAGAGAGCGCCGATGCCGACGCCGATCGGCACGCGCAGATAGGCCTGCGAGGTGGTGCCGACCGAACCCAGCGTGTGGATGAGGCGGAAATAGATAACGAAGGCCAGCGCGGTGGAAAAGACCGACAGGCCGAGCAGGGCCAGGATCGACGCGGTCGATGGCGCCAGCGTCCACGGCTGGTCGAACACCAGACTGAGCGGCACGAGGATGACGGCGCCGCACAGCATGGAACCGGCGGCCGGTAGCATTGGGTCGAGGCCCTTGAAACCACGGCCGAAAATGGCGGCCCCGGCATAGCAGACCGTCGCGGCGACGATTGCCAATTGCGCCCACAATTCATGACCGAGGCCACTCAGCGCCTGCGTGCCGATAATGAGGCAGATGCCGGCAATGCCGGCGCCCACACCGATCAGTTTGCGCAAGGTGACCGGCTCGTGGCGGGTGATGAGCGCGGTCAAGAGGAAGGTGAAGATCGGCGAGGTCGCGTTGAGGATGGTGGCGAGGCCGGCATCAACCGAGCGTTCGGCCGCGGCGATCAGGGTGAACGGAATAACGCTGTTGAGGCAGGCCTGGAAGGCGAAGCGGCGCCAGCTTGCAGCATCGCCCGGCAAGGCGAGCCCGCGCCAGCGGATGATGGCCAACAGGATGCCGCCAGCGATCAGGGTGCGGGCGGCAATGAAGGTGACCGGCGGGATGGTTTCGACGCCGATCTTGATGAAGGTGTAGGAGGCGCCCCAGAGCACTGCCAGCACGACGAGCAGTACCAGGTCGGTGGTCAGATCGTTTTTTGCAGGCTCGTTCTTCGTCGACATGCTTTTTGTAGACATTGGGGGCTGGCTCGCCTTCGAAGCGGGATCGTCTGATCCAGGCTTATAGGCGGTGCGGCGATGAAATGCTTCGGCCACGGTCGAATTGTCATAGCGCCTCGCGGCTGATGCGCCTTTGCCTGTTCCGCCAAAGTTGCGTGTCAAGCCCTAGGCAAACCGGTTTCAAATCGCTAGACCCGCGCCGGGCCGGCGTGGCAAGAAGCCGGCCCGGGTTTTTGGCGGAGATTTTGATGCCGGATTATGACGTGCTTTGCATCGGCAATGCCATTGTCGACATCATCGCCCAGTGCGACGAGGAATTCCTCGAGACCAACGGCATCATCAAGGGCGCGATGAACCTCATCGACACACAACGCGCCGAACTGCTCTACAGCCGCATGGGCCCGGCGATCGAGGCGTCCGGCGGCAGCGCCGGCAACACGGCGGCCGGCGTCGCCAGCTTCGGCGGCCGCGCCGCCTTCTTCGGCAAGGTCTCCAACGATGCGCTGGGCGAAATCTACGCGCACGACATCCATGCACAGGGCGTCGCCTTCGACACCACGCCGCTCAAGGGCGAGCCGCCGACGGCGCGGTCGATGATCTTCGTCACCCCTGACGGCGAGCGTTCGATGAACACCTATCTCGGCGCCTGCGTCGAGCTTGGGCCGGAGGATGTCGAGGCCGACAAGGCTTCTGGCGCCAAGGTCACCTATTTCGAAGGCTATCTGTGGGACCCGCCGCGCGCCAAGGAAGCGATCCGCCAGACGGCGAAGCTGGCGCACGCAGCAGGCCGCGAAGTGTCGATGACGCTGTCGGATTCGTTCTGCGTCGACCGCTACCGCGACGAATTCCTCGAACTGATGCGTTCGGGCACGGTCGACATCGTCTTTGCCAACAGCCACGAGATCAAATCGCTCTACCAGACATCCTCGTTCGACGAGGCGCTGGCGCAGATCCGCAAGGATTGCCGGATCGCCGCCGTGACCCGCTCGGAAAAAGGCTCCGTGATCGTGCGCGGCGACGAGACGGTGGTGATCAAGGCGACCGCCATCAAGGAACTGGTCGACACGACGGGCGCCGGCGATCTCTATGCCGCCGGCTTCCTGCATGGCTACACACAAGGCCGCGACCTGCAAACCTGCGGCGACCTTGGCTCACTGGCGGCCGGATTGGTGATCCAGCAGATCGGCCCCAGGCCCCGGCAGAATCTGCGCCGCGAGGCTGAGCAGGCGGGGTTGCTTTAACAACCGTCAAGCTGCCGCCCCTCACCGTCGCGCAGTTGTCATACATCGCACCTACACGCAATCTGGGCGTCCCGCGACTGACATTTCGGTGCGCCCTCAGTCAGTTGGGGTGTCAAGAAATGCTGGACAGCATGCTGTCGGGCGGCCGGACCGGTTGCCGCCGCGATTTCCGTTTTCCGCACTAGAAGTTCAACAATCGGCCGCAACTGAGGGGGAGCGCGCGGCCAGAAGACAGATGCATGAACAGATTTCAAATCCAGGGCCTCAAGCAGGACGACTTCGCGGAGATGGTCGCGGAAGACGTCGAACGTGCACTTGCCCACTATGACGAGGCCATCAACAAGCCCACCATGGTCTCGGTCGGCAAGATCGCCGGCAGCATAGCGTCCGCCGTCACCTTGCTGTCACCGAAGCACCAGCGCGCCATCGACGCCATCCATGCCGACCTGCCCGGCCTGGCGTCGAAATTCGTGCGCGCGCTGGCGGCGGAAGCCGCGCGCCGCAGCGAAGCCGGTATTGCCGGCGTGACAAATCCGCCGACGACCCCGTTGGCCGATGTCGAGCCTCCTTCGCTGCCAAAGTCCGACGATCTCGAATCGATGCTGATCGAGGACTGGGCCGGCCGCGTCGCCGGTTCGACCTATCTGGAAGAGCATCTGCGCATCGCCCGCTCGACCCTGCACCGCTGGCAGCGGCGGGGTGAGGTCATCGCCTTGCGCAAGGGCGGCCGCAAACATGTCTTCCCGCTGGCGCAGTTCGTCGACGGCCGGCCGGTTGCAGGCATTCGCGACGTGCTATCCCTGATCACCAATCCGAGGCTCGCATGGCTGTGGCTGACGCGGCCCTCGGCGCAGCTCGACGGCCGCGTCCCGATCGACTTGCTGCGGCAGGATCAGGTGGACGAGGTCGTCGAGGCCGCGCGCGTATTCGCGCCGGGCTGAAGGCAGCGCGCCCTTGATAAGGCGCGCGCCTAGGCAGTCTTGCTTATCGAGTGGCGAGGACCGGACGATGGTTGTTGCGGCGCCATTTCCCTGGCGGTGACCAGCCGGTTGCGGCCGCTCTTTTTTCCGATGTACATCAGCCGGTCGGCGAGCGCGATCAGCGCCTCGGAATCGGTGGCTTCCGCCGGATACATGGCCACGCCAACGGTGCAGCCGACCTGGATCTCGCCATTCGGCGTCGGAACCTTGATCCGCAACCTTTCCAGGATGCGTTCGGCGACGCGCACGGCCTTCTGCTGTGCCAGATCGGCGTCGCCCGAGAACAGGAAGGCGAACTCGTCACCGCCAAGCCGAGCCACGAAATCGGCGCTGCGCAGGATCGAGCGAAGCTGGCTCGAGACGCGCTGCAGCAGCGCATCGCCGGCCTCGTGGCCGAGCGTGTCGTTGACTTCCTTGAACCGGTCGAGGTCGATGAATAGAAGACCCGCCGCCTCGCCGGTGGCGCCGCAGCGGGCGACCACCGATTTCAGTTCGTCGTGGAAGGCGCGCCGGTTGGGCAAGTCGGTCAATGCATCGTGGTTGGCCGAATGATCGCTCTGCTGCTTCGCCACCTCGATCTCGCGCTTTTGCGCCGACAGTTCCTCATTGGCGGTCTTCAGGTCCAGGAGCAGCTGGGCGTTGAGGTCCTCGACCACCTTGCGGTCGCTGATGTCGACGACGAAGCCTTCCAGAAACTCGAGTTCGCCGGCATCGTCCCAGACACCGCCGCCGATCTCGCGGACCCAGAGCGGTTCGCCGGCCCTTGGCACGATGCGGTAGTCGACGTTCCAGTTGCAGCGCGCCTCGAGCGCGGCATCGACAGCGGCATAGACCGAGGGCAAGTCATCCGGGTGGATGGCCGAGACGTAGTCGCGCACCGCGTTGTGAATAAAATCGCTTGGCCGGTAACCGCTGACGGTGAGAATGCCGTCGCTGATGTAGAGCATGGTGTAGGAGGCGTCGTTGCGGCAGCGGTAGAGGTAGCCGTCCATCCGCCCGGTGATGCTGAGCAAAGCATCCAATCGCTCGTCATGGTAGGCTCGCTCGCCGACCACGGATAAAGAAACTCCGTCATGCTTCATGGCCGCACCCCCATTTGGCGGTCTGAGCGCGCCGTGGATGCCGTCACGGCATGCGGCAAGAGCTTCCCTATATCAGCTGAATCTTATCAATGTCTTATGGCAAACGTGGGCGCTGAATCGGCCGCTGTTGGTCAGTGCGCAATCGATCGACAAAATGAGCACTGGTGTCTGTTCCGCATGACCCATTTTTCATTTTACTTTTTTTGACGTAGAACTAACCTTTGGGATATGTAGATTCGATGGGGGAGGAATGATGTCGAAGTTTAAGATCAAGATGAAACTCCAGGGTTTTGAATTGGAAATCGAAGGCTCAAAAGACGACATTCCTTTGATCGCACAAAATGTGGGACAGCAGATTGCAGGCTTAATTCAACCTTCGGCTGCGATAGTTGAGGGTGATCCATTGAGTACGGGCAATGGACGGCAGCACCCATTAACTATCGACAACTCCGACCGTGACGTGACCAAAAGTAGAAAGCCGCGACGTACGAAGAGATCAGGGGGTGAGCCCCAAAACTCCGTTGAGACGCCTACAATCGAGTGGAGACATGATCCAGCAAAATACGGCAATCCAAAACAAGACTGGAATGCGGCATCAAAAGCTCTGTGGCTAATTTATGTAGTCTCCCAGGAACTGGAATATGCGCAGCTGTCTGTAACACAAATTTCAAATACTTTTAACCGAAAATTCAAGCAGTCAGGAACAATTAGGCCGAGCAATATTTCACGTGACCTGGGAACTTTTAAGACAAAAAACCCGGCCCTAGTTGGCGATGATACCACAAAGTCTTCTACTGAGTGGTTCCCGACCGACGCCGGCATTAGGAAGGTTCAAGAGCTTATAGTGGAAACTCTTTCTCCGGCGCCTTAATACGATGGGACTTATTGAAAAGAGCAAACTCGTCAGAGAGCTTAGCCCCCCATTCGATCATTTACTTTGTACACAGATCGTTGACGAGTTTATTTCAGCAGAGCGACGCTTCATTCAACGTGATTGGGAGCCAGCAGAGCTCGATGGAGGTCAATTCTGTGAAATTGCGGCGCGGATCTACTATCATATAGATAGTGGGAATCTAAGCCATACCAAGCCGTTTGATGATTGCGTCAAATATCTAGAAAATGACCAAGTTCCTCATGCCATAAGCCCTCGGCATGACGCTTTGCATGTCGGGCGCGTCCTAAGAACAGTTTACAAATTTCGGAGCCAACGAGGGGCGGTACATATATCTCCTAACTACGGCCCAAATCACATGGATGCCCGTCTTATAGTAGAGTGCATTAGATGGGTAATGAACGAGACCCTACGAATCTTCTGGAGAGGTGATCGAGAGCAGGTCGCGCGGGCAATTAGAGAGCTTCTGCAGTTTGATGTCCCCTGTATCGGCCTGTTTGAAGACGTTATTTTGGTCCAGCGAACCGACCTAACCGCTGAGGAGGAGATTCTCGTCCTTTTACATTACGCAGGTGAAATTGGATTTTCACGCACTGAAATCGGCAAGGCGGCTAAGCGCGCTCCGTCAACCGTTACCACAACACTTCAAAATCTCTCATCGCCAACAGTCAGGCAAATTGTGAAGATAGGCAGCGGCAACTACCGCCTTACAGGATTGGGATCGAAACGAATCAGAACGAGTTTGGCTGACAAACTCATTCTTGAGTAATCAAGGAGCAGTCTCAGCACCGGAGTGATGCCCCTCAAGTCCCCGCCGTGTACGCCGCGATCGCCGCCATGTTGACGATATCGCTGTCCTTGGCATTCAGCGACACGATCTGAACCGGCTTGTTCAGGCCGACCAGCAGCGGCCCGATCACCGTCGAGCCGCCGAGTTCCTGCAACATCTTGGTCGAAATCGAGGCCGAGTGGAACGCCGGCATGATCAGCACATTGGCCGGGCCGGTCAGGCGGATGAACGGATATTGCGCCATGGCGCGGGCGTTGAGGGCGACGTCGGCGGCCATTTCGCCGTCATATTCGAAATCGACGCGGCGCTTGTCGAGGATGCGCACGGCTTCCTGGACGCGCTCGGAGCGTTCGCCCTGCGGATGGCCGAAGGTGGAATAGGCGAGCATGGCGAGCCTCGGCTCATAACCCATGCGGCGGGCAAAGCCTGCCGCCTCCTCGGCGATGTCGGCGATCTGCTCGGCGTTCGGCATATCGTGCACGGCGGTGTCGGCGACCAGCACGGTCTTGCCCCGCGCCAGCACGATCGAGACGCCGATGACGCGGTGGCCGGGCTTGGCATCGATGACGCGGCGGATGTCGTCGAGCGCGGTCGAATAGTTGCGGGTGACGCCGGTGACGATGCCGTCGGCGTCACCCAGCGCCACCATGCAGGCGGCAAAGTGGTTGCGATCGTTGTTGATCAGCCGCTGGCAGTCGCGAAACAGGAAGCCTTTGCGCTGCATGCGCTCGTAGAGGTAGTCGGTGTAGATGCCGTTGCGGCGCGACAGCCTTGCATTGATGATCTCGATGCCTTGCTTGTTGAGATCGATGCCGGCGTGCTTGGCGTTTTCCTTGATGACGTCGTCGCGGCCGAGCAGGATGGCGGTGCCGAGCTTCTGGTTCACATAGGAGACGGCGGCGCGCATGACCTGTTCCTCCTCGCCCTCGGCGAAGACGATGCGCTTGGGCTGGCGGCGCACGCGGTCGTAGATGCGCTGCAGGGTCGAGGCGATTGGGTCGCGGCGGGCCGACAGTTCCTGCGCGTAACGGTCGAGGTCAAGGATCGGCTTGCGGGCGACGCCTGAATCCATCGCCGCCTTGGCGACCGCAATCGGAATGGCCGAGATCAGGCGCGGGTCGAACGGCACCGGGATGATGTAGTTGGGGCCGAATTTCGGCCGATTGCCCTGATAGGCGGCGGCGACGTCGTCGGGCACGTCCTGGCGCGCCAGTGCCGCCAGCGCCTGGGCGGCGGCGATCTTCATGTCGTCATTGATGGTGGTTGCCCTGACATCCAGCGCGCCGCGGAAGATATAGGGGAAGCCGAGCACGTTGTTGACCTGATTGGGATAATCGGAACGCCCTGTGGCCATGATGGCGTCTGTGCGGATTTCGGCGACCTCCTCCGGCGTGATTTCCGGGTCGGGATTGGCCATGGCGAAGATGATCGGGTTCTTGGCCATCGACTGCACCATGGCGGTGGTCAGCGCGCCCTTGGCGGAGAGGCCGAGGAAGACGTCGGCGCCGTCGAGCGCCTCGGCGAGGCTGCGCGCCTCGGTCTTGACCGCATGCGCCGATTTCCACTGGTTCATGCCTTCGGTGCGGCCCTGGAAAACCACGCCCTTGGTGTCGCACAGGATGATGTTTTCGGGCGAAAAGCCCATCGCCTTCATCAGCTCGATGCAGGCGATGCCGGCGGCGCCGGCGCCGTTGCAGACCATTTTCGTGGTCTTCATGTCGCGACCGGTGATCTCCAGCGCGTTGATCAGGCCGGCGGCGGAGATGATCGCAGTGCCGTGCTGGTCGTCATGGAAGACCGGAATGTCCATCAATTCGCGCAGCCGCTGCTCGATGATGAAGCATTCCGGCGCCTTGATGTCCTCGAGATTGATGCCGCCGAAAGAGGGCCCGAGGAAACGCACGCAGTTGATGAACTCGTCGGCGTCCTCGGTGTCGACCTCGAGGTCGATGGAATCGACATCGGCGAAGCGCTTGAACAGCACCGCCTTGCCCTCCATCACCGGCTTGGAGGCCAGCGCGCCGAGATTGCCAAGGCCGAGGATGGCTGTGCCGTTGGAGATGACTGCGACCATATTGCCGCGCGTCGTGTAGTCGAAGGCGCGCGAGGGGTCTTCGGCGATGGCCAGGACCGGAACCGCGACACCAGGCGAATAGGCGAGGCTAAGGTCGCGCTGCGTTGCCATGGGCTTGGTGGCGACGACCTCCAGCTTGCCCGGCCGACCCATGGCGTGGAATTCGAGCGCTTCCTGCGCACTGACGGACGGACCGCTGTTCTCGGTTTTCCTGGCCATGATGTACTTGATTTCCTCACCGGTGCAGCACCTCGTTGAAGCGGGTGCTTTGTGTCGGACCGAATTAAGACCACGCGCCGCCGCGTGTAAACCGCCAGCGTGCGGAATCGCGGTTGGTACGCGCGATTGCGGGCATCCTGCCGTCCCGGTCGTCCCCTGTTTTTCGAAGCCCCGGCATTAAACCGCGCGATCACATCTGCTAGCGTGCGGCGCATGAACATGCACAGCCCGAACGAGCCAGACGCCCCCGAGGCGATGACGCCGGTGCCGACCGCCCACGCCGGCGCCACGCCGATGATCGAGCAATTCATCGAGATCAAGGCGGCAAACCCGGATTCGCTGCTGTTCTACCGCATGGGCGATTTCTACGAGCTGTTCTTCGACGATGCCGAGAAGGCGAGCCGGGCGCTGGGCATCGTCTTGACCAAGCGCGGCAAGTATCAAGGGCTCGACATTCCGATGTGCGGCGTGCCGGTGCATGCTGCTGACGACTATCTGCAGAAGCTGATCGGCCAGGGTTTCCGCGTTGCCGTCTGCGAACAGATCGAGGATCCGGCCGAGGCGAAGAAACGCGGCGGCAAATCGGTGGTGCGCCGCGATGTGGTGCGGCTGGTGACACCAGGCACCATCACCGAGGACAAATTGCTGGCGCCGTCGGAATCGAGCTTCCTGATGGCGCTGGGGCGGGTGAAAGGCGGAGCGGACCACTCCTTTGCGCTGGCCTGGATCGACATCTCGACCGGCGCCTTCCGCGTCACCGACACCACCGCCGACCGGCTTTTGGCTGACATCTTCCGTGTCGATCCGCGTGAGTTGATCGTTGCCGAGCCAGTGTTCCACGATCCGGAGCTGAAGCCGGTGTTCGACGTGCTCGGCCGCGTCGCCAGCCCGCAACCTCCGTCACTGTTCGATTCGGCGTCGGCGACAGGGCGCATCGCCCGCTTCTTCGATGTGGCGACGCCGGACAGTTTTGGCGCCTTTTCGCGCGCCGAACTGTCGGCGATCTCGGGCGCCATTGCCTATGTCGAGAAGACGCAGAAAGCGGAGCGCCCGCCGCTGTCGCGGCCCGAACGCGAGGAGCAGGGTTCGACCCTGTTCATCGATCCGGCGACACGCGGCAATCTGGAACTGCTGCGCACGTTGTCGGGCAGCCGCGAAGGCTCGCTGTTCAAGGCGATCGACCGCACGGTGACCGGCGGCGGCGCAAGGCTGCTCGCCGACCGGCTGATGGCGCCGCTGACCGACCCGGCGGCGATCGGCGCCAGGCTGGACTCAGTGTCGTTCTTCCGTTCCGAAACGCGACTTTGCCAGGCGGTGCGGTCGAGCCTGAAGAGCGTTGCCGACATGCCCCGCGCGCTGTCCAGGCTGGCGCTCAACCGGGGTGGGCCGCGCGACCTCGGCGCGCTGCGCGCCGGCTTCGAGGCTGCAGGCGCGATCGCCGAAATCTTTGCCGCCACCGCCCTGCCCCCGGAACTTGCGGCGGCATTGGCCGCCATCCATGCACTGCCCCAAGCGCTTTCGCAGCATCTAATGCAGGCACTTGGCGACGAACTGCCGCTGCTCAAGCGCGACGGCGGCTTCGTTCGTGGCGGCTACCATGCCGATCTCGACGAAATGCGGGCGCTGCGCGACGAATCGCGAAAGGTGATCGCCGGGCTGGAACGCTCGCTGATCGACGAGACCGGCATCCGCTCGCTGAAAATCCGGCACAACAATGTGCTTGGCTACTATATCGAGGTGACCGCCAACCATCATGCGGTGATGACCAGCAGCGATGGCGCCAAGGCGCGCTTCATCCACCGCCAGACCATGGCCAACGCCATGCGCTTTACCACGACCGAGCTTGCCGAGCTCGAGACCAAGATCGCCAATGCCGCCGACCGGGCGCTCAACATCGAACTGGCCGCCTTCGAGGCGCTGACGACGGAAGCGGTCGGCGAAGCGGAGAAGATCCGTGCCGGCGCCGATGCGCTGGCCGTGCTCGATGTCTCCGCGGCGCTCGCGCTTCTGTCGGAAAGCGAAGCCTGGTGCCGGCCGGTGGTGGATTCGAGCCTTGCCTTCGAGATTACGGGCGGGCGGCATCCGGTGGTCGAACAGGCCTTGCGCCGCTCCGGCGAAGGCCCGTTCGTCGCCAATGATTGCGACCTGTCGCCGGAGGGAGCTGCCCGGAACGGCGCGATCTGGCTTTTGACCGGCCCGAACATGGGCGGTAAATCGACATTCCTGCGGCAAAACGCGCTGATCGCCATCCTGGCCCAGACCGGCTCGTTCGTGCCGGCGACATCGGCCCATATCGGCGTCGTCGACCGGCTGTTCTCGCGTGTCGGCGCCTCGGACGATCTGGCGCGCGGCCGCTCGACCTTCATGGTCGAGATGGTCGAGACGGCAGCGATCCTCAACCAGGCCGGCGAGCGCGCACTGGTGATCCTCGACGAGATCGGCCGCGGCACCGCCACTTTCGATGGCCTGTCGATCGCCTGGGCCGCGGTTGAATATCTGCATGAGAAGAACCGCTGCCGGGCAATCTTCGCCACCCATTTCCACGAAATGACCTCGCTGGCCGGCAAGCTGGCGCGTCTCTCCAACGTCACCATGCGGGTCAAGGAATGGGAAAACGACGTCGTCTTCCTGCACGAGGTCGGCAAGGGTGCCGCCGACCGCTCCTACGGCGTGCAGGTGGCGCGGCTGGCCGGCCTGCCGGAAGCGGTGGTCGACCGGGCCAAGGAAGTGCTGCACCAACTGGAAGAGGGCGAAGTTTCGGGCAAGACCAACCGGCTGGTCGACGATCTTCCATTGTTTTCGGTGGCGGTGAAGCGAGAAGCGCCGAAGCCGATCAAGAGCGACGCGCTGGGCGCGGCACTCGGCGACATCAACCCGGACGAAATGACGCCACGCGAGGCGCTGGAAGCGCTCTACCGGCTGAAGGGGTTGGCGGGGACATAGTCAGATCATCTCCAACCCGCGCTTGCGCGCTGGTGGCGGGAAGGCGCGGTCGAGATCGGCGATGTCCTGCGGCGCAAGCTTGATGTCGAGCGCAGCGACATTCTGGCGGACATGCTCCTCGCTGCTGGCCTTCGGGATGGCGATGACGCCCTCCTGATGCATCACCCAGGCCAGGGCGATTTGCGCTGGGGTCGCATTGTGGCGGACGGCGATGGCTTCGAGCCTGGCATTGCGCGCCAACGCACCCTGCTCGACCGGAGAATAGGCCATCAAGGGGATGCCGCGCTGCCGGCTCCAGGGCGCCAGATCGAATTCGAGGCCACGCCGGACCAAATTGTAGAGCACCTGGTTGGTCTGGACATTGCCGCCATCGGGCAGGCCGATCAGCTCTTCCATCTCGTCGGTGTCGAAATTGCTGACGCCCCAGTGGCGGATCTTGCCGGCCTTTTTCAGGGCCTCGAAGGCCGCGACGGTTTCCGTCAATGGCACGCTGCCGGGCCAATGCAAGAGATAGAGATCGATGCGGTCGGTGCGCAGGCGTTTCAGGCTGTTTTCGCAGGCGCGCTGCACGCCCGCGCGCGAGGCGTTCGACGGTAGCACTTTCGAGACCAGGAAGGTCTCGTCGCGGCGCCCGGCAATGGCTTCGGCCACCACCTCCTCGGCACCGCCGCTGGCATACATTTCGGCGGTGTCGATCAACGTGATGCCGAGGTCGAGGCCGAGCTTGAGGGCATTGACCTCATCGGCGCGGCGACGGGAATCTTCGCCCATCTTCCATGTGCCCTGGCCAAGCACCTGAACGGCTTCGCCGGAGGACAGTTTGGTGGTTCTGATGGTCGGCATGGCGGGCTCCAGTTGGGGCCGGATCGCATCACAGGCTGGGCGATAAATCCAGAGGCGTTCTCGCCGCGCTGGCGATGGCTGAAGACTTACTTCACCGGATGGGCGGCGAGCCAGGCCTGCATCTGCTTGATCTCTGCTTTCTGCGCGGCGATGACGCCTTCGGCCAGCTTGCGGATTTCCGGGTCCTTGCCATTGGCAAGTTCAACCTTGGCCATGTCGATCGCACCCTGATGGTGCGGGATCATGCCTCTGACGAAATCGACGTCGGCATTGCCGGTGTAGTCGGACGCCATCATGTCGGCATGCATCTTGTCCATCGCCGCCTTGTAGCCTTCCGTCGAAGGACTGGTCGCGTCCGTCGCCATGGCGCCCATGTCGTGTTTCATCTCTTCGCTCTGCGCCGGAACGCTTTCGAGGAAGACGGCAACCAGCATTCCGGCCGCCATCAGCAGCAGCACGAGTTTTTTGGCGAAGGTCATACATGGTCTCCTGTGGATGGGTTTCGTATTTGGGGGCTTGGATCAGAGTTTCAATGTTCTCAGCCGCAATGCGTTTGCGATCACCGACACCGAGGACAGGCTCATCGCCGCCGCTGCCAGCATCGGCGACAGAAGCGTGCCGGTGAGCGGATAGAGCACGCCGGCGGCGACCGGCACGCCAAGCACGTTGTAGAGGAAGGCAAAGAACAGGTTCTGGCGGATGTTGCGGATCGTCGCCTGAGCCAGCGTGCGCGCCCGCACGATGCCGTTGAGGTCGCCTTTGACCAAGGTGATGCCGGCGCTTTCGACGGCGACATCGGCGCCGGTGCCCATGGCGATGCCGACATCGGCGGCGGCAAGGGCCGGTGCATCGTTGACGCCGTCGCCGGCCATGGCAACGCCGGTGCCTTTTGCGCGCAGTTCCTCGACAAGGGCTGCCTTCTGTTCCGGCAGCAGGCCGGCGCGGACCTCGTCGATGCCGAGGCTTCTTGCGATCGCGTTGGCCGTGCGTTCATTGTCGCCGGTCGCCATGACGATCCGCAAGCCGCTTTCATGCAGCGCCTTGATCGCCTCGGCCGTCGTTGTCTTGATAGGGTCGGCGACGGCGACGATGCCGGCCGGTTTTTTGTCGACAGCAACGAACATCGCCGTCTTGCCTTCGAGTTGCAGCGCCTCGGCCTTGGCCGAGATGGATGCGATGTCGACGCCAAGGTCGGCCATCATCGCGGCGTTCCCGAGCGCGACCGTCTTTCCCGAGACCGAACCGGACACACCCTTCCCGGTGACCGCCTCGAAGCCGCTGGCCTCTGCAACGGTCACGCCGCGCGTAGCGGCGCCGTCGACGATGGCTTCAGCCAGCGGATGCTCCGAGCCTTTCTCCAGGCCCGCGGCAAGCGCCAGTAATTCGTCTTCGGAGAAGCCGTTTGCCGTGACGACATCGGTCAGCTTCGGCCGGCCTTCGGTCAGCGTCCCCGTTTTGTCGACGATCAGCGTGTCGACGGAAGCGAAGCGTTCGAGTGCTGCGGCTTCCTTGATCAGCACGCCGGCATGCGCCCCGCGCCCGGTGGCGGTCATGATCGACATCGGCGTCGCCAGGCCGAGCGCACAGGGACAAGCGATGATCAGCACCGACACCGCCGAGACGATGGCAAAGATCAGGCTGGGCTCGGGTCCAAACACGGCCCAAGCGATGAAGGCGACAATCGCGACAAGGACGACGGCCGGGACAAAGTAGAAAGAAACGCGATCAGCCAACCCTTGGATCGGGGCGCGCGAGCGCTGCGCCTTGGCGACGAGCTCGACGATGCGCGCCAGCGTCGTCTCGGCGCCGACCTTCTCAGCGCGCATGATCAGCGCACCATTCTTGTTGAGCGTGCCGCCGGTCAGCGCATCGCCCTCGACCTTCTCGACCGGCAACGGCTCGCCCGTGATCATCGATTCGTCGAGCGAGGACCGTCCTTCCAGCACCGTGCCATCGACCGGCACGGCGTCACCGGGGCGTATGCGCAGGCGATCGCCGGCCTTGACGGCGTCCAGAGGCACGTCGTTTTCGGAACCATCGGCGGCGATCAGCCGCGCTGTCTTCGGTGCGAGATCGAGCAAGGCGCGGATCGCCGAACCGGTCTTTTCACGGGCGCGCAGCTCCAGCACCTGGCCAAGGAAGACCAGCGCGACGATGACGGCGGCAGCCTCGAAATAAACCGGCACCGCACCGCCATGGCCGCGGAACTGATGCGGAAAGATATCCGGAAACAGCGTGGCGACGACGCTGTAGAGATAGGCAGCGCCGACGCCGAGCGAGATCAGCGTCCACATGTTGGGGCTGCGGTTGACGAGCGAATCCCAGCCGCGGTGGAAGAAAGGCAGTGCCGCCCACAACACGACGGGGCTGGCCAATGCCAGCTCAAGCCAGACCTTCGTCCGCTCGTCGACAAAAGCCTGGAAAGTCAGGCCAAGCATCGGCGCCATGGCGACGACCAGCAAAGGGACGGATAGAGCGGCACTGACCCAGAATCGCCTGGTGAAATCGACCAGTTCCGGATTGGGACCCTCGTCACCCGTTGGTATGCCCATCGGCTCCAGCGCCATGCCGCATTTCGGGCAGGATCCGGGCTTGTCGCGGACGATCTCCGGGTGCATCGGGCAGGTGTATTGCGTGCCCTTGGGCATCGGCTGCGGTGCTGGCCTGCCGCCGAGATATTTTTGCGGCTCCGCCTCGAATTTCGCCTGGCAAGCGGCCGAGCAGAAATAGAAGCCCCGGCCTTCGTGGCGGGCAAAGTACCTGGCTGTCGCGCGGTCGACGCTCATGCCGCAGACCGGATCGGTGGCGGTCAGGAATTCTTCCGGTTCGGCGACGAATTTCGTGCGGCAGCCCTGGCTGCAGAAATGATAGAGATGGCCATCATGTTCGACCGTCGGCTTGCCAGCCGCCGGATCGACAGTCATGCCGCAGACCGGGTCGCGGACGACGCTCTTCGTGGTGGGCACGGCGCCTTTTGTCGAGCAGCAGCTACCGTGCGCGTGATGATCGTGATCGGAATGCGTCATTCGAAAATGCCTTGATGGATCGGTGTGTGACGTGGAGATAGGGCTTCCAGTAACTGGAAGGTCAAGGGCTGTTTCGACTTTTCTTCTCCGGTCCACGGCGCGTCCATCCACCCCAGAAAAAGTCTCACGCGGCAACACCAGGCCTGCTAGAAAGCGCGAGCGTCGCGGGGGTGGGGATTTTCTTCGGCAATGAAGCGTCTGGTCATCAATCTCGATCGGTCTCCCGATCGCCTTGCCCGTGTGACGGCGGAGTTTGCCCGCATCGGCGTTGCATTCGAACGCGTTCAGGCCATAGACGCACGCGACCGGCCGGAGCTGGACCAGCTGCCGCAAAATGTCGGATATCGGAACAGGCTGCCATTGACTGACGGCGAGATCGCCTGCCTGCTCAGTCACCGGGCCTGCTGGGCTGTCATCGCGCAAGGCGACGCCCGCTACGGGGCGATTTTCGAGGACGACATCGTCTTTGCCGCAAAAGCCGGCGCATTGCTTCGCGACAGCGACTGGATCCCAGCCGATGCCGAAGTCGTCAAGCTCGAAAGCTACTTCTGTAAGACCGTGATCCGACGCAAGCGCATTGCCATCGGTCACGGCTTTTCCACATCCAAACTCGACGCCGGACATATAGGAACCGCCGGCTACATCATCTCCAGGCAAACCGCGCTCGACCTGATCAAGGCCACCGAGGAGATCGGCATCGCTGTCGACGACCTTGTCTTCAACCCCGAGTTTTCGGTTTTGCGAGGCGAGACGATCTATCAGCTTGTTCCTGCGCTCTGCGCGCAAGATCAGTTCCTTGGCGACAGGGCGCTCCATTTGCCAAGCCTGCTCAGAGAAAAGCGGGATATCCAGTGCGCCGCACCTGCCGGGACCGGGAAACGCAGAAAGACAGCCATAGCGAGGGTCAAAGCCGAGGCTCGGCGAATAGGCAAGCGCATTGTCGATTTCGGTCGACTGAAGCGAAGAATGGTCATTCCATTTACTTATCCGAGCCAAAACTCAGCCGGGTCTTGAACCGGCTTCAACGCCCCATACCCAGCGCCGCCAAAACGCGCTATAGACGCCGCCGAAACGGCAAGGCCGACTGGATATATGGCAAGAATCTCCCTGAAGCTCGACGAATTGATCGACGGCGAAGCCTTGCGCCGCGAGATGACCGCGCTGACCGCGGGCACGGCGGGCGACGGCTCAGGGCAGGCTGCGCGCAATGGTGTGCTCCAGCTGCTCAAGGGACGACTGGCGGACGGGCGCGCCATTGCCGAACGCATGCTGAGGGACGATGGCGGCGGCAGCGCCTGCGCGGCGCGGCTGTCGCATCTCATGGACGAGATCATCCGGGCGCTTTACGATTTCGCCGTCACCCATGTCTACCGGGTCAAGAACCCGTCCTCCGCGGAGCGCATGGCCGTCGTCGCTGTCGGCGGCTACGGCCGTGGAACGCTGGCGCCGGGGTCCGACATCGACCTGTTGTTCCTGCTGCCTTACAAGCAGACGCCGTGGGGCGAACAGACAGTCGAATACATGCTCTACATGCTGTGGGACCTGGGGCTGAAGGTCGGCCACGCCACACGCAATATCGACGAATGCCTGCGCCTGTCGCGCACCGATGTCACCATCCGCACCTCGATCCTCGAAGCACGTTTTCTGTGGGGCGAGGAAAAGCTCTATGATGAACTGATGCTGCGCTTCGACCATGAGGTGGTGCGCACGACCGGCCCCGAATATGTCCAGGCCAAGCTTGCCGAACGCGATGACCGCCATGCCAAGGCCGGCGAAAGCCGCTATCTGGTCGAGCCCAACGTCAAGGACGGCAAGGGTGGCCTGCGCGATCTGCAGACGCTGTTCTGGATCGGCAAATATTTCTACCGGGTGCGCACCGGCGAGGAATTGGTCGATAAAGGCGTCTTCACCGAGGGCGAGTACCGCGAGTTCCAGAAAGCCGAGGATTTCCTGTGGGCGGTACGCTGTCACATGCATTTCCTCACCGGCAAGGCCGAGGAGCGGCTGCATTTCGACATCCAGCGCGAGATCGCCGAACGGCTCGGCTACACCACGCACCCCGGCCTGTCGGCGGTCGAGCGCTTCATGAAGCACTACTTCCTCGTTGCCAAGGACGTCGGCGACCTGACCCGCATCTTCTGTGCCGCGCTCGAGGAGGAGCAGGCCAAGCACGTGCCGGGCTTCAACCGCATCTTCCTGACTTTCTCGCGGCGCAAGCGCAAGCTGGCCGGCACGTCGGACTTCATTGTCGACAACCACCGCATCAACATCGCCGACGACCAGGTGTTCGAGCGCGATCCGGTCAATCTGCTCAGGCTGTTCTGGTTCGCCGACAAGCACGGTCTGGAATTCCACCCCGATGCGCTGAAGCTGCTGACCCGTTCGCTCGGCCTGGTCAACAAGTCGCTGCGGCGCGACGAGGAGGCCAACCGGCTGTTCCTCGACATATTGACCTCGGATCGCAATGCCGAACTCAATCTGCGCCGCATGAACGAGGCCGGGCTGCTCGGCAGGCTGATCCCGGATTTCGGCAAGATCGTCGCCATGATGCAGTTCTCGATGTACCACCACTACACGGTGGACGAGCATCTGATCCGCTGCATCGGCGTGCTGGCCGAGATCGAACGCGGCGACGGCGAAAAGGTCCATCCCCTGTCGCACACGCTGATGCCGGGGCTGAAGAAGAGCCGCGAGGCGCTCTATGTCGCCGTACTGCTGCACGACATCGCCAAGGGGAGGCCGGAGGATCATTCCGAGGCGGGGGCCAGGATCGCACGCCGTATCTGTCCGCATATGGGGCTGTCGCCTGCCGATACCGAGACCGTTGCCTGGCTGGTCGAGAACCATCTCGTGATGTCGATGACAGCCCAGACCCGCGACCTCAACGACCGCAAGACCATCGAGGATTTCGCCGCGATCGTGCAGTCGGTCGAGCGGCTGAAGCTGCTTTTGATCCTCACCGTCTGCGACATCAGGGGCGTCGGACCGGGTGTCTGGAACGGCTGGAAGGGCCAGTTGCTGCGCACGCTCTACTACGAGACCGAATTGCTGTTGACCGGCGGGTTTTCGGAAGTGTCGCGCGCGCAACGCACGGCGGCGGCGCGCGAGCGTCTGGCCGAGGCGCTTGCCGACTGGCCGGACAAGACCCGCAAGCGCTATGTCGGCCAGCACTACGAGAATTACCTTTTGACCGTCGATCTCGCAGACCAGCTGCGCCATGCCGAATTCATTCGTGAGGCTGACGCGTCAGGCAACAAGCTTGCCACCATGGTCAAGACCCACCAGTTCGAGGCGGTGACCGAAATCACCGTGCTGGCGCAGGACCACCCCCGCCTGCTCTCGGTCATCGCCGGGGCGTGCGCCGGGGCCGGCGGCAACATTGTCGACGCGCAGATCTTCACGACGTCGGACGGCCGTGCGCTCGACACGATCCTGATCAGCAGAGAATTCGACCGCGACGAGGACGAGCGCCGGCGTGCCGAGCGTGTCGGCCGGCTGATCGAGGACGTGCTGTCGGGCAAGAGCTGGCTGCCGGAAATGATCGAGAAGCGCACCAAGCCGCGGCGCGGCTCCAAGGTGTTCAAGATCCCGCCGCGTGCCGAAATCCGCAACACGCTGTCGAATCGTTTTTCGGTCATCGAGGTCGAGGGCCTCGACCGGCCTGGGCTGCTGTCGGAGATCACCGGAACGCTTTCCGACCTGTCGCTTGACATCGCATCGGCCCACATCACCACCTTCGGCGAAAAGGTCATCGACACTTTCTATGTCACCGATCTCACTGGCCAGAAGATAGATAGCCCGGCCCGCATCGCCACCATCCGCAATCGGCTGATGGCAACGCTCGAAGGCATCGTGCCCGAACGCGGCGGCAAGTCCAGGGCGGCGGCCGAGTGACAACGACCATCACTTTGTCCCAATTCCGCAGGCAGTTCCCAAAAGCATGAGCCTCGTCAAGAAATTCGCAACGGTCGCTTCCGGCACGCTGATGAGCCGCGCGCTCGGTTTCGGCCGCGAGATGCTGATGGCCGCCGCACTCGGCACCGGACCGGTCGCCGATGCCTTCAACGCCGCCTTCCAGTTTCCCAACACCTTTCGCCGGCTGTTTGCCGAGGGCGCCTTCAACGCCGCCTTCGTGCCGCTGTTCGCCAAGGAGATCGAGACCCACGGCACCGAAGGCGCCAAGCGCTTTTCCGAGGAAGTGTTCGGCGTGCTGTTCACGGCGCTGCTGGCGCTGACCATCATCATGGAACTGTCGATGCCGCTGATCGTGCGCTATCTGGTGGCGCCGGGTTTTGCCGGCACGCCGGGGAAGTTCGACACCACGGTGACGCTGGCGACGATCATGTTCCCTTATCTGATCTGCATGTCGCTGGGCGCGATGATGGCGGGGATGCTGAATTCGCTGCGCCGCTATTTCGCCGCCGCCGTGGCGCCGGTGTTCCTCAACATCATCCTGATCGGCGTGCTCGCCTATGCCTGGTACAAGGGCTCGGATGCCCTCACAGTCGGCTACGGGCTGTCCTGGGGCGTGCTTGCCGCCGGACTGGTGCAGCTGGCGATCGTCTGGGTGGCAGTGCGCCATGCCGGCATCTCGATCGGCTTTCGCCGTCCCAGAATGACGCCTGCGGTCAAGCGGCTGCTGATCCTGGCGCTGCCGGCGGCCATCACCGGCGGCATCACCCAGATCAACCAATTGATCGGCACGGCGATCGCCTCGGCGCAGAACAGCGCGGTCTCCTCGCTCGCCTATGCCGACCGCATCTACCAGTTGCCGCTCGGCGTGGTCGGTGTCGCGGTCGCCATCGTGCTGTTGCCCGAACTGTCGCGCGCGCTGAAGTCGGGCAATTTGATCGAGGCGGCCAATCTGCAAAACCGCTCGGTCGAGTTCACGCTGTTCCTGACGCTACCGGCAGCCGCCGCACTCTGGGTGATGTCGGAGCCGATCGTACGGCTGGTCTATGAGCGCGGCGCGTTCGCCGCCAACGGCTCGACGCCGACGGTGGCGGCGATCCTGGCGATCTTCGGCCTCGGCCTCCCGGCCTTCGTGCTGATCAAGGCATTCACGCCGGGTTATTTCGCCCGAGAGGACACGCGTACACCGATGATCTTTGCCGCCATCTCGGTGGCGGTGAACGTCACCACGGCGCTGACGCTGTTTCCACGGATGGGCGCACCCGGCATTGCGGTGGCCTCGGCCGTCGCCGGCTGGGTCAACGCGGTGATGCTGCTCGGCGTCCTGATCCGGCGCGGCCACTGGGGCCGCGACGTGCCGCTGATGAAGCGCATTCCACGTCTGGTGCTGTCGGCTATCGTGATGGGGGCAGCGCTCTATTTTGCAGAGCATTGGTTCGCCGTCAGGCTCGGGCCCGGCTCGCCGCTGGTGGTCAAGGCGACGACGCTGCTGTCGCTGGTTGCGGGTGGGGCGCTGCTGTACTTCATCACGGCGTTTGCCACCGGCGGCGCCGATTTCGGCATGATCCGTCGCAACGTCAAGCGGGGATCTGGCAAGTCGGCGCCACCGATCGCAAAGACCGACCGGGACGAGTAGCGCCCGACACGCTCGCAGCGCCGTCTTGATCGCAGCGCCGTCTTCGTCCATAAGCGCGCCGTCGCAAGACTTTCGCCGCGCGCGGTTTCCAGCCGCGTGATTGGCTCCGAAAAGTCTGCAACTTTTCGGAATCACGCTTATACGGCCCTCCACAAGCCATGAGGACAATCATGACCGCCTTCAAGCCACTCGTCTTTTCCGGTGTCCAGCCGACCGGCAATCTGCATCTCGGCAATTATCTCGGCGCCATCAAGAAATTCGTTGCCCTGCAGGACACCTCCGATTGCATCTATTGCGTCGTCGACCTGCATTCGCTGACAGCCCAACTCGTTTATGAAGACCTGGCCGACCAGACGCGGTCGATCACTGCGGCGTTCCTGGCCTCCGGCATCGATCCGAAGAAGCACATCGTCTTCAACCAGTCACGGGTCATGCAGCACGCCGAGCTTGCCTGGATCTTCAATTGCGTGGCGCGCATCGGCTGGATGAACCGCATGACGCAGTTCAAGGACAAGGCCGGCAAGGACCGCGAGAATGCCTCGCTCGGCCTGCTCGCCTATCCCTCGCTGATGGCTGCCGACATCCTGCTCTACCGTGCCACCCACGTCCCTGTCGGTGAGGACCAGAAACAACATCTGGAGCTCACCCGCGACATTGCGCAGAAATTCAACAACGACTTCTCCGACCGTATCGCAGCGCTCGGCGTCGGCGTCGAGATGCAGATCGGCGAAGAGACCGTGAACGGCTATTTCCCGCTGACCGAGCCGGTCATCGGCGGGCCGGCGGCGCGCATCATGTCGCTGCGCGACGGCTCCAAGAAGATGTCCAAATCGGACCCGTCTGATCTGTCGCGCATCAACCTGACCGACGACGCCGATGACATCTCGAAGAAGATCCGCAAGGCCAAGACCGATCCGGAAGCGTTGCCGAGCGAGCTGGATGGCCTGGCCGGCCGGCCCGAGGCAGAAAACCTGGTCGGCATCTATGCGGGTCTCGCCGAGATGTCGAAGGCGGATGTGCTCAAGCAATTCGCCGGCCAGCAGTTTTCCGTGTTCAAGCCGGCCTTGGCCGATCTTGCTGTGGAAAAACTGGCGCCGATCGCCAGCGAGATGCGCCGCATTTCGGATGACCGCGCCTATGTCGACGCGGTGCTCAAGGACGGCGGCGAGCGCGCCGGCGTGCTGGCCGAAGCGACGATGAAGACGGTGCGCGACATTATCGGCCTGCTGCAGGGCTGATCGCGACATCGGGTGCACTGGCACAAGGCCGGCGGCTTGCCGCCGGTCCGCCGCAGTGGCAGATTGCGCCGCAAGACACCGAGTAGATAGACATGGTCTCCAAACGCCTCAGCCGCGAAGCCGGCCATCGCAGGAAATTCCTGACGATCATCGACGACACGCCGGAATGCGAGCGTGCCGTCGCCTATGCCTCGAAACGGGCGCAGAGCACCAGCGGCACGCTGGTGCTGCTCTATGTCATCGTGCCGGACGATTTCCAGCATTGGCTGGGTGTCGAGAAGATCATGCGCGAGGAAGCCAACGCCACGGCGCGCGCCGCACTCGACAGCTATGCCAACAAGGTGCGCCAGAAGCTCGGCATCGAGCCCGAGATGGTGGTCCGCGAAGGCAAGCCGACGGAAGAGATTCACAAATTGATCGAGGAAGACCAGGACATCGCCATCCTGGTGCTGGCCGCCGGTGCGGGCAAGGAAGGCCCGGGACCGCTGGTCGGCGCCGTGGCCGGCAAGGGTGCCGCCTTCCCGATCCCGGTGACTGTCGTGCCGCAGAACCTTTCGGACGAGGAAATAGACAGCCTGGCCTGAGGTGTGCTGATTTTCAGGTGATGCCGGCCTGACCTGAATCTCAACACACCTTCGGGCGCGTCCCAGGGGCGCGCAAAAACATTCCGCCAGCCAGCCATTCCGGCGATGCGTTTCGCTTGAATGTCCAGCCAATTGAGCCTATTTAGAATTGTTCCAAACTAGATGCCCAAACGGGCACGGAGACGGCCATGTTCATCCAGACCGAATCGACGCCAAACCCGGCGACGCTGAAATTCCTGCCCGGCAAGGAAGTGCTTGTGGAAGGCACCGCCGATTTCCGCGATGCCGACAGCGCCGCCGTCGCCTCGCCGCTGGCCGGCCGTCTGTTCGAAATTCCTGGCGTCACCGGCGTTTTCTTCGGCTATGACTTCATCACCGTGACCAAGGATGGCCCCGACTGGCAGCATTTGAAGCCGGCGATCCTCGGCGCCATCATGGAGCATTTCATGTCCGGCGCGCCCGTCATGGCCAAGGCTGGCCCGGCCGCCGAGACCAGCCAGACCGGTGAGTTCTACGACAAGGCCGACGAGGAGCTGGTCATCACCATCAAGGAGCTGCTCGACACGCGGGTGCGCCCGGCGGTCGCCCAGGATGGCGGCGACATCACTTTCCGCGGCTTCGAGAATGGCACGGTGTTCCTGCACATGAAGGGTGCCTGCGCCGGCTGCCCGTCATCGACGGCGACGCTGAAGCACGGCATCCAGAACCTTCTGCGCCATTTCGTGCCGGAAGTGCAGCAGGTCGAGCAGGTCTCCTGACGCCCGTTTGACAATTCTACCCTGCTGACCGTCTGGTCCGATTTCCTCGCTTCCGGCGCATCGGTCAGAAGGAACTCCAAAATGATCTACGAACTTCGGGTTTACCGGGCTTTGCCGGGACGCTTGCCGGCGCTTCTTGATCGCTTCGACAAGATCACGCTCAAATTATGGGAAAAGCACGGTATCCGCCAAGCGGGTTTCTTTACCACGCTGATCGGAGCTTCGAACAACGAACTGACCTACATGCTGGCATGGGAATCGCTGGCCGAACGCGAAGAGCGTTGGACGGCGTTCGTGAAGGACCCTGCCTGGACGCAAGCGCGGGAAGATTCCGAGCGTGATGGCCAGATCACCGAGACAATCATCAACCAAATTTTGGTTCCCACCGCGTTCTCGGCGGTGTCCTGACCGCCGAGCAGGCGTCGCATCGCGCAAACAACAAAAAACCGGGCCGAATTGCCCGGTTTTCTGCTTGGGACGTCCGTTGTTGCCTAGACGGTCCGCGTACGAAAACTGCCTCTAGAGAACGATGACCTTGGCGCCGACCGAGGCGCGGTCATAGAGGTCGATAATGTCCTGATTCATCAGCCGGATGCAGCCAGACGACATCGCCTTGCCGATCGAATTCCATTCCGGGCTGCCATGCAGGCGATAGCCTGAATCACCGCCCTTGTTGAACAGGTACATGGCGCGCGCGCCGAGCGGGTTTTTCAGGCCCGGCTCCATGCCGCCGGCAAACTTTTCCAATTCCGGCTGGCGCTGGATCATCTGCCTCGGCGGCGTCCAGGTCGGCCATTCGCGCTTGAGCGCAATGTGGGCGGTGCCATGCCACTCGAAGCCCTCGCGGCCGACGCCGATGCCGTAGCGAATGGCCCTTCCGTCGCCCTCGATGAAATAAAGGAACTTGTTCTGCGTATCGACGATGATCGTGCCCGGCTTTTCCGGGCTATCGTAGTTCACTTCCTGCCGATGGTACTTCATCGGCACTTTCTCGATCGGGATACGCGGCAGCTGATAACCGGCGTCGGTGACCGCGCCGTAGTCGTTGGAGAAGATCTGCGAGCCGATGGTGCTGCAACCGGCGATAGCAGTGGAGAGCGCCAGTGCGGCGATGATTGCAAACGACTTCATGCGCATCAGGTGATCCGGTGCCCCGCCCAAACTCGGCGGCACGAGTCGGCCGCTCTCTCATCATCATTCATGCTGGCATTTGCTTTGCTTGCCAAGCGCGCGATGCCTATATGCCTGCCTTGACGTACCGGTAAGCGTATCACTATGGCATTTTGGCAACAGGACTCACCGGATTGTGAAGCAAATTCAAGGGGCCTGCTCCATGGGTTCCTGGAAATCGAGGAGAACCGTCATGAATGTCGGTGACGCCGCCCACCGCTCCGGCCTGCCGGCCAAGACCATCCGTTACTATGAAGAGATCGGCCTGATCGCCCCGGCACGCGCCGCCAACGGCTACCGCGATTATTCCGGAGACGACATCCATCGGCTGGCCTTCCTGCGCCGCGCGCGCAATCTCGGCTTTTCCATCGACGATTGCCGCCAGCTGATGGCGCTTTACCAGGATCGCAGCCGCGCCAGCCAAAACGTGCGCGAAATCGCCGCCGCCCATGTCACGGCGATCGAGGAGAAAGTGCGCGAGTTGCAGTCAATGCGCTCGACGCTGCAGAAACTGATTCATGCCTGTCACGGCGACGAAAGGCCGGATTGTCCGATCCTTGATGACATGGCGGGCGCGGCATTGCCCAGCGACAAGGGCGCCTCTGCGCCTGCATAATGACCGTACGTCGACGACGCCCGAAGCCTGGTCGACTCCTGCCGGGAGGACATCCGCAATGGTCTCGATGACCGTCGAACTGCGCAATGTGGAGGACACGCGAGCCGCCATGGGCTGGGCCGGCGGCCACACGATCATCGTCGACCGGCCCGAAGGCAAGGCCGGCGGCATGGGCCTGGGCTTCAATGGCGGCCAGTTGCTTGCCCTGGCGATCGGCGGCTGCTTCTGCAACGATCTTCGCTACGTCGCCGAGGAAATGGGCGTAACGCTCGACAAGATCGCCGTGACCGTGACGCTGAACCTCGAAGGCAAGCCTTTGCTCGCGACCTCGTCAACCATGGCGGTTTCATGCACGACGCTGGACGGCTCCGACCCGGCCGAGATCATTACAAGGGCCGCGGCGATTTCCACGGTCAGCAACTCCCTGCGCCAGGGCGTGCCGGTGAGCATTGAAACGGCCGCAACGACGGCCGGCTTGTCGGAGGAATGATCCCCGGGAACAGGCGCATTGGCCGCGTGGATTGTCAGAGATCGCCAAAAAAGGCCCGCCGCCGGCACGGCAGAGCGATTGACCCAATTTTCTTCGGCATCTGGGCGCGTCAATCAGCCGCTCTATGTCTTCCCTTGTCGCAATGATCAACGATGGAGGTTGGCATGGATCGGCGATTGTTTCTGACTGGAATGCTTGGGCTGGCAGGGGCTGCGACCGTCGTCGCAATCGCGCGTCCTGCCACCGCCTTGGCCGGCATCCCGAATACGGGGCCCGGCATTCTCGACGAGCTCGACAAACCGTCCGACGATATTCTCGACCCGGATGGTCCCAGTGTCCAGGATGGCGTCGAGTTGGTGCGGCACCGCAGATGGCACCGCCGCCGTCGCCGACGCGGGTGGAGGCGGGTCTGCCGTCGCTATTGGCGCAATGGCTATTGGCGCCGCAGATGTTTCCGCAGATCCTTCTGGATCCACTTCTGACGAGACCAGCAACGCGAAGGTCCCGGCGCCCGCCGGGGCCTTCGCTATCGCTGCGGGCTTCAATCAATCGGCAAAAAAGGCCCGCCGCCCCTCGGCAGCGGGCAGGTCCTGGAGTGCCGGGGGATCAACCCGGCATGGGATCAACGAGCGGGTCACCGGTTGGTTGCAGGGATCGGCCCGGTAGCCTTCCTTTGGGTGGACCGCCACCGGGCCTGACCGGAGCGGGGTGTATTGGGGGAGCCCCGGCTGCTTCCAAAATATCACTTTTCTCTTATATTCGCTTTAGCTAATTTACATAAAGCCATGCATCACCCGCAGATGGGGTGCGCACTTCACGAAAGTGTCGAAGTGACGTCTCCCTGCTTATGCCATTCGGCATTCGCGGAACTAAAGCGGTGCATCTGACTTTGGTTGGTGACGCGCAAAGATTTTTTCGCTGCTATCTTAAAGTTACCAAATGGAAATTGACCGGCGCAGCATATCAAGTCGATTTGCGCTGACGATCTCTTTGTTTTTCCAGGAACTGCTTGGCGTGCTCCGCCCAATCAGCCGTCGTGACTTTATGCTCCTGAACGGACTTTCTGAAAGCCTTGCGCAGAGCATCAAGATCAAAGGCCCACAGTTGTTCACCATCAGTGCTGTTCAATTTTGTGCCGCCCGTCCCCATGAGAACGATGGTGTGCACCACAAGCTCAATCTTTCAAGGATCAATGCCTGACTTCTTTTGGGTATATCCGGGTATATCGAATATACAATCGCCTGCATAAAACAGGTTCAAACCGTGAACAGAATCTGGCATGGTGCCCGGCATGCCGATCATCTCGCCCATCCCCATCAACCCTCTCATCGACGGTCGCCAGTCCGAACGCGCCATGCTGGTGCGACGCGGTGTGCAGCGGCTGCTCATGGATATGGGCGCGCATATCTTGCCCGAACTGTCGCTGGCCACCGGCCGCCGTGCCGACCTCGTCGCTTTGACCCGGCAGGGCGATATCTGGATCATCGAGATCAAATCCTCGATCGAGGATTTCAGGGTCGACCGCAAATGGCCCGACTACCGGCTGCATTCCGACCGCTTCTTCTTCGCCACCCATCCCGGCGTACCCTCGGAGATCTTCCCGCACGAATGCGGCTTCATCCTTTCCGACGGCTATGGCGCCGAGATCCTGCGCGATGCGCCCGAGCACCGCATGGCAGCGGCAACGCGCAAGGCGCTGATGCTGCGGATCGCGCGGGCCGGCGCTTCGCGGCTGCTGGCGGCGGAGCTTGCCGGCGTGTCGGTGCCGGCGCTGGAGGGTGAGAGCGAGTAGCGGCGTCCTTCACTCTATGACCGGCTCTCCTCTTCGCCGTCCTCCACGCCACCCCTACCGGACGCCATGAGCAGCACGGCAGCGCCCAGGATGGCGGCGATGAAGGAGCCGGCGAGGATGCCGACCTTGACCGCGTCCTGCAGCGCCACGTCGCCGGCGAAGGCGAGCAGGCCGATGAACAGGCTCATGGTGAAGCCGATGCCGCACAGCAGCGATATGCCGATCATGTGCGTCCAGCCGGCATTGGCGGGCAGGTCGGCAAGACCGAGCCTGATGGCAAGTGCCGAGGAGCCGAACACGCCGACCAGCTTGCCGACAACCAGGCCGGCGGCGACACCCAGCGTCAACGGCTCGATCAGCGCGCCAAAGGTCAGGCCGGCGAGCGAAACGCCGGCATTGGCAAAGCCGAAGATCGGGATGACGACGAAAGCCACAATCTTGTGCAGGCCGTGCTCGAGCCGGTGCAGCGGCGAATGGTCCAGATCGTGACCGATCCCGGCGGAGCGCTCAAGCGGGATGGTCAGCGCCAGCGCCACGCCGGCAAGCGTTGCATGGACGCCAGATTTCAGCACCAGAACCCACAGGACGACGCCCAGAACGAGATAGGGCACAAGCGTCATCACCCGCATGCGGTTGAGCACGACAAGCGCGGCAATGATTGCGAAGGCGGCACCCAGATAAGCCAGCGACAAGCCGCTGGTGTAGAAGATGGCGATGATGATGACGGCACCGAGGTCGTCGATGATGGCCAATGCTGTGAGGAACACCTTCAGCGAAGCCGGCACGCGGCTGCCGAGCAGCGACAGCACGCCGAGCGCAAAAGCTATGTCGGTGGCGGTCGGGATCGCCCAGCCGGACAGGGCGGCCGCATTGTTGCGGTTGACGGCGACATAGACGAGTGCCGGAACCAGCATGCCGCCGGCGGCGGCGATGCCGGGCAGCACGCGCCGAGGCCAGGTGGAGAGCTGGCCGTCCAGCATCTCGCGCTTGATCTCCAGCCCGACGAGCAGGAAGAACACCGCCATCAGCCCGTCATTGACCCAGTGCGAGACGCTGAGCGGGCCGAGATAGGCGTGGAGCACGGAGAAATAGGTTTCGGCGAGCGGCGAGTTGGCGACGATCAACGCAAGTGCCGCCGCCGCCATCAGGATGATGCCGCCGGCCGCTTCGCTATCGAGAAATTCGCGGAAGACGGAAATCGGCCGCTGCTTCAGATCCTGCATGTCGCCTCCGTCATGCCGCCTGTTTCGGCGGGTTTCAATCGGCAAGATGGCAAACGGTGGCCTTAACGCGGCGCGCGCTTTGCCAGTATGCGCTGCAAGGTGCGACGGTGCATGTTGAGCCGGCGCGCTGTCTCGGAGACGTTGCGCTCGCACATCTCATAGACGCGCTGGATATGCTCCCATCGGACGCGGTCGGCCGACATCGGGTTTTCCGGCGGCGCCGCGCGCTCGCCGGCGGTGCGGGTGAGTGCGGCGAAGATATCATCGGCGTCGGCGGGCTTGGAGAGATAATCGACCGCACCGAGCTTCACCGCGGTCACCGCGGTGGCGATGTTGCCATAGCCGGTCAGGATGATGGTGCGGGAATCCTCGCGCTTTTCGCGGATGGCCGCGACCACGTCGAGGCCGTTGCCGTCGCCAAGCCGCATGTCGACCACGGCGTAGGCGGGTGGATTGGCGCGCGCCTTGGCAACCGCCTCCTCGACGCTCTCGGCCGTCTCGACCACGAAGCCCCTGGCTTCCATGGCGCGAGCCAGACGCGTGAGGAACGGCTTGTCGTCATCGACGACAAGCAGCGAGGTGTCCTCGCCTTCAACCATTGCGCCAATATTCTCGTCGCCTGTCATAGTCTCAAAATTCCTGCTGCCTTAATTTTACGCAAATATAGTTCCTGAGCCTCCTTGTCCAATTTTTAGAGGTCCTTCAAGGCTCTCAGGCAGTGTCGAACATGCTGGCCGAAGTGATTTCCGGATTGAGGAACACACCACGCGGCCACGATATCTGGACCATGGCGCCCTCCCCCAGGCCACTCGAATTGCGGAAATCGAGCACGGCACCAGAGCGTTCGAGCAAGGTCTTGGCGATGAACAGGCCGAGGCCCAGACCACCGCCGGTTTCATCGCCCTGGCGCGTCGACATATAGGGCTCGCCGATGCGGTCGATGATCTCGGCCGGAAAACCGGGGCCGTCATCGACGATCGAGAAGGTGACGGTGGCCTCGTCCCAGCTCCAGCGCACGGTGACGCTTTTGCGAGCGAAATCGACCGCGTTCTCGACCAGATTGCCGAGGCCGTAGATGACGCCCGGATTGCGCTGCCCGACCGGCTCGGGGCCGATGCGTTCGCCGGGCCGAAGCTTGATCGAGATGCCGAAGTCCCGGTGCGGCGCGGTGACCTCCTCGACCAGCGATGTCAATGGCAGCCGCGAAAGATGCGCCTCACCCTCCGAGGACAGGCTGGTCAGCCGCTTGAGAATCTCGCGGCAACGCTCGCTCTGCGAACGCAACAGCGTCACGTCTTCCCCGTATTTCGGATCCTTGCCGAGCGCCTTTTCCATCTCCTTGGCGACAAGCGCGATGGTGGCGAGCGGCGTGCCGAGCTCGTGCGCGGCCGCGGCGGCCAGCCCGTCGAGCGCCGAAAGGTGCTGCTCGCGCTGCAGCACCAGCTCTGTTGCGGCGAGCGCATTGGCCAGCAGCCGGGCTTCGGCGGCCACCCGGAAGGCGTATATGGCGGTGAAGGCGATCGAGGACAGCACCGCCATCCACATGCCGGCGACATAGAGAAAAGGCATCGCCAGCGGCGCATCCTCATGCCAGGGCAGCGGCAGATGGACAAAGACCAGAAAGGTCGCCGCCGACATGACCAGCCCGCCGAGGATGGCGGTCAGGCGCAGGGGCAGCGATGTCGCCGAAATGACGACAGGCACGGTCATCAGCAGCGAGAACGGATTGGTGAGGCCGCCGGTCATGTAGAGCAGGCCGGCAAGCTGCAGGCTGTCGAAGATGAGGATGCCGAAGGCCGCAAGCGGCGTGAGCCGGTGCGCCGCCGGAAAGCGAAAGGCGAGAAACAGGTTCATCCAGGCCGAACAGGCGATCAGGGCAAAGCAGAGGCTGACCGGCAGCGGAAACTTCAGCCCATAGGCGACGACGAGCACCGCCAGGCTCTGACCGACAATGGCAAGCCATCGCAACCGGATTAGCGTGTTGAGGCGCAGTCTCTGGCTCTGCTGGAAATCGGGCGAACGCAAAACGTTGATCATGGCCATGAATTACAGCCGCGAAGCTCCAAAGGCTAGGTCCCGCGCGGCTTGGCCCTGGCGGTGGCGGCGGCGAGCAGCGGGTTTTCCGGCCAGACATGCTTGGGATAGCGGCCGCGCATGTCGGCGCGTACGTCGGCCCAGGAGCCGCGCCAGAAGCCGGGCAGGTCGCGCGTCGTCTGGATCGGCCGGTGCGCCGGCGACAGGAGTTCGAGCGTCAGCGGCACAGTGCCATTGGCGATGGCGGGATGCCGGTCGAGCCCGAACAGTTCCTGCACGCGAACCGCCAGCACCGGCCATTCGCTGTCATAGCGGATAGGCACATGGCTGCCGGACGGAGCGTCGAAATGGGTTGGCGCCAGCGTATCGATCCTGCGCTGCAGATCATGCGGCACGAGGCTGGCCAGTCCGGCCGAGACAACACCTGCATCGATGGCGGCAAACGATGCCGCGCCGGCGAGGTAAGGCAGCAGCCAGTCGTCGAGGCGCTCGACGAGGGCGTCATCCGCCATATCGGGCCATGGCGCGCCCAGGCCGCGATGCAGCCAGCCAAGCCGCTGGCGCAGCGTTTGCGCCTCCTTGCTCCAGGTCAGCAGCGACAGCCCGTGCTGGCGCACGGCATCGAGGACGGCGCGGTCGGCGTCGGCCCCCGTTGGCGGCGGCAGCATGCGCTCGGCGAGCGTGATGGCGCCAAGGCGCACGGTTTCACGTACACGCACGGCGCGCTTGTCCCGATCGAAGCTCGTTTCACGGCGCGCCTCGATCCTGTCCGCCAACGCGACACGGACATCGTCCTCGCCGATCGCCGCTGCCGCCGTGATGCGCGCATTCTGTGCCTTGCCCTGCAGGTCGGCGACGACCAGAAACGGCTCGCCCGCCAGCGGATCGGCGGCGTCGAGCATAGCGCCGGAGCCGTTGGCCAGCACGAAACGGCCACGCTCGCCACGCGCCTTCGCCACCCGATCCGGCCAGGCGTGGACGAGCAGGGGACCGCCCGCCGCAGCTTCGCTGCCCTTCGCCCCGCCAGCCTGCCTTGCCAGCCTTTCGGCGAGTTGCTTGGCGGCGGCAGCGCGCGGAGATCTTTCCCCGCGAAAACGCATCAGCCGCCGCTCCAGATCGGCGCCGTCGCCACCGAGGCCGCGTTCGGTGAGGAGCACGGCGAACATTGCCGCCTCGAAGGCATGGCCGCTCCGGGATGCCTCGGCAACCATATGCGCCAACCGCACCGGCAGAGCGAGCTTGCGCATCGCTGCACCCGCCTCCGTCAGGCGCCCCGTGTGGTCGATGGCATCCAGCGCGCGCAGTAGCCCCCTTGCCTCATTGAGGGCCGGAACAGGCGGCGGATCGAGAAAAGCAAGCGCTGACGGGTCGGCAACGCCGAAGGCAGCACAATCGAGCAGCAGTCCGGACAGATCGGCCTCAAGGATTTCCGGCGGCGTGAAAGCAGGAAGTGCAGCCGTTTGCTCGGCCCGCCACAGCCGGATGGCGACGCCTGGCTGCGTGCGCCCGGCACGGCCGGCGCGCTGGTCGGCGGAAGCCTTGCTGACACGCACGGTCTCCAGTCGGGTCAAGCCACTGGCCGGCTCATAGCGCGGCAGCCGCGACAGGCCGGAATCGATGACGACGCGCACGCCGTCGATGGTGATCGAGGTTTCGGCTATCGAGGTGGCCAGCACCACCTTGCGGCGGCCCGATGTTGCCGGCTTGATCGCCGCGTCCTGCGCCTTGCCGTCCAGCATGCCGTAGAGCGGGACGATGTCGGTATCGGTGCCGACCTTGCCGGCCAGCCGTTCGGCGGTGCGCTCGATCTCGCGCTGGCCGGGCAGGAAGGCAAGGACGCTGCCGCTCTCGTCGGCAAGGGCGGCGCGGATCGCCTTGGCCATCGCGTCCTCGATGGCGATGCCGGCCGGCCGTTCGTCATAACGGATATCGACGGGAAAGGCGCGACCCTCGCTTTCGACGACCGGCGCGCCCGACATGAGTTTGGCGACGCGCGCGCCGTCGAGCGTCGCCGACATCACAGCCAAGCGCAGATCCGGCCTGAGCGCCCCCTGCACGTCGAGCGCCAGAGCGAGACCGAAATCGCCGTCGAGCGAACGCTCGTGGAATTCGTCGAAAATGACAGCCGAAACACCGGGCAGTTCGGGATCGTCGAGGATCATGCGCGCCAGCACGCCTTCGGTGACGACCACGATCCTGGTCTTTGCCGAAATGCGGTTTTCCATGCGCATGGCGTAGCCGACGGTGGCGCCGGGTTCCTCACCAAGCAACTCAGCCATCCGGCGAGCGGCGGCGCGAGCGGCGAGGCGGCGCGGTTCAAGCAGGATGATCTTGCCGGCGCCGAGCCAAGGCGCGTCAAGCAGCGCCAGCGGCACCAGCGTGGTCTTGCCAGCGCCGGGCGGCGCCACCAGCACGGCGCTGTTGCCATCGCCAAGCGCTTCCCTCAGCGCCGGCAGCACGACGGACACAGGAAGCTCCGGCAGGGGTTTTGTGGTCATGGCGCCCGCATATCAGCGGTTACGGCCACGGCGCAACCAGAGTCGGTTCAAAGCCGGGTACGCGAAAACGGGTTCCAGCGCACGGTCCCCAGCCGCGCTTCCTCACGCACCATGGTCAACAGGCCGGCGCCGCCAACGACCGCCAGGCCAACCAGCGACAGCCCGTCCGGATATTCCTGGAAAAACAACGCGCCGAGGATCACCGCCCAGGCGATCTGCGAATAATGCGTCGGCGCGACCCGGTTGGCAGGCGCGTATTTCATGGCCAGCAGTTGAAGGAATTGTCCACCTGCTGTGAAGGCACCGGCCGCCACCAACCACAGCAACTGCTTGCCGTCGGGAACGGTGAACGAGGTGGCGGCGGCACCGATGCCGTTGAACAGCAGGCCGTAGCCGACCAGCACGCCGAGCATGGTGGTGCGCTTTTCCTGCTGCGCCAGCGAGCGCATCAGGATGACGCTGGTGGCGGCGAGGAAGGCAACACCGAAGGCGGCAAGGTGGCCGAGATTGAGCTCGCGAAAGCCCGGCCGCACCACCAGCATGACACCGGCGAAACCGGCGACCACCGCCAGCCAGCGCCAGGGGCCGACCTTCTCCTTGAGGATCACCGTGGAGAGAATGGTGACGCAGAGCGGCGCCAGGAATATCAACGCATAGGACTCGGCCAGCGGAATGGTGGTGAAGGCGTAGACACTGAGCACGCCGGAAGCGATGCCCGCCCAGGCACGCGCCTGCACCGCCCATGGCCTTCTGGTGCGCCAGAAATCGCGCCAGCGTTCGCCCGCGGGCCGCGTGAAGAACAGGAAGAAGCCCGCGAACAAGGTTATGAAAAAGCCGATCTCGAAGATCGTGAGCTGACCGCCCAGGCTTTTGACAACGGCATCGCTACCCGAATAGCTTGCGTAGGCGATCAGGGCGAGCAGGATTCCGTTCGTCACGTTGTTCCAATTCCGGGGAGAGAGTGGTTTGAAAATCCTGGCGCTCGGTGCGCATCCGGACGACATCGAGATCTTCATGTTCGGTACGATGGCCGCCTATGCCGCGCAAGGCGCAGAACTCACTTTTGCCATGGCCACGGATGGTGCCAGGGGCGGCACAAGTGATCCCGCTGTTCTCGCTCGTGTCCGTCGCGACGAAGCAACGACCGCGGCCGCGCTGGTAGGCGCAGTGCCACGCTTCCTCGACTTCCCGGACGGCGAGCTGGTGGCCGATGCAGCGCTGATTGGAGCTCTGAAAGCACTGATCGGTCAAATCGGCCCGGATCTGGTGATCACGCATGCGCCCAACGATTATCATGCAGACCATCGCGCGCTGTCGGACGGCGTTCGTATCGCGGCGTCTTTCGCCGTCCCAGTGCTGCATGCCGACACGATGGGCGGCACCGGTTTCTCGCCGACGCACTATGTCGACATTTCCGCCCATGCCGACGTCAAGGCCGAGGCGATCCGCATGCATCAATCGCAGGATCCCGACCGCTTCGTCGACATTGCGCGGACACAGAACGCCTTTCGCGCCGGCCAGTGCAACGGCGCGCAAGGCTCATCGGCCGAAGCCTTCCGTTTCGAACCGTCGTTCCCGTTCGCCGATATCCGCGCGCTGCTGCCGCCGGCGCCGGCGATCCGCAAGGTGATGGTGAGCACCAGAAGGGTAGATTGAAAGCCGAGGCTGCCCCACGTCCCGGTCAGAATCGGCCTGAACAGCTTCGGTAAACCAGCCAGCGACCCGCGCTTTTCCCAACGTTTTCAGACATCGCCATAAGCATGCTGCGGCGCAGCAACGAATTCGCTTGCCTTGTTTAGTAAAAATTGCATCACTAAACAAATTACTAAACATCTGCAGTGTAACCGCGCAGCCATGTTTGGGCCCCTGAGGAGAGGGGTTGAGGGCTTTTTGAAACCGTCATCCGGGCGCGTTTCGCAAATGGGAGGAAGTCATGAAATCGAGCTTGAAACTGGCGTTGGGACTGACCTCGGCAATCACAGCGTCGACAGCCGTCGCGAACGTCGCGCACGCTGAAGACCTGACCCTGTGCTGGGCCGCCTGGGACCCGGCCAACGCGCTTGTCGAACTGTCCAAGGATTTTACCAAGGAAACCGGTATCGGCATGAAATTCGAGTTCGTGCCGTGGACCAACTATGCCGATCGTTTTCTCAACGAACTGAACTCGCACGGCAAATTGTGCGACCTGATCATCGGCGACAGCCAGTGGATCGGCGGCGCTGCCGAGAACGGCCATTACGTCAAGCTGAACGACTTCTTCGACAAGGAGAAGATCAGCATGGACGATTTCGTGCCGGCAACCGTCGTCGGCTATTCGGAATGGCCGAAGAACACGCCGAACTACTGGGCGCTGCCGGCCATGGGCGACGTCGTCGGCTGGACCTATCGCAAGGACTGGTTCTCCAAGCCGGAACTGCAGAAGGAATTCAAGGAGAAATACGGTTGGGATCTCGGCCCGCCGACCACTTTCGACCAGCTGAAGCAGGTCGCCGAGTTCTTCCAGAAGCGCGAGATCGACGGCAAGACCGTCTATGGCGCCTCGATCTACACCGAGCGCGGCTCCGAAGGCATTACCATGGGCGCCATGGACGTGCTCTACAGCTATGGCTTCCAATACGAAAACCCCAAGAAGCCCTACGAGATGGAAGGCTTCGTCAACTCCGACAAGTCGGTCAAGGGGCTGGAATTCTACAAGGCGCTCTATGATTGCTGCACGCCGCCCGGTGCCTCGAACAGCTACATGGGCGAAGGCGTCGATGCCTTCAAATCCGGCCAGGTGGCGATGCACATGAACTTCGCCTTCACATGGCCGGGCCTGCAGAAGGACGAGAATGTCGGCGGCGACAAGATCGGTTACTTCGTCAACCCGAAGGGTCCGGACGGCGAGCAGTTCGCCCAGCTCGGCGGCCAGGGTATCTCCGTGGTGTCCTATTCCGACAAGCAGGAGGCGGCGCTGAAATACATCAAGTGGTTCGCCAACAAGGACGTGCAGGCCAAATGGTGGTCGCTCGGCGGCTATTCCTGCCTCAACGCGGTGGTCAAGGATCCGAAATTCCCGGCCAGCCAGCCCTACGCGCAGACCTTCCTCGACTCGATGGCCATCGTGAAGGACTTCTGGGCCGAGCCGAGCTACGCCCCGCTGCTGCAGGCCTCGCAGAAGCGCTTCCACGACTATGTCGTCGCCGGCCAGGGTTCGGCCAAGGATGCGCTCGACGGCCTGGTCAAGGACTGGACCCAGGTCTTCCAGGACGATGGCAAGATGTAACCAGCTCCTCCCGAGCTAAGCCAAGCATCCCGTGCCGCCCCTTGGCACGGGATGCAGTTCAGATAAATTCCATGACAGAGACGACCAAGTGACCGAAGCAGGACTCACCATGCTCAATCGGACCGCGGAGAACGTTGCCCGGGCGACCCCGGAACCGTTGGCCCGCAAAGTCCGGGGCATCAGCGACAAGGGCCTCGCCTGGCTGTTCATCTCGCCGACGATCCTGTTGCTGCTGGCCATCAACATCTTCCCGCTGTTCTGGGCGATCTATCTGTCGTTCACCAACTACCGGGCCAACCGCCCGAACGAGGTGGTGAAAAATCTCGGCCTTGCCAACTACCAGCGCATCCTCGGCGACAAGGATATCTGGATCGCCATGCAGACGACCGCGCATTTCGTGTTCTGGACGATCCTTTTGCAGACGCTGATCGGCTTCACGCTGGCCTGGCTGATCGACAGGAAGTTCCGAGGCCACGCCTTCTGGACGACGCTGATCCTGGTGCCGATGATGCTGTCGCCGGCGGTGGTCGGCAATTTCTGGCGCTTCCTCTATGAGCCGCAGATCGGCCTGTTCGCCTATGCGATCTCCTTCGTCACGAGGATTCCGCCGACCGATATCCAGATGCTCTCCAACGTGTCGCTGGCGCCCTGGTCGATCATCATCGTCGATACCTGGATGTGGACGCCCTACGTGATGCTGATCTGCCTCGCGGGCCTCCGCTCCATCCCCGAATACATCTACGAGGCGGCCGAGGTCGACCGCGCCTCCAACTGGCGGCAGTTCTGGTCGATCACGCTGCCGATGGCGCTGCCCTTCATCATGCTGGCTGTGCTGTTTCGCGGCATCGAGAACTTCAAGATGTTCGACATGGTCAATCTGTTGACCGGCGGCGGGCCGGGCTCGACGACCGAGGTCGCCTCGATAACGCTGAAGCGGCAGGCTTTCGAAAGCTGGCGCACCGGTTATTCCTCGGCCTTCGCCATCATCCTTTTCGTGGCGGTGTTCGGCCTGGCCAACATCTACGTCAAGGCGCTCAACAAGGTGAAGCAGAGATGAGCCTGACCACAGCCCATTCGGTCGTCGCACCGAGCAGCAACTCGAAACGGATCGCCGGCACGATCATCGTGCTTTACGCACTAATCTCGATCGTGCCGCTGCTGTGGATCTTCGCCACCAGCTTCAAGACGCCGCCGGATTCAATCGCGTATCCGCCCAAGATCCTGTTCCAGCCCAGCCTCGAGGGCTACTGCAATTTGTTCACGACGCGGACCCGGCAGACGCCGGAATACATCAACTCGCTGGGCCCGGCGACGGGCTTCTGCGACGAGACCACGCGCAAGCGCAACATGGTGATCGCCGGTCCGTCCAACTTCCTGCCGCGCTTCGTCAATTCGCTGATCATCGCCTTCGGTTCGACCTTCTGCGCCGTGTTCTTAGGCACGCTGTCGGCCTACGGCTTCTCACGCTTCAAGGTGCCGCTCGCCGACGACCTCCTGTTCTTCATCCTGTCGACGCGCTTCATGCCGCCGATCGCCGTCGCCATTCCGATCTATCTGATGTACCGCGAGCTTGGCCTGTCGGACACCGCGCTCGGCATGATCCTGCTCTACACGGCGGTCAATGTGTCGCTGGCTGTCTGGCTGCTGAAGGGCTTCATCGACGAGATCCCGCGCGAATATGAAGAAGCGGCAATGATCGACGGCTACACGCGGCTGCAGGCCTTCTGGCGCACCGTGCTGCCGCAGGCGACGACCGGCATAGCCGCGACCGCCATCTTCTGCCTGATCTTCGCCTGGAACGAGTATGCGTTCGCAGCGCTCCTGACCTCCGGCACGGCGCAGACCGCGCCGCCCTTCATCCCGACCATCATCGGCGAAGGCGGCCAGGACTGGCCGGCGGTCGCGGCCGGCACGACGATCTTCCTGGTGCCGATCCTGGTTTTCACCATCCTGCTTCGCAAGCAATTGCTGCGCGGCATCACCTTCGGCGCGGTGCGCAAATGAGCTTGACCAAGCCTGGGAACCGCAAATCGCGCTGGCCGGCCTGGGCACGGCGCGGGCTGATGGAAAACATCGCGACAGCGCTGATCGCCATCGGCTTCCTGATGCTGTTCCAGCCCTTCGCGCTGTCGCTCTACACCTACTCCTTCATCACCATGCTCGCTGGCACCGTGATGTTCATCATCGTCTCCAAGTTCCCGGAATAATCATGGCCGAAATCCGTGTCCAGCACCTGAGAAAGGCTTTCGGCGATTTCGTCGCCGTGCAGGATTCCAACTTCGTCGTCGAGGATGGCGAGTTCTTCGTCATGCTCGGCCCGTCCGGCTGCGGCAAGACGACGACCTTGCGCATGATCGCGGGGCTTGAGCTGCCGACCGGCGGCCAGATCCTGCTCGGCGGCGACGACGTTACCATGCTGCGGGCCCGCGAGCGCGACATCGCCTTCGTCTTCCAGCTGTTCGCGCTCTACCCGCACATGAATGTGCGCAAGAACATCGGCTTCCCGCTGCTGGCGCAAGGCATGCCTTCGGCCGAAATCCGCACGCGGGTCGAGGAAACGGCGAAGCTGCTGCGCATCGACCATCTGCTCAACAAATCCGTCTCCGGACTTGCCGGCGGCGACCGCCAGCGCGTCGCGCTCGGCCGCGCCATCGTGCGGCGGCCAAAATGCTTCCTGATGGATGAGCCGCTGGGAACCCTTGACACCGAATTCCGCGATTTGATGGTCCATGAGCTGCGCGAACTGCACAACCGCATCCACGCCACGACGGTCTATGTCACGCACGACCAGATGGAAGCGATGTCGATGGCCGACAAGATCGCGGTGATGAACCATGGCGTCATCGAGCAGTTCGGAAGCCCGCGCGAAATCTATGACCGCCCGGCGACCATGTTCGTCGCCGACTTCATCGGCTCGCCACCGATGAACTTTTTGGGATTTGGCGGCGGGCTCGCCAAGGGCGCCAGGGAGATCATCGTGCAAGGCGCGAAGGTCGCGGTGCCGGAGGTGCGCGAGGACATCGCACCTGGCGACATGGCGCTCGGCATCCGCCCTGAACACATCCGCTTCGACGACGCCTCAAAATTGCGCGGCGCCATCTACGGCACCGAATATCTCGGCACCACGCAGATCGTCGCGGTGGAGACGGCGGATGGCATCATCAAGGCACGCGTACCGGCCGAAATCAGGCTCGCCACCGGCGACCATGTCGGCCTGACGCTGAGCAGCGCGCGGCTGTCGCTGTTCGAGAAGGGATCGGGCCGCGCGGTGAGAACCGCGATCCACGATGTCGCCTCGGAACGGAGGGCCCAGCATGGCTGAGGTGCACATCAAGAACGTGACCAAGAGTTTCGGCGACCATGTCGCCGTCGACGGCCTCGACCTGCACATAGCGGATGGTGAATTCGTCGTGCTGCTCGGGCCAACCGGGGCCGGCAAGACGACGACGCTGCGGCTCATCGCCGGGTTGGAACGGCCAGACAGCGGCACGATCGAGATCGGCGGACACAATGCCACGACGCTGTCGCCGGCCGAGCGCGACACCGCCTTCGTCTTCCAGCAATATTCGCTCTATCCGCATCTGTCGGTGTTCGACAATCTCGCCTTTCCGCTGCGCTCGCCGGCGCGGAAAATGCCGGAAGACCAGATCCGCCGCCGGGTCGAGGAGGTGGCGAAGATGGTACGCATCCATCACAAGCTCGCCAACCGCTCGACCAAGCTTTCGGGCGGCGAAATGCAGCGCGTCGCCATCGGCCGCGCGCTGGTGCGCAAGCCTTCGATCTATCTGATGGACGAGCCGCTGTCATCGCTCGACGCCAAGCTGCGGGCGGATCTGCGGCTCGAGCTGAAGCGCATCCAGACCGAGCTCGGCGCCACCATGCTCTACGTCACCCACGACCAGATCGAGGCGATGACGATGGCAGACCGCATCGGCATCCTCACCGAGGGCGTGCTGGTGCAGATCGGCTCGCCGCGCACCATCTATTCAGAGCCGGCAAACCTGCATGTCGCGGCGAGGCTCGGCCAGCCGGCGATCAATCTTCTGCCGACCGGGCTGCTGCCTGACGGCGGCGCACCGGCCGGCACCAAGACGATCGGCGCGCGCACCGAGCATCTGACGATCGCGAAGGCCGCGAATGGCCATGCTGACGGCGTTGTCGACTGGGTCGAGCATCTCGGTGACCAGAACCATTTGCATGTGACGGTAGGCACCAAGAAACTGGTGACGCTGACCGATCCCGACACGGATCTGGCGCAGGGCGACAAAGTGGTGATCCGCTACCGGGCGCCGCTGTATTTCGGCGCCGATGGACAGCGATTGATGTGAGCGGTTTTCGGTGATTCAGCACCGGTTTTGACTTTGCCAGTACGGGACGAATCGATGAAGCACTTTTTCAATCGCAGGGAAACGATCGTCACCGAGGCGCTGGACGGCCTGCTACGAACCATTGGCTCCGGCGATCTCGCGCGCCTCGACGGCTATCCCGAGATCAAGGTCGTCCTGCGCGCCGACCGGGACAAGACGAAGGTCAGTGTCGTCTCCGGCGGCGGGGCCGGGCACGAGCCTTCACATGCCGGTTTCGTCGGCAGGGGCATGCTGACGGCGGCGGTTTCGGGCGAGATCTTTGCCTCGCCAAGCGTCGAAGCGGTGCTGGCCGCCATTCGCGCGGTCACCGGCCCGGCCGGCTGCCTGCTGATCGTCAAGAACTACACCGGCGACCGTCTCAATTTCGGCCTGGCGGCAGAGAAGGCGCGCGCCGAAGGGTTTCGTGTCGAGATGGTCATTGTCGCCGACGATATCGCTTTGCCCGACATCACCCAGCCGCGCGGCGTTGCCGGCACCTTGTTCGTGCACAAGATATCAGGCCACCTGTCGGAAGCCGGCCACGATCTGGCTGAAATCGCGGCAGCGGCGCGGGCGGCGGCTAAGGACATAGTTTCGCTCGGCATGTCGCTGTCGTCCTGCTCGATCCCGGGCCAGCCGCACGAAGACAGATTTGGCGAGAACGATGGCGAACTCGGCCTTGGCATTCACGGCGAGCCGGGCGTCGAGCGGATTGCGGTGCAGAGCGCCGACAGGCTGGTGGCGATCATGGCGGAGCGCCTCGCGGCACGGCTTGATCCCAAGGCCACCTACGCCTTGCTGATCAACAATCTCGGCTCCGTGCCGCCGCTGGAAATGTCCGTTATCGCCAATGCGGTGCTTGCCTCGCCGTTGGCCAAAACCATCAAACTGACGATCGGGCCGGGCCCGCTGATGACGGCGCTCAACATGAACGGCTTCTCGCTGTCGCTGATCCGGCTGGATGCGGCGCGCGAAACCGCCTTGCAGGCGCCGGTCGGCCCGCATGCCTGGATACCGGCAAAGCCGGTTGTTTCACCTGCCGTCGTGCCGATGGCGAAAGCGGCCGGACAAAGCGTGGCACGCAAGCCCAGCCAGGATGCGCGGACCCGGTCTCTTCTCGTTACCATCTGCGAAAGGCTGATCGCGCTCGAAGCGACTTTGAACGGACTGGACGCCAAAACAGGCGACGGCGACACCGGTTCGACGGTGGCGACCGGCGCGCGCAGTGTTCTCGAGCGGCTCGACGCGCTACCGCTTGCCGAGCCTGCAGCCACCCTTGGCGCGATAGGCGACATTCTGAGCGCGTCGATGGGCGGCTCCAGCGGCGTGCTGCTGTCGATCTTCTTCACGGCGGCGGCGCAGGCTCTGGGCGGCGGCGCGAGCCTGCCCAGAGCGCTGCTTGCCGGCCTTGAACGGATGACCTTTTACGGCGGCGCCAGAATTGGCGATAGAACCATGGTCGATGCGCTTGAGCCGGCGCTCAAAGCGCTCGACGCGAACGGCCTTGAGGAGGCGGCAACAGCAGCCCGCCATGGTGCCGAGGCCACGGCGGCCATGGACAAGGCAAAAGCCGGGCGGTCGGCCTATGTCGGCAGCAAGCTGCAAGGTGTGGTCGACCCCGGCGCTCACGCGGTGGCCGAAGTCTTCGCGGCGGCCGCGGCATTGCATGAAGCGGCCTGACGTATGCTCCAGTTGTCGAATGACCGTTCTTTCGATACTGCCGGCAAGATGGAAACCGGGAATGCGGGTGACATGGCGGCGTTGAACCTTGCCCGGCTGATCGCGGCCGCCGCGGATACGATCGCCGCGAACGCCGAGGAATTGACGGCGCTCGACCAGGCGATCGGCGACGGCGACCACGGGCTGAACATGAAGCGCGGCTTCGAGGCCGTGCGCGCCGAAGCCGAAGCATTTTCGGCCAAACCGCTGCCCGATGCCCTGAAGGCGATCGGCACCAAGCTGGTGATGACGGTCGGCGGCGCCTCCGGCCCGCTGTTCGGCACCCTGTTCCTGGCACTCGGCAAGGAGATTTCGGCGAAACCCGATCGCGCCAATCTGACGGCGGCGTTCGGCAAGGCGATCGAAGCTGTGGCAGCACGCGGCAAATCGCAGATCGGACAAAAAACCATGCTCGACGTGCTGCAGCCGGTGCATGACGCGCTGCTGCAGGGAAAGACAGCTCTTGAAATCGCCGATATCGCCGACGCCGCGGCCGACGCGACCGTGCCTATGAAAGCCTTGCGTGGCCGCGCCTCGTTCCTGGGCGACCGATCGATCGGTCATATGGACGCCGGCGCGCGCTCAACCGCGGTGCTGGTGCGCACAGTGGCGCACAGCCTCGGGGAAAGCGCATGAGCAATGTCGGCATCGTCATCGTCTCGCATTCGCCGCTGGTTGCCGAGGGCACGGCCGACATGGTGCGGCAGATGGTGGGCGACGAAGTGCCGCTTGCATGGTGCGGCGGAAACGGCCATGGCGGGCTCGGCACCAATGTCGAGGCGATCATGGGTGCCATCGACAAGGCCTGGTCGGAAGCCGGTGTCGCCATTCTGGTCGATCTCGGCGGCGCCGAGACCAACTCGGAAATGGCGGTGGAGATGATCGGCGAGCCACGGTCGCACAAGATCATAGTCTGCAACGCGCCGATCGTCGAAGGCGCGGTGATGGCAGCGACCGAGGCCTCCGGCGGCGCTACGCTCAGGGAAGTGGTGGCGACGGCACATGAATTGTCGCCGTCGTGAACGAACGGGAATTTTGAAAGACATGTCCGCATCCGCCGAAGCGACCGTTGTGATCACCCACGAGGTGGGTCTGCACGCGCGTCCTTCGGTGAAGTTCACCAAGCTGGCCAAGAGTTTTGCCGCCGAGGTGGAGATCGCGCTCGCCGCCAATGGGCCATGGTTCGACGCCAAGAGCATCGTCAAGGTGATGGCGGCCAAGGCGCCGAAGGGCACCGTGCTGCACATCAGGGCCAGCGGTGACGGCGCCAATGATGCCGTCGACGCGTTGGTCGAACTGGTGCGGCGCGATTTCGACGAAGGCGCGGACCATGTCCGAACCGCTTAGACTGCAAGGCATTTCGGCCTCGGCCGGCTATGCCGAGGGGCCACTGTTCGACCTCGACCAGACTGTCGTATCCTATGTCGGCAAAGAAACAGCCGACGACGAGAAGGCCGCGCTCGAAGCCGCAATCGCCGTCGCGACAAGCCGTCTCACCGCATTGAGCGAGATGGCCGAGGGCGATGCCGCCGACATTCTCGAGTTTCAGATCGCCATGCTGCAAGACGATGCGCTGAGCAGCCCGGCCTTTGCCGCGATCCGCACCGGCCTGCCAGCCGACAAAGCCTGGCGGCAAGCGCTTGATACCGAGATTGCCGGCTACGACGCTTCAGACCAGGATTATTTCCGCGCACGGGCCGCCGACATACGCGATATCAGGGACCAGGTGCTGCGGGCGCTGTCCGAGGATGGCGACGTCCAGGCGCCAACCGGCGCCATCCTCTACGGCTGGGATATCGCGCCGACGCGTTTTCTCGAAACCGACTGGAGCCGCGGCGGCGGCATCGCACTGAAGGCGGGCAGCACCGCCAGCCACGTCGCCATGCTGGCGCGTTCGCGCGGCGTGCCGATGGTTGTCGGGTTGGGCACTTCGCTGGCTCGTCTAACCGGCACAGCGCTGCTCGACGCCGAACATGGCGGCATTGTGCTGTCACCCTCCAAGACTGAAATCGCTGCTTTTCGCCAATCGTCTTCATCATTCCGGGCGCGCAGCGACCGGGCCGGGACGTTCCTGGCGCGACCGGCGGTGACCAAGGCCGGCACGGCGGTGCGCGTGCAGGTCAACATCGCCGACCCGTCCGATGTCGACCTCATCGACATTACGACCTGCGACGGAGTCGGGTTGATGCGCACCGAATTCCTGTTCGGCAAGACGCTGCCGGATGAGGAGACGCAGTATCGCGCCTATCGCAAGGTGCTGGAGTGGGCCGGTGAAAAACCGGTGACGATCCGCACCGTTGACGCCGGCGGCGACAAGCCGGTGCCCGGCTTTACGGTCGAGGAGAGCAATCCGTTTCTCGGCCTGCGCGGGATCAGGCTGTCGCTGGCGAGACCCGAGGTGTTTCGTGTACAGATCCGGGCGCTGCTGCGCGCCGCTGTCCATGGCAGCCTGAAAGTGATGTTCCCTATGATCGCCATTGTGGAGGAATACCGACAGGCAGCGGCGATGTTCGCCGAAGAGCAGACTGCACTTGCCGCACGCGGCGTCGCACACAACATGCCGCCGCTCGGCATCATGGTCGAAGTGCCTTCGGTGGCGATCGTACCGGAAGCCTTTACCGATGCCGCCTTCTTCTCGATCGGCTCCAATGATCTCACCCAGTATGTCATGGCGGCCGCCCGCGACAACGCTGCCGTGGCGCATCTCAATTCGGTCCGTCATCCGGCCGTGCTGCGGCTGATCGCTGCCGTGACCGCGTTTGGCCAGCGGGAAGAGATCCCGGTCAGCCTGTGCGGCGATGCAGCCGGCGATCCAGCCTCGATCCCGTCACTGATCGAGGCCGGCCTGCGCGATCTTTCCGTCGCGCCGGCGCAACTCGCCATGGCCAAGGCGGCCGTCGCGGACGTTTCTGTCTAGGCGCGGCCGGCATGGTCGACAGGACACCCGAACCCGGTTCCGAAGAGGCGATCCGCGCCTACAAGACGATCCTGTCGCAGGTCATCGACCAGCGCCCGTCCGGCATGCGCCAGCGCCTGGCCGATGCGCTCGGCAAGCACCGCAGCTTCGTCACGCAGATTTCCAGTCCTGCCTATTCGATCCCGATTCCGTCAAAACATTTGCCGGCTATATTTTCCGTCTGCCATTTCAGCCCGGCCGAGCGCGACCAGTTTCTCGCCGCCTATCACCAGGCGCATCCAGGCAAGATGTCGATCGCATCAGGCATGCGCAAGACGCGGCATGTCTCGCTGATCGTGCCGGATTTCGGCGACGACAAGCAGAACGCCGCGCTCGATAAGGCGGTGAACGATTTTATCCAAAAGATCACCAGCATCACCGGCAAGAGTGGCTGATCGAACTCTTGTTTTACGCAATTCCGGACGGAAAACCGCGATACACTTTTCCTGGAATTGCTTTGGAAGGCCTATTTCGGGAGGAGACGGCCGTGAAGAAGTTTATCAATTCGGTGGACACGGTGCTGACCGAAAGCCTCGACGGCTTCGTCGCCGCCCATGCCGACATCCTCGTGCTCGGCGACGCGCACAAATTCATCCGCCGCAAGACCTTGCGGCCGGGCAAGGTGGCGCTGATCTCCGGCGGCGGTTCCGGTCACGAGCCGCTGCATGGCGGCTTTGTCGGTCACGGCATGCTGGACGCCGCCTGCCCCGGCCAGGTGTTCACCTCGCCGACACCGGACCAAATGCTGGCGGCGGCAGAGGCCGTCGACACCGGCGCCGGCTGCCTGTTCATCGTCAAGAACTATGAGGGCGACGTCATGAATTTCGAGATGGCGGCCGAAATGTCGGAAGGCGTCCAGCAGATCGTGACCAATGACGATGTCGCGGTCGAGAATTCTTCCTATACGACGGGCCGGCGTGGCGTCGCCGGCACGCTGGTGGTGGAAAAGATCGTCGGCGCGGCGGCCGAACATGGCCTGGCTCTGGCGTCGCTGAAGGCGCTTGGCGACCGCGTCAACGCTGCTACCCGCTCGATGGGCGTGGCGCTGACCAGTTGCACCGTGCCGGCGGCGGGCAAGCCGACTTTCGATATCGGCGACGGCGAGATGGAGTTCGGCGTCGGCATCCATGGCGAGCCCGGCCGCCGGCGCGATGCGCTGAAAAGCGCCGATGCGATCGCGCAGGAGATTTGCGCCGCGATCCTCGGCGATCTCGGCGACAAAGCGAAAGGCCCGGCGCTGCTGTTCGTCAACGGCTTCGGCGGCACGCCGCTGATGGAACTCTATCTGATGTACAACAGCGCACGGCTAATCTTCGAGAAGCATGGCGTGACGGTGACCCGTTCGCTGGTCGGCTCCTACGTCACCTCGCTCGATATGGCCGGCTGCTCGATCACGCTGACCATGCTCGACGACGAGACGACCGCATTCTGGGACGCGCCGGTACACACTGCGGCGCTGCGCTGGGGCATGTAAAAGCTGGCTTACATTAGGCTTTTCTGCAACCATTCCTGACTTGCTCGCAATGCTAGCTGGGTTGATGCTGCCACCGCTTACTTCCGCCGAAGAAAGACTCTTGCTGCGCTTCGCTGACCCCGAGGCGGCGGCAGGCGGCGAAGATTTGTCGGCAAAGACGCTGACGGCGCTGCTCGACAATGCCGAGTTTCACGGCGTGCTGCCGATCATGTTGCGCAAGCTCAGCGGGGACGCGCGGCTGCCAGCGGATGCCGACCTGCACGGCAAGCTGGAGGATCTGCGCCAGAAGGCAACGATCGCCACCGGCCAGTCGATGCTGTTGAAGTATCATGGGGACCGCATCATGAAGGGACTGGCGGCGGACAATATTCCGGCGCGGATCGTCAAGGGACCCGTCTTCGCGCGAAAGCTCTACCGCAACGTCGCCGACAGGCCCTTCACCGACATCGACATCCTGGTCGAACCCGCCAATCTGGCCAGGGCAAACCAGGTGATCGCGGCATGCGGCTTCGAGCTTGGCAGCAACGAGGCCGAATCCTACGAATTGCAGGAATTCAAATGGCTGGAAAAAGAGAATTCCAGCCTGCTGGTCGAACTGCATGGCGACCTCGTGCATGACACCGGCATGCGGCGGCGCCTGTCGCTGGGTTTCCCTGAATTGCGCGCCATCGACGGCGAAGCCACGGACACGCCGGCGGCTCTTCTAACGATCGCCATCGTGCACGCCGCCGGCGGCCACAAATTCCACCGCCTGCAGCTTTGCGTGGACGTGCTGCAAGGGGTGCGGGCGCTGCAATCACCCGAAGCGGAAGCACGCCTGTTCGACGCTGCCCGCATGACCGGCATCGAACTGGAGTTGGCAATCGTGCTCAATGTGACCGGCCAGCTGTTCGACGAGAGCCGCGCGCTCGAACTCGCCGGCCGCATCAAGCCCGATCTCTCCATACGGCTGGCCAGGCGGCTGATCACAACGAATACGCTGCTTGGCGTCAATTCCAGGGACAGACTGGGCTCGCGCCTGCGCCGCGACGCCTTCCGGTGGATTCAGAAATTGGCCAAGGCCAGGCCGCAAGTAGCCTGACTTGACGTCAATCCAGGGTAGCGCGGATCAGCGCCGCCGCGTCAGCGGGGCGCCCGCCTACTTCGAGCTGGAAGGTCGGCACCGCATTGACCAGCCCGGCGATGGTCGCCAGCCTGCGCTTCTGCATCGGCAGCAGCCCGGTCATGCCGGTGCGGACATTGTCTACTGCCAGCGCCACCATCGCGTCGGTCCTGGCCATGGCGACGAGCCGGGTCTGGCCGTCGGCGGAACGCGCCAGATGCAGAAGCGCCGCCACCGGCCGGGCGGATGCGTTTTCCACCCGGATGATACCCTCCAACCGTTCTAACGAGACCGGCTGTTCGCCGTTGCGATCCCACGTCTGGCCAAGGCATGGCGCCACCTGCGGGATCATTTCGGCAGTCTTCCGGTGGATTTTGACGGCGCGCGGCAAGCCCCAGGCTACAACCTTGCCCGAAGCGACATTCAGGATCATGGCGTCGTCGGAGCAGAGGCCAAAGCCCTGTGTTGCCAGCGCCAGCGACGTCGTGGTCTTGCCGGTGCCGCTCGGGGCGTGGATCAGCACCACCGCATCGCGGTCAGGCAAGGTCAGCCCGGCCGTATGCAGCATATGCTGGCCACCGGCGTCGAGCGCGGCATCCAGCACCAACATCGACGGCGTCCAGGCGGCTTTCGTACCGGTGCTAATCCGGAGTTCGGCCCAACCTTCCCCACCATTGATCGCAACGGTTTGGCGCCCGGGAAAGACCAGATGGACAATGCCGCCATCCTCGATCATCCGGCAGGGACCATCCTCCGGCACCTCGCCATCGAAGATCAGGGATCCATTGGGTGTCTCGTCCAGCGTGTCTGTTTCGGTGATCTCAAGACGAAAGTCCGGCGCGACGGGTTCCTCTATGCGCAGGCTGCCCAGCATCCGGTCGAAATCCTGCCACAGCTCGGAGCGCTCGGCCGACATGCAAAGGATCAGGCCGTTGAGGCCATAGCAGGCTGAAGGTCTGGTCAAGCGGGACGCGCCTTTACGGCATCGGCATGATGACGATAGATCTCGACCATGCCGGGAAGCTTGTCGCTGACCACCGGCTTGCCGTCGAGGCAGACCCAGCAATGCGCCGATAGACGCTGCGCTTGCATCGACTGCGGTTCGACGCCGAAGCGCAGGTCCGGATCGAAGCCGGCTAGTCGCAGGAAACGATGACCGAGCAGACCTTCCCTCAAGCACCTGCGGTCACGCATCAGCCAGGGGTGGCGGACCGTGCGGTTGACGCTCTCGACGATGTAGGCGGACGGCAGACCGCGATAGGGCGTCGACGAGGCGAGCGGCGCCCATCTGAGCACCTCCTCGAAGCTCCGGTTGGTGACAAGGACCGGCATCAGCCGCGCGCTCGCCCAGAGATGGCAGCGAAAAAGAGCGCGCAGGAGCGGGCCGTCAGCCATCAAGCACCTGGCGCGGCGAGGATACCTTCCGAGATCAGATCCGTGGCCAGTGCCGCCATGTCCTGATCGAGCGTCCCCTTGTCGACCTCGAACTCCTCGCAAAGCAGGTCGACGATCTGGTCGAGGTTGCGCGCGCCGTCCACCTTGTCGAGAAAGGCTTCGGTCGTGCCGTTGCATGTATAGAGCTGGCCGCTGCGCGCCAAAAGCACGACTGCGCCATCGCCCACATGCTGCACCGAGGCATCCTCGGCCAGCCGCAGAACGGTTCCAGAGACTATTTCCACCACGCCCCCTCCAAGCCATGCTCATCCCGGAAATCAGATAGCGCGGAGGTGGAGCGCTGTCTATCAGCCGATCACGGGAGCCCGGTGCACGGACCAACGGCCTTGCTGACAGATTTTCCGCGCCAGTCGCGTTAGAACCTGCTCGGTTGCGTCTTCCCGGCCGCATTCGGCCCAGAAATAGTCATCGATGAAACGTGACAAACAGCGGGCTGCCGGCAGCGGACGTTGCATTTCTTCCCCTAAGTAAGGTAAAACCTGCCTGGGTATTGGGGAGATAGCGTATGCGTTACAATTGGGAGCGAGCTCCGACGAGCTTCGAACGTCACAGAAAAGTGCTGGCGACAGCCATTTTGATCGCTGGCGGCATTGGCCTTATGCTTGTGGCCCTGCCGATCTAGAAACAACCTTCAGACAGAGCGGCTGCCGGCGCCTGGGGCTGACCTCTCAGCGTGGCTGCCCGGTCACTGCGAGGAAGCGGCGATCGCGCCCCTCGAAACCCTGGCTAAAACGCTGCACCAGCACGACAATTACCGGCAGCTTGCCGGCCGGGGTAAGTTCGTAGGATTCCGACAGGCTGTAGGAGGTCGGGCAGTTTCTTGAGCCCGGCACGGTCTTGTCCTCGTGCAGGATCTTGACCGGCTTGCCGTCCTGGCCTTGCAGCGTCAGCCGGAAGCCGAGTGCCTTGCCAGATGTGTCGCGCCGCTCCGTCGTTGCGAAACTCGCCGAACAATCGCCCGTGCTGGCTGCCAGGATCTCGTCGAGCTGGATGGTCGAAACGCCCGTTTCGCCATGGAGCGGCGACAGCCATTTCTGCGACACCTGTTCGAGGCGGGAGATGTCGTTGTAGGCAACCATTTCACCCGGAAAGGTGAATTTGTCGGACGCTGTCTGCTCGGCTGGGGATGTGATTGCATAATGGGCGAGAATGGGCGCCGCCTGAGCGGCGGCCTGCGCCCTCGCCTGCTCCAGCGTCAGTGTCGCCTCCTCCGTCTCATCGACGACGAGGATCGGCTTACCGCCAACGAACCGATCCGTACGGGTATCGATGATGTCGATCTCAGACCAGCCGGAGTCCGAGGCGCCGGCGTCGAGCGTTCCATATTGCTCGAAGGCGAAATAAGCGCCATCCGGCGAAAAGCCGATGATGTGCCGTGCCGCGGCATCGCCGGCTTCAGCGGTTCCGGTAGACATAGCAAGTACGGCGCCCATGACCGACGATAGCGAAAAGCGCCCGATGATCCGAACAGCAGCAGACATCACCACCCCAGTCCCGTCTCGCAGTTCATAGCTGCTTGCCCCCAAGCGCCAGGTCGATGCCGTCGTCACAATGGCGTGGATTTGCGGCCAAGGGTAGAGCGCGCTATCTGGAAGGAAGAAAAACATTTCCCGGGGAGGTATGGATGGCTTCACGCTATCACGAGGTCTATGAAGGCTGGAAACGCGATCCGGAACAATTCTGGGCGGATGCGGCCGGCGCCATCGACTGGTATTCGCCCTGGGACAAGGTGTTCGACGCCAATGCCGGTGTCTATGGCCGCTGGTTCACCGGCGCCACCTGCAACACCTGCTACAATGCCATCGACCGCCACGTCGCCGGCGGCCGCGCCGACCAGATCGCGCTGATCCACGACAGTGCGATTGCCGGAACCGTGAAAAAGTTCACTTATGCCGAGCTGAAGCGCGAGGTCGTCGCGCTGACCTCGGTGCTGAAGAACCGCGGCATCGGCAAGGGTGACCGCGTCATCATCTACATGCCGATGGTGGCCGAGGCGGCCATCGCCATGCTCGCCTGCGCCCGCATCGGCGCGGTGCATTCGGTGGTCTTCGGTGGCTTCGCCTCGCATGAGCTTGCCACCCGCATCGACGATGCCAGGCCGAAGCTGATCATTTCGGCATCCTGTGGCCTGGAGCCAGGCCGCGTCGTTGCCTACAAGCCGTTGCTCGACAAGGCGATCGAGATCTCCCGCCACAAGCCGGACGCCTGCCTGATCCTGCAGCGCGACCAGTTGCGATGCGAGTTGAAGGAGCATTTCGACATCGACTACGCCGATGCGGTCGCCCGCGAACGGGCAGCGGGCGCCAATGTCGACTGCGTTCCGGTGCTTGCCACCGATCCGCTCTACATCATCTACACATCGGGCACGACCGGTCAGCCCAAGGGCATCGTGCGCGACAATGGCGGCCATATGGTCGCGCTGAAATGGACGATGGAAAACGAGTTCGGCGTCAAGCCGGGCGAGGTGTTCTGGGCGGCATCCGATGTCGGCTGGGTGGTCGGCCATTCCTACATCGTCTACGGACCGCTGCTGCATGGCTGCACCAGCATCCTGTTCGAGGGCAAGCCTGTCGGCACGCCCGATGCCGGCACCTACTGGCGGGTGATAGCGGAGCATGGCGTGGTCGCGCTGTTCACCGCGCCGACCGCATTCCGCGCCATCAAGGGGCAGGACCCGAAGGGCGAGTTCATTGCCAAACACGACCTCTCGAAGTTCCGCACGCTGTTTCTTGCCGGCGAGCGCGCCGACCCGGAAACCATCAAATGGGCGGAGCAGAAGCTGAATGTGCCTGTGGTCGACCATTGGTGGCAGACAGAGACCGGCTCGCCGATGACGATCAATCCCGCCGGCCTTGGCCTGCTGCCGGTGAAATACGGCTCGCCCGGCGTGCCGATGCCCGGCTACGACATCCGCGTGCTCGACGATGCTGGCCATGAGGTGAAGCGCGGCACGCTGGGCAATGTGGTGATCAAACTGCCGCTGCCGGCCGGCTGCCTGCCAACGCTGTGGAATGCCGATCAACGGTTCCGCCAAGCCTATCTCGACGAGTTCCCCGGCTTCTACAAGACGGCGGATGCCGGCATGGTCGACGAGGACGGCTATCTCTACGTCATGGCCCGCACCGATGACATCATCAATGTCGCCGGCCACCGCCTGTCAACCGGCGCCATGGAAGAGGTGCTTTCGGCCCATCCCGATGTCGCCGAATGCGCGGTCATCGGCATTGCCGACGCCATGAAGGGCCAGGTTCCGCTGGGCTTCGTGGTGCTGAATGCGGGTGTGACCCGCGATATCGGCTCCATCGAGAACGAGGTGGTCGGCCTGGTGCGCGAACGCATCGGCCCGGTCGCCGCCTTCAAGACGGTGGTGACGATCAAGCGCCTGCCCAAGACGCGATCGGGCAAGATCCTGCGCGGCACCATGCAGAAGATCGCCGACAAGGAGGAATGGGCCATGCCGGCAACCATCGACGATCCGGTCATCCTCGACGAGATCACTGCGGCGCTGAAGGAACGTGGGATCGGCCTTTGAGCCACTGAAGGTGGGCCGCGGACGACCTTTTCGATCGGCAAGCAATACTTTTATTGTGCGACGCAGCAATGCACCCTAAAGTCGTTCGCGGGGGGCCATCGACAAAGGTCGCATGGCTCAGCAGAAGATTACATTTGGCGGCGTCGACATCCTGCGCTTTCTCGCCGCCGTCATGGTCATGGTCTACCACTATGGCTTCTGGGTGTGGGCGTATCCTGACGGTGTTTCGGCGCGCGCCACGGGCGGCGTTCCCCCGCAGCCGGCAATAGGCGCCTGGGTCGAATCCGGCTGGGTCGGCGTCCAGATCTTCTTCGTCATCAGCGGCTTCGTCATCGCCTTCAGCGCCGAAAGGTCGACACCCCTGCGGTTTTTCGAAGCCAGGGTGAAACGGCTGGCGCCGGCCGTGTGGATCTGTGCGCCGGTCACTGCGGCGGTGCTTTTGATCGTCGGCCTCAGCTGGCCGACCGATGCCGTCGTCAGGCTCGTCCGCACCGGCCTGTTCGCCCCTTACGCGCCATGGGTGGACAGCGTCTACTGGACGCTCGGCATCGAGATCGCCTTCTATGCCGTCGTCTGGACCTTGCTGCGGCTCGGCCGCTTCCATCTAATGGAAATTGTGGCGCTCGCCATCGGCCTGGTCAGCGCGCTGTTCTGGTGCCTCTACTACCCGCTCGACTGGGCCGACCTTGCCGAAACACGCACGCTTGACCTGCTTCTGGTGCATCACGGCGTGTTCTTCGCCACCGGCGTCATGCTGTGGCTGATGCGCTTCAAGGCGGTGACAGCCGCCCGCCTAGCCTTCTGCGCCCTGTTCCTGGCCGGTGGTGTGCTGCAGATCGCCAGTTCGGTCGACGTTCATATCCTGAAGGTCGGGCGTGATATGCCCTTCGCCCCGCCGATCCTCATCTTCCTCATAGGCATCGCGCTGATGGCGTGGTCGCTGCGGCTCGACCTCTCCTGGAGCGGCTGGCGTCGGATCGGGCTGATGACCTATCCGCTCTACCTGCTGCACGATGTCGTCGGCGCGGCCCTGCTCGGCATCCTGGTCCGCGCCGGTCTGCCGCATCTGTTCTCGATGGCGGTCGTCGGCGCGACGATGATCGCGGCAAGCTGGCTAGTGGCGACCGAGGCCGAACCACGCATCCGGCTGCTGCTCGACCATACCGTTTTCCGTTATCGGCTCAAGGCAGCCTGACGACGGTCCGGCAGACCGGGCCGGCCGCCGACCTAAAGCATGTCGCGCCTGAGCGGATTCAGGCCCACTCCAGGCCTTTGTTCCACGGATCGCTCTCCCAAAACGGAGCTCACTTCCGAGCGACATGCATTGGCGGTGCCGACCCGGCGCAGCTGCATTTTCCACGATTGCGGAATTCTTCGTTTCGGGCATGATAACAGGCACTTATGCCTTCGGCATGAGAGCTTGCCTCGAGACGCCCGGCACGTGACCCTGTTCCAGCGAAAACCCCGCATCGCGGCGCGTCCGCGCCTCGATATCGACATGCAGGACGCCGTCGTCTATGCGATCGGCGACGTGCATGGCTGCTACAAGGAACTCCGCGCGCTGGAGCAGAAGATCCTGCTCGATTCGCTGCGCTTCCAGAGCCGCAAGATCATCGTCATGCTTGGCGACTACATCGACCGGGGGTTTCAGTCGGCGCGGGTGCTCGATCACCTCCTGGCGCCGCCGCCGAAAGGATTTCAGCGCATTTGTCTTGCGGCAACCACGAAGTGGCAATGCTGAACTATCTCGACGGAAATCTGTCCCGCGAACCCTGGCTGGCGACGGGCGGCCTGCAAACCCTGTTTTCCTATGGCATCGATCCGGCGCGCCTCACCAGCCTCTACGGGAGCAGCGCGCAGATCGACCGGCGCATAAGGGAGATCATTCCGGACGATCACGTCAGCTTCCTGCGCGGGCTGCCGATCATGGTCCGTTCGCGGAAGTTCGTGTTTGTCCACGCCGGCATCAGGCCCGGCGTCGACCTTGCGGCGCAAACCGACCATGACCTGATCAACATCCGTTCGGACTTCTTCGAGGCAACGCACCTGCTCGACCGCTGGGTGGTGCACGGGCATACGCCTGTGGATGTCCCGAAGCTCGAAGGGCGCCGGCTCGGCATCGACACGGCCGCCTTCCAGAGCGGACGCCTGACCGCCGTCAGGATCGCCGACAAGCAAGGCAGGCTGATCTTCTCCTGACGCGCAACGATATTCAGGTGTGCTGGCCTGAAGATCGATACACGTCAGAGTGGACCCACTCGCGCAACGGTCGACGTCAGACCGGCGCCTTGCCGCGCACTTCCGACTTTTCCAGATAGTAGCTCGAATATTTATCGAAGAATTTTTCCGAGCCGCCGAACGATCCGTATTTGGCCAGTTTCTTCAAATCGACCTTGTTCAGCACCGCGCCGACGATCTTGTTGGCGACATAGGGTTCGGATTCCAGCATCGACCTGACCATCGCGCGCGGGGTGCGCCCCCACTCGGTGACCAGTACAAAACCGTCGACCAATGGCGCGAAGGCCTTGGCGTCGACCACCGGTCCGAGCGGCGGCAGATCGACGACGATGTATTCGAACGTCTCCTTGGCGTTCTCGATGAAGCGCCGCATGCCGGCCGAGGAGAGAAGTTCGCTGGTATGCGAGAAGTGACCGCGCAGCACCGCCGGGATGATCGCCAGCTTCGTCTGCCTGTCGATCTTGCCGGCGGACTGCCAGGTCTGGCCGCCGACCACCGCTTCCATCAAGCCCTGCTCGGTTTCCATGCCAAGGCCTCGGCTGAGGCCGGGATTGCGCAAGTCGCCGTCGATCAGCAGCGTCTTGGAGCCATTGGCGGCAAGCAAGCCGGCGAGATTTGCCGCGACCGTCGACTTGCCCTCGCCGGGAAGCACCGAGATGATGCCGATGACGCGGCTGCCTTGCCCTTCCATCACGACATCGAAGGCGATCTTGGCGCTGCGCAGCGTTTCGGAGAACATCGAGGCTGGAGAATCGATGCTGACCCGCATGCGCGCCCGCTTTTCGGCTGAAGACAGCGATTGGGTGGTCTTGGCGTCCACCTGGGTCTCGACCGGCTTTTCTTCCTTGCCGAGCTTGCCGCCGATCGTCGGCAGGTAGCCGAGGAATTTGAGGTTGACGCGGTCGCGCACGTCCTCGCCGGTCCTGAAGAAGCGTTCGTTGAACTCGTTCAGGCCACCAAAGCCGGCGCCCATCAGCAGGCCAAGCACCAGCGAAAGTCCGAGCACGACGATGGTGCGCGGGCTTGAGGCCGTCATCGGCATCGACGCGTCCGAGATGATGCGGATCTTGCCGACCGGGAAGGACTGCTGCTGCGCGGCTTCCTCGTAACGACCCAGGAATGTCTGATAGAGCGTGGTGAGCGCCGTCGCCTGCTGATCGAGTTCACGCAGCTTGACTTGCGTCTGGTTGTCGACGGAACTCTTGCCTTGCGCGGCCGCGACATTGGCCCTGAGCGCGGTCTCGCGTGCCTGCGCCACCTCATATTCGTTGCGATAGCTTTCGGTCAGCTGCTTCAGCTCGCCGAAAATCTGCGTCGATATGTCGGCCTTCTCCTTGGAGAGAGCCACCGCCTGCGGGTGCTCGGGGCCGAAATTCGCCTCGACGTCCTGCAGCCGCTTGGCCACCGTGAGGTAGCGGGTCTTGAGCGCCGATATGACCGAGCTGCTTGGCTGGTCGCTCGATATGGCGGCATCCTTGAAAGCGTTTTCGGAGCCGCTGTCGACGATGGCCTTGTACTGCTGGTAGCGGGCGCTGGCGCGTGCGGTGTCGGCCTGCGCCACGATAAGCTGGGCGTTGAGGTCGGAAAGCTGCTTGTCGCTCATCAGCTGGCCATCGCTGTTGGCCGCCAGCCCATGTTCAGCCCTGAATTTCTCAACCGCGAGCGAAGCTGCCTGCGAGCTCTGGCGCAGCTCCGTCAACCGGCCCTGCAGCCAGACCGCAGCCCGCTCGGTGGCATCGAAGCTGGCATCGAGCTGATCGGCGAGATAGGCATCGGCATAGGCCTTGGTGATGGCGTTTGCCAAGGCCGGATCCGTCGCCTGATAGCCGAGCGCGATGACGTAGCTTCGGCCGACGCGTTCCGCCCGGATCTCGTTCTGCAGCTTGAGGATCGCGTAGTCGCGGCGCGACGTGGCGATCAGCGCATCGCGGGCGGCCGGGTCGAGCTTGCTGAAGTCAGCGCCACCCGGCATGGAAGAGCTGGGGCGGACATACTGGATCAGGCCGCGGATGAGGCCTATGCCTTGGGCAAGCGCCGACTGGGGCGGATTCATGAACGTGTCGTTCTGGTCGAGCTTCAGCTTGTCGACGACCACGGCGGCAAGCCGCGTCGAGGTCAGGATCTCGATCTGGCTCAGGATGGCGGAATCGGTCTGCATGGTTGTCGACGTCGCCGAAATGTCGTCGACGATTTTGTTCAAGCCCTCGTCGATCAGCACGCTGGCGATCGACTGATATTTGGGCGGCGTTGTCTGCAAATAGAGCAGGCCCAGGAAGAGACCGATGACGGCACACACGGCAACCACCTTGGCCTGCCGTGCGGCCATGCCAAGCAGCCGCTCGATATCGATGAAGTCTTCGCCGTCTCCTGCGTCCGAATTCGGCAATGGCATCCTCTTGTCGAGAGGAAAGTTGGCATAATTCATCTTCGGTCCAATTCTAGAGCCGGTCCTATTCCGATTGATCGCAATTGGCTCTATCTTACTGTTTCAACATGATCTTTTCCGGAAACCGGGACCCACTTTCAGGGATCATGCCTTGGCTTGCAGGCGCCTCGAAGATCGGGAGCATCGCCAGAGCAATGCAAGCGTCGTGCCAGACGGAGAGAACCTGCCGGCCCCTCTTCGCCGGCCATCTGACGATACTCCCGAAAGATGGGCATTATGCGGCTTCTTCCTGGCGTTCATGCGACCGGACGAACTCCTGAAGCATCTCGAAAACCGGACCCTTCATGTCGTCGCGCGCCAGCGCGAAGGCGATGTTGGCCTGGATGAACCCTTCCTTGGAACCACAGTCGAACATGCGGCCGAGGAAAGGCTGGGCGAAGAACGGCTGATCCTTCGACAGACGAACCATGGCATCCGTCAGTTGAATCTCGTTGCCGGCGCCGCGCTGCTGATTGCCCAGGAGCGCGAAAATCTCCGGCTGCAGGATGTAGCGGCCGTTGATGTAGAAATTCGAAGGCGCATTGGCCGGCGCCGGCTTCTCGACCATGGCCGTCACCTCGAAACCGCCGCCGATCTCGGCGCCACGGCCAACGATGCCATATTTGTTGGTCTCGCTGGGTTCGCAACGCTCGACGGCGATTACGTTGCCGCCCGTGCGCTCATAAAGCTCGACGGTTTCGGCGAGGCATCCGCGACCGCCGAAGGACACCATGTCCGGCAGCAGCAAGGCGAAGGGCTCGTTGCCGATAACCTCGCGCGCGCACCAGACGGCATGGCCGAGGCCTTGCGGGGATTGCTGGCGGATGAAGCTGGTGGCGCCGGCCACAGGCAGCATGCTTTCGAGCGCCTCCAGCTGGGTCTTCTTGCCGGTCTGCTCCAGGGTGCCGATCAATTCCGGATGCAGGTCGAAATAGTCCTCGATCACCGCCTTGTTGCGACCGGTCACGAAGACGATGTGTTCGATGCCCGCCTCGAAGGCCTCGTCCACCGCATATTGGACGACGGGCCTGTCGACGACGGGAAGCATTTCCTTCGGCATCGACTTGGTCGCCGGCAGGAACCGCGTTCCAAGCCCCGCCACCGGTATCACGGCCTTCCTGATTTTCTTCATCGCAAATTCCTTCTGAGGAGATCGACTTCAATCCGTTCACAGGCCACGAAAATTCCCTCCATGTGCCTGCATCTTCACCTCCCCGCCCCGACGGCAAATTGTGCCGCCATTCTTCGCAACCGCACGGCGATCGGCATGCCCATATGCCTGACCGCCGCCGGGTCGCTGAGCGCAGTCCGGATCGCCTTGAGCGGGGACCGCGCCTTGATGTGCTGTACCAGTGACAGAAACGATGCCGCCTTGCGCAGGCTGCGGCCACGCCGCGCGAACGCGGCCTGCGCGGCCTCATCCATCCGATGGGTTTGAGCGAACACGGCATCCGCCCTGCGCATGGCTTCGACGTGGTGAAGCTCGAGCACGCGCGAAATGGAGGCGCTGCGAATATGGTAGGCATAGCCGATATCGGGCTCGACGACGCATTTTCCGCCCTTGGCCAGGGCGGCGGCAAAGAGGATGTAGTCTTCGCCGATCCTCAGCTTCTCGTCATAGCGAAGCCGGTTTTCGTTCAGGAACTCGCGCTGGAAGATCGGCTTGAGGTAGCCGAGGTTGAACTTGGATTCGAAGACGACGTTGCCGGCGATGTAGGTGGCCAGCGAAATCTCGCGCAAGCCTTCCAGATAATGCCGCGGAAACATCGCGTCCTCGATAACGCCGTCCTCGCGAACGACCTGCAGATTGTCGACGGCGATCTGGGCATCCGCGCTTTCGGCACGCGCGATCATCCTGGCGAGCCGGCCGGGAAAGACCGCGTCGTCGGAATCGAGAACCGCGATCCATCTGCCGCGGGCGGCATCGAGGCCGGCATTCCTGGCGCCGCCCGGGCCGCGATTGCTTGGCAGGGCGATGACACGGACGATATCCCCGGGATAGGCCCGCGCAACATCGAGCGTCGCATCGCGCGACTTGTCGTCGACAACGATGATTTCGACGCTGACACCCTTCTGGGCGATGGCGCTGGCGATCGCCCGATCAAGGGTCGTCTCGGCATTGTAGGCGGCAATAACGAAGGAAACATCGGGGATAGAGCTGACGTCAGGCTGCACGCTTGCCTCCCTCCTGTGGCGACGGCTGGCCATAGAGGCGGATTTCGCGGATGCCGACGAGGCCGCTGACGACACCAACATGCATAATGCCGCGCAGCACGCTGCGGTTCCTGCGTACCGGACTGACGACGACCGGAAGTGCCGAGGCGAAGCAATAGATGGCCTTTGCCGAGGCCAGGCCGACCTGCTTGGCCAGGCCGATTCCGCTGGCGCTGCTGCCCAGGAGATGGCCATGCGTCTGGCCGACGCGGAAGCGGCGGCGGCCGAGCCAATCGAATGCCGCCCTGGAGCGCGGCACCACCTCGTCGACCCACGCCTCGGGCGAGAAGGCGATGCGGCCGCCTGCCTTGTGCATCTGGTCGAAGAATTCGGTGTCCTCGCCGCCGGTCTGGCCACGCGCCAGGCTGAAGCGGCGGCCGCGCAGGCTGTCCGAGCCCATCCGCAGCAGAACGTTGCAGGTGTAGCCGGTCTGGATCTCGCCGCGCACCCAGACGGGCAAGGTCGAATGGAAATCGCCGCGCCGCATCCAGTCCGGCGCGTCCGGGCGATAGCGCGCCCTGACCGGGCCGAGCACGGCGGCGGCACCGCTTTGCTGCGCCATCGCGACCAGTTCGGCAAGCCATGGCGTCGTGGCCGTCTCGTCGTCATCGATGAAGGCGACGAAATCCGCGGTGCTCGCATCGAGGCAGGCGTTGCGGGCGATCGAGATGTTGCGCGCCGGGGCGTGCTGATAGTGGATCGGCACCGTCAATTCCCGCGACAGCGCCGCCACCAGGTCACGGGCCGTTGGGGTGTCGTCATTGTCGGCGACGACGATGCGGACATCGAATCCCACCGGCATCTCCATGGCGTCGAGCGAGCGCAGCGTGTCGGCCAGTTCCGGCCGGCGGAACGTGCAGACGCCGATGTCGATGCTGCGGTTCTTTGCCGACACCGCCATCAGGCCACTCCTCGTCGCGAGCCGAGGCCGAGAAGCTGCAGCCAGAAGCCGACCGACCAGCCAAGATGCATGACCATGGCCGAGACACCGGCCAGCGCAACGTCGGCCTTGCGCTGGCGGATAGCCGCCACCAGCCCGTAGCCCAGGCAAACCGACGCCCACAGCAGCAGCGGCACCGCCGCCAGCCAGTGCACGAAGGAGAAGGCCGCCAGCAGCACCACCGGGAACACCAGCAGCGGCACCATCTGCCTCACCTTCGGGATGACGCGATGCTTCAGTACATTCTTGGCACGCCCGCGACCGTAGCCGAGATACTGGAAATAGAGGCCTGAGAGCGAGGCACGCGGGTAGTAGACCATCTGCGTCTTGCCGCTCATCCAGATCTTGTAGCCGGCCTTGCGCAGGCGATAATCGAGCTCGGCGTCCTCGTTGTGGCTGAACGTTTCGTCATAGCCGCCGACGGCGCCGAACGCCGATATCCGCATCAGTGCATGATGGCCGTGATCGATCCACTGTCCCTGCGAAAGATGCCTATGCTTCGAGCCGCCGGTGCCGAGCTTGGAGTTCTGCGCCGCGGCCGCCGCCTTCTGCACGGCACCGCTGCCGCTGGTCAGCATCGAAACGACAACCGAATCCGCCGATGTAGCCAGGGCTTCCTCGACCAGCCGGTCGCAATAATCGTCGGGATAACCGCCATGCGCATCGATGCGGATGAGATAGTCGGCACCATCGCCGAAAGTACCGACGGCGAGATTGATCGCCGCGCTCTGGATACGCCGCTTGTTGTGGAGCAGGATAACCCGCGGGTCCCTGGCAATGACGTCGTCTACGATGGAAAGCGTGCCGTCGGTGCTGCCGCCGTCGACGACGATGATCCGGGCGCCAAGCCTGGCGGCCGCGGGCCGCAATTGATCGAGCAGCGCACCGATATGGGCGGCTTCGTTCAGGCATGGGATAACGATCAGGCTGGATGAGGGTTTTTCCGTCTGCGTCATCAACCTCTGTCCATCTTGCCTCTGTCCATCCCCTGCCATCCTATGCCAATGCCTCGGCGGCAAACGAACCGGGCACGGCCGTCAGGCTGCGCAGCCGCTCGACAAGCGCACGGCAATCGCTGCGATCGTAGCTCCAGGTCCTCGGGTTGCGCGCCAGAACACGCCCCTTCAGCCTGGCGAAGCGATGCTCCTCCATCTTGCCTAGCGCGGCTTCGAGCGCTTCGGGCGACGCTTGCGGCAACAGCACGCCGATATCCTGCTGCTTGAGGAACCGCCCGGTCTCGGTGTTGCCCATCGAGATCGGCACCGCGCCGAAACGGCAACCCTCATAGAGCCGGTTGGGCAGAAGCCATTCGGAGTTCTGCCCCGCTTCGAAGAAATCGATCGCCCAGGAAAAATGGACATCGTTGTAGATCGCCGCCATGTCTTCCGGATTGCGGTAGGGCCCGAGAAACGACAGCCATGGCTCGGCCTCGACAAAGCCGTGAAAGTCAGGGAATTCCGACAAAGCCGGACGGCCGCGCAGCACGATCTCGAAGCGGCCCTCCGTGCGGCGGGAGAAATCAGCCAGCAGCTCGAGCGAGCGGCGGCAGCGCAGCGCGCCGAACCAGCCGATCCGCCATGGCGGGCCGACCAGGCTCTCTTCAGCCTCCGGAGCGCCGGGCACAATCGTCGCGGCCTCGAAATATTTGTTTTCGACCAGCTCGATGGGTGCCGCGACCTGGCCGAACGGCTTGAAATAATTGGCGATGAAGGCAGGCGAACTGGTCACCAGCAGCTTCACATCCCTGGCCAGAAATCGTTCGGTGGCACGCAGCGCCTTGCCCAGGACATCGTTGCGCAGCACAAGCCGATGAATGTCGAGGCACTCGTATACGATCGGAACCGATGCACCGAAGGCTGACCTGGCGCGGCGGGCAAGCGCCAGCATTTCCAGGTTGCGCGCGACGATGACATCCGGCTTTGGCATTCCGCCCAGCTTCGAGCCTATCGAAACGGCTGCTTTGGCTACGGCCGCGAGGCGTTGGCCGAATCGCCCGTCACGCGTCCCGCCGAGGTCGATCGGGCGCAGTCCCTCGATATCCGCAATCGGCTTCGCGGTGCGACGGAATCCGGCCAAGGTGACCTGGGCCCCACCTGCCCTGAGCATCGTGATCCGCCGGCGCACCGCCGGGTCGGAAACGTCGTGCACTAGGTACAAGACATGCAGCATAAAAACTCGACCGCTGTTGGCCCACCCGAGGGAATGCTAGTACAGGTCTTGCTGCATCGCAACATTTTTGGTGCGGCGGTCCACGTTTTCTGTTGCACTGCAAAATTATTGCCGTAGTTTGTGGTCGGCGGCGGTCGTGGATTTTCGGGCTCGAAAATCCACGTAAAAAATCAGGAATCCTGAATTTGGAAGCCAATGCATTCGATCCGCCAGAAGGCTCCTTGCGCAAATCGGTTGGGCGCGGCGCGGTTGTCACGGCCATGGCGCAATCGGTGCGGGTCGCGACACAGATTCTGTCGGTTGTCGTGCTGTCGCGGTTGTTGTCGCCACAGGATTTCGGTGTCGTGGCGATGTGCGCGCCGGTGCTTGCCTTTATCGCACTGTTCCAGGATTTCGGCCTGACCCAGGCAACGATCCAGAAATCAGGCATCCGGCATGAGGAGGTGAACTACCTCTTCTGGATCAATGTCGCCGTCAGCGCGATCCTGGCTTGCGTGCTTGCGGGTGCGGCGCCGCTGGTTGCTGCCTTCTACGGCGAGCCGCGCGTGACAGGTCTGGTGGCTGCGTTCGGGCTGCAGATCATGGCCTATGGGCTTGGCGCCCAGCATCTGGCGCTCTTGACGCGCCGTATGCAGTTCGGCCGGCTGGCCGTCATCGACGTCGCCAGCGCAATCGCCGGGCTTGCCGTGTCGATCGCCTGGACCTTCATCGATCGCTCCTATTGGGCCCTGTTTGCCGGCACGCTGACCGGTGCCGTGCTGCCGACGCTCTGCTACTGGGCGAGTTCGCGCTGGCGTCCGGGCCTGCCGCGCAAGGTCGCCGGCATCGGCGAGCTGATCAATTTCGGCGCCGGCATCACCGGCTTCAACTTCGCCAATTTCTTTGCCCGCAACCTCGACAACGTGCTGATCGGCAAATATTGGGGCGAGGCGCAGCTCGGCCTCTATGACCGCGCCTACAAGCTGCTTCTGTTTCCGCTGAGCCAGATCACCAACCCCTTGTCGAAGGTGATGGTTCCAGCACTTTCCAGGCTGAAGGACGAGCCGGATCGCTACCGCAGCGCCTATCTGCGCGTCATGCCGCTGATCCTGCTGGTGGCGCTTCCCGGTGTCGCCTTCGCCACCGCGATGTCGGATGTGCTGATCCCCTTCGTGCTCGGCGAGCAATGGCGCGCAAGCGCCTCGATTTTCCTGGCGCTCGGCTTTGCCGGGCTGCTGCAGCCGCTCAACAATCCGGCGGGGTGGCTTTTCGTCAGCCAGGGCCGCTCCGGCGATTTCATGCGCTGGGGCATCATAACGGCCGTGACGTCGGTGCTGGCTTTCATGCTCGGCCTGCCCTATGGCGCGCTGGGCGTGGCGATCGCCTATGCGATCAGCGAATATCTGCGGACGCCTTTCCTATGGCTCTATGTCGGCAAGAGCGGACCGCTGCAGGCGCATCATGTGCTGCGCGCGGCAACGCCGTTCGTGCTTGGCGCCCATCTGGCGCTGGCCGCGATCTGGTTCGTCAAGCCACTGCTGCCGCAGCAGCATGTCGTCGCCCTGGCCAGCAGCGCCGTGTTCGCCTACCTCATCACAATCATCATCGCACTGGCATTCGCCTCCGGCCGCGAAGCCTTGCGCGAGGCGCTCAAGATGCTGCCGGCAAGGCTGCCTGCGGCAGCGCCGCGCGAAGCGCAATAATTTGGGCGTCTTCGACTGCTACGGACATCTCCTCCAGGACCAGGTCTGAACCATGCACTACCGATCGATCTCCGATATGAACGACGCCATCGTCAGGGGCCTGCACCGGCTGCCGCGCGACATCGACCTGGTCGTCGGTGTGCCGAGAAGCGGCGTTTTGGCAGCGACGCTGGTCAGCCTTGCCGCGAACATCCCGATGACCGATCTCGACAGCTTCCTGGCTGGGCGAATCTACACATCAGGCGTGACCAAGCGCCGTGCCGCTCTCGACCGCAAGGTTTCCGAGATGCGCAAGGTGCTGGTGATCGACGACAGCGTCGCCGGCGGCAATGCCATGCGCGACGCACGCGCCCGCATCCAGGCTGCGGGCATCGAGGCGGACTTCACCTTTGCCGCCGTGTTCGGCCTTGAGCCCCTGCACCAGGAAACTGACCTCGTCTTCGAGGTCGTGCCGCATCCGCGCATGTTCCAGTGGAACTTCATGCATCACAAATTCCTGGCGCAATGCTGCGTCGACATTGACGGCGTGCTGTGCCTCGACCCGACAGAGGCGGAAAACGACGACGGCCCGGCCTATGAGAAATTCCTCAGCGAAGCGCGGCCGCTCCATGTCGCGACCCACACGATCGGCTGGCTGGTCACCAGCCGGCTGGAGAAATACCGCGCGCTCACCGAGGCATGGCTCGCCAAGCATGAGATCAAATACGACCAGCTGATCATGCTCGATCTGCCGAGCAAGGCGGAACGGCAACGACTCGGCGCGCATGGCAGTTTCAAGGCCGATTTCTACCGCAAGTCCGATGCCATCCTGTTCATCGAGAGCGAGCACGAACAGGCGCTGAAGATCACCGAACTGTCAGGCAAGCCGGTGCTGTGCGTCGAAACGCATATGGTCAGCTTCCCCGAAGCGCTGTCGCTGCCGGCACTTGGCCAGGCGGCCCGCAACCTGCCGGCAAGGCTGCGGCAGATCAAGTCGCAAGAGGGCCGCAAGAGCGCCGCCAAGACCATTGCCCGCGCACTGCTTGGCGCCCGCGGCTACGAGACGCTGAAAAGCCGGGTCAAGCGTCCGGCCTGACCTGCTCAGGCGGCGTCGTCAGGCCGCCTGTCGCGCGCGCTGCTGCATGGCCCTGTCCAGTATCGAGAAGAAGGTGATGAACTGGCGATCGGGATCGAGTTCCGGGCGCCCGGCGAAGCTGCGAGCGAGACCGGAAAGCCGGTCATATTCCTGGTTGTCGTTCCACAGCCGCCTGACGGCCGCGACCCAATCGGCCAGCGGAGCATCGTAATCCAGCACCACGCCACCGGAGCCGACAGCCTCGGGCAGACCGCCGCGCCGCGAACCGATAACGGGGATTCCGCTGCAATGGGCCTCCGAAGCGACGCGGCCCCACGCCTCTTCCCACTTGCTGGGAGCAAGCAGGATCTTCGTGCGGCCATAGATCGTCTTCATGTCGCTGGTGCGGCTCTCCAGGACGACATTGCCCAAGGGAGCGATCGTCTGTTCGATCCGCGCCCGGTGATCGTCGTCGAGCTTCCAGCTTTCGACGAACAGGAAGGGAATTTCGCGGCAGGCGCCGGCAATCCGCACCGCGAGCTCAAACCCCTTTTCCTCATAAGGGTTGATCAGCGTGACGAACTGGCCCGTCGTCGGCGTCGAGTAATGCGCCGGGTTGATGGTTGGCGGGATCACCGCTGCCTCGATGCCGAATTCTTTTTTGTAGGTTCGCGCGGTGAAGTCCGAATTGGCAATGTAGAGCGCCGAATGCAATTCGCGCAGATCGCCGCCCAGTTCATGGAACTCGACATTGCGGAGATAAACGACCAAAGGCACGCCCTCCGCCTGCAGCGCCTTGCCGATCGGAACCGATTTGTGACACTGGACCACGGCGACATCGGGCTTCAGCCTGTCGACGGCATAACCCGCCGCTTCCCAGGGAAACCAGGCCCGCACCACCGGATAGCCGGGATAGCTGTCGACAACCGCCGGCTGCCGCAACAGCTTCATCTTGGCGCGCGCCTTGAAGCCGAAGACACCGTCACCGAACAGGGCGGCGAGCACAGCGGCTTCATGACCGTGCTCGATCAGCTGTTCGGCCAGATGATGCGTGCTCGACTGAACGCCGCCACTGAACTCGGGCGGGTAGCCGTTGCCGCCTGCAAAGAGAACTTTCATGATCGGGCTCCTTGTCGCATCTCGTATTCCTTGCTCGAAGACAACAGGCAAAGGCCGCCGCCTCGCTTTCGACGTCAGGCAAGTTTCGGCGGCTCCAGATTGGCGAAGGGATTGGTACAGGATTGCCAGCCGGTAAACCGGATCGGGTCGTTGGGCGAACTGCGCCAGGCGTAGTCCGTCAGCATATGGAATTCGGCGACGACCCAGCGGTCGAAATGCAGCAGATCTTCCCGCTTCCGCCGGGGCAGCAAGCGACGCGCGGCGCCCAGTTTGAGCTCCTCCACCAGGGTGACGGCATCACTCAGTTTTTCGCTTGGGAAATTCCATGGATTCCTGTCGCGGAACGCCAGCACGAACTGCTGCAGATGCTCGATGCGGATGTTCAACTTGCCAAGATATTTTTCCAGCGTGACGCGCACCAGATCCTCGTCCGAGAAGGAGGAAACGGTGGCGTAGGCGACCCCCGTCGAAACCACTCCGCCAGCCAAGACGGCCAGGGCCGAGCGTCTGGAAATCTCGATCATGCGATACCTCCTTTCACGCGATCCGGCTCGCCGCCCGCAAGGACAGCGCTGCCGCGGTCAGGCTCGGGTTGGCGCAGGAGCAGCTCGGATAGGTGCTGGTGCCGACGACGACCAGGTTTCTGAGCTGATGGTGGATCATGCCGCTGTCGACCACAGAATCGGCCGGGCCGGTGCCCATCCTCAGCGTGCCCTGGACGTGCGATTCGGTCGGCCGAATGCCGCGGTCGAAGAGCTTTTCGACCGGCAGCGGCGCCAGAAGGTCAGGCAATTTCTCCAGAGCGCGCGCCATGCCCTTCACCGCGTAGTCCGATGGCGCCTTGAAGCTGACGAAGGCATTGTCATCCGCGTCAAGCGTGACGTAGTTCTCGGGGTCGAGCAGGTTCTCGGTGACCACGACCAACGGCAGCGCCTGGCGTAGCCGCCCCTTTTCGGCACGCATTCCGTGCTGCCAGCGGTTCTCGAAATAGACCAATGCCGCCGCATGCTCCGATCGGTGAGGACCATCATAGAGGCCGAAATTCAGGCCTGTTGTGATGGTGCTGCCGTCGAAATTGTCGACGCCGTCGAGATAGACCTCGAAATTCCAGCCGTAGGATTCATGCAGGCCGCTGCCGACAAACTCGCCGCCCAGGCCGGATCGCAGCATGATCGCCGCGCTCTGGATGGCATTGGCGCCGAGAATGAAGAGATCGCCGCTGACCTGGTATTCCTTGCCGTCATGGCTGAACGTGACCGAACGGACAGCGCCGCCGACGTGATCGAGCCGGCGCACCTCCGCACCGAGGCAGACCGAGATGTCGGGATGCTCGAAGACGTGCATCAACCCGTTGTTGACGGTGAATTTGGCGTCGACCGGGCACAGCCAGCAACGCAGATTGGCACAGCACGAGCTGCGCTGCGCGGTCGGCACGCGAGCCCGCGCGGTTGGCATGACGAAGTGCTGGTCGGGCTGCGCCGCCTTCATCATCCTGTCCGGTGTCGACATGCGATGCGGCGGTTGCGGAAACGGCTTCGAGCGGGGCAGCATCGCCGCCATGTCGGGGTCGCCGGAGATCGACATGATGTCTTCCGCGTCGCAGTAGAACGGCTCGACGTCGTCATAACTGATCGGCCAGTCATTACCGATGCCGTAGGTGCTTTTCAGCCGGAAATCATTGGGATGAAATCTTGGCGTCTGCGCGAACCAGCAGTTCGTCCCGCCACCCAGTCCGATCGTGTAGTTCCACGGCTTGTCGGAATTGGTCTTGTAGGTCGTCTCGTCTTCGATGTCGGTGTTGACGTTCTGTTCGAGCTGCCATTCATGGGTGTTGTGGCGTCCCCACTCCAGCACCAGAATGCGCGCCTTTCGGCGCCTGGCGAACTCATGCAGGAAGAAGGCCGAACCGAAGCCGGAACCGATCGCGACGAGATCGAAATGATCCTTGGTGATTTGCTCCGGCTTTACGTCCAGCACCATCAGCTACAACTCCACACAGAAATACGCGCTCAACCCCAGCGTCCGCAGGCCGTGTGCGGACCGGTCTTGCATCCGTCTGACAGGGCCCGGTCTCATGCCGCCATTCTGCCGATCGAGTGATATTCGATGCCATGGCGGGCGATGACCTTGGGGTCATAGAGGTTGCGGCCGTCGAAGATGACCGGCGTGGTCAGCGCGTCCTTCACCGCGTCGAAGGACGGCGCGCGAAAGCTCTTCCATTCTGTGGCGATCAGCAGCGCATCGGCGCCGCGCAGCGCCGCCTCCTTGGTGCCGCACAGAAGCAGGTCGTCGCGCAGCCCGTAGATGGCCTGGCATTCCTGCATCGCCTCGGGATCATAGGCCTGCACATTGGCGCCGGCCTTCCAGAGCGCCTCCATCAGGACGCGCGCCGGCGCCTCACGCATGTCGTCGGTGTTGGGCTTGAAGGCCAGACCCCAGAGCGCAAAGGTCCTGCCTTTGAGGTTGCCCTTGAAATAGCGGTCCACCTTGTCGAAGAGAACCGATTTCTGTGCGTTGTTGCGCTCCTCAACGGCGCGCAGCAGCTTGGCGTCGAACTTGACGCCTTCGGCGGTCTTGATCAGCGCCCGCACATCCTTCGGGAAGCACGAGCCGCCATAGCCGAGGCCCGGATAGATGAAATGGTAGCCGATGCGCGGATCGCTGCCGATGCCCTTGCGGACCTCCTCGATGTCGGCGCCGAGTTGTTCGGCCAGATTGGCCATCTCGTTCATGAAGCTGATCTTGGTCGCCAGCATGCAGTTGGCGGCATATTTGGTGAATTCTGCGCTGCGCACGTCCATCACGATCATCTTCTCGTGGTTGCGATTGAACGGCGCGTAGAGTTCGCGCATCACAGCCTCGGTGTCCTCGCTGTCGGTGCCGACGATGATGCGGTCCGGCTTCATGCAGTCGGCAACCGCGGACCCTTCCTTGAGGAATTCCGGATTTGAAGCGACATCGAAAGCCAGGTCCTCGCGGCCTCTTTTCTTCAGCGTGTCGGCGATCCTGGCCTTCACCTTTTCGCAGGTGCCGACCGGCACCGTCGACTTGCCTACGACGATCTTGGGTTTGTCCATTTCGCGGCCGATGGTCTCGGCGACTGCCAGCACATATTTGAGGTCGGCCGAGCCGTCCTCGCCCGGCGGCGTGCCGACCGCGATCATCTGGATCTCGCCGTGCCTGACAGCGGCGGCGGCATCCGTTGTGAACTTGATGCGGCCGGCGGCATGGTTCTCCTTAACGAGGTTTTCCAAACCGGGTTCGAAAATGGGAACCAGGCCCTGGTTGAGCCGCTCGACCTTGGCGGCGTCGATGTCGACGCACACCACCTGGTGCCCGACTTCGGCAAGCACCGCCGCCTGCACGAGGCCGACATAGCCAATTCCAAACACCGTCAAATTCATTCGGTTTCATTCCCATGCAAGGCAGCGGACCGTTTTCGGCCCCGCCGGTTCAAATCGACTTTCCCAACTACTTTACACTGCATGCCAGCGATTCCGGAAATTGACAGGGTTCGCCGAGCGCCGTGAAGGCGACCCGCTCGACCTGCAGGGAAAGCTTGCGGCCCGGATCCGCGAACGCTCCCATCCAGCCCTTCATCGTATCGCTACCCCAAAAGCTGAAGAATATCTTCTGTGCATGGCTGGGCAGCTTCGCCGGGTCGGTAATCGTGTTCACCAGTTGGCCGTTGACGTACCATCGCAAGCTGTCCTTCTGCCAGACGAAGGCGTAGTCGTTGAAGGCCTTCTCCGTGCCGCCCGGTACGTCGACCCGTTTCTCGTTCTTGCCCTTGCCCGCGATATAGGCGTTGACCTGCACCTTGGAGGTGTCCTTGGTCAGGACCTCGAAGTCGATCTCGTCCCAGGGCTGCTTGTCGCTTGGACCGATATAGGTGAAGAACGCGGCGTTGAGGCCGGAGCCGGTATCGGTCTTCAGCCGTGCCTCATAGGTGCCATAGCCGAAGCGCTGCTTGGTCTGGATCTCGCCGCAGACGTAGTCGCGATCCTTCAGCGTCTGCTTTTCGAAGCCGAGCGACAGCACACCATTCGACAGTTCGACCATATTTTTCGACCAGGTGCAATTCTGATGGCTGCCGTTGTTCCAGCCGTCGGAAACATACCAGCGCGTGCGGTCGAAGCTTTTGAAATCATCGACAAAGGACGGCGATGTCGGAATGTCCTGGGCATGGGAAGGGGTTGCCAGGAAACCGCCAAGAGCAGCCAGCAGCAACGCACCGAGCGACCCCAGCCGCCGGGCGGCTTGTCCGGTCCGATATGCGAGAGGCGGTGCTTCAATTGCCGTCGTAGGTTTCGGATTCCAATTCATACCAAACTCACCTTTGCGCTGTGTGTCCCCAACCCAAAGTCGACGTTCGAACCGCTCCTGCACGGGCCAACCTTGACCTTCCTTGTGACCCTCTCGATTGCTTCTGCTTCCCGCCTTGCATCAAATCTGTTGCAACAGTTCCGAGCCTTCACGTTCAACCTCTGCCGGCGCCTGCCGGCCAGGCGAATTCCGCCGCGGCGGCCGAGGAGGCATCCTCGTCAAAGACCATATCCAGCGAATGACGGAGCTCTTTCATCATGCCGTCCTGGCGCGACAGCGCCGCGATGCGGCGCTCGCAATTCAGGATCGACTGTGTCAGGGCGCTGACTTCCGAAGACCGCTTGTCGGAAGCAGAGCCGTTTTCCATCGCTTCGACCAGAAAGGCGGCGTTGGTCGACGTCGTCCGGTAGCGATTCTCAAGCCCGGTTCTCTCGGCCTCGATCTCGGCCGCAATCTGCTCGAACAGCTTTGCCAAACGATCAAGACGTGAAACATCGGCCTGACGGTCGCGGGCCGGATCCCTTGATCTGAAACCGAATATCGAGGCCATGAACTCAGGTTCCCGTCATCGCCGGCTTGTGGGCCGGGCTTCTGGCCGATCCCCGCAGCCGGGGCTCAAAAACTCGTGTTGCGTTGTCGTGCTCCTTTTGAGGGAGAGACATCAGACCAATCCGATCGGGGGCCAAGTTCGGCTGGTCGTCCACTATGCTGCACCGCAACATAGACTGCCATCGTCGGAGCCGCGAGGCAACCACCCAATTCGTAAACTCATAAATCCGGCCGAAATGGTTTGCGTGATGACATGCCGCGAGTGGACAAATCGCTGCATCGGGACCACTCTCAGCGTTCCTTGCCCGTGCTGGTTCCGGCCATCAGAAAGCGCAGCGGCGGCACAGGCTTTTGGCTGGACACAAGGCCGACACGACGAAACAGCGCCTCGAGCTTGTCGGAAGCCACGCCCTGGACGATGGGGACGAGGTTGGACAGGCTGGCGAAGGCGTAAGCCGCAGCCGAGCCCAGCCCCCGCTCGGCCTTGACGTCAAGGAAATTACGCAGCCGATATTTGTCGCGCACGTGCCGTTCATGCCGCCGCAGCACCGCCTTCGAGCCTTCCGGCAGGCTGTCGATCGCCAGCAGCGCCAGATCCGCATCGGCCAAACGCTTCAAGTCCTGGGTCTTGTGGCGGCCGCTCAGGGAATCGGCGCGGACGATGGCGCCGTAGCCGCAGGAGCGAATGACCTTGAACCGCGCCCCGCATGCGACCGCGCGGGCGTAGAGTTCATAGTCCTCGCCCAGCCGCAGGCTCTCGTCGTAGCTCAACCCATAGCGGTCGAGGAAGGCACGGCTGATCACCGGCTTCAAAAAGCCCAGTTCGCCCCTCTGCACGCGGCGCCTGGAGATGTTGCCTTCGACGAAACGCTCGAAATCGAGGAATTCCGGATCGGCGGCAAATTGCGGCGCGACGATTTTCGTCGCGTCGCCTGTCGCATCATCCCTGATCAGCATGATGTTGTCGGCGGCGAAATCCCAATCGGCGCCGGCAAACAAGTTGCGAAACCGGCCTTCGAGGAAGAAATCGTCGGCATCGAGAATGCTGATGAACGGCGATTTCGAGCCGGCGATGGCTGCGTTGCGGGCAAAGGAGGGGCCGCGATTGACATCGAGGCGCATCACGGAGAGCCGCCCGCTGCCATCATCGGCGGATCGTGCGACACCGGCGGTGTCGTCGGTGGAGGCATCGTCGACGACCACGACCTCCGCCACTTCCGGTTCGCGCAATGCGGATGCGATGGCGACGGCGATTGTCGCTGCGGCGTTTTTTGCCGCGATGATCACGCAGACCTCGGATTTCGTCATCGACATGGATTTGCCTCTCGTACAGGTAATATCGATTTGCCCTCGCCCCGTACTCGTTCGATGCACTACAGAATTGCCATCAGCATCCAATTTACCTTCAGCGACTCGCCGGCCGCTCGAAGATGCGGCGGCTGATATCGGCGGACGCCGCCCAGCCTGCTTCGGCCAGATAGCGGACCGGCGCGCGGCCGCACAGTTCCCAAAGCACCGTTCGCCGCTGCGGCCACCGCAGCGACGGCAGCCACGGCGCGATGACCATGCTGAGCAGATCCTCATCGCCGATGCGCGGCAGGATCCTGGTCGCGCGCTGCGACAGCAGCGTGGCGGCACCGCCGAGTAGCACGTCGGCGGCGCGCAGGCCAAGCAGCAGCGTGTCGTCCAGACCTTGCGCGGTAGCGGCATCGAGCAAACGCTGCTGATCCGCCTCGTCGAGGCGGCCGGCGCTGGCGCCGATATCACAGACGTATCCGGCGCAGGGTTCCCGGTTGAAAAGTGCCTTGGCGACGCTGATGCAGGACAAAAGCAATGTATCGGCCACCGAGGTGAACGGCACCGTCGCACCGGCGATTTCGACCTGTCGCTTGCGCCGCAGGAACCCGTCCGCGTCGCGCGGGCTTGGCGAGCCGGGCTGCTGGAGGCGGTAGTGGAGATCGACGGTGGACGACCTCGGCCCGTCGTCCCGGGTCATGTGCTGTTCGCCGAGGAAGCGGACCCACCAGACGGAGCTCGACTTGCCTGATACCTCATAGCCGATCTTGCGAAGCGCATCACGCGCCCTGAAAAATCCGAGCGGCGAAACCAGGATGTCGACATCGCCCGAGGGCTTCATAAAATGGTCGTCGTAGAGAAGTTGCTGCTGGAACGGACCCTTCAGAAAAACGAAATCGATCTCGCTGGCGCGCAGCACGTCCTGGATCGCCATCGAATCCATGATGCAGGACGCGTTCATCGAAACCGTTTTCCTGCGGTAGGTGTCGAGCCATTGGAAAAGCTTAGTTGGCCTCTGAAGCGCGGGTGCGCGCGAAAGCGCCTTGAGGACAAAGACGGCGACCTTGTTCAGCCTGGCAATCTCGGCAATTTTTTCACCGTCAAGATGGCGCATCGAAACGTCGCCCGCGCCCGGGCCGGCGAAAAACAATCGCAGGCAAGCCTGCACATAGGCCACCTCGCCGGCACAGCCGGCGGCGCGCAATCGTTCGTATGAGCCATCCGGCAAGGCCATTTAGCGCACAGTCTCCCAAGAAAGCGTTTCGCGCCGACACTTATGCTGCAATGCGAAGCAAGCATCACCAAAAACCTCGATGCCGTAAAGCCTTTCCTTCTGCAGTGCGAATTTTTGCCACCAAAGCGTCTATCGAGGTGGCATCGGAAAGCAGTGAAAACCGCGGTTGAAATGTCCCTTGCCACGTCGGCTTAGGCAATCTCCGGACGATTTCTCAAATGGAAATTCTTTTCATTAGAGAGGCCTAAATATAGGCACAACGCAAACGGCTTATGCAAGCAAAATCAAATGCTTAAAGAATCAGCACAGGCGCGATCGTCGTGCACAAGGAATCGGCTAAAAAATGACAAGTTTTAGGCATGCCGCTCATGTGACGACGCCAGCAACCGTAATTGATTAACAGAAAGTAAAACAGTCTTGACTCATAAATGCTGCCGTGCAGCTATTGCATTGCAGCATAAAAGTGCTGACGGCACTCGACAGGCCGTTTCCAGTCCTAAATCGGAGAGTAAAATGGAACAGAATGTTGAAAAGCATGAATATGAAACGCCAAGCCTGACGGTCCATGGTTCGATTGAGACCATCACCCAGGGCGGCGGCGGCAGCACGGCGATCGACGCATCGTTCCCCGCGCATACGCCGATTGGCGACCTGACGTTCTCCTGAGACCTACAGCCGATTCCAGAGTGACATGTTGGGACTCTGGATTCAAAAGCAGACGTAAGAGGGGTCGGGGGGCCAGCCTCCCGATTTCTCCTGCGCCACCTGGAGATGTCGCAGCGTTTTGTCAGCGAGGTTTGGGGATGAACGGGGAGCTATCCGACCGTGATCTGGGCGACCACGATAGCGTGTGCGCGACCAAGGATGCCGTGGCTTGCGAGTTCGGAGATGGCTTGGCGCTGCTCAATCTCAAATCCAATGTCTACTACAGCCTGAATGGCGTCGGCGCCTTCATCTGGGATTTGATCCAGGAACCCCGGTCGATCGGCGACATCCGCAGCGCCGTGCTTGCGCGCTACAATGTCGACCCGGCGCGCTGCCAGGCCGATGTCGACGCATTGCTGAAGGGCCTGGCCGATAATGGGCTTGCGAGACGGCATCATGAGGCACTTGTCTAAGCCGGTCCAGCACAAGTCCCTGGTTTCACGGGCCCTGGTTTCGCGGGCCTTGTCTTCGCGGGCCACGGCTTTACGGCAGGAACCGGCGAGAGAAACAAACGTCAAGCAGACGAAGCGCGGGGGAAGCCGGCGCGGGCTGGTCAGGATTTTCTCCCTGAGTGGCTCGGAAATGATCTTCCTTGGCCATTGCCTGCTGGTGGTGGCGACAGTTCGGCTGGGGCTGACGCTGTTGTCCTACAATCGTGTACGCAGCCTGGTGACGCGCCTCGACGCGCGGCAGTGCGCCTCAATGGGCGAACTGCGGCGTGTCGCCTGGGGCGTTGCCGCCGCGGCCCGTTTCGTCCCTTACGCCACGTGCCTGACCCAGGCGCTCTCCGGCCAGTATATTCTCGCCCGCCAAGGCAATGAATCGACGATACGCATCGGCATCGAACGTGGCACAGGCGAGCAGTTGAAAGCACATGCCTGGCTGGTCAGCGACAACCATATCGTGCTTGGCGGATCGATCGACGGCTTCGCCCATCTCGTCGACCACGGCAGCCGATGAGCGGCGTCGCCGGAATCCTGTTGCGCGGAGCAAACGCACCGGCGGTCGCGGCGGCCGACATTCAGCAAATGCTGGCGCGCATGCGCCATCGTGGTCCTGACGGCAGTTCTTGGTGGCTGGACACCAGCATCGCCCTTGGCCACGCCTGGCTCAACACATCGGATGAAGTCGGTCCGGGCCCTTTGACGATGGCTGGGGGCCGGCTCGCCATCACCGCCGATTGCCGGCTGGACAACCGTGACGAGTTGCTGGCCAGGCTCGGTATCCGCGACCAGTCGGTAGCCGACGCGATCGTGCTGATGCGGGCCTATCTGCGCTGGGGCGAAGCCTGCCCGGAGCATCTGCAAGGCGATTTCGCCTTCGCCATCTGGGATGACGAGCGGCAATCGCTGTTTTGCGCGCGCGATCATTTTGGCGTCAAGCCGTTCTACTACCACGCGGCGGACCGGCGTTTTGCCTTTGCGTCGGAGATCGGTCCGATCCTGGGCGTCGAGGGTATCCGCGCACGTGTCAGCGAGCGCCAGATCTCCGGCTTCCTGGCCGGGCTTCCCGACGACCCGCAGTCGACCCCCTACAGCGATATATTCAGCCTGCCGGCCCGCCACAGCCTAACCGTCACCGCGCAACAAGTGATGCTGCGCCGATACTGGCAGATCGAGCCGTCGGCGCGGCCCTTGCGGTCGGATGCATCGGAGGAATTCGCCCATCTGTTCTCGCAATCGGTGCGCAACCGCATGCGAGGGACCTCGGCGGTCGGAGCAATGCTGAGCGGCGGCCTCGATTCCTCGTCTATCGCCTGTGTCGCCGGCCTGCAGAATGCCGCCGCGCGCAAGCCGAGGCTGCCAACGTTCTCGCTGATTTTCGAGAAGGGCTCGCCGATGGACGAGCGGCCCTTCATCGATGCCGTTCTCGACCAGCAGAAGGTCGACGCGACGCTGATCCCGGTCGGCAACTATGCCCCATTCGCCGAATTCGAGCGCGTGCTGGAAGAACAGGAAGGAACGTTCCTGGCGCCGGGCCTGACGCTCACCCGCGGCATCTACCGGACTGCCGGCGCCAAGGGCATCAAGGTGCTGCTGGACGGCCATGGTGGCGACGAGGTCGTTTCACAAGGCCACGGCCACCTGCACGAGCTTGCGAATGGCGGCCGATGGATGGATCTGTGGCGCGAGGTCCGCAGCGCATCCAACACCTATGGCGACAGCACGCTTGGCCTTTATCTCCAGTTCCTGACCCTCTACGGGCCGGCCTGGCGCATCGCCAGGCTGAGGCATATGGCCAACCGTGCCCTGAACAAGATCCGCAAGCCCGCGCAAGTGTCGCGCGCACGAAGCTGGCGCGACCTGATCAATCCGGACCTGGCCAAGCGCACCGAGCTTGTCGACCGGTTTCACCGGGCCGGCTACATGCCGCCCGGCGTCCAGGCCAGCGACGCCTTGAGCCATCGCTGGATCCTGTCGAACGGCTATGTCCCGCATGCTTTCGAGGTTCTCGACAAGGCCGCCGCCAATTTCGGGGTCGAGCCGCGCTACCCCTTCTGGGACAAGCCGCTGGTCGAGTTCTGCCTGGCGCTGCCGGGCGAGGAGAAGCTGAGCCACGGTTTTGGCCGCTATGTGCTGCGCCGCGCCATGCAAGGCGTATTGCCGGAGGCGGTGCAGTGGCGGCGCGACAAGATCGACTTCACTGCCAATCTCGTCAACGGCATGCTGCGCAACCATCGCGACCTCCTGGAACAGCTGCTGGTCTCGGATGCGAACCGCATCGCGCCTTACGTCAATCTGCCGCAAGTGAGTGCTGCCTATGCGCGGCTGCTGCGCCAGCCCGATCAGGCAGCCCCCCTGGATGTCCAGTACGTCTGGCGCTCGGCCTCGCTGTCGCTCTGGCTGCGGCAACTCCAGCATGGCGGGAGCCCCGCATGATGCCGCGCAACGAGCCGGTGGCCGCATACAGTGATAATCCCCGTCCGTATGACCGGGCCATACGAGAGCGCCGCTTCTACCGGGCCTACGGCCTGACCATCGCGTCGGAGGTGACGTTGCCCGAACTGCAGCCGGCGGCGCCGGGGGCGGCGGATGTCGTGATTGCCGTCGGCGCGATCGACCTGCCAAAGCCCTCGCCCGAAGCCGCGACCGACTTTCGCTTCGAGCCGGACCGGCAATATCTGGCGTGGCATGCCGTGGGCGCGTTCCTGATCACCGATTCCAGCCGTATCGACATCGAACCGGCGCCCGGCGTCGACGACGCGCTGCTCGCGTTTCCGCTGCTTGGTCCGGTCATGGCGCTGCTCTTGCACCGGCGCGGCCTGCTTGTCCTGCATGCCAGTGCCATCGCCGCCGCCGGCACGAGCGCCATCTTCATGGGTGACAAGGGAGCCGGCAAGTCGACGACCGCAAGTGCGATGATCCGGGCCGGGCATCGACTGCTTACCGATGACGTGGTGGCGCTGGACCTCGCCAATCCGAGTGAGCCAATGACCGTTCCGGGCTTTCCGCAGATCAAGCTGGCGGCCGACGCCGCGGCGGCGATCTCGCTTGAGGAAGCGGAAGTGCGGCCGCAAGTGAATCCGGCGATCGACAAGATGCAGCATCGCCTGAACGGCGGCTTTTCGGGCGACGAGGTGCCGGCGACCAGGATCTATATCCTCGAGCGCGGCGAAAGGGCTGGCATCACGCCCTTGCCCGCCATTGCCGCCCTGCCGGCCATCATCAAATTCTCCTATGTGACGCGCTTCGGCCGCGCGGCCCTGCCCGGCGACTTCGCGACGGCGCATCTTCGGCAATGTTCATGGATTGCCAACCATATCGGCGTGTACCGGCTGGAAGTCCCGACGGGCCTGGACAGGATCGGCGAAGCCGTGGAACTGATCGAAAAGGATCTGTCGGCTGGCAGCCGGCGGTTGTGAGCGCAACCATGTCGAAGCCCCCAATCCTTCGCCTGTCGCTGTTTCGAGAAATTGCCGCCTTCGGCGCCACCATTGCCCGGATCGGCGGCCGGCGAACGTGGACGGCGCTGTTCTTCCTCATCCTCGGTAGCCTGACCGAGGGCATTTCGATCCTGCTGCTCGTCCCGCTGCTGCATCTGGTCGGACGTGCCGACCAGGATTTCGCTGTTCGGCTGCCCAACGATGATTTCGTGCGCTGGCTGGTGCCTGATGGCACGCTGCAACTGACGACCGTGCTTTGCGCGCTGGTCGGGCTTGTTGCGGCGCAGGCGGCGTTCAATCGCTTCAAGTCGGTCTACATGGCCAAATTGCTGTTCGATTTCATCAATCGCGTTCGCATGAACCTGTTCGAAAGCATCGGCAAGGCGCGCTGGGGCGTTTTTACACGCATGCGCAGTTCCGACCTCGATCATGCCCTGACCGGCGACATCGACCGCGTCCAGGGCGCGGCTTTCTCACTGCTGATGCTGGTGCAGATCGCCGTTCTTCTGGCCGGCTATCTCCTGGTTTCCGTGTTTATCTCGCCGGTCATGACGCTGTTTGCCGTGGTCATCGGCATCCTGATGTTCGTGGCGCTGCGGCCCTTCCGGGCACGGGCCACTGCCTTCGGCCGTGTGCTGACCGCCAATCGCCAGGACCAGTACCGGACAGTCTCGGAATTTCTCGGCGGCATCAAGGTGGCCAAGAGCCTGAACGTCGAGGACAGCTATTTCGCGCAGCTGCGGTCGACGCTTGAGAGGATGAAGGCCGACAACATCGACTATGTGCGCAACAGCACCATCGGCACTGCTGTATTCCAGGTGGCGAGCGTCGTGGGCCTGAGCCTGTTCATCTATGTGGCTTTGGTCCGCTTCAACCTGTCGCTGGCCGAGATCGTCGTCCTGCTCCTGGTCTTCATGCGTATCGCGCCGCGCTTCATGGACATGCAGACGCAGGCCCAGCAAGTGCTGATCAACCTGCCCGCCTTTACGGCAATGCGCAGCCTGCAGGCACGTTTCGACGCCGAACGCGAACCCGGCCATACCGAGTTCGCCGACGCCGGGACACTCTCCCTCAATACGGGATTGAATATTCGCGGCGTGTCCTTCGCCTACGGAGATGCTGTCGACAAGGCGGTGGTGAGCGGCATCACCTTCGGCCTGCCGGCCGGCAAGGTCACCGCCCTGATCGGGCCGTCCGGATCGGGCAAGAGCACGATCGCCGACATGCTGCTTGGCCTGCTGGAGCCCACCACTGGCAAGATGCTTGTCGATGGCGTCGAGATCGATGCCAGCAATCGCCGTCGCTGGCGCGACCAGGTGGCCTATGTGCCGCAGGACGTGTTCCTCCTGCACGACACGATCGCGGCGAACCTGCGCCTCGCCGCGCCACGGGCCAGCGATGGCGATCTGTGGGCCGCGCTGCGTCAGGCGCACGCCGGCGAGTTTGTCGAACGGCTCGACCTCAGGCTCGAGACGGTGGTCGGCGATCGCGGCGTGCGGCTCTCGGGCGGCGAACGTCAGCGCATCGCGCTCGCGCGCGCGCTGCTGCGCAAGCCGTCGCTGCTCATCCTCGACGAGGCGACCAGCGCGCTCGACTGGCAGAACCAGTCGCTGATCGCCAGGTCGATCGATGGATTACGCGGTACGATGACGATCCTGACCATCGCGCACCGGCCGTCGATGATCGCCTTCGCCGACTGGGTGGTGGCGATGGAAAACGGCCGTATCGTCGAGGTCGGCCAATATCAGCGGCTGAAGGAAAAAACCGGCAGCCGGTTGTCGAGGATGCTGTTGGGGGAACAGTCGGAGAGCGAACCCGCTGATGTGGCGTGAGCCGGCGACCAAGACGCGTCCCGCCGAGACGGATTCACGCGGCGCTTTGGTCCCTTTGTCTCGAAGCATGTCGTTGCCGCCAAACCGGGCCACGTTTGAGCAGTCTGCATCAATGCAGGCCGCGCCTGGCACCGCCCAGCTTCTCGCTTTCGGCGACCTCGGGTGCGTTCAGTTTGCGCTCGGCGTCACGAGCTATGTCGGCAGGCGTCGGCGCGCTCCTGGCGATCATGGTGTAGATGAGCACGAAATAGCCGGCCTGAATGGTCACGGCGCAGATGATGACACGCACCAATATCGTGCCTATCGACGCACCGCCCAGCCAGGACCAGCCGACGACGATCGCCAGAGCGAAAATCATCCCGAGGATGAATTTTGGAAGTGCCATACCCAACAGCCCATAAACCGGCTCGGGTATTATCGCGATTGCCCCACCCGAGCGCCGTCCCTTGTCATGTGGGCTTGTTAAGGTCGCCCACTCTCGACCGGTTGCTTCCGGCCTTTTCCACCTGTCGTCACCGTGACAGGTATAATTTGCAATTCTATTAAGGCGAGCAATAGGCGGCAAGGGCAACTTCGGTTATTTTTGATCGAGCTTTTGCGATCGACTCTGCCATGTTGCAATGCACGCAACGGGAGCTAGGCCGATATCCTCTCGTCGATATTTTTTAGTAAAATTGGCAATATTAAGTAGTACTTTATACGGTTTTGACCAAGCATCACGGCATGATGAAGCACTAATTTGTACCTCGCCTTGGCAAATAGGTAGGTCCGCCTAAAAACCGCCCCACAAAGGCCTCTATTTTTTCGGCCGTGCCCATTTATTGTCACAAATGTGCTAAATATGCCGAAATTTGTGCATAGCAAGCTTATTATTTAGTCATTTCATGACGTGACTATTTCAACGGGGTGGTAAATTGTGTGTTGCGCTGCAACATTTTTTGGGTATCGTGTGGTGAACCATTCGTTCAACGCATGGAGTTTACGGCATGAGGGACGTTGCCAAGTCGGCCACCGCGAGCTTTTCGCAGGCTGACATCGATTTTCCGCCGCCGATCGGCGGCCTGCTCAAACGCAGCTTCGATATCACCGGTTCACTGATTGGCTTGATCGCCCTCAGCCCGCTATTTGTCATGATAGCGCTGCTCGTCAAGTTTTCCGACGGCGGCTCGATTTTCTACGGCCACAGGCGAATCGGGCGGGGCGGACGGATTTTTCCGTGCCTGAAGTTCCGCACCATGGTTCCGGACGGCGACAAGGTGCTGGCAGCCTACCTCGCCACAAACCCGGACGCCAACGCGGAATGGATCGCGACCCGCAAGCTGAAGAACGACCCGCGCGTCACCCGCGTTGGAGCGGTGCTGAGGAAACTCAGCCTCGATGAGTTGCCGCAGATCATCAACATCCTGCAGGGCGATATGAGCCTTGTCGGTCCGCGTCCGGTTGTGCGCGACGAACTGGAGATCTATGGCACATCCGCCGTCTACTACCTGAAATCGCGTCCGGGCCTGACCGGCCTGTGGCAGGTCAGCGGCCGCAACGATGTGTCCTATGACAGCCGCGTCGCCTTCGACCGTCACTATGTCGAGAACTGGTCGCTGTTCGAGGACGTTCGCATCATCATCAAGACCGTCCCGGCCGTCTGGATGTCGCGCGGTTCTTACTGACCGGCCGGTGGCCAATGCCAGACATTGGCGTCGGCCATTCGACGCAAGCTCATCGGGCGATGGGGCTATAGCGGATCGGAACGTTGAGTTGAAAACAGATTTGTTCGAAGCCTTTCGCGGCCCGGTTTCCGGCCGCCTGCGGCGGGCGCGTTTGCTGGCCACATGCCTTGCCATGGCCCTCGTCGTCCCGCACATCGCCGCCGCCGGCGACTATCGCCTCGGCTCGCAGGACAAGCTCACCATCCGCGTCGCCGAATGGCAGACCGTTGAAGGCACATTCCGTGACTGGTCGGCGGTGAATGGCGAGTACACGGTCGGTCCATCCGGCACGCTGTCGGTGCCGTTCGCCGGCGAACTGCCGGCCTCCGGCAAGACCACGTCCGAAATCGCAACGGCGATCGGCGAGGCTTTGCAGAAAAAGCTCGCTTTGTCAGACAGACCGGAAGCCTCGGTCGAGATGGCGCAGTTCCGGCCATTCTACATTTCGGGCGAAGTCCAGAACCCCGGCCAGTTTCCTTATGTGCCCGACCTGACGGTGTTGAAGGCCATCAGCGTCGCCGGAGGCATCCGGCGAAACGCCGACTACGGCCCCCAGCTCGGCAAGGACCTGGTCACCGCCAAGGGCATGTTCGACATCTCCGACGACCAGCGCATCCGACTGATCGTCAGGCGCGCCCGCATCGATGCGGATATGGCCGGAAAGGCGAGTTTCGACGTGCCGAAGGAGGTCGAGGGCGATCCGAGACTGCCAGCCATCGTGGCGGACGAGATGACGATCCTGACAGCGGACCAAAAGGCGCTGAAGCTGAAGCTTGAAGCGCTCGACGATCTCAAAGGGGTTTTGGAATCCGAGATCGAATCGCTGCAGAAGAAGATCGTCAACCAGCAGCAGCAGGTCGACTTGGCGCAGCAGCAGCTCGCCAGCATCGGCCCGCTGGCGCAGAAAGGCCTGATCGCCAACGCCCGACTGCTGGATTCGCGCCAGTCGGTTGCCGACCTGCAGGGCAAGATCCTGGACTACGAAACCGCCATCCTCACCGCCAAGCAGGCGATCAGCAAGGCGAAGCAGGATGCTATCGATGCCCAGAACACCTTGAGTTCAAGTCTCGCCACTGACCGGCAGCAGACCGAAACCGACCTGAACGAGGCCGCGTTGAAGGTGAACATGCAGAAAGGCCTGATAGCCCAGGCCAGCGATCCCGCGATGGCGGCCGCTATGACAAATGATCAGCAGCCGACCCTGCTCTATTCACTGGTGCGCAATGTCGACGGCAAGACCAGCGAAATAGCCGCCAAGGAAGAAACCCCGGTGCTGCCTGGCGATGTGATCAAGATCAAGCTGGCGCCGCTGGCCAGCCAGTAGACCGACTTCCAACACGATCCAGTGTTTCGAGCCAGAGCCTCACCCGACAAACCGGGATGAGGCCCTGGCTCAGTTGTTTGAACATCTCCCTGCGGAAACTATGATAGCCGTCTCGGGATCGAGGCTTCCCGTCCGAGCACATGCTTGCTCAAAGAGGAAGGCCGCTCCCTTCAGCCCGCGAGATGATAATTTATGAGGGACCGGCGCCCGCCGGATGGCCGGCATACCGAGGCCAGTCAGTCTCGCCCCCGGCCGCGTCAGCCGGCTCCAGAGCCGGTGACCGCCGCCTGCGGGTAACGGGCAGCCGCGCCAGCTTGAAGAAGCTGAAATACATCAGGAAAGAACCCATGATGTAGGGGTTGAGTATCTCGACCTCGACGAAGGAGCGGATCAGCAGCAGGACCATCACGCCGAAAAGGATCACCGAGTCCGCCTGCCATGCCTTGAAGATCACCGCCGAGACGTGGCCGTAGAGCGTGCGCAGCATGATCAGCGACACCAGCGTCGCTCCGACGAAGCCGAGTTCGACGAGGGCCTCGATATAGGTGTTGTGGAAGTGGAAGCCGGTGCGGGTGGTGATGTAGAATTCGTTCCACAGCCGCTCGGCTTCAGCGAAACCCTGCACCCAATAGGCGGCATAGCCGACGCCGAGAATCGGCGATTTCTGGACCGTGTTCCAGCCTTGCTCCCACAGATAGGTTCGCCCGGTGAGCGTCGAATCCTTGCCGAAGAGGCCGAGGACGAAGTCCATCAACCCGAGATTCAAGGCGACGAAGGCCGTCACGACCAGCAGGCCGGCGCCGATCAGGAAGATGACCCGGCGATAGCGTCGTGACAGAAGTTTGCTCATCGCAAGAAGCGCCACCAGCGCCAGAACCGCGGGTATCGAGGCCATCGAGGTGGCGGAATGCGAGGCGACCAGGACATAGGCCGACAGCAGCACGACGGGCACCGCCAGGATGAAGCTCAGCCGGCCGCGCCTGTAGAACGCAAGGAAGACGACGCAGAAATAGATGCCGAGCGAGCCGACAAAGCCGATCTGGTTCTTGGAGGCGAAGGCGCCGACGAAGTTGACGGTGCCGTCGAGGACATCCTCGGAATAGTTCCCGACCTTCAGCGAATAGATGAGGACGACAAATATCCCGATCAGCGCCCCTATGGTCAGCGTGCGCACGCTGACGGTGCGCGCAGCTACGTAGGCGCAGGCAATATGGGAAAAATACTGGACCGACGTCCTTGCGGTGACGCCGGGAGCCTGCGACCAGAAAACCGAGAAGCAGACATAGGCAGCAAACAGCAGCGGCAGCCAGGCGCTGGACAGATGCCTCACAAACCGCCGGTAGTCGACCAGGATGAGCGGGAGCCAGACCGCATAGTAGGCCAGGATCAATATCTGGCCGAAGATGACCGAATAAGAAAACGCCCAGATCGAAACGGCTACGGCAAAGGCGCCATAGACCGAATTCTTCTCGGGATCGATCAGCAGGGACTTTGGAATCTTCATCTCAGAGTCCCGCCGACACGACCCAGGGCCGGCAAGCCATGAGCCGGCCGGAATCTTCGCAGACATGGGCGTGCAATAAACGGCGTCTCCATTGTGCAGTGCAATATAACCTATTGCGCCCGGCGCTCAATGGCAAATCCGGTCACCTTGTCTTACAGCGAGGCATCTGCGGAGAGATCAGCCGGTTGCGTGTCCGAGACGCTACCAAAGCGCTCCGCCGGTGATCTGGATGTTTTCCATGGTGATGCCCTTGGCCAGATCGGAGCACAGGAAGACTGCCAAAGCCGCGATCTCCTGCGGCTGCAGCATGCGCTGCTGCGGGTTGCCCCTGGCGATCTCGGCCATCGCTTCCTCTGGCGTGCGCCCCTTGCCTTCGCGCTCGACGACCTGCGCCACATTGCGGCGCATCAGTTCGGTCTCGACCCAGGTCGGGCTGATCATAACGCAGGTGACGCCATGCGCCGCCCCTTCCAGCGCCACGCAGCGGGTGAGACCCAGCAGGCCGGCCTTGGACGCGCAGTAGGCCGGGTTGTCCTTCCACCCGACCAAGGCGGCCGTCGAGCCAATGTTGACGATGCGGCCCCAGCCGCGCTCGATCATACCCGGCAGCACGGCACGCGTGACGCGGAAGGCGCCGGTCAGGTTGGTGTCGACGATCTTGTCCCAAAGCGCGTCGGAATGGCCGCAGACCGGCTGCTCGGCGGTGGTGCCGGCGGCGTTGACCAGAATGTCGGCGGGGCCGATGGCCGTCTCGGCATCAGCCGCGAAACGGTTGGTGACGTCGCTGTCGCGAACGTCAAGGTGTGCGGCGTGAACTTTCGTTCCATGGACGGCAAGGGCCGAGCGCACGCGCTCGATCTCGTCGGCGGCCGGATAGTAGGCGGCATCGGATCTGTCGGCGCCGGCAGGCGCGATGTAGGAGCCGACGGCGACATTGGCCCCAGCCTCGGCCAAAGCCGTGGCAATGGCGAAGCCCATGCCCGAGAAACCGCCGGTCACGATGGCGCTACGGCCGGAAAGGTTGTTCATGGCGCACGGTCTCCGCTTCGTTTGGGCAGGCAATCAGTCCTGACCGGATTTGGCAATCACAGCGGCGCAGCCTCCATCGACGAGGGTTCAGGACCCCTGAAGCGGTCTGCCCAGCCATTCGCGATAAAAGCCTTCGAGGTCGGGTTCGAAATCATGCACGATGGGATAACCGGGTGCCGCCGCCTCGACCTCATGCAGCGTCCCGCACTCCGGGCAGATGAACTCCCGGATTTCCATCCATTCGGGATCAGGGAGATCGCTGTTGGGATAGATCTCGCGCAAAGCCTCCTCGGTGTTGCGCACGTTAATCGCGGCGTTGAGCTTCCAGTTCTTCCGATAGTCGCCGAAGGAGTGGCCGCATTCGCAGCGGGTAATACGCTCATCGCCACTCTGGCAGATGAACAGATGGTCCGAGACCGGCAGCAGGATCGGGTCCTTCCAGGCGACACGATCCTGATAGACGGCAACCATCTTGAAGAAACGGTCGTCATCCTTGTAGGCACTCATGATGCGCCTTGTCTGCGGCCAGGGCAGCTTGCCGGCGGCCAGATCGCCCAGGACTTCCTTGCTGTATGACGTCATGGCTTGGCTCCCGGCGTGAAGATCGATTTGGCGTCGACGTTCCAGAAATCGCTGAATTCCTTGGTGAAGCGCGACGACAGCTTGATCGCGCTGGCGTACATTTTCTTCACTTCGGGCGCGAAGTCGGCCTTTCCGACGCGGCCACGCTCCTTGGCGATCCAATCCGCCACCGGAATCGCCTTAGCCAGGCGCTCTTTGCGCATGGCGGCGCGGCGTTCGACCGTGGCGTCGATATCGGCGACGGGATAACCGTCTTCATCGTCCTTCAGCACAATGCCGAAAACCTGGTCCGCCGCTTCACGGGTGAGAAAGCCGTTCTCGACATCCCATGCCGTCTTGATCGGATCGCGCTCCAGCACGTCGCCATAGCCGCCGCCGCCATTGTAGGAATGGCTGAAGATGTCGCCGGATTTGTGCGGCGAGGTGATGTAGGGGCCTTCGACCACGACATGGTCGCCGCCGATGTTCTTCTCGTAGTCGGAGACGTCAGGGTCGATGCCGGGCGAATGCGCCAGCGGTTCGCCTTTTGCCGCCAGTTCGTGAATGTCTGAGTTGCGCGCCGCGCGATGCTTCTGGCAGGTCGGCGCCGGATAACCACCGCACATGCCGCCATTGTCGAACACGCGCGAGGAGTGCTCGGAGGTGTGGAGCCGCAGATGTGAGGTCTTGTTGATCAGCCAGGTCGAGACGAAGGAACAGCCACCGCGATATTTGCCGGCGCCGCCGGAATTCGGCACGATCGAACGGCCGATATAGACCATCGGCATCGACTGTTCCCAGACCTCGATGTTGCCCATGTCGGATTCCGGGTTCCAGCCGACATAGGCGGTGTCGAGACCATCCTTGATGGCGAGCGCCCCGGACCCGGCGGCAGCGCACTCGAAATGCGCCATGCCGAACGGCGTGCCGTATTGGCTTTCGCCGCCCATCTCGATCATCGGGCTGTTGACCTGGCCGACAAAGGCCTCCTCGACGAAGCCGCGCGCGACAAAACTGCGCGACAAAAGCCGCTGGAAAACACCGTAGGCCGGCAGCAGCAGCGCCCATGAGGTGGCGGTGGCCACCATCTCGTTGTCGGGGTTGGTCCAGGTGCCGTGCGGCAGTTTCAGTTCGGTCGCCATCCAGGCACCGTCATTGACCAGGCCTTCGAAATTCATGTGCTGGGTCAGCGTCACGAACATGCCGCCATCCATGCCGGCCGGCGTGCAGTTCATCGAATGGTAACCCCAGGGCTGCGTGCCCTCGAAGTCCATGGTGATCTTGCCGTCGGTGGTGATCTCCATCTCGATCGGGATGTTGTAGAGCCAGTCGGGATCGCCGAGCAACTGGAAGCCGGGCTTTCCCGCCGTGACATGGCCGTAGAACGTGTGGCCGCGGTAGATGCCGGGCACGGTGAGCTGGCGGGTGCGGGCGAGCTGGGCGCGGCGACCTTCCTCGATGAACTCCTTCGACACCTTCATCCAGTAGTCCAGGCCGATCTCCGAGATGAGCTGCTTGACGCTTTCGCGCATGTCGATGCAGGAGGCGACCTTGGCCTTCTCGTCGAGCACCCAGTAGATCGGCATGCGCAGATTGCGCTCACAGCGGATGACGTAGTCGCGCCGGATCTCGTCATTCTCGCCGATCTTCTCGGCGCAGACGAACAGGCCTTCGGTGAAGCGCTCCTGCGCCAGGCAGACATCGCCGCCCGGCGTAATGCCGCCGGCTTCCAGCTCGTGGCAGACGGCACCGGCCCAGCCGACCAGCGTGCCTTCATGGAAGATCGGCACCACGTCCATGACGTCGGGCACCTGCACGGTGCCGATGAAGGCGTCGTTGTTGGCAAAGATGTCGCCTTCGCGGATCTTCGGGTTTTCCTCGTAATTGTTCTTGATCATCCATTTGATGAAGCGGCTCATCGTATGGACATGCACCATGATGCCATTGGAGAGCGCGATGGCGTCGCCTTCGGGCGTATAGATGGCGACCACCATCTCGCCGACTTCGCGCACGCCGGGCGAGGCCGAGATGCGGCGGGCCATTTCGCGAGCCGAGACGCAATAGGCGCGCAGCTTGGTGTGCAGCGTCTCGAACTTCAGCGGATCCTGGTTGCGCAGCGTGAGTTCCGTGATGCCGTCATAGCAGCCGGTCTCTTCCATCAGCCGCTCGGAATCGAGCAGTCTTTCGCGAAGGCGCAGGGTCGAGGCAGGTTTGTCCAACATGGCGATGCCCTCTCAAGCGTGGGTGTAGTGCAGCAGCGTCCATTCATCGACATGGACGCGGTCCTGCGGATGAACGACGAGCGTGGTGGCGGGGTGTTCGATGATGGCGGGACCGATGACTTCGTGACCGGGCTGCAGCAGGTCCATCTCGTAGAGATTGGCCTTGTGCCAGCGTCCGCCGATATAGGCCTCACGCACGCCCTTGTGCGCGGAAGCCGGATCCGACTTGCCAAGCGGACGCTTGAGCAGCACCGGTTTGACCTTGTCGGCGGTGGCGATCAGCCCGAGTTCGGTGATGGTGAAGCCGGCCTCGCCGTAGCGCGACACGCGATGATTGACCTTGGCGTAGACCGCCTCGAACTCGTCGATAACCCTGCGCATGTCGTCGGCCGAGTTGACCTCAGCCAGCGGCGCCATGACTTCGACATCCTCGAGCTGGCCGGTGTAGCGCATCATCAGGAACGGCACGGTCCTGATCTTCTCGCGCGCATGGCCGTCGGCGATCATCTCGTCGACCGCGGCCTTGGTCAGATCGTTCCAGACCGTGGTGACCTTGACGCCGAAGGCGGCCAGCGTCGCCTCATCGGCGCGTGACGGGATGTCGTGCTGCGTCGACACCGAATGCCGGCGCATGAAATCAGCCGTGGTGCAGCCGAAGGCGGAGAAGGCGGCCGCAAACTGGAAGGTGATGATGTCCTTGAAGCCGATGCCCCTGGAACAGCCGGCCAGGTGCAGCGGGCCAGAGCCGCCATAGGACAGCAGCGTGAACTCGGAGGGATGGATGCCCTGGCCCGAAATGACGCGGCGCAGCGCGTTGTTGGCGTCGGCCTCCAGCATGTCGATCATGCCTTCGGCGGCTTCCTCCAGCCCGACGCCCAGGATGTCGGAGCATTTCTCCTGGAAGGCGCGGCGGGCCTTTTCGACCTGCAGCACGACCTTGCCGCCGAGGAAATAGTGCGGGTTGAGCCGGCCGAGAATCGCATCGCAATCGGCAATGGTCGGTTCGGTGCCGCCCCTGGCGAAGCAAATCGGACCTGGATCGGAGCCGGCGCTTTCCGGTCCAAGCGAGACTTTCTTGGTCAGCGGATCGACCTTGAGGATCATGCCGGCGCCGGCACCGATCGTATCGAGGTGCAGCGTCGGCACGTTGAGCTTGAAGCGATCCATCAGCGGCTCGTTCTCGATCCGCGTCTGGCCGCGCGTGATAACGCCCATGTCGAAGGAGGTGCCGCCCATGTCCGAGCAGATCAGCGAATCATTGCCGATCAGCTTGCCGACATAGGCAGCACCGAGGATGCCGCCGATCGGGCCGGAGATCATGGTTTCATGCAGGCGCGGATGGTTGATCGAGGTCAGGCCGCCGAAGGAGAGCAGCGTCTGCACGCCATATTTGAAGCCGTATTTCTTCGAGACGTCCTCGATACCCCTAAGCTGCTTGCGGCCGCGCGAGGTGGCGTAGGCCTCGATCAGGACCGAGTTCAGCCGCGACTGCTCGCGGATGACCGGGCGGACCTCGTGGCTGGTGTAGACGATGATGTCGGCGCCGGCCTTGTCGACCTCTTCGCGGCAGATTTCCGCGATGCGCTTCTCGTGCACCGGATTGACGTGCGAGAAGATGGTCATGATGCAGATCGCTTCGACCTCGTCGGCGATCAGTTTTTTTGCGGCTGCAGAAACCTCGTGCTCATAGAGCGGCAGCACGACGTCGCCGAACTGGTCGATCCGCTCGGTGACGCCATGGGTGCGGCGGCGCGGCACCAGCGGATCGGGATGATGGTGGGTGACCGCATGCAGCCGGTCGGCGTAGGAATAATCGGCCCAGGCCTGCAGCCCGCGGCCCATCAGGATCATGTCCTCGAGGCCCTTGGTGGTGATCAGGCCGAGCCGGCGGCCGGTGCGCGACAACAGCGTGTTCAGCATGCCGGTGCCGGAATAGAGCACGACGTTGACGCCTGAAAACAATGATTCCAGCGAGATGCCCCAGGCATCCGCCGCGTCCTCGGCCGAGGCCAGAAAACCCTCGGCTTCGTTCTTCGGCGTGGTCGCCGACTTGCCGATCTTGAAGTGGCCGTCCTGATCGACAAGGATCGTGTCGGTCATGGTGCCGCCGGCGTCGATGCCGATGACGATTGGGTTGCCGACAATGGGGGCGGTGAGATTGGGTTGGGTCACGGTCGCCTCGGGATCTGGTCTAGGTTGACGCCAGGCTAGATTCATTGGATGGCCTCGCGCCATATGCCTAAAGACACAATGACGGTTGGGCTGACATCGCCGAGAAAAGGGCATGGGCATGGGCAATATCTGGGCGCCGCTCGCCAAAGCGATCGCCGCCATCGGCACGGACAGGCATGTCGACTGCCTGATCGACCTGATCGGCGCCGACATCGACCACGACCTCGTCACGGTGACGCGCTATTCGGCGACGCAGACACCCGAATTCATCAAGCACCGGCGCTTCTCGGATGAGATGGTCCGGCGCTATCTCCACAATTACTACGTGTTCGACCCGTTCTATGCCTCGTGGCGGCGCGAGCGCAGGTTGGGCATCATGCCGCTGAAACGGCTCGCCGACGACGAGGCCAAGCGCGGCCAGTACATTGCCGGCTTCCTGGCGCAGTCGGAGATCTGCGACGAGGTCGGCATCATGCTTGCCGATGGCGGCGACTGGTGCCTCGGCATCTTCCTCGACCGCTCGACCACGTCGTTCAAGGAGAGCGAGATCGCTTTGCTGGACGAGCGGTTGCCTGTATTCGAGGCGCTGCATGCGCTCGACATCAAGGCGCGCGGAACCAAATTCTCCCGCACGTCGGCGCCGACAGGCCCCGGCGCCTCGCCCCGGCAGGAGCCGACGATCCCGGCCAGTCTGTGGCCGGAGCTGTCGCTGCGCGAGCGGGAATTGGTTCAGTTGATCCTCGCCGGCCACCCGACGGCCAACATCGCCGAGCGCCTCGGCATCACCGTCGGCACGGTCAAGAACCATCGCCGGCGCATCTACGAGAAGCTCGACATCACCACCGAGCGGGAATTGTTTTTGCAGTTCTTCCAGCATCAGGCCGATCGCTAGCCGCTCGCTTACCCAGCCGATCCGCCAGCCGAATGCCTGATTTGCAGAGCCGCTCCCTCCGTGAATTGGTGCAGGGGGCTTGTCGCCGGAATGGCTCGAAAACTGGCTTCAAAATTCCTCTTGCGGAACGCCGCCGTCCCGGCTTAGTCTCGGCTTCGCACAGAAAATGAAATTTAATTCCATTTGTGCGGTGCCCGCAAGCCAGTGCAGTGCCCAGGAAAAGTGCCCGGACGCAATCGACTGAGAAAATATTTGATATATCATCTACCAGAACGGAAATAGCTGACATGGTCCAGCAGACATCGATCCAGCCATCGGCGCCCTGGTTGCGGCTCGACGTCGACGATTCGGACTGGAACGACGCCGAGGTTTCGAGCCTGGTGCGCTGGTATCAGCAGATGCTGCTCATCCGCCGTTTCGAGGAAAAAGTGCTCGATCTCGCCAATGCCGGGCTGGTGCATGGTCCGGCGCATGCCAGCATCGGACAAGAGGCGACGGCGGTCGGCGCCATGTCCGTGCTCGGTACGGGCGACCGCATCAACGGCACCCACCGCGCCCATCACCAGGTCTTGGCCAAGCTTGTCAACGCGCAGACGCCCGGCGGATTCGACCCGTTGCATGACGCTTTCAACCCGGACATGCAGGGCTCGGTGCGCGGCTTGATGGCCGAGATCATGGGCCTCAAGTCAGGCTATTGCGGCGGCCGTGGCGGCTCGATGCATATGCGCGACGATGCCTCCGGCATCCCTGGCACCAGCGCGATCATTGGCGGCAACCTGCCGCATGCGGCCGGCTATGCGCTGGCCGACAAGCTGCTCGATACCGGCAACATCTCGGTCGCCTTTTTCGGCGACGGCACGATGATGGCGGGGCCGGCCTATGAGGCGATGAACATCGCCGCGCTCTACCGGCTGCCGGTGATCTTTTTCGCCGAAAACAATCTCTATGCCGTCTCGACGCACATCAACGAGCAGACGCGCGAGACGCGGCTGGCCTCGCGCGGACCTATGCTCGGCTTTCGCGGCATCGAATGCGACGGCATGGATGTGGTGGCGGTCCACCATGCCATGCGCGAGGCGCGCCGGGCGATCGAGGAAGACGGTGGCCCGGTGCTGGTCGAGGCGCTTTGCTACCGCTTCCTGCATCAGAGCGGCGCGCGCCCGGGTAGCGAATTCGGCTACCGCACGCGGGCCGAGGAAGACGCCTGGAAAGCGCGCGATCCGCTGGTCACGATGGCGGCTCGCCTGAAGACGATGGGCATTTTGAACGCTTCCGACCTCGGCACACTCGACCAGCGCGTCATGGAGGTGGTCAACACCGCTGCCGATTCGCTCACCGAAATGAGTGGCAACGCGCTGGGCATTCCCGACCATCTGTGGCCAGACCCAGGCGGCGTCGACAACCAGATACGCGGTGATCTTTCCGAACTGAAGGGCGAGCGTTTCCTCGAGATCGAGGATATGCCGCCAGCCGACACCAGGCCGGTCAAGTTCATGGTTGCCGCGTCCGAGGTGATTGCGCGCGCCATGGAAAAGGATTCGCGCATCATTATCATGGGCGAGGATGTGCACCGGCTGCGCGGCGGCGTTTCGGGCGCCACAAAGGGTGCGCTGGAACGCTGGCCGGAGCGTGTACTGGCAATGCCCATCGCCGAGAACGGTTTTGTCGGCGTGGCGCTGGGTGCAGCGCTTTGCGGGCTGCGGCCTATCGTCGAGATCATGTTCGGCGATTTCTGCCTGGTTGCCGCCGACCAGCTGTTCAATGCGGTCAGCAAGGTGCGCCACATGTTCGGCGGCGGCTTCCCGGTGCCGATCGTGATCCGGGTGCGCGTCTCGCCGCACACCGGCTACGGCTCGCAGCATTCGGGCGATCCGTCTGGCCTGTTCGCGCTGTTTCCCGGCTGGCGCATCGTCGCCCCGACGACGCCCTTCGACTATATCGGCCTGATGAATTCGGCGCTGAAATGCGACGATCCGGTCGTCGTCATCGAGCATGTCGAACTGTTCCCGAGCGAAGGGCCTGTGCCTGCGGATGACCGCGATTATTGCGTGCGACTCGGCAAGGCGAAAACCGTCAGGCCGGGCAGTGCCTGCACCTTGCTCACCAGTGCCAGCATGGTCGCCGTCGCCAAGCAGGTGGTCGAGGAGACCGGCGTCGATGCCGAGATCATCGACCTGCGCAGCCTCGACCCGACCGGGCTCGACTGGCCGATGGTGGAGGCCTCGATCCGCAAGACCAACCGGGTGGCCGTCGTCGAGCAGGTGCAGCGTGGACTGTCGCTTGGCGGACGGCTGACACAAGAGATTCAGGATCGCGTGTTCGACTATCTCGATCACGAGATCCTGCATGTGACGGGAAGCCTCTCGGCTCCCGTCGTATCGGCCCCGCTCAACCGCGCCGCACTGGGCGGCGCTGATAAGCTCAAGGCCGCGCTTCAATCCCTCATTGCCGTGGGTGGATAGAGCAACGCATTGCCACAAAGATCTGACAAGAAAATGGGAGAATGAAATGGACATGACGATCCTACCAAGAGCCAAGACCAGGGCGACGATGCTGGCGGCCGTGCTGCTGGCCACCAGCGCCTTCTGGGCGCCTGCCACTTTCGCGCAGGACAGCAAGCCGCTGGTCATCGCGCGTAACATCGACCTCAATTCGCTCGATCCGCACCGCGCCTTCTGCGACACCTGCCAGATCTACAATTCCAGCGTCTACGAATCGCTGCTGACGCTGGACAAGGACAACAAGCTGATCCCGCTGCTCGCCTCGAAGTGGGAAGGCAATGCCGACCAGAGCAGCTTCACCTTTACGCTCGACCCGGCCGCCAAATTCTCGGACGGTTCGCCTGTCGAAGCCAAGGACGTCAAATGGTCCTGGGAGCGGCTGAAGAACCTCAAGGGCAGCGCCTCGTTCCTGATGGACAATGTCGCCTCGATCGAGACTCCGGACGCGCATACGGTCGTCGTCAAGATGGTCGCGCCGAGCTCCGAATTCCTCAACATCGCGGCGGCGCCCTACGCAGCGGTCGTCAACAGCAAGGTTGCTTCCGAAGCCGGCGCCAAGGCCGATGCGGACGCCTCGACGACAGACAATGCCGAGGCCTGGTTCCTGGCCCATTCGGCCGGCAGCGCGCCGTTCGTGCTGAAATCCTATGAGCCCAATTCGGAACTGCGGCTGGCGCGCAACGACAAGTACTGGCGCACGGCGCCGGCGCTGAGCGAAGTCGTCATACGCCAGACCAAGGATGCGGTGGCGCAGGCGCAGATGCTGCAGAGCGGCACCGCCGATATCGCCATGCAGATCGACCCGGACACGGCCAAGACGATGACCGGCAGCGACGTCAAGATCGAGACCGTGCCGTCCTACAACTTCATCTATGTGGCGCTGTCGCCCGGCGCCAAGGCCAACAAGGTGCCGCTGACGCCCGAAGTGCGCGAGGCCATTTCGCTCGGTCTCGACCGTCCTGCTATCCTCGACTTCACCATCGGCTCCGAGGGTCAGCTGATCAGCGCGCCGATCCCGCTCGGCTTCCCCGGCGGTTCGGGCTTCGAGGCGCAGCCCTATGACGTTGCCAAGGCAAAGGAACTTCTGGCCAAGGCCGGACACGCCGACGGCTTCGAGATGGAGGCAGCGTTCCCCGGCATGAACGTCTACGGCGTCGATCTCTCGCTCTTGATGCAGAAGGTTCAGCAGGATTTGGCCAAGATCAACATCAAGCTCGACCTGCAGCCGATCCCCTTCGCCAATTGGCGCGAGCGCGTCAATGGCGACGGCATCCCAATGACGGCGGTGTTCTACGCGCCGGACTATTACGGCACCTCGCAATACATCGACTATTTCGCCATGACGAAGGGCAGCCCTTGGTCGCGCCGTGCCGGCGCGGAGCGCGACCCGTCGGTGCTCAACCCGAAGGAAGCGGATATCTACAAGGCAGCCCTTGCGGCAAGCGGCGACGAGGCCGCCAAGCTGTGGCACCAGGCCGGCGAGGAGATGATCAAGGACAGGATCATCCTGCCGCTGATCAGCCCGAACCTGATCCTGGCCTACAAGTCGGACGTCAAGGGCGTGCGCTACAGCGCCTGCTGCAACCTGCCGCTGGCAGAACTCAGCCACTGAGCAAAACAATACAGGGAGGCGACTGTCGCCTCCCTGTTCTCCATCCGGAAGGCCAGCAAATCCTGTTCTTCCAACATTACATTCAATATATGATATATCAATGAGCGGAGACCTCTTCATGCCTTCCCTGATCAACTCCAAGGACCAGTTGCTGCGCGAGCGTGCGGCCTCGGTGATTCCGGGCGGCATGTGGGGACACATGGCGACGCGCTATCTCGGCTCCGCCTATCCACAATTCTTCGAACGCGCCGACGGCTGCCGGGTCTGGGACGTCGACGGGCACGAATACATCGACCTGATGTGCAGTTGGGGGCCCAACATTCTCGGCCACCATCATCAAGCAGTCGAAGAGGCTGCCGCCCGGCAGCGTCGCCTCGGCGATGCGATGAACGGCCCCGGCGAGGTGCTGGTCGAGCTGGCGGAACTGCTGGTCAAGACGGTCGCGCATGCCGACTGGGCAATGCTGCAGAAGAACGGCACCGACGCCACCACGGCCTGCGTGACGATCGCGCGCGCCGGCACCGGCCGACGCAAGGTGCTGGTCGCGCGCGGCTCCTATCACGGCGCCGTGCCGTGGTGCACGCCATCGCTGGCCGGCGTCACCGCCGAGGACCGCGCCCATCTGATCCATTTCGACTACAATGACGTCGCCAGCCTCGAAGCGGCCGTCGAGCAGGCCGGCAACGATCTCGCTGCTGTCGTCGTCACTGCCTTCCGGCACGACATCGCCCGCGACCAGGAACTGCCGACCGCCGCCTTCGCCAAACGGGCGCGCGAACTCACCACCGCCGCCGATGCGGCGCTGATCGTCGATGATGTCAGGGCCGGCTTCCGCATCGACCTCGCCGGCAGCTGGGAGCCGCTCGGCGTACGGCCGGACCTGTCCGCCTTCTCGAAGGCGATCGCCAATGGCTATCCGCTGGCCGCCATCGCAGGCACCGACCGGTTTCGCGAAGCCGCGACCAAGGTCTATGTGACGGGTTCGTTCTGGTATGGCGCCGTCGCAATGGCCGCGGCGATCGCCACCATCAGCACGCTGCGCGATACCGACGCCGTCACCCACATGACACAGGCCGGCGACAGGCTGCGCTCAGGCCTCGATGCTGCAGCGAAGAAGCATGGTCTTTCGCTGCGACAGACAGGTCCGGTGTCGATGCCGATGGTGCTGTTCGACGGCGATGCCGAATTCAAGCTAGCCAACGCCTTCTGCTCGGCCGCCTTGCGCGAAGGCGCCTATTTCCATCCCCGGCACAACATGTTCCTGAGTGCTGCGCACACCGCAAAAGATATAGATCTCGCCCTGCAGGCTGCCGATGCGGGCATGGCCGCCGCGGCGCAGGTGGCGTGACCGGCGCCAATGCGGTGGAAAGGAACAAACTGTTCAGCCGGTGGCCGACACCAGTCGGCCGTTCTGCGCAGCGCGGCGCAGTTCCTCCGGCGTGACCGCGCCGTCGTTCAGCCGTTCGAGAACCTTGACCAGCAGGCGGCCGCCTTCGATCATGTCCTGCTGAATGCCCTTGCGCACACCGTTCTCGTCGCGCGCCCGCAGCGCTTCAAGAATGTCGAGATGCCGGTGGCGGCCGTCATAGGTCGGCCGGGCGTGCGGGTATTGGTAGTTCACCAGCGGTCCGTTGCGCAGCCAGATTCCCTCAATGATGGCCAGCAGCTCCGGCATTTGCGCCGCCTGGTAGATGGAGTGATGGAATTCCCAATTGTCGCGGACGGCTTCGAACCAGCGGCCATTGTCCTCGTTGGCAATGAGTTTCTCATGCACCGCCGCCAGACGGTCGATCTCGCGCGGCTCGATGCGCGTCGTTGCCGCGGCACCCGCCATGCCTTCGAGATGCAGCCTGATGCTGCGCAGTTCCAGATACTGAGCCAGCGACAGCTGGGCGACGGTGATCGAACGGCCGGCCTCCATCTCCAGGCCTTTTTCGCGCACCAACTGCATCAGCGCCTCGCGCACCGGCGTCTCGGACACCTGAAGGCTGGCGGCAAGGTCGCGGATCTTGAAGCGATGGCCCGGCCAGAAACGGCCTTCCATCATGGCACGGCGAAGCTCCTCATAGACACGCGTCGTCAGATTGTCGCGCGCGATCGGCGCGATAGAAGCAGTCACATCCGCTCTCCGTTCTTGCAACAGCGCAGGCGTCGCCTGCGTCGCGTGGCTTGTGTATATGATACCACGAATGGCCTGACCACCGACATGAGACAAGCCGCCCCGAAACCGGCAGACATGAGACGGGCCGCATGACCGCGTCGATGCCTTCCTTGCTGTTCGGCGCCATTGCCGACGATCTGACCGGCGGCACCGAGCTGGCGTCGATGCTGGTCGCGCGCGGCATTCCGACGGGATGCACGGTCGGGCTGGACGCGCCGATCCCATCAGGCAATCTTGCCCATGTGATCCTGCTGAAGACCCGCGTCATCGCAGCCAGCGATGCGGTGCGCCAGGTGCTGGAGGCCGCGGACCGGCTGGTCGAAGCTGGCGCGCGGCAGATCTTCTTCAAATATTGCGCCACCTTCGATTCGACGCCCGCGGGCAATATCGGTCCTTGCGCCGAAGCGCTGCTCGAGCGCCTTGGCGGCGGCGTCACACTGTTCGCCCCCGCGCTGTGTGAGACTGGGCGCACCGTCTATCAGGGGCATATGTTCGGCGGTCCCCAGCTGCTTGCTGAGTCGCCCAAGCGCTTCGATCCGCTGACGCCGATGACCGATTCCAATCTGGTTCGCGTGCTGCAGGCGCAGAGCAGGGGCAAGGTCGGGCTGGTGCCCTATCTCGTCGTCGACGCCGGCGCTGGAGCCATCCGAAGCGCTATACGAGCACACAGCGCGCGTGGCGAGACGCTGCTGGTCACCGACACCATCCGCGAGCGCGATCTGGCGGCGATCGCGGAAGCCACCTTCGACCTGCCGCTGATGACCGGTAATTCCTCAGTCGCCGCGCATCTGCCACCGGCCTGGCTCACGCATGGGCTGCTGGATTCAGGCGATCTCGTTGCCGCCAGCCTGCCGGCCGTCGAAGGGCCGGCAGCGGTGCTGGCCGGCAGCGTCGCCGACCGCACCATCGAACAGCTCGAGCGTTTTGCGCAAAACAATCCACTGCTGACGATTGACCTTGCCAGCGCCTTTGCCGGCGCCGATGTCATGGCCGAAGCGCGTACCTTCGCCCAACGGCATTTGCCCGGCGCGATGATCGCCATTGCTACGACAGCGCCGCAAGCGACCGTCGAAGCGCTGCAGCAGGCGCACGGCCGCGATATGGTGGCGGCAAGGGCGGAAGAGATCCTGGCCGGGATTGCCCAGATTCTGGTGCGCGAACTCGGCGTCCGCCGGCTCGTCGTCGCGGGCGGCGAGACCGCCGGTTCGGTGGCGAAGGCTCTCGGCATCGACCGGATCGCCATGGGCGCCTATGAGGGCCCCGGACTGTCGCGCGCCATCGCTCACCTCCCCGGCCGGCCTTCCGATCCGCTGGCGCTGATGCTGAAATCGGGAAAGCTCGGCGGCCCGGATATTTTCGCCGACGTCCTGCAAGACATGACACGGCCGAGCACTATTGCGCCGGCGATCGACACATGGCCACCGGCAAGGAGAGCATCGTGATGGAACTCGAAATCGAACGCACGAGCCTGATCACCGCGACGCAGACGCTGGACGCCAGCGGGATGAATGTCGGCACCACCGGAAACATCAGCGTTCGCACGACAGGCGGCATGCTGATCACGCCGACGGGAATAGCCACAAGCGCCTTGCGGCCGGAGCAGATGGTGGGGATGCAGCTCGATGGATCCTGGGACGCTGCGTTCCGGCCGTCGAGCGAATGGGAGATGCACGCCGAAATCTACAAGGCGTTTCCCGAGGCCGGCGCCGTCGTGCATGCCCATCCCGACCATTGCGTGGCGCTGTCGTGCCTGCGTGAACCGCTGCCACTGTTCCACTACATGGTGGCGGGCTTCGGCGGCGATGATGTGCGCTGCTCGGACTATGCGCTTTTCGCGTCAAGCGAACTGGCCAAGGTTGCCGTCGTCGCGCTCAAGGACCGCACGGCTTGCCTGCTCGCCAATCATGGCATGATCGCCTTCGGCGGCGATCTCGACACGGCGCTCATCCGCACCATCAAGCTGGAAACCCTGGCGCGGCAGTACCTTTTGGCGCGCAGCGCCGGCACGCCGGTGCTCATCGAGGGCAGCGAGATCCCCGCCATTCGCGGGCGCTACAAGAATTACGGCCAGCAGAAGTAGCCGGCCGAGCAATTCCAGAAAAGGTGAAGCGGTTTCCCGGGAAAAGCGCATAGCGCTTTCTCCAGGGGATTGCGCCAAAACAAGGAACGGCTCTTCGCCCTCTTGAAGAACCATTCAGTCGACCTGCAAATGCGAGACGAAGGCCCGTCAGGCTCCATGAAGATCAGGCGGGGATCGATTCGGCGGCCGGCGTATAGACGCCGATGGCGCCGGTGCCGATCAGCTGGTCGATGATCTCGGCGCTATAGCCGAGCACGTCGGCCAGCACGGCAGCTGTGTCCTGGCCCAGCATCGGCGGCGCGGTGAAGTCCGCGGTCAGCTGCGCGGCAAGTCCCTGCGCCGGGCGCACCATGGCGACGGAGCCGAGATGCGGATGCGGCAAGGTCTGGACGAGACCACGCTCGCGCACATTGGAACTGTCGAAGACTTCCGGTATCGATTTTACCGTGCCGGCCGGCACGCTGGCGGCGGCACAGGTGGCCATCCAGTGGTCACGTGGCTTGGTCTTGAAGACGGCGGCTAGTTGCGGGATCAGCGCCTCACGGTTGGTGGCGCGCGCCCCTGCTTTGATGAAGCGCGCATCCCCAGCCAGATGTGGCAGATCAACGACCTTCTCGCACAGCGCTGCGAACTGGCGGTCATTGCCGACCGCCAGCGCAAAGCTGCCATCGGAGGCTTCGAATATCTGATAGGGAACGACCGTCGGATGGGCATTGCCGTAGCGGGCGACCTCTTGGCCGGTGTTAAGGTAACCGCTGCCGACATTGATCAGCAGGCTGAGCGCGCAGTCGATCAGCGACAGGTCGAGGAACTGGCCCTTGCCGGTCGTCGCGCGCTCGTAAAGCGCCGCCAGGATCGACTGCGTGGCGACCATGCCGCAGACGATATCGGTAATGGCGACGCCGACACGCATCGGTTCGCCATTGCTCTCGCCGGTGATGGCCATCAGGCCGCTTTCGGCCTGCATGACGAAATCATAGCCGGGCCGTCCGGCATCGGGCCCGGTCTGGCCGTAGCCGGAGATCGAACAGTAGATCAGCCGCGGATTTGACGCGCTGAGTTCCTTGAAACCGACGCCGAGCCTATCGGCGATACCTGAGCGGAAATTCTCGACGACGATGTCGGCCTTCGCCGCCAGCTCGCGCACGATCGCCAGCCCCTGCGGGCTTTTCATGTCGAGCGCGATGCTCTGCTTGCCGCGATTGGCGCAGAGATAGTAGGTCGAGACACCCTTGTAGCTCGGCACCGACCACGCCCTGGTGTCGTCGCCGCCGTCGATGTTCTCGATCTTCCAGATCTCGGCGCCGAGATCGGCAAGGCTCATCGTTGCCCACGGCCCGGCCAGCACACGCGAGAGGTCGAGAACCTTGATGCCTTCGAGCGGCAAGCGCGCGGGTTCTGCCGTACCGGCATTCGCGGAATGGTCCTCAGTCACGATCAAAATTCCTTCGGGTGAATTCGGCAGGCTACTCAGACAGCCCTGAAAGTGTTGACCGGCTCCGGGAAATGGCAGGCGACGCGATGCGAACCACCGGCCGGATCGAGCGGCGGTTCGACGGCAGCGCAGATCGCCTGCGCCTTGAAGCAGCGCGTGCGGAAGCGGCAGCCGGATGGCGGGTTGAGCGGGCTCGGCACATCGCCGCTCAGCACGATGCGCTCGCGCTTGCGCTCCTTCTCGGGATTGGCGAGCGGCACCGCCGACAGCAGCGCCTGGGTGTAGGGATGCAGCGCCCTCGAATAGAGTTCGGCCGCCGGCGCGATCTCGACGATCTTGCCGAGATACATCACCGCCACCTGATGCGAGATGTGGCGCACGACGGACAGATCATGCGCGATGAACAGATAGGAGGTGCCGAAGGATTGCTGGATGTCCTTGAGCAAATTGAGCACGCCGGCCTGCACCGAAACGTCGAGGGCCGAAACCGGCTCGTCGAGGATCACCACTTGCGGATTGAGTGCCAGCGCGCGGGCGATGACGACACGCTGGCGCTGGCCGCCGGACAGTTCGTGCGGATAGCGCTTGCCATGCTCGGGATTGAGCCGCACCAGTTCGAGCAATTCGGCGACGCGCGCGCGGCGGTCGGTCGCCGACATGTCGCTCATGCGCAGCGGCTCGGCGATGTTGTCGGCAATGCGCATGCGCGGATGCAGCGACCCGTAGGGATCCTGGAAGACGAGCTGGATGTAGCGCCGCATCAGGCGCATGTCTTCGTGATTGAGCGCGAGCAGGTTCTGGCCACGGAACCAGCTTTCGCCGCTGGTCGGCTCGATCAGCCGCATCAGGCAGCGCCCGAGGGTCGACTTGCCGCAACCGGATTCACCGACCAGACCCAGCGTTTCGCCCGGTGCTACGTCGAACGAGACATCGGCGACCGCACGGACATGGGCAACGGCACGGTCGAAGACGAGGCCGCCGCGAACCGGAAAGTCCTTGACGAGATGGCGAACAGAAAGCGCAGCCGCCGGTTTGGTTTCCGCCTGGAGTTGCTCCGCTGCGCTCATGGGGCCACGTCTCCATTGTCCAGGCTCGCCGCCGCCAGCACAGCACTGTGGAAGGGCGGCAAGGTCGTCGCGAAATGACAGGCCGAGAACCGGCCGCCGACATCGTGCAAAGGCGGGTCCTCGGTCCGGCAGCGTGCCGCGGCATAAATGCAGCGCGGATGGAAGGCGCAGCCGCCCGGCAAGCGCCCAAGTGCGGGCGGCGAACCGTCGATCGAGAACAGCCGCTCGCGGCTTTCCTCGAGGTTGGGGATCGAGGCGATCAGGCCACGCGTGTAAGGATGGCGCGGATCGGCGAACAGCTCGGATACGCCTGCCTGTTCGACGACACGGCCGGAATAGACGACCGCGACGCGGTCGGCATGGCCGGCGACGACGCCGAGATCATGGGTGATCAGCACCAGGCCGAGGCCGAGCCGTTCCTGCAGCGAGCGCAGCACGGCCAGGATCTGTGCCTGCACCGTGACATCGAGCGCCGTGGTCGGTTCGTCGGCAATCAACAGGTCAGGATCGTTGGCGACGGCCATGGCGATAACCGCGCGTTGGCGCATGCCGCCGGAGAATTCATGCGGATACTGGTTGACCCGGCGCTCCGGCTGCGGGATCGCCACCAGATGGAGCAATTCGACCGCGCGCGTCATCGCCTGTTTGCGTGTCACGCGCTGATGCAGCCTGACCGCCTCGGCAATCTGGGCGCCGACGGTCATCACCGGATTGAGCGAGGACAGCGGGTCCTGAAAAATCATGGCGATGCGCGCGCCCCTGATCTTGCGCATCTCGCGCGCCGGTTTGCCGACCAGTTCGTCGCCGTTGAAGCGGACCGAGCCGGTGACCACCGCGTTCTTTGACGTGAGGCCGAGCGCGGCGAGCATGCCGACGGACTTGCCCGAGCCGGACTCACCGACAATGCCGACCACTTCGCCCTTGGCGACGTCGAGGTCGATCCCGCGAACCGCTTCGAACTGACTGCCGGCCTTGCGGAACCCGACCCGCAGACCGCGTATGGACAGCAGCGGCTCGCGCTCGCCCACCTTGTCGACTGCGCCCGGTGGCGCTGAGGAAATCTGTGCGCTCATCGCCTAGTCCGACCTTGGATCGAGAATGTCGCGCAAGCCGTCGCCTATGAAGTTAAAGCCCAGCACGATGGTGAGGATGGCGACGCCGGGACCGAAGGCGATCCACCATTGATAGAAATGAACGGCGCCATCGGAGATCATCGAGCCCCATTCGGGTGTCGGCGGCGTGGCGCCGAGGCCGATGAAGCTGAGCGACGCGGCAAGCAGCACGACCTGGCCGAGATCCATGGTTGCGCTGATCAGCACCGGGGTCCAGCAAAGCGGCAATATGTGCGTGAACAGCACGCGCCGCGGCCTGGCGCCGGCGGCGATTGCCGCCTCGACATGCTCGCGCTCCTTCACCTCCAATACCTGCGCCCGCATCAGCCGGGCGTAGACGGGCCACCAGACGAGCACCATGGCTATGGCGGCATTGCCGAGGCCTGGTCCGAGCGACGCCGCGACGGCCATGGCCAGCAGCATCGGCGGAAAGGACAGAGTGACGTCGACAAGCCGCATGATCGCCGCGCCGGTCGATCCGCCGACGAAGCCGGAAATGGCGCCGAGCAGCGAGCCTATGATCACTGCAGAGACGACGACCAGAACCGCGATCGGCAGCGAATGCGCGGCCCCGTGCAGAGTGCGGGCCAGCACATCGCGGCCGAGTGCGTCGGTACCCAGCCAATGCGCCCAGCTTGGCGCCTGAAGCCGGCGTGCGACCATTTCGAGCGGATCGAACTGCACGACCAGGTTGGCGAATACGGTCATGAACAGCCAGAACAGGATGACGACCGTGCCGATGGCCAATGGCGCGGTCAGCCATTCGGGAACCGTCGAGGAGCGGGACTTGGTGACGACGACCGCCATCAGCTCAACCTCACGCGCGGATTGGCCACCACGTAGAGGATGTCAGTGATGAGGTTGGTGACCAGGAAGGCGAGACCACCGACGATGGTGACGCCGATGATCGCCGGGAAATCGAGCGCACGCGCTGCCTCCACGGCATAGGACCCCATGCCCGGCCAGGAGAAGATGGTTTCGGTCAGCACCGCGCCGGTGATCAGATAGGCGAAGGAATAGCCGATGACGGTCAGGGTCGGCACCATGGTGTTGCGCAGGGCATGGACGATGACGACGCGGAATTCGCTCGCCCCCTTGGCGCGCGCGGTGAGCACGAACTCGCGGCTCATCACATCAAGCATGTTGGCGCGCACCAGCCGCGATATGGTGCCCGAAACCGTCCAGCCGAGGACGAAGGCCGGCAGAAGCAGGTGCCAGAGCGCGTCCTTGAAGACGGTCCAGTCGCCAGCCAGAAGCGAATCGATGGTCAGGAAGCCGGTGATGCCGGGCGGCAATGCCAAGCGGGCATCGACCCTGCCCGGCCCCGGCAGCCAGTTCAGCATGACGGAGAAGATGAACAACAGGCCGAGCCCCGACCAGAACACCGGCAGCGAAGAGCCGAACAAGGCGAACAGCCGCGCGCCATGGTCGATCAGGCTGTTGCGGAAATAGGCGGCCAGCACACCAAGCACGATGCCGAGCGTGGTGCCGAAGATCATCGCGGCGAAAACCAGTTCGAGCGTTGCCGGCAAGCGGTAGAGAATGTCGGTGCCGACATTGCGCTTGGTGATGAACGAGGTGCCAAGATCGCCGCTCAGCAGATTACCAAGATATATCATATAGCGTTCCGGCAAAGGACGATCGAGACCCCAACGCGTCTTGGCGGCGGCCACCACTTCGGGGTTGCTCATCTGCTGTTCGGCGACAATCGCGGTCAGCGGATCCCCCTTGGTCACCGTGGTGATCAGGAAGGCGATGGTGACGATGCCGAGCACCAGAAACGGCATTGCGATAAGCCGGCGCAAAATATAGCGAGACACGTGGCTACCTTCACAGGGAGGGGCTTCGTAAGATGGCACAAGGCGCTGGGACATGCCATCGACGGAAGCATATTGACAGCCCGAGAAAGCCGCTGTCAATATAAATGGAATTTAATTTCATTTTTGATCGACAGTGCCGACGTCACCGGCCCGACAGGCGAACGACGACGCCAGAAAGACCTCAGCGTGCGCAAGCGAGCGACCAGGGACGAGACGGAGCTTGAAGGCGAAGGCGCACAGCTTTCGTCGTCGCTGGTGCGCGGGCTCGGCATCCTGCGCGCCTTCCGGCCGGGCGACGCCTCGCTCGGCAACCAGGACATCATTGCCCGCACCGGCCTGCCCAAAGCCACGGTGTCGCGCATCACCTATACGCTGAGCGCGCTCGGCTACCTCCTGTACGACAAGGATCTCGGCCGCTACAGCCTGGGGTCGGCTACCGTGGCGCTCGGCTATTCGGCGCTCAGTTCAAGCGCCGTCGTGCACGTCGCCCGGCCGCTGATGCAGCCGCTGGCCGATTTGACGGGGGCGGCGGTGGCGCTCGGCACGCGCGACAGCCTCAACATGGTGTATCTCGCCAATTGCCGGTCGGAGAGCCTTGTCACGCTGCGGCTCAACCCGGGCTCCTATCTGCCGATCTGGAAGACATCGATGGGGCTGGCCTATGCGGCGGCCCTTTCACCCGAGGAGCGCGTCAGCCTTGTACGGGCTTTGCAGGAGGCGGAGCCGGACAAGGCAGCGATGATCGCGGCGGCGATCGACGATGCGATCGCCCAATATGCACGCCAGGGCTATGTCACGTCGTTCGGCGCCTGGCACAGCTACATCCATGCAGTCGGCGTGCCGTTCCGCCCGCGTGACGGCTCGCCGCTGGTTGCCATCACCTGCGGCGGCATCGGCGAGATCATTACCGAGGACCGCGCGCATGCCGAGATCGGACCAGCGCTGGTGGCGATGGTGAAAGCACTGGGCGACCAGCTCGAGGGAATTCCCGTGTAATCCCGGCACGGGATTGGCCCAGACGATCGGGCTGCATGCCGGCTTGAACTTGCCTGGTGGTGGCAGCACAGTCGCCGCCGATGGCATGGCGCTCGCGTTGTCAGTCCATCGGGTTCGGGTGACGGGGGGAGATCGGATGCCGATGAATTTTGCAGGACGGTTCAGCGATCGGGTGGCGGTCATCACCGGTGGCGCATCGGGCATTGGTCTGGCGGTGGCGCAGAGGATTGTCGAAGAAGGCGGACGGGTTTCGGTCTGGGATCGCGATCCCGCCCAGATCGAACAGGCCAAGGCCGTCATCCCCAGTCTTCACGGCATCGCTATCGACGTTGCCGATGCCGCTGGCGTGGAGCGCGCTGCCCGGTCGACGCTCGAAGCGCTTGGCGGTGTCGATATCCTGGTCACCAGCGCGGCGATCACCGGGCCGAACATGACGACCTGGAACTATTCGGCGGAAGATTGGCAGAAGGTCATCGACATCAACATCAACGGCGTCTTCTACTGCAACAAGGCGCTCGTGCCGCACATGCTCGAGCGCAACTATGGCCGCATCGTCAACATCGCCTCGATCGCCGGCAAGGAAGGCAATCCCAACGCCTCCGCCTACAGCACGTCCAAGGCCGCGGTAATCGGCCTGACCAAGTCGCTCGGCAAGGAACTGGCCAAGACCGGGGTGACGGTCAATTGCGTCACGCCGGCGGCCGTGCGCACCGCGATCTTCAAGCAGATGAGCCAGGAGCACATCGACTTCATGCTGTCCAAGATACCGATGGCGCGCTTTGGCGGTCGACGAGGTGGCGGCGCTGATCTGCTGGATCGCCTCGGAAGAGTGTTCGTTCACGACGGCCGCCGTGTTCGACGTTTCCGGCGGCCGCGCCACCTACTGAGGCAGAACGAATCTCAATTCCACGTGACGGTGCAACGGATGGAGCATGCGGGCGTATAGTTGGACGCCTCGAATCGACAAGTCGCGACAAGGTAGCGGGAACCATGACACGGAATGCAGCCGTCAGGCGGGAGTTTGCTACTTTTGCTAGAGCCGAATCTGCCGCACTGTCCGACGATGAGCTTCTGGACCGCTATCAGCGCGCCGCCTTCGATTATTTCCTCGATAACGTGAACCCCGAAAACGGACTGGTCGCCGACACATCGCGGCCAAATTCGCCGGCCAGCATCGCTGTCGTCGGCTTCGCGCTGTCCAGCTATCCGATCGGCGTCGAGCGCGGTTGGATGACGCGCGATGCCGCCGCGAAGCTGACGCTGGCCGCGCTGCGTTTCTTCTCGACCAGCCGGCAAGGCAATAGCGACGACGTCACCGGCCATAAGGGTTTTTACTACCATTTCCTCGATATGCGGACCGGCCTGCGCGTCTGGCGCTGCGAACTGTCGATGGTGGATACGGCGTTGCTGATATCAGGCATGCTGGTGGCGAGCGCTTATTTCTCCGGTGACGATGACGAGGAAGCCGAAATCCGCCAACTGGCCGAGGCGCTCTACCGGCGCGTCGACTGGCGGTGGGCACAGGGTTCAAGCCCGACCCTGCGGCAAGGCTGGAAGCCAAAGAGCGGCTTTCTGCACTATGGCTGGGAGGGCTACAACGAAGCGACGATCCTCTACGTGCTGTCGATGGCCTCGCCTGACAGTCCAACCTCGGATAACAGCTACGAGGGCTGGACGGCGACCTATCAGTGGGAAAACATCTACGGCTACGACGTGCTGTATGGCGGCCCATTGTTCATGCACCAGTTCTCGCATGCCTGGATCGATTTCGCCGGCATCCGCGACGCCTTCATGCGCGAGAAGAACTCGGACTATTTCGAAAACAGCCGCCGCTCGACCTATCTGCATCGCGACTATGCGCGCCACAACCCTTACGGCTATGACGGCTATGAAGAGAACCTTTGGGGACTTTCGGCGGGCGACGGGCCGGGCGGCTTCCGCACCAGCGTGGAGCGACAGCGCCGGCGGTTTTCCGGCTATGCCGCGCGCGGCGCTCCGTTCGGGCCCGATGACGGGACGATCGCCCCTTGGTCCTATCCGGCATCACTGCCTTTCGCGCCGGAGATCTGCCTGGCGGCGCTGCGCCATCTCGGTGATCGCTACCCCGAGGTGATCGACAATTTCCGGCTGCCGAGCGGCTTCAATCCGACATTGGCGAACCGGCGTAAATTCGGGAGGCACGGCTGGGTGTCGGAAGGCCACTATGGGCTGGATCAGGGTATCGTGGTGATGATGATCGAGAACCATCGGTCAGGGCTGATCTGGAAGCTGATGCGGTCCAATCAGCATATCCGTCGCGGCCTGCACAAGGCCGGATTCAATGGCGGCTGGCTGTCTCAGCCGGCAAGCCCGGCGTCAGGTGGCGGCAATGTCGCGTGACCGGACCAGGATCACCGCCTTCCCCGTCGACAGCAACGACATCAGTCTGATCGCGAGCGCCCATCCGCCGCACTGGAAGAACCCGCAGCCGGACGGTCCCTACAACCTCGTCGTCATCGGTGCCGGGCCGGCTGGGCTGACTGCCGCCTACGAAGCGGCCGGCCTCGGCGCAAAGGTCGCGCTCATCGAGCGCAATCTGATCGGCGGAACTTGCGTCAATGTCGGTTGCATCCCGTCCAAGTCGATCATCCGCACCGCAAGGCTTTATGCCGACATGCGCGATGCCGAGAATTTCGGCGGCGACATGCCGGACCGTCTTCACGTCGACTTTCCGCGCGCCATGACGCGGATGCGGCAGATCCGGCAGCGGATCAGCCGCGCGGATGCCGCCGATAGGCTGGTTTCCGAAGGCATCGACCTTTATTTCGGCGAAGCGCTGTTTTCCGGACCGGACGCTGTCACGGTCGCCGGACAAACCTTGCGTTTCAGGAAGGCGCTGATCGCGACAGGCGCGCGCCCGAGGCTGCCGACGATTCCAGGCCTTGCCGAGGCCGGCTATCTCAGCAACGAGACCATGTTCGAGCTCACGGAGTGCCCGAAGCGGCTTCTGGTCATTGGCGGCGGACCGCTCGGCTGCGAGGCGGCGCAGGCCTTCTGCCTGCTCGGTGCCAAGGTCATCCTGGCGCAACGGGAACCGATGTTCCTGCCCGGCGAGGAACGCGACGCCGCCCAGATTCTTTCGGACGCGCTGGCGCGCGAAGGTGTCGAGGTTCGCCTCAACACCGAGGTGGTAGCGGTGCGAACGGAAGGCGGCAAGAAGCTCGCCGATCTGGTGTGCGACGACATCACGACAACGATTTCCGTCGACGAGATCATCACCGGCATCGGCCGATCGCCCAATGTCGACGGCCTCGACCTGGAAAACGCCGGGGTGGCATACGATGCCGACGGTATCAAGGTGGACGATTATCTCCGCACCACAAATCCGCACATCTATGCGGCGGGCGATGTCTGCCTCGCCTACAAATTCACCCACACCGCCGAGGCCACAGCTCGCATGGTCGTGCGCAATGCCCTGTTTCTCGGACGCAGGAAACTGAGCGAGCTGGTCATTCCGTGGTGCACCTACACCGATCCGGAGATCGCCCATGTCGGCCTCTATCCGGCGGAGGCGCGCCAGAACGGCATCCCGGTCAAGACTTATACGGTGCTGATGAACGATGTCGCCCGGGCGGTCATGGACGGCGAGGAGGAGGGTTTCGTCAAAATCCACGTCAGGGAAGGGTCCGACCGCATCCTGGGCGCCACGGTCGTCGCCAGCCATGCCGGTGAGATGATCAATGCGGTGTCGCTGGCCATCAAATCGGGCATGGGATTGCGTGCGCTGGCCGACGTCATCCATCCCTTCCCGACGCAGGCGCTAGGCATAAAGATGGCCGGCGACGCCTATCGGCGGACAAGGCTCACCTCATCATGGAAGCATCTGGCGGGCCGCTGGTTGGCGTGGTCCAGGCGATGGTGACATTCCGGCAGCCTGCCGCAGCTGGTGCGTCGGACATTCGGCGACGATGCGGCGCTTGACGAAAGCCTCGTCGACCATCTCGGATATCCGCCAAACGTCGGTGCCATCCAGAGGTTAGCCGGCTCTATATTTCCGCGGATCCTGCGGGCCCTGCCGACCGCGACTCCAATTTCGTGGCTGCCCTGTCAGAGTGCGTGCAGAAGTTCTTGCCGAATGGGCTCGAGATAGGTTTGCGGATGCAAGCGTCCCCAAACATGGTCGCGCTCGGTCAGGTGCTTAACCTGCTCTATCCAGCGCCTCGGCGCATCAGGGTCCCTGACCTCATGCCAGTCGTCGACGATAATGACCGGCAGACCCTGATAGAGCGGGTCGAGCGGCGAGGTCTTGGTGACGACGATGCAGCCGAGATAAAACAGCTCCCATGTCCTATGGCAGTCCAGGCCGTTGCCTTCGGTGGACAGCACAAGCGGGTATTGCGAGTACAGTTGCCAGATCGAGCGCTGCGAGACGCGTTTCGTCAGGAAATCGACATGCGGACATCCGCGCAGGGCATCAAGCAGTTCCCGGCGCTGTCTCGAGCCATTGCTGATGCTGAAATCAGAGAACAGTCTGGGCGGGCGGCGGTCCACATGATCCTGCCGGGCGCGTATGATTTCCAGTTGCTTCACAAGCCCTTCCGGCGTGGCGAAGGACCGAGGCGTGTGAAGATCGAGCCCGATCGGGAAAGGCTTGACCCTGGGGTGAGTGCCGTCACAATTCTGGCTGTACCAGGAGACCAGGAAGGGGTTGGCGAGAAGCTGGTCGACGGTGTCCTTCGCCAGATCAGACGGCACCGAAGCATCGCCATCGGTCGTCAGCAGCGTGAACGGTGCCGTGATCGTCGGCAACACGATCCTGACGAACGTGTCGAGATCACAGGTTTGCGCATCCCTGGACAAGGTGCTCAGACGCAGCCAGACGATGCCATGTGCGCCGCTGTAATGCTGGCGGAAAAATGCCTCGCTCTGTGTCGATGCGGTTGACGCGTTGCGATACCAGCGCGGCCCGGCGAAATCGCAGAAATGTCCGATCCCTTGCGACCACAGCACGGGCGGAACGCCAAGAAATCTCAGCGCCCTGGAATAGACGGCTCTTTTGACTGCCCTTCGCAACCTGCCCATGGGCAACTCCTAGCGCGGATGCCAACACCGTTGCAACGTGCTGCCCGACATATTCGCCTTGAGCGGAACAAAGGCCAAAAGTTTCCCCGCAATACCCCTTCCGGCTCCGGAGAACCCAACTTACGACAGGCGCAGCCGTCGGCGAGGCAGGCGGCGATCTACAGACTTGATTATGACAAAGGTCGAAGGGCTTGCGGTCGGCGCAAGGCCGCACGTCTCAATCGTGCAATTCCCGCGATATCGGCGGCCCCACCGAAAAGCCGGAGAATGTGACCTCGAAGCCCTCGCGTTGCGGCGAACAGCACATCATGCCGACATCGACCGTCCTGGAGATCGGAAAGTAGGCGAGCCGCACAGGCTTCCAGTGGCCGTCGGAAGCATCGAGATACTGGACACGGATCGTTTCGGCGTGACGGGTCAGCCGGATCCTGACGCCGCCCGGACCGGCATGAATGGCGACCAGCGACCAGTCTGACGTGTCGTTGGTGACCACGACGGAGAAATAGGCAAGGCCGTCGGTGTACTCGATACCGGCCTTGATCCAATGGGTTTCGCTGAGCCGGACCATCAGCCCCGCCTGATCATAAAGCACCTCGTAGTCGCCTTTGACGGTGACCTCGGCGGTGAAATCGCCTTCGACGGGCCGGTGCAGGAAGTGGCCATTGTCGCGCCAGAAACCGTAGAAGGTCTCGCGCCAGAAATCGGTCTCCTTGCCGGTGCGCACACGAACGCTGTCGCCATCGATAGAATGGTGCGGCGGCGGGTTAAGCCAGGTCAGGTCCTGCACTGTCATCCTTCGCGCCGCTCCAATCCAGATGTGCATGGCGGGGTTGCCGGCGTGGTCGGCAGTGACCGATCAGCCCGGCTGATCGGTCGACGGCTGATCAGCCCGCGAATGTATAGGCCGTCTTTACCGTGGTGTAGAACTCCGCCGCATAGTGGCCCTGCTCGCGCGGCCCATAGCTCGAACCCTTGCGGCCGCCGAAGGGAACATGGAAATCGACACCCGCCGTCGGCAGGTTGACCATCACCATGCCGGCCTCCGAATTGCGCTTGAAGTGCGTGGCATGCTTGAGGCTCGAGGTGCAGATGCCGGAGGTCAAGCCGAAGGGCGTGTCGTTGGCAACGGAAAGCGCCTCGTCATAGTCCTTGACGCGAATGACGCTGGCGACAGGCCCGAAAATCTCCTCGCGCGAACTGCGCATGGCGTTGGTCGCCTCGGTCAGCAACGCCGGCTGCAGGTAGAAGCCCGGCGTCTTGCGGTCGAGCCGCTCGCCACCGAAGGCGAGCGTGGCACCTTCCCTGACGCCGATGGCGATATAGTCCTCGTCCTGCTTCAGCTGCGTCGCGTCGACGACAGGACCGATCTGGGTCTGCGCGTCGAGCGCATCGCCGATGACCAGTTTGCTCATGCGATCCTTGAGGGCGTCGACGAAGCGGTCGTGAATGCCGTCAGCCACAATCAGCCTGGACGAGGCGGTGCAGCGCTGGCCGGTCGAGAAGAAGGCACCGTTGAGCGCGCAATCGACGGCGATCGCGAGGTCGGCATCGTCGAGCACGACCAGCGGGTTCTTGCCGCCCATTTCAAGCTGGAACTTGCGCATGTGTTCGATGCTTGCCGCAGCGACGCGCTTGCCGGTGCCGACCGAGCCGGTGAAGCTGATGGCGTTGACATCGGGACTGTCGAGCATCGCCTGACCGACGACCGAGCCCTTGCCCATGACGAGATTGAGCACGCCCTTCGGCAGGCCGGCGCGATGCAGGATGTCGACGATGGTCCAGGCGCTCTCGGGAACCAGCTCCGCAGGCTTGAAGACGACGGTGTTGCCGTGTGTCAGCGCCGGGGCGATCTTCCAGGCCGGAATAGCGATCGGAAAATTCCACGGCGTGATGATGCCGACCACGCCGACCGCCTCGCGCGTCATCTCGACGCCGACGCCCGGCCGCACGCTCGGCACGACCTCTCCGGTCAAACGCAACGTTTCGCCGGCAAAGAAGTCGAATATCTGGGCGGCGCGAATTGTCTCGCCGATGCCTTCGGCCAGCGTCTTGCCTTCCTCTCGCGCCAGGTTGCGGCCGATCTCGTCCTTGCGCGCCAGAATCTCGTCGGAGGCCTTTTTCAACACCGCGTGACGCGCCAGCGGACCGGAGCGGGACCAAGCCGGGAACGCTGCCTTGGCCGCAGCGATCGCCTGCTGGGCCTGTTCGACACCCGCCGATGCATAGTCGCCGACGATGTCGCCGGTATCCGAGGGGTTGATGTTGCGCGAACCGGCATCGCCGACCCACTCGCCATCGATGAGGTTCTTTCGAAACAGCGTCATATCGTGTGTTCCTGCTTGTTGGCCGCGCGGGCATCTGTCTGAACTGGTATTTGCCAGACAATTGCCTCGCGGGAAAGCAAACAGTGAACCGCCAGCCGCGACAAAAATCCCCGTGCCTGCGCCGCGCGGATGGCGGGCGACGACGATTCCCCATCGAGCCTCGATGCAGCCAACCTCCATCGTGCATCAATCGGCTTGGGCCGATTCATCCTGTACACTTATGTCCATAGCCTTGATTTGCCTGAGGCAGCATGTCATGCGTCGTGTCGATGGCAGCTCTCGAAACGACGATTCAGCGCGCCGGCGCCACCGGCAACATCAAGGCCACTCGCGAAGACTGGCTGAAGCTTGCGCTTGAAACGTTGATCTCTGACGGAGTCGAACGCGTCCGCGTGCTGACGCTTGGCCAGAAGCTCGATGTGTCGCGCTCCAGCTTCTACTGGTATTTCAAGAGCCGGCAGGATCTGCTCGATCAGTTGCTGGATTACTGGCGGCAGACGAATACCAAATTCATCGTGGAACGCGCCAGGCGGCCTTCCGCCACCGTCATACGCGGGGTGATGAGCATTTTCGAATGCTGGGTGGACGAAAGGCTGTTCGACCCCCAGCTGGATTTCGCGATCAGGGCCTGGGCCCGTCGTTCGCCCGCCATCAGGCGCGCCTTAGACGAGGCCGACGAGGAGCGTGTCAACGCCATACGCGACATGTTCATGCGTCACGGCTACGACGAGGAGGATGCCTTCGTGCGGGCCCGCGTGCTGTATTTCATGCAGATCGGCTATTACTCGCTTGAGCTCAACGAGCCGATGAGCAGCCGCCTGCCTCACGTCGCCGGTTATCTGCGCAGCTTCACCGGCCAGGAGCCTCCGGCGGAGGATGTCGAGGACTTCTCGCGCTATGTCGAGAAGACGCTTTCGCGCAACCGATAGTACGGCCCGGCCGCCGCGGCCTGACGATTTCGCTTCGCGCATCGGCCCAATGGCAAGCACGGTTGCTGCCGACAGCAGCAGAGGAGCCCTCTGCCGTATCGGCGCAGAGCGGCGCACGGGCGCTCATTCCGCTGTCCGCCATCCTCTAGACACATATGTACAATACCGATAGGGTACGCCACACTGGCTGGGTGGAGTGCGACAGGATGAAATCCCAATATCGGGCGATCGTCATCGGCGGCGGCGTGGTTGGAGCCTCGGTGCTCTATCACCTGGCGAAGTTCGGCTGGAGCGACGTCGCGCTGATCGAACGCGAGGTGCTGACCGCAGGGTCGAGTTGGCATGCGGCCGGCGGGTTCCATGCGCTGAACGCCGATCCCAACATCGCCGCCCTGCAGGCCTACACGATCGACCTGCTCTCCGAGGTCGAGAAGGAATCGGGCCAGAGCATCGGCATGCACATGACCGGCGGTATCTCGGTCGCCTCGGCGCCGGAGCGCTGGGAATGGCTCAAGGCTTCCTACCGCATCTTCCAGACCATGGGCATCGACGATGTCCACCTGGTCGGAGTCGATGAGATCAAGCAGCGCTGCCCGATCCTCAACACCGACGGCATGCTGGGTGGACTCTATGCCGCGCGCGAAGGCCATATCGATCCCTCGGGCGTCGTGCACGCCTATGCCAAGGCAGCCAGGCTGCGCGGCGCCGATATCATCGAGCACAACCGCGTGCTGGCACTCAACCGCCGCGCGGACGGCGGCTGGGACGTGGTCACCGAGAAGGGCACGGTGATTGCCGAACACGTCGTCAATGCCGGCGGGCTGTGGGCCAAGCAGGTCGGCCGGATGGCCGGCATCGACCTGCCGGTGTCGCCGATGGAGCACCATTATCTCGTCACCGAGGCGCTGCCCGAAATCCAGGCGCTGGACAAGGAATTGCCGCTGATCGTCGATCTCGAAGGCTTCACCTACATGCGCCAGGAACAGAAGGGCCTGCTGCTCGGCATCTACGAGATCAACCACAAGCACTGGAACATGGATGGGGCGCCGTGGGATTACGGCATTGAACTGATCCAGGAAGACACCGACCGCATCGCCGACGAGTTGGCCCTCGGCTTCAGCCGATACCCCTGCCTGGAGAATGCCGGCATCAAGCGCTGGGTGAACGGCGCCTTCACCTTCTCGCCGGACGGCAATCCGCTGGTCGGCCCGGTGCGCGGGGTTCCCAACTACTGGGTGGCGTGCGGCGTCATGGCCGGTTTCCTGCAAGGCGGCGGGGTCGGCAAGTCGCTTGCCGAATGGATGATCCATGGCGAGCCGGAAGCCGATGTCTACGGCATGGACATCGCCCGCTATGGCGATTTCGCCTCCAACCGCGAATACATCAGGCAGACCACCGGGCAGTTCTATTCGCGCCGCTTTGTCATGAGCTATCCCAACGAGCAGTTGCCGGCGGGGCGGCCCTTGAAGACAGCCGGCGCGCATGACGCGATGGATGCCGCCGGCGCGCGCTGGGGCAATTCATGGGGCATGGAAGTGCCGCTCTATTTCGCGCCGCATGGCTTCGTCGAGACACCGACGCTGAAGCGCTCCAACGCCTTCGACATCGTCGCACAGGAGTGCCGCAAGGTGCGCGAGGGCGTCGGTCTGCTCGATATCACTGCCTTCTCACGCTACGAAATCGCCGGGCCGCAGGCGGAAGCTTGGCTCGACCGGCTGCTTGCCTGTGCGCTGCCCAATCCGGGTCGCGCCAAGCTCGCGCCTATGCTCGGCGAAAACGGCAAGCTCAAGGGCGACCTCACCGTCTTCAACTGGGGCGATGGCTCCTGGTGGATCATGGGATCCTACTATCTGCGGCAGTGGCATATGCGCTGGTTCGAGCAGCATATGAGCGACGGCGTCACCGTCCGCGACATTTCAGACGCGGTCGTCGGTTTCTCGCTGGCTGGTCCCAATGCGCGAATGCTGCTTGAGCGCCTCACACATCAGGACGTTTCGCACGAGGCCTTTGGCTTTCTAGCCTGCAAGACATTGGATGTCGGGCTGGTGCGGGCCAAAGTCGGGCGGCTCTCGGTCATCGGCGAACTCGGCTACGAGATCCATTGCCAGGCCAATGAGCACGCAGGCCTGCGCCGCGCGCTGCTTGCCGCAGGCAGCGATCTGGGCGTCACCGAATACGGCTTCGGCGCGGTCAATTCGCTGCGGCTCGAAAAGAGCTTTGGTATCTGGTCGCGCGAGTTCACGCAGGACTATACGCCCGATGAGACCGGGATGGACCGCTGGATCGCTTTCGACAAGGGCGATTTCATCGGCCGCGAGGCGGCCCGGAAGGAGCTGAAGGCTTCATCGAGGCGCACGTTGGTGACGCTTGAAATCGACGCGGTGGACGCCGATGCCAGCGGTTACGAGCCGGTCTGGTATAGAGGCAAGCTTGCTGGCTTCGTCACCTCGGGCGGCTACGGCCATACGGTCGGCAAGAGCCTCGCCATGGCGCTGGTCGAGCGCGAGGTGGCTGATATCGATACGCAGTTGACAACCCACATCGTCGGCGTCGAAAGAGGTGCGCGCGTCATCGCCTCGTCGCCATACGATCCACTGGGCAAGGCGATGCGGGCATGACCGATCGAACGGGTGACGTCGGTGCGGAAGACCATGCGATGATCCACGTTTCTTTCCGAAAATCAGGCCTGTCCGGCACGTCATGACCACACGCTATTCCGCCTTTTCGCTGTTCAAGGAGGGCCTGGCCGGCCAAACCGGCTGGCAACCGGCGTGGCGCTCGCCCGAGCCGAAACTGTCCTATGATGCGATCGTCATCGGTGGCGGCGGCCATGGGCTGGCAACGGCCTATTACCTGGCCAAGAACCACAACATCACCAGCGTAGCGGTGCTGGAAAAAGGCTGGATCGGCGGCGGCAACACCGGCCGCAACACCACCGTGGTGCGCTCCAACTACTATTATCCGGAGAGCGTCGAGCTCTACGGGCTGGCGCACCGGCTCTATGAGGGATTGTCGAAAGAGCTCAACTACAACGTCATGCTGTCGCAACGCGGCATGGTCAATCTCTGCCACTCGACCGGCGAGATGGAGATCGGCGCCCGCACCGTCAACGCCATGCAGATCAACGGCATCGATGCGGAGCTGTTTTCGCCTGACGATGTGCGCCGGGTGGCGCCGATCTACAATTTTTCACCGGACGCACGCTTCCCGGTGTTCGGCGGTATCTGGCAAGGCAGGGCCGGAACGGCACGCCATGATGCGGTCGCCTGGGGCTATGCGCGGGCCGCAAGCCGACTCGGCGTCGACATCATCCAGAACTGCGAGATCACCGATTTCATCATCCAGGGCGGCCGCTGCCGTGGCGTCCAGACCTCGCGTGGCGCGATCCGTGCCGAGCGTATCGGCATGGCGGTGGCCGGGCATTCTTCGGTGCTGGCGGCCAAGGCCGGCTTCCGCCTGCCGATCAATTCCTATGCGCTGCAGGCCTGCGTTTCCGAGCCGGTCAAGCCAATCCTCGACACGGTGGTGCTGTCGCCCGGCTGCGGCGTCTATGTCAGCCAGTCGGACAAGGGCGAGATCGTCATCGGCGGCGGGCTCGACCGCATCCCCTCCTACGCGCAGCGCGGCAATCTGCCGACGCTGGAGGGGGTGATTGCCGGCCTGCTGGAGATGTTCCCGATCTTCGGCCAGCTCAAGCTGATGCGGCAATGGGCTGGGATCGTCGATGTCGTGCCGGATTCCTCGCCGATCATCGGCCCCTCGCCGCTGCCCGGCCTGTTCCTCAATTGCGGCTGGGGCACGGGCGGCTTCAAGGCCATTCCCGCAGGCGGCACGCTGCTGGCGAACCTGCTGGCGACTGACGAACACAACCACATCAGCCGTCCGTTCGACCTTGATCGCTTCGCCAGCGGGCGCCTGATCGACGAAGCGGCCGGCTCCGGCATCGCGCACTGATACATGTCGCCCAAAAGTGCGCAGCGGTTTTGGGAGAACGACATGCATAAAGACGAAGATTGAGGATTTTATGCAGCTTTTCCCTTGCCCATTCTGCGGCCCGCGCGACGAAACCGAATTCCACTATGGCGGCGATGCCGGCAATGCGCGGCCGGATGGCGCCGATGTGCCGATCGATCGCTGGGCTGATTACCTCTATCTGCGCACCAATCCGAAAGGCACGGCGCGCGAAATCTGGGTTCACATGAACTGCGGCGAGTTCTTCGTCATGGAGCGCGACACCGTCACCCACAAGGTGCTGTCCTCGGCCGCACTCGGCGGGGAGCACGTCGCGTGACCGCCTCGCGCCTTGCCACCGGCGGCAGCGCCATCGACCGCTCGCGCCTGATCCGCTTCAGCTTCGACGGCACCATCGTGCAAGGCTTTGCCGGCGACACCATCGCCTCGGCGCTGCTGGCGGGTGACGTCGCGGTCGTCGGCCGCAGCTTCAAATATCACCGGCCGCGCGGCATATGGGGCGCCGGCGTCGAGGAGCCAAATGCGCTGGTCGATATCGGCGGCTCGCGGGCGACGCCCAACACGCGCGCCACGACCGGGCCGGCGCGAGACGGACTGGTGGCGAAAAGCGTCAACGCCACGCCCAGCGCACTGGCCGACCGCAACGCCTTCCTGGACCGTTTTGCGCGCTTCATCCCGGCCGCGTTCTACTACAAGACCTTCATGTGGCCGGACTGGCACAGGTTCGAGCCGCGCATCCGCGCCATGGCGGGGCTGGGCACAGTCGATGCCGACTGGACCTCGCCCGGCATGGCCGACCAGATCAACCATCATTGCGACGTGCTGGTGGTGGGCGCGGGGCCGGCAGGGCTGGCGGCGGCAAGACTGGCGTCCGGTGCTGGCCTGACCGTCACACTGGTCGACGACCAGCAGAGCCCCGGCGGATCGCTCGGCCATCGTGCCGCGGAGATCGACGGCAAGCCGGCGGCCGTATGGGTCAAGGAGACGATTGCCGGGCTTGCCGCTGGCGGTCACCTCATCCTGCCTTCGACCACCGCCTTCGGCATTTACGACCACAATCTGGTCGGGCTGAACCAGCGTCATCTCGACGGCCGGCCGGATACGCTGTGGCGCGTCAGGCCGCGCCAGATCGTGCTGGCGACCGGCGCCATAGAGCGACCGCTGCCCTTCGCCAACAATGACCTGCCGGGCATCATGTCGGCGGATGCGGCGCTCGCCTATCTCCGGCGCCACGCTGTGCTGGTCGGCCGCCGCATCATCGTCGCAGCCAACAATGACAGCGCCTATGAGGTCGCGGGGGCGCTCGCCGAGGCCGGCGCCGACGTCACGCTTGTCGATATCCGGCGTGACGGCACGCCTGCGGCGGCGGCCAATGTCCGGCTGATCAAAGGCCGTGCGCTGGCTTCCGCCAGCGGCAAGCTGCGCGTCGACGGCGTGACGCTCGACGACGGCACGAGGTTCGATGCCGATTGCGTTGTGGTCTCGGGCGGCTGGACGCCGACCATTCATCTCTTCGGCCAGGCCAAGGGCAAGCTCGCCTGGAGCGATGCGCGCGCGGCCTTCCTGCCGGGCGAACCGGTCGGCGGTATCGCCGTGGTCGGCGCCGCAGCCGGCGCGGTCTCCTTATCGGAGGTGTTTGCCGGCGTGGAAAAGGCATTCGCCGGCAAGGAGAACGCGGCAACACCACGCAGCACCGGGCCGGAGGCGACGGACGGCATTCTCCCGGCCTGGCCGATGCCGGGCTCGAAAGGCCGCATCTGGATCGACTACCAGAACGACGTGACGGTGAAGGACGTCGAGCTGGCCGCACGCGAAAACTTCGTCTCGGTCGAACATCTGAAGCGCTACACCACGCTCGGCATGGCGACCGACCAGGGCAAGACCTCCAACCTGCCCGGGCTGGCGCTGATGGCAGGGATTACCGGCCGCACGGTGCCGGAGGTCGGCACCACCACCTACCGGCCGCCGTTCACGCCGGTGCCGCTGGCAAGCTTTGCCGGCGCGCGCGTCGGTGAATTGATGGCGCCGGTACGGCGACTGCCGCTCGAAAACGTCCATCGCGCCAGCGGCGCTGTCTTCCAGGAATATGGCGGCTGGCTGCGGCCTGCCCACTATGGCGGCAACGCGGACGCGGAACGTTCGATCGCGGACGAGGCGCGACGTGCGCGCCAGTCGGTCGCGCTGTTCGATGGTTCGACGCTCGGCAAGATCGAGGTGATCGGGCCGCAGGCGGCGGCGTTCGTCGATTTCCTCTACTACAACACCATGTCAACACTGAAACCGGGCCGCTGCCGCTATGGCTTCATGCTGTCTGAGAACGGCGTGGTCTTCGACGACGGCGTGCTGGTGCGGCTGGACGAGCATCGCTTCATCGTGTCGTGCTCGTCCTCGCATGTCGCCGCCGTCCATGCGCGGCTGGAGGAATGGCGCCAGGACCGTTTTGGCCGCAGCGCCGTTTACATCCACAACGCCACACCGGACATGGCGACACTGACCGTTTCGGGGCCAAATGCCCGCAAGCTGCTGGAAAAGCTGCATCTTGGCCTCTCGCTCGACGATGCCGACCTGCCGCATATGGCGATCGGTCATGGCACTTATGCCGGCGACGAAGTCCGCATCGCCCGCGTCAGTTTCACCGGCGACAGGAGCTACGAGATTTCGATCCGGGCCGACCACGCCGAGCCGCTATGGGCGCATCTGCGCGAGGCCGGCCAGGCGCTCGACCCCATCGTCATCGGCCTGGAGGCGCTGATGATCCTGCGTGCCGAAAAGGGTTTTATCGTCATCGGCAAGGACACCGACGGCACCACATTGCCGCATGATCTCGGCGTCCACGGTCCGCGGGCCAAACGCAAGACCGAGTTCGTCGGCCGACGCTCATTGTTCACCGATGAGGCGTCACGTGACAATCGCATGCAGCTTGTCGGGCTGGCAGTGCCGCAAGGCGAAGCACCGCTGCCGACCGGCGCGCATGGCATCAAACGGATCGACGGCAGATTGCGCAGCCAGGGCTTTGTCACCTCGAGCTACCAGAGCCCGACGCTTGGCCGCCCGGTTGCGCTTGGGCTGATAGAGCGCGGCGCGACGCGGCACGGCGAGACGATCGACATCCAGCATCTCGGCAAGATCAGCAAGGCGACAATTACCGCCCCTTGCGCCTTCGACCCGGCAGGAGACCGGCTGCATGCGTGATCTCGCGGAAAAATGGTCCGTTGCACCGGACTGGCAGGGTGCGGTCATCGCCACGCCGGGCCTTGCGATACGAGCAGTCCTCGACCTCTCCCAGTTGCTGGTCAGCGGCGATCTCGACGCATGGGCGCGAGTATCTGGCGTGGACCGCACTGGTGTCGGAGCCTTTGGCACCGCACAAGGTGACCGCTATGCGGCACGACTGGCGCGCGACCGGCTGCTGGTCGTCTCGAACAGCCCGCTTGCCATCGCCTCGGGCTGGCACACAGACGGGTTCGCGGTGACGGCGATCAGCGCCGGGTTGCAAATGTTCGAGGCCGAGGGCACGGCGCTCGACGCTTTCATCGCGCGTGGAACGACGCTCGATCCCAGCCAAGCGAGCGCCAGTGCAGCGCTGTCCTTCGCCGACATCAGCGCCGTCGTCTATCGCCATGACGCCAAGCTGCGCATCCATGTCGATCGCGGTCTTGCCGCCTATCTCTGGACATGGATGGAAATTGCCGCCGGCAACATCGCCGCAGGATCAGCGAAGTAGCCGGTTACGGCTGGTCAGAGTGTGAACGACCAGAACAGGCAGGCCAGCGTCGCAGCGGCAAAGACGACGAAGAACAGGCTGCGCAGCAGCACGTTGCGGCGCAGCTCGTTCATGACAAAGTGACAACCGACGATCGCCGCGGCAAACAGGAACCGCCAGTTCAGCAATGTCCACACGGCGCTGCCCTGCCCGAACGCCCATCTGGCGACCATACAGCCGACGATGGTCGCAAACAGTGCGATCACGGTCCAGAAAAGGGCATCGGCGGCATGGGTCAGGACGATACCGGCCGCCCTTATCGGCAGGATCATCATCAGCATCGCGCTGAAGAAATAGACGGCGGCAATCGGGATGAACACGCCGGCGTCGGCAATGCCGTCAAGGCGCCTGACGCCGATCGCGCCATAGGGATAGCCGTGCCTGGCGACAGCCAGGCTCAACGCCATGAGCAAGGCGGTCAGCACGGCGACCAATGCGAAGGATGTGAGGGCTTTGCTCATGACGTTCCTGTCCCAGACGAATCAGACAGGAACGGTTTTAGCGGTCGGTCGTAAATTGCGCGTAAGCGGGGGCGCTGCCCTCACGGATTTCGTTCAGTTCAATCTGGCTGACGACAGGCTATTCAGCGGCGATCCGGCCTGCCGAACGATTGGCCAGCACAAAGCCGACCTCGTCGACCGCCTGCGCCGCACGCTTAAGGATCGCCTCGGAGCGCAGTACGCCGTCGGTGAAATCCTTGTCGGTGGCGTAGACGGCGGTGGGCAGCGCAAAGGCCTCGAAGAAGCCGAACAGCGGCCGCAGCTGATGCTCGACGATCAAGGCATGGCGCTCGCCACCGCCGGTCGCCGTCAGCACGATGGGCTTTCCCCGCAATGCCGCCGGATCGATCAGGTCGAAGAAATGCTTGAAAAGGCCGGTATAGCTGCCCTTGTAGGTCGGCGAGCCCACGACAAGCACGTCGGCGGCGAGGATTTGTTCCAGGATCGCGTGCGCCTGGCCGTCGAGATCGCGGGCCCATTTCGCCGTTCCCAGCGTCGGGCCGAGGTCCTCGATATCATAGGTGCTCGCCGACAGGCCGTGGCTGGCGGCAATGTCCCTGGTGACCAGATCGACGAAGGCGCGCGTCTTTGACGGCCTGGTGATGTTGCCGGAAAAGCCGACGACTGTTGGGTTTGACATGGCAGTGGGCCTCTTGAATGGTCGAAGGTTTGACGTGGCAGGCCGCCAGCCCGCCGGTGGAAAATCAGCTCCAGGCGTGCAGCGGCGGGTTTTCGCCGTTGAGGAAATATTTGCCGAGGATCGAGTATTTCCAGCGCACCGGATCGTGCAGCGTGTGCGTGCGAGCGTTGCGCCAATGCCGGTCGAGATTGTGCTCGGCCAGGGTTGAGCGGGTCCCTGCCAGTTCGAACAGCTTGTTGGTGGCGGCGATGGCGATCTCTGTCGACAAGATCTTGGCTTCAGCAGTGACGATCTGGGCGTGCGCCACCGTCTCGGCTGTCGGCTCGGCCACTGCCCGGTCGATTGCATGACCGGCCTTTTCGAGCAGCGCCTGCGCCGCGTGCAGGCGCAGCGTCAGGTCGCCGATGGCCTGAATAGTGTAGGGATCGTCCCAGGCGTTGTCGACGCCGCTGTCGATCCAGGCGCGGCTTTTGGTCCTGACGAAATCGACCGTCTCGTCGATCGCCGCCTGGGCGATGCCGGTGTCCACGGCCACCTGGATGATCTGGAAGATGGCGCCGTCGGCGGTCGGTTTGTCGTAGCCCTTGTAGCCGGGTACCAGATGCGTCTTCGGCACCTTGACGTTGTCGATGATGACGGTGCCGGACAGGGTCGTGCGCTGGCCGAAGCTCGACCAGTCGTCGATGACGGTCAGGCCGGGTGCGCCGCGGTCGGCGATCGCATACCAGGCGCGGCCCTCGTCATCGAGCGCCACGATCGGCACCAGATGGGCGAGCAGCGCGCCGGACGAATAGAATTTCCGGCCGCTGACAACCACATGATCGCCGGCATCGGTGAAGCGGGTCTCGAAATCGGCGGCGCGCTTGGAACCGAACTCGGAAAAGGCGTTGCCGAACCGGGTGCCCTTCAGCGCTTCGGCGAACAGCAGCTTCTGCTGATCGGCGTCGGACACGGTGCGGACGGCGGCTACAACACCGAGATGATTCTGCGCAACCTGGCCAATCGAGGAATCCGCCGCCGAGATGATCTCGATCACCTTCGCCAGCGTCGCATAGGACACCTCCGGCCCACCGAATGCCTTGGGTACATTGATCGACCACAGGCCGCTTTGCGAAAAGGCATCGAGTTCGGCGACCGGCCAGATCCGTTCACGGTCGCGCCGGGAGGAGTCCTTGACGAATTCGGCGGCGAGCGCATGGGCAACCGCAATCGCCTCGGCGTCGTCCTTGATGATGTGCGCCGGGGCGGTCGGCCTTGCGACTGGCGGCACGGCGGCGGAAGCCTTGTCGGTCTTGACGGTCGAAACGGTCATTTCACTGCTCCTTGGGATTTCGATTCAGGCAACGGCGTGGAGATGGGCGGGCTTGGTGGCGGGTGACGCCTGTTGCCCGGGGTTCGATTGACCGAGATAGAAGGCCCTGATGTCCTCGCGCTGGCGAAGCTCGGGGGCCGCGCCGGCGAGAACGGAAACGCCGTTCTCCAGCACCGTGGCATGGTCGGCATATCGCAGCGCCACTGCGGAGTTCTGCTCGGCGACCAGGATGGATAGGCCAGTCTCGCGGTTGAGTTTTCTCAAGCTCTGGAAGATGTCCTGGACGATGATTGGCGCGAGCCCCATCGACGGTTCGTCCAGGACGAGCAGCCGCGGCCGCGACATCAGCGCCCTGCCGATGGCGGTCATCTGCTGTTCGCCGCCGGAAGTCAGGCCGGACAATGTCCGGCGTTTTTCCCGAAGCCTCGGGAAATAGCCGTAGATCCGTTCGAGATCCCCGTTGATCTCGGCGCGGCTGCCGCTGCGGCCGATGCCGCCGGCGATCAGATTCTCCTCGACGGTGAGGCTTTTGAAGCAGTGGCGGCCTTCCAGCACCTGAACCAGCCCGGCGCGCACCAGATCACCCGGTTTGCGGCGCGAGACATCAGAGCCCTCATAGCGGATGGTGCCGGCATTGACCTGGCCGCGTTCGGCCGGCAGCAGGTTGGAGACGGCCTTCAGCGTCGTGGTCTTGCCGGCACCATTGGCACCGAGCAATGCCAGTATCTGGCCGCGCCTGAGCTCGAAACTGACACCATGCAGCGCCGTGATGGCGTGGTTGTAGGTGGCATGGACCGTGTCCACAGCAAGAATGACGTCATCGTTCGGCATAGGCTGTTCTTTCGCGGTTCGAAAACCGAACAGGTCGGGCGCCACGGAAACTTGGTCCGCGACGCCCGGCACTGACTGATCAGTTGGTGGTCACAGCATTGGCATCGTCGGCGGTGCGCAGCTTGATGCCCTTCTCGGCGGCGTAGGCCTCGGCGGACTTCTCGATGATTGGCCGCAGAAGCGCCCAGTCCGGCGCGATCCAGTCGGAGACGACGTTCCACTTCTTGCCGTCCCACTGCTGGAAGGTCACGTAGCCTTCGCCTTCATGGTTGTCCCAGCTGACATTGATCGAGTGGAACAGGTCCTTGGCGCCGAGCGCCTCGACCTTGGCCGGATCAAGCTTGAGATGCTCGAAGCCCCAGCGGACCTCGTCGCCGGTCAGCGTGCGGTGGCCGAACTTCTCCTGCGCGACCCGGATCGCCTCGACATTGAGGATGCCGTTGACGATGCCGAGATTGTGGTAGACCGAGCCGATGCGCGCCTTGTCTTCAAGGTTACCCTTGCCGGCGCCGTAGACCGTCTTCACGATCTCCTGAACCACCGGGTAGGAGTTGCCGGAAGCCTGCGTGGTGATGGCGGTGTAACCCTTGGCGGCGTCGCCGGCAGGGATGACATCCTCTTCAGAATTCGACCAGACATTGCCGACGATGTGATCGACGGGATAGCCGACCTTGACCGCCGTCTTCAGCGCCACCGGGTTCATCACACCCCAGCCGCGCAGGACGACGAAATCCGGCTTGGCGCGGCGGATGGTCAGCCACTGCGACTGCTGCTCGTTGCCGGGATGCGGCACCTCGATCTGCTGCACGGTGAAGCCGTATTTCTGCGCCAGCAGCTCATAGATCGGGATGGTCTCCTTGCCGTAGGGCGAGCCGTGATAGAGCACGACGATCTTCTTGCCCTTCAGCTTGTCGATGCCGCCTTCCTTGGAGGCGATGTAGTTCACGATGCCTGATGTCTCGCTGTAGGGATTGAGCAGCAGCGGGAAGACGTAGGGGAACACACGCCCGTCGGTGGAATCGGTGCGGCCGTGGTTGACGGTGATCAGCGGCACCTTGTCGGCGGTGATGCGGTCAATCATGGCATAGGCGATGCCGACCGAGAGCGGGTTCCAGGCGGCGGCGCCGGCATGGCTCTTCTGCCGCTCGTAGCATTCGACGCCGCGCTCGACCTCGTACTGGGTCTCGCATTCGCCCCAGGTCAGCTTGACGCCGTTGACGCCGCCGTCGCGGATGTTGATGAGGTTGAGATAGTCGATGAAGCCGCCGAAGAAGCCGGTGCCGCCGGCCGCGTAAGGCCCGACGCGATAGCTTTGCAGCGGGAAATATTGTTCGTCGGCGTGCGCGGCGGGCAAGGCCACCGACACGATCATCGCCGCGGACAACGCCGCCGCCTTGATTGTGCTGAGGAAAGTCATGGTCGAGGTACTCCCGGTATGGGCCGTCTTGTTCGGCCCCTTGTTCATTTTCGGATGCGTCAGCTCAGGTCGACTGCCAGGCGAACAGGAGCCGTCTTCGGACCCTGTCCCACAGCGCCACCAGCCCGTCGGGCTCAAGGATCAGAAACAGGATGATGAGCGCGCCCAGAACGATGCGCTGGCTCATGTCGAGCACGCCCGAATCGAAGAGATCGCCGAGCAGGAAGCCGCCGAGGCGCGACAGAGCGAGCGGGAAAACCACGATGAGGGCGGCGCCGAAAAACGCGCCGCGGATCGAAGCCAGCCCACCGATGGTGATGATGAACAGGACCTGGAACGACCGGTCGAGATCGAAGCCGTCCGGCTCGACGGTCCTCAGATAGGCGAAGGCCCAGATGACGCCTGCGACGCCGATGATGAAGGACGAGATGGCGAAGGCCAGCAGCTTGGTCCTCAGCACCGGAATGCCGATGATGCGGGCGGCGGTTTCATTGTCGCGGATGGCGATGAAGTTGCGCCCGGTCTGCGACGAGACCAGCCGATGGGCGAGGAAGGTCAGGACGGTGACGATTGTCAGCGCGAAGAGATAGCGACCGATGGCGCCGTCGAGCGCGAAACCTGAGATCGACAGTCTCGGCGCGTCGATGACGCCTGACGCCGAGTTGTTGGAGAACCAGCTGAACTTGGTCAGCGCCCATTGCACGAAGAACTGCGCGGCAAGCGTCGATACTGCGAGATAAAAACCCCTCAGCCGCAGGCTGGGCAGGCCGAAGACGATGCCGATCGCGGCGGCGACGATGCCGGCCAGGAAGATGCTGCCGATCAGCGGCAGGCGCTCGACGCGCAGGTTGAAATTATAGGCGGCGAAGGCGCCCGCCGCCATGAAGGCGGCACTGCCCAGCGAGACCTGGCCGGCATAGCCGGTGAGAATGTTCAAGCCCACGCCGGCGAGGCTGAGCGCCAGGAACGGCAGCAGGATGGCCTCGAACAGATAGCTTGAGCCGATCAGCGGCACGACACCATAGGCGAAGGCGAGCAGCAGGACCGGTACGACCCATTTCGGCAGCACCGGCGCGGCGACGAAATCGCTTGTTATCGCGGTCATTGTTCAGATCCTCTCAACGAGCTTCTGGCCGAACAGGCCGGAAGGGCGGATCAGCAGGAAGACGAGCGCGACGACATAGGCAAACCAGCTCTCGATGCCGCCGCCGAAATAATCGCCGATATAGACCTCGGCGAGCTTCTCACTGGCGCCGATCAGCAGCCCGCCGACGATGGCGCCGAGGATGGAATCGAAGCCGCCGAGCACCAGCACCGGCAGCGCCTTGAGCACCACCAGCGACAGCGAGAACTGCACGCCGAGGCGTGCGCCCCAGAGCAGTCCCGCCACCAGGGCGACAAGGCCGGCGGCAGCCCACACGGTGGCCCAGATCAAGGGCAGCCTGAGGCCGACCGCGAGGGCCGCAAACTGATCATCGGCAACGGCGCGGAAGGAGAGGCCGATGCGGGTGTAGCGGAAGAACAGCGACAGCAGGAGGACCATGCCGGCGGCAACCACCGCGGCAAAAATGTCGAACTGGCTGATCAGCACGCCGCCGATTTCCAGCGGCACGTCCTCGATGCCGAGATCGAGGCCATGGACCTGCGTGCCCCAGATCAGCTGGGCGGCGCCCTCGATGATGTAGGACAGGCCGAGCGTCGCCATGAACAGTGTGATCGGCGGCTTGTTGGTCAGTGGCCGCAGCACCGTGCGCTCGATGGCGACACCCATCGCCACCACGATGGCGAAGGTGACCGCCAGCGCCAGCGCGAACGGAATACCGCGCTCGACGAGGCTGACGAAGGTGAGTGCCGCAAACAGCAGCATCGCGCCTTGCGCGAAATTGAGCACGCCCGAGGTCTTGTAGATGAGCACGAAGCCGATCGCGACAAGCGAATACATGACGCCTGAGAGCAGGCCGCCGACGAGCACTTCGATGAAGAATTGGTAGTCGAAATCGGCGATCATATGCCTGCCCCGTCCTCATTGTCCGAGGCGACGCCGAGATAGGCATCGATGACGCGTTGGTCGTTCCTGACTTCATCGGGCGTGGCGTCGGCGATCTTGCGGCCGTAGTCGAGAACGGCGATGCGATCGGACAGACCCATGACGATGCCGACATCGTGCTCGATCAACACCGCGGTGGTGGCGAAACGATCGCGCGCGGCACGGACGAAAGACGCCATCTCGCTCTTTTCGCTCGCTGTCATGCCGGCCATCGGCTCGTCGAGCAAAAGCAGGCGCGGCTCGGCCACCAGCGCGCGGGCCAGTTCGACACGCTTCTGCAGCCCGTAAGGCAAGGTGCCGACAAGACGGTCGCGAATGGCGGTGAGATGGAGGAATTCGAGGATCTGTTCGGCACGGCTGCGTGAATCGCGCTGCTCGCCACGCGAGCGGCCGATGCCGAGCACCTGGCCGGCAAAGTTGGAGCGAACCTTGTAGGCAAGGCCAGAGGCGACATTGTCGAGGACGCTTAGGCCCTTGAACAGTGCGAGGTTCTGGAAGGTTCTGGCGACGCCGAGATGGGCCAGCCGCTGCGTCGGGACCTGGGCATAGGAGGTACCGTCGAGCTGGACATGGCCGCGATCCGGCCGGTAGACGCCGCTGATGACGTTGATCAGCGAACTCTTGCCGGCGCCATTCGGGCCGATGATGGCACGTATCTCGCCTTGGCGGACCGATAGGTCGACGTCCGCGAGTGCGACGACGCCGCCGAACGACAGGCTGATGCCCTGAAGCGAAAGCAATGCTGAGGCATCGCCGGCAACGGCCCCTGCCGGCTTGGCGACATTTTCGAACGACTGCTCCGGCCGTGGGCCTGACGGCAGGCCGCGCGCAAAGACCTCCGGTGCATAGGCGGAAGCCTCCATCACTCCGAGCGTATAACTGGGCAACGGCATTCCAATCGTCCTCGATTAGGCGCGCAAAATCCTGTTGCCGCCCGACGGATCAGCACGCCGGGCAAGCTTCATGTGTGCAGGCCGGCGCGTGTCCGGCGTGCCTATGGGGTGACTATTCCGCCGCCAGCGACGCCGCCGCCTCGGCGTCTTCCAGTTCGCGAACGAGCGGGATGACATGCTTGCCGAAATACTCGACCTCTTCCTGGAAGTGCAGGAAACCGAGCAGGATGAGATCCGCACCCGCGCGCTTCAGGTCGACGACGCGTTGAGCGACCTGCCTGGGGGTGCCGATCAGGTTCGAGCGGAAGCCGTCATTGTACTGGACCAGATCGTCGAAGGATGATTTCGCCCAATTGCCCTCACCTTCCGGCGAGGCCTTGCCGGCATTCTTGACCTCATGGCCAAAAGCATTGACCGCGTCGGGATTGGCCTCGGCGATGATTTCGGCGAGCACCGCCCTGGCCTCGTCCTCGGTCTCGCGAACGACCGCGAAGGCGTTGACGCCAACTTTGACGGAATGGTTATTGGCCTTCGCCTTGACCCTGATATCATCGACCTGCTTGGCGATCTCGGCCGGCGTGTTGCCGTTGGTGAAGTACCAGTCCGAGACGCGCGATGCCATGTCGCGCGCGGCGCGCGACGAGCCGCCTTGGAAGATTTCGGGTACTTGCGGCGGTTTCGGCTTCAGCGAATACTCATTGAAGCGGTAGAAATCGCCACGGAAGGTGAAGCTGTCTTCAGTCCATATTCCGCGCAGCGCACGGATGAATTCCTCCGAGCGGCGGTAGCGCTCGTCATGGTCGAGCCAATGCTCGCCGATGGCATGGAACTCGCCGCGGAACCAGCCGGAGACAAGGTTGATCGCGACGCGGCCGTTGGTCAGGTAGCTGATGGTGGCGATCTGCTTGGCCGCCAGCGCCGGGTTCCATGGTCCTGGCAGGATCGCCGCGATGACCTTGAGCGTCGTGGTCGCCGCCAGCAGATCATGGCTGAACGCCACCGATTCATGCTGTTCGTCGGCGCCGTAGCCGGCGGTGAAACGTATCTGGCTGAGCGCGTAGTCGAAGCCGGCCTTCTCGGCGATCTGCGCCAGCTTGCGATTGTACTCGGCAGAATGGTTGGTGCGCTGCTCGATGTTGGAAATCACCAGGCCGCCCGAAACATTCGGCACCCAGTAGGCGAATTTGATCGGATCGGCTTCTGCATGTGCCATGAACTGTCTCCCATTCAGGCCGTGTCGTTGATCGCTCCGGTCGCGCCGGCTCCGATATTTATTATGTTTATAGAATATATATACAAAGAAGGATTTTCCGTTTTTGGGGCGCTCTTGGGACGGAAATACCAATTTTCGCTGCCGAACCCGGCCCGCAGGTGTCAGCCCACGTGTGGACGGTGCGCGGCATTGGGGCCGATGGCCTGCGCTGACGGCAGCGTTACCAGCAGCTTGGCAATTTCAACCGCGACCGCCTGGGCATGGCGGGCGACTTCCGGCAGACCCATGAGCTCGCCGAAAGTCCCTCGTGCCAGCGGGCCGGCGACCAGGAGTGTCGCGACCGCCGCGCCGTCCCGGCCGATCGCGCGGCTGTCGAGACCTGTCTCGATGCCAAGCCCATATTGGTCCGTCCTGATCAAGCCGGCTTCCGCCAGCGAGCTTAGCGCCGGGTTCAGCTGCAGCGCCTGCCCATGGGCCGGACCGGTGGTGTTGATGACGGCAGCGAAGCGCATCGTCTCGATCCGGGTCTGCCCGCGCCGTTGAAAGCTGACAGCCAGGCTGCCGTCCTCGTCGTTCGACGCGACAAGCCTGGCGGCAATGGTGTCGACTGTACCGGCGGCATGACGCCGGTCGAGCACGGCGGCGACCTGCGGCGCGATCCTGAAGCGATGCACGTCCCAGAACACGCGCAGCTGGCGCACCAGCCTTGCCCGCTCCGGCGGCGCAAGTGCGGCCCACAGCACCGGCCCCTGGAGGCGCAGCTGATCGAAGACCGACTGCCAGTTGACGCTGGCGGCGCGCGCGGCCGCCAGCGTCGCGCGAATGGTCTTGAGCAGGCCGAGCGCCGTCGTGGCCGGCGCGGATGCAAAGTCGCCAAAAGGCTCGCCCCTGATATCCGGGTGGCCGCGCGAGCGCAGGCCGCGGCGCGACAGCGCGAGGATACGGCCGCGATGGCCACGGCGGTCGAGTTCGGCGACCATGTCGGCCGAGGTCAACCCGGAGCCGACGATCAGCACCGACGCCTCCGGCCCGATCCCTGAAAGCGCGGCGGAAGCGTACGGATCGGCGACGAAACCTGGCGCTTCCGTCAGCGAGGCCAGCGCGTTGGGAATGCCGGGCCGCGGATGCGTCGCTGCCAGGACGAGGATATCGGCGACGACCGGTCCGGCAGAGGTGTGCACGGTCCAGCCCGCGCCACTGGCATCGCGTGTCACGCGTGTGGCGGAACCTTCGACATGATGGACAAGGCCGGAACCGAGATACGGCGCCAGATGCTCGGCGACGTAGCGGCCGAACACGCGACGGCGCGGAAAAGCGTCGCCGTTCTTCCAGATGGCATCCGGGTCGTGTTCGAGTTCTCCGCTGCCAGCCAACCAGCGTGCAAAATGCTGCGGATCATCGGGAGCCATGCTCATCCTGACTGCGGGGACATTGACCCGGTGCGACGGTTCCGCGCTGGAATAGGCCACGCCGCCGCCGAGCGCTGGTCGCGGCTCGATGACGGAAATCGACAGGCACTCCGATTGAGGTGCCCGCGCCAGATGCCAGGCCACCGCCGCGCCGGAAAAGCCGCCGCCAAGGATGGCGACGCGCAACCGGCGGGCCGGAGGGAGCGCGTTCACGAGGCGCTGGCGAGCGATTTCGGCCGGTGGTCGCCGGCGATGGTCTCGCCGAACGGACCGGTGTTGACGGACGAGCCGGCGGCTTTTACCGGATGGTCGGTCGGCAGTTTCGGCAGCACCAGTTCGCCGAAGCGATAGGCTTCTTCCAGATGCGGATAGCCGGACAGGATGAAGGTATCGATGCCGAGGCGCCGGTACTCGTCGATACGCTCGGCGATCGTGTCGGGGTCGCCGACAAGGGCAGTACCGGCACCGCCGCGCACCAGGCCGACGCCGGCCCACAAATTGGGCGCGATCTCGAGCTTGGCACGATCGCCGCCATGCAATGCGCTCATCCGCGCCTGCCCGACCGAATCCATGCGCGCAAAGACTTTTTGGGCCGAGGCGATCGTCGTGTCGTCGAGGCGGCTGATCAGCCTGTCGGCAGCGGCCCAGGCCTGCTCGGTCGTCTCGCGGGCAATGACATGCAGCCTAATGCCGAAGGAGAGCTTGCGGCCGGCCTTCTGCGCCAGTTCACGCACGCTGTCCAGCTTGCGCCCGACATCGGCAGGCGGCTCGCCCCAGGTTAAATATTTGTCGATCTCCTGCGCCGCCACCACGGACCCAGCGTCGGACGAACCGCCGAAATACAGCGGCGGGTAAGGCGTCTGCACCGGCGGAAACAGCAGCCTTCCGTCCTCGATGTGGAAATGCTTGCCGTCATGCTCGACCGTCTCGCCGCTCAGCACCCGCTTGTATATGCGCAGGAACTCCTGCGTCACCTCATAGCGTTCGGCATGCGACAGGAAAATGCCGTCGCCCTTGTTCTCCAGCGGATCGCCGCCGGTGACGACGTTGATCAGCAGGCGGCCATTGGAGATGCGGTCCAGCGTCGCAGTCATGCGCGCGGCCAGCGTCGGCGACTGCAAACCGGGCCGCACAGCGACAAGGAAACGCAAGCGTTCGGTCATCGGCACAAGAGCCGATGCGATCACCCAGGAATCCTCGCACGAGCGGCCGGTCGGCAACAGCACGCCATAGTAGCCGAGCGTGTCGGCCGCCTTCGCCACTTGCGTCAGATAGGGCAGATCGACCGATCTGCCGCCCTCGGCCGTGCCGAGATAGCGGCTGTCGCCATGCGTCGGCAGAAACCAGAGCACCTTGATACGGTCGGGAATGTCCTTGCTCACGGCCTGTCTCCCGCTGCCCGACGGAGGCGGCCGGATATGCCTGCTTTGGTTGACGGCGAGCGCAAAAGGGTAGGCATGGCGTGGTCCTGTCCGGATGGAAACCAGATCGCCAGTGCAGATTACTTATTCTACAAACTCTGTAGAGTTAGTTTATTCCAATTCCGTTGCCGCTATTAGAATTTCTCTCCCCAAGAAATCGGCGGCGAGGCCGACCCGAGTGCAGCGGGCCGGCCTTCCTGCATCAGAACGCTGGTTCGACCGCGTTGACGTTGTCCTTGGTGACGACGGTCAGCGGGATCGGCAGCCGGTCCTTGACCTCCTTGCCCTCGATGATCTCGGCCATCGTGTTGATCGCCAGGCGGCCATCCTCGACGGGCGACTGGACGATGGTCGAGTACATCTCATTGGTGCGGATCGATTCGAACGCATCCTTCTGGCCATTGATGCCGACGATCGGCGGTGCGGCCTTGGAGGGGTTCGCCTCTTTCCATGCGTCGATGAAGCCGCGGGCCATCGTGTCGTCATTGGCGTAGACACCGCTGATCTGGTCGCCGAAGCGCGTGATCAGATCGCGGCTCACCACCAGCGACTTTTGCTGGTCGAAATCGGCGTTGACCGTGTCGAGCACCTTGATGCCGGCATTGGTTTCCTTGAGACGGTCGGTGAAGCCGCTGACGCGGCCGATCGTGGTGCCGTTGCCGGCCTGGCCGGCGATGATGACGACGGAGCCCTTGCCGCCCAGCGCCTTGCTCAGCGAGTCCGCCGCCAGCTTGCCTTCCTCGTAGACATCAGGCCCGGTGAACGACTTGATGAACGGCTTGGCATCGTCGCTCATCGGCGAATTGATGAGGATCGCCGGAATGTTCGCCTGCTGCGCGCGCGCCAGCCCCGGTATGTATGCCTGCGGGTCGAGCGGCCACAGGATGATGCCGTCGACCTTGCGCGCAACGCAGGTGTTGAGCTGCTCGGTGCCTTTCTGGACATCAAAATCCTGGCTGAGGCTCAGGATCTCGATGCCGAGTTCCGCAGCGCGCGCCTGAAGCGCCTTGTTGGCCGGCGTCGCGTAGGCATGCGAATCCGCTGCCGTCACGTAGCAGACCGTCTTGGCGCTGGCCCAGCCCGTCGATGCCAGCACAGCCGCCATGGCGGCGACGTGAAGCATGCTTTTCTTGCCAATCATGTGTTTCCTCCCAATCATGTGTTTCCTCCTTGAGTGATTGGATTGTCGCGAACGAGCGCCGGGCGCGTGCCCGGAGCCCTCCCCTTGGTGGTAACGGCCCGATCGAGCACGACGAGCAGGATCAGGATAAGCCCGGACACGACCTGCTGGACGTATGCGGGAACGGACTGGAACTCCATCGCGATGGTCAGCGAGCCGATCGTCAGCACGCCGCCGAGCGTGCCGAGCGCGGATCCCTTGCCGCCTTCGAGACGAGTCCCGCCGACAACGACCGCGGCAATGACGGCGACCGTCAGTTCCGAGCCGAAGACAGGCGAGCCGGTGTTGGTGACGAGGCTCTGGAGAACCCCCGCCAAGCCGGCAAGCGTGCCGGCAAAGACAAAGCCGAGAAAGACGATACGGTCCGAGGCGATACCGCTTTCCTTGGCAGCCGCCGGGTTGGACCCCACCGCAAAGACGTTGCGCCCAGGTATGGTGCGCGTCAGCCAGAAATGCAGCAGCACGATCAGGGCGATGAACAGCACGCTGCGGAGGGTGAAGACATCGAGATAGATCTTGGCCAGCGCCAGGGAGAGCATGATGTCGGTTCCGGTCACCGGCTGGCTGTTGGTGATCCAGTGCGCGAGTGAGCGGAAGATCAGCATCGTCGCGAGCGTCAGCACGAGCGAATTCACCTTCAGGCCGACGACCAGCATGCCGTTGATGGCGCCTGCCAGGGTACCGACCAGGATGCCGGCGATCGCGGCAGGCAGGATGCCGATCTCTCGCTGCAGGATGACCGATACGATGCCGGCCAGGGCAAACACCGCGCCACCGGAGAGGTCGATCTGGCCCGATATCAAAAGCACCGTCAGGCCGACCGCGATCAGGCCGATCGTCGCCGCCCGGTCGAGACCGAGGCCGAGGGTCGATGCCGAGAGGTAGCCGGGGACCAACAGCGCGGAAATGACGAGCGTCAGGCCGAGAATGATGACGACGCGATGCTGCGAGACAAGCGAAAGAAAACGCATCACGCCACGCCCCGCTTGCGCAGCGCCGCATCCATGCCGACGGCACCGACGATCAGGATGCCGAGCAGGAAACCCTGGATTGGCGTGCGCACACCGTCGAGCACCATGACGTTGGTCAGCAGTTGCACGAAGATGAGGCCGGCAATGGCCCGCGGCACCGATCCGAAGCCGCCGACGATCGACACGCCGCCGACCACCACCGCCGTGATGGCGCTGAATTCGTAGCCGCCGCCGATGAGCGGCCGCGCGCTCTGCAGCGTCAGCCCGAGCAGGCCGCCGCTGATGCCGGAAGCCAGTGCGGTGATCACGAAGGCGCCAGCCTTCACGGCCCGCACCGGAACCGCACTAGCCTCGGCGGCGCTGTAATTGCCGCCGGTGGCGAGCGTCCATCTGCCCCAGAAGGAGCGGGACAGGACGAAATGGCCGACAAGGGCGATGACCAGGAAGATCAACACCACGACCGGAATGCCGAACAGCCGGCCCTTGGCGAATTCGGCTGAGGCGGGATTGCTGCCATAGACGATGACCCCGCCGACAGCCGCCTGGACGATGCCCAGTCCGATCGTGCCAACGCCGAGCGTGGCAATGATGGGATTGATGCCGACATATCCGACCAGGCCCCCGTTGAGCAGGCCTATGAGGCCCGCGAGACCCACCGCCAGCAGGAACGCCGGCAGCGGCCCGATCATCGGCTGCAGCCCGAGCGACAGGATGGCGCCGCAGGCGATGGTGGCCGGCACCGACAGGTCGGCCAGGCCGCCGACCACGAGCACGAAGGTCATGCCGACGACGACGATGCCGACGATGGACATCGAAGTCAGGACGTTGAGCAAATTGCCTGACGTGAAGAAGGCGGGGCTGACGAGGGAGCCGTAGAGCATCACGGCGACGATGGCGAAGGCGAGCCCCGCCTTCGACAGGACATCGACAAGCCTGCTGCCACGCGTAAAGCGGTCGTTGCGGTTCACGCCACCGATCTCCATGGCCGCTTCGCTCAAGCCATCTCCTCCCCGGTGGCCAGCGCCATGATGCGCTCCTCGCTCAATTCGCTGCGCAAGAGAGGCTCGGAGGCATAGCCATCGCGCATCACCACCACGCGGTCGCAGACTCCGAGGATTTCGGGCAGTTCCGACGAGATCATCACGACCGCCATGCCGCCGGCGACGAGTTGGCCGATGATGTGGTGGATCTCGGCCTTGGCGCCGACGTCGACGCCCCGCGTCGGCTCGTCGAGGATCAAGGCCGAAGGTTTGGCGGCAAGCCATTTGGCGAGGACCGCCTTCTGCTGGTTGCCGCCCGACAGAAGGCTGATGCGCCGTTCGCCGTCGGGCGGTGAAATAGAAAACTGTTTCACCGAATCCCGGGCAAGCGCGCGATCGGCGCTGCGGCTGATGCGTCCGAAACGGGTCAGGCGGCGCAGGATGGGCAGGCTGATGTTTTCCCGGACCGACATTCCAGGCACGACGCCATCGCCCTTGCGATCTTCCGGAACATAGGCAATGCCTGCCCTGACCGCCTGGGATGGCGAGTTGATCGAGACCTCGCGTCCGTTGACGCTGACCGTGCCCTCGACAAGCCGCGACAGGCCGAAGATTGCGCGGGCAACCTCGGTGCGGCCAGCGCCCACCAAGCCGGTCAAGCCCAGTATCTCGCCGGCGCGCACATCGAAGCTGACATCGCGGAAGCGCTGTCCGTCGCTGATATGCTCCACGCGCAACACGGACTTGCCGATCGCGGCCGGACTTTTCGGGAAGACATTGCTAACTTCGCGACCGACCATCAGCCTGATCATATCGGCAGCCCTTATGCCCTTGATCGGACGCGTCTCGATCATTGAGCCATCGCGCAGCACCGTCACCTCATCGGCGATTTCGAGCACCTCCTTCAGCCGATGGCTGATGTAGACGATGGCGATGCCGTCATCGCGCATCTTGCGCAGGATCCGGAACAGCGCCGCCGTCTCATGCTCGCTGAGGCTGGATGTCGGCTCGTCCAGCACGATGATCCTCGGCTGCGCCGCATAGGCCTTGGCGATCTCGACGAGCTGCTGCTGGCTGATAGAAAGGTTGCCGAGCCGTTCACGCGGATTAATGGCCGCTCCGAGCTCGTCGAGGACGGCAGCCGCCGCCCTGACCATCTCGCGCTTGCGCAGAAAGGTCCATTTGCCGGGGATGCGGCCGAGATAGACGTTCTCGGCGACGGTCAGGTCGGGGACCAGATTGATTTCCTGGTGCACCATGCGGATGCCGAGCGCCTGGGCGTCGGCGGGCCGGCGCATGCGCACCTCGGCGCCACCGACTTTGATCGTGCCGCTGGTGGGCGCGTAGGATCCGTTGAGGATCTTCATGAGCGTCGATTTGCCGGCGCCGTTCTCACCCACGACCGCATGAACGGTGCCGAATTTCACGGCAAAATTGACGTTGGACAGAGCCTTCACGCCTGGAAAGTTCTTGCTGATGCCTCGCATATCCAAGGCGCAATCGGCGGCGACGGTCATATCTGGCTAGGTTCCTCCTGGCGGCCGTCCGGTGCGCTACATCGGCCTTCGATATGTTAGTATAATAGCGGTGCAAACGCAGTTCGGGCTTCTTCGAACAAGCTTGAATGGCCTACGCTGTTGAAGATCCAGGCCTCAGTCCCGCTGAATTTTCCATCGCTCATCCTCACTATTGCACTAATATAACAGTTCTGGCAAGCTGGATTCCGGCGGGTCGTCATGACGTGGTGCGTCCCCGACCCCAGGCTTGTATTGGATGCGTTCCAATTGACATTCTAGTATTATCTGGCCATTTCTGGTGAACGAAGACACGGATTTGCAATGGACCTGGATCCTTCGACGCTCAATCGGGCTCTTCCGCTCCGCGATCAGATCTACCACAAGATCCGCAACCTGATCGTCGTCGGGCAGTTGAAGCCGGGAGAAGTCATCAACGAGGTCGCCATCGCGGAGGCCCTGGGGGTGTCTCGCACCCCCGTTCGCGAAGCGGTCAAGCGCATCAGCGACGAGGGCCTGGTCAAGATCCTGGCGCAGACCGGCACCTATGTTGCTCCGATCAGCCGGGCCGACCTGGAAGAAGCCTATGTCATCCGGCGGGCACTGGAGATGGAAAGCGCCCGACGCGCGGCCGCCAAGTTCACAGCGGCAGCCAGCGAATTGCTGGAAGACAACATGGCGGCGCACCGGCTTGCCATATCCCGCGGCAGATATGCCACCGCGATACAACTCGACGATGTCTTCCACCGCACCATAGCCGAGATCTGCGGCCTGCCGATGATCTGGAGAGCCGTCGACATCTCGAAGGCACAGATGGATCGCGGGCGCTATCTCGCTATCCCAAGACCGGGTTATGGCGAACAGACGATCGAGCAGCACGAGGCCATTTTCGACGCGCTGAAGCGCCACGACGCCGAGGGTGCGGCACGGGCCATGGAACATCATCTCGAGACGTCGTTCCGCAACACGCTCGAAGTCGCCGCCGACCTTCTCGGCTGAAGCCCCGCGAGCAACCAGCATGCAAAGAATGGGACTTTGTATCGGCGTGAAAGCCGAGGCGATCGCGGACTATAAGCGCGTCCACGCCGCCGTCTGGCCCGAAGTGCTCGACGTCATCAGCCGCGCCAACATCAGCAACTATTCGATCTTCCTGCGCGAACCGGAGAACCTTCTGTTCGCCTGCTGGGAGTATTACGGCAGCGACTTCGCCAGGGATGCAGCGCGGATGAGCGAGTCGCCGGCCATGCGCAAATGGTGGGAACTGTGCGGCCCCATGCAGACGCCGCTGCCGACGCGCGCCGACGGCGAATGGTGGGCGGCCATGGAAGAGGTCTTCCATCTCGATTGACCAGAACGTTATCGGGCAGTCGCTTCCCGGATATGCCCCAACGACGTGGCGACCGGTCCGTCTTTCATGACGACCTCATCCAGTCTCCGGCCTTGACCTCTGACATTCTATTATATTAGTATTCCAAATCATTTCTTGTCTCTCGACCTCCTGTCGCGGAGAACTTTTTCAGAGTTTGGGTCATGGCGCGGTTCATCAAGCTTTCGGGGGCCGACAACATTCTTCTGGCGATCGATCCGTTGAAGATCGGCGAAAAAGCCGGTGACGTGGCTGCCAGGGCATGCATACCGCGCGGGCACAAAATGGCCTTGCGCGACATCGGCTCGGACCAGCCGATCGTGAAATACGGCCAGACCATCGGTTTTGCGCGGGAACCAATCGTCGCCGGCGACTGGGTTCACGAGCACAATGTGTATCTGCGAAATTTCGAACGCGACTACGTCTTCGGCACGAATACCAGGCAAACCGAGATCGTTGCCGAGGCCGAGCGCGCTACTTTCATGGGTTACCGCCGGCCGAGCGGCAAGGTGGGCACGCGCAACTTCATTGCCGTCCTGACCTCGGTGAACTGCTCTGCCAGCGTCGCCCGGTTCATCACCGACGAGGTCAACCGATCTGGCATCCTGCGCGACTATCCCAATGTCGACGGTATCATCGCACTCGTCCACGGCACTGGCTGCGGCATCGACACCAAGGGTCCCGCTTACGACCTGTTGAAAAGGACGCAATGGGGCTTTGCCACGAACCCCAATATCGGCGGCGTGCTGATGGTCGGACTCGGCTGCGAAGCGTTCCAGATCCCGCGCTGGATGCAGTCGTACAACATCGAGGAGAGCACGATTTTCCGCACGATGACCATCCAGGAAACCGGCGGTACGCGAAAGACGGTCGAGGCTGGCGTGAAGGCGATCGTCGACATGCTGCCTACAGTGAACGCCGCCGAAAGGACGCCGCGACCAGCCTCCGAACTGGTGCTTGCGCTGCAATGCGGCGGATCGGACGGTTACTCCGGCATCAGCGCCAATCCGGCACTAGGTGCTGCGGTGGACCTGCTTGTCGGGCAAGGCGGTACGGCGGTGCTCTCGGAGACGCCCGAGATCTATGGCGCCGAACATCTCCTCGCCTTGCGCGCCGAGAGCCGCGCGGTGGGCGAAAAGCTGATCGAACGCATCCGCTGGTGGGAGGATTATACCGCCAGGCACGACATGGAGATGAACAACAACCCTTCGCCCGGCAACAAGCTGGGTGGGTTGACGACCATCCTGGAGAAATCGCTCGGCGCTTCCGCCAAGGGCGGCACCACCAATCTGCGGGCGGTGCTGGAATATGCCGAGCCGATCAACGAGCGCGGCCTCGTCTTCATGGATACGCCCGGCTACGACCCGGTCTCGGCCACCGGGCAGGTCGCCGGCGGCGCCAACATATTGTGCTTCACCACCGGCCGCGGTTCGGCCTTCGGCTGCAAGCCGACGCCCTCGATCAAGCTTGCCTCCAACACCTTCATCTTCGAGCAGATGCGCGAGGACATGGATATCAATTGCGGAGACATACTGGACGGCGTCTCGCTGGCCGAGAAGGGCGAGGAGATCTTTGCCGAGATCCTGCGCGTCGCTTCCGGCGGGCGCACCAGGTCGGAAGCGCTCGGCTATGGCGACAACGAGTTCGTGCCATGGAGCCTTGGCGCGACCATGTAGCGATCGCCGGCCTGCACAGGCCGGCCTTTATCCCGGAAGTAGCTCAAACGGAAAGAACCGCTCGACATGAACAGGATCGATCTTGACGGCCAGCACGCTGTGGTCACCGGTGGCGCCCAAGGCCTCGGCTTCGCGATGGCCAGGCGTTTCGTCGCTTCCGGCGCGACGGTCAGCTTGTGGGATCTCGATGAGGCCCGCCTCGAAACCGCCAAGAAGGAACTCGGCAACGCTGCCACGACAGAGATCGTGGACGTCGCCGATTGGACGTCGGTGGACGCGGCGCGCGCCAGGACCGAAGATCTGGCCGGCAAGATTTCCATTCTGGTCAATTCCGCCGGAATTGCCGGCCCTGCCGCCCCGCTCGACGTCTACGACATCGAGACGTGGAAGAAGGTCATCGACGTCAACGTAAACGGTACGTTCTACGTCAATCGCGCCGTGGTTCCCGGAATGAAGGAGCGCAATTACGGACGGATCGTCAACATCGCTTCGGTCGCCGGCAAGGAGGGCAACCCCAACGCCTCCGCCTATTCAGCCTCGAAGGCGGCGGTCATCGGCTTGACCAAGTCGCTCGGCAAGGAACTGGCGCAGTACGACATCGCCGTGAACTGCATCTCGCCGGCCACGGCACAGACGCGCATCCTCGAACAGCTGACGCCGGAGCACATCGAATATATGCGCTCGCGCATTCCGCGCGGCCGCCTGCTGGAGGTCGACGAAGCCGCGGCGATGGTCGCCTGGCTCGTCTCCAAGGAGAACAGTTTCACGACCGCCTCCACGTTCGACCTGTCGGGTGGGCGGACGACCTATTGAAGGGCAGTTGCCGTTCAGCCAGGCAACCGACCGAGGCCAGCCGCAAAGCGCGCCACCATCGCCACGCCGGTCTCGTTGGGCCGCATCGCCGGAGCCCGGTCGTGTATCGGGATGCCTGCGCGGGCGCCGAACAGCCGCTTGCCGTAGCAGATCAGGTTCTCGATGCCCTGCATGACGAAGACCGCTGCCGGCAGCATTCTTGCGTACTCGGCCTCGGCCGTCGCTTCGTCACCGATCCGAAACGCATTGTAGGCGCGCACGGCGAGGTCGATGCCATCAGGCGCCAGGATCATGCCGCGGCAACCGATGCGGAAATTGTCGATCAGTTCAAGGCCGCCGCGTCCGTTGAAAACGGGTATCCGGCCTTCGGTGCGTTCGATCAATCCGGCAATGTCGGTGACAGGGCCTTCGCCCTTGATCAGCCTTATGTTGGGATGAAGCGTGACAAGTTCGCGGATCTCGTCCGATGACAGGCCGCGCCCGAAAAACGCCGGCGCGTTCTGGATCGCCACCGGCAGGTCGGTTGCCTCGGCGACGCGGCCGAAGAACCTGGTGTATTCCAGCGCACCATAGGATCCGACCGGCGGCGGCTGCAGGATCACCCAATCCGCTCCCACGCTTTCAGCATGGCGAAGCTGTGCCACCTGCTCAGCCACCGAAGCGCCGAAGATGGTGAAGGCAAGCGGCACTTTTCCAGCCGTATCTTCCGCCGTCCAGTCCATGATCGTCCGGCGCTCGGCCTCGGTCAGCTTGGCGACTTCCGTCGCCAGGCCGAGCGCCGCCATGCCGTGCACGCCCGTCGCCAGGCAGATCTCGACCTGCCGACGCATCGCCGCGCGGTCCAGTTGTTCGTTCGCGTCAAAGAGCGCGTAGAGAATGGCGTGAATGCCGTGGAAATCGTCAGGCCGGAAATTGGGCATGCTGGTCGGCCTCAATGGCTTTCGCGTGGAATGGCGTGGCCACGGCATCCGACGAGAAAGTCGAGATCGGCGCCGCGGTCCGCCTGCAGGACACGGTCGACATAGAGGCCCTGATAGCCGCCGCGCATCGCCGGGACGGGCGGTAGCCAGGATTCACGACGCCGCGCCAGCTCCTGTGCCGACACGTCGAGATGCAGCTTCCTTGCTTCGACGTCGAGCTCGATGAAGTCGCCGCTCCTGACCAGCGCCAGCGGGCCGCCGATGGCGGCTTCGGGTGCGGCATGCAGCACGACGGTGCCGAAGGCGGTGCCGGACATGCGGGCATCGGAGATGCGGATCATGTCGCGGACACCCTGCTTCAGCAGCTTCCGGGGCAGCGCCATGTTGCCGACCTCGGCCATCCCCGGATAGCCCTTGGGGCCGCAATTCTTCAGCACCATGATCGACGCTTCGTCGACGTCGAGCGCGGGATCGTCGACGCGCGCCTTGTAGTCGTCGATGTCCTCGAAGACGACGGCGCGGCCGCGATGCTTCATCAGGGCCGGTGACGCGGCTGACGGCTTGATGATGGCGCCGTCGGGCGCCAGATTGCCACGCAGCACCGCGATACCGCCATTGGGAGTAAGCGCCTTGTCGCGCGGGCGGATCACCTCGGGATTGTAGTTTTCAGCGTCACGGATGTTGTCGCGCACGGTCTTGCCGGTGACGGTCAGCACGTCGAGATCGAGCAGATCGCCAATCTCCTTGATGACCGCCGGAATGCCGCCTGCGTAGCAGAAGTCCTCCATCAGGAAGCGGCCTGACGGCATCAGGTCGAGGATGGTCGGTACATCGCGGCCATACCGATCCCAATCGTCCAGTGTCAGTTCGGTGCCGACGCGGCCGGCAATCGCCAGCAGATGCACGACCGCATTGGTCGAGCCGCCGATGGCACCATTGACACGGATGGCGTTGGCGAAAGCTTCTTTCTTGAGGATGGCGGACGGGCGGAGATTCTCATTGACCATCTCGACGATGCGCCGCCCCGTCATGCGGGCGATGCGACTGCGGCGCGCGTCGGCCGCCGGATAGGCAGCGTTGCCCGGCAGCGCCAGGCCGAGCGCTTCGACCATCGAGGCCATGGTCGAGGCCGTGCCCATGGTCATGCAATGACCCGGCGAGCGTGACATGGCACTCTCGGCATTAGCGAAATCCTGCTCGCTCATCACGCCGGCGCGGACATCCTCGGAGAATTTCCAGACATCGGTGCCGGAACCTATCTCGCGGCCCTGGAAACGGCCATTGAGCATCGGCCCGCCGGAAATGACGATCGACGGCAGGTCGCAGGAGGCCGCGCCCATGACCAGCGACGGGGTGGTCTTGTCGCAGCCTGCCATCAGCACGACACCGTCCATCGGATTGCCGCGGATCGCTTCCTCGACATCCATCGAGGCGAGATTGCGGAACAGCATCGCCGTCGGGCGCAGATTGGATTCGCCGCAGGAGAAGACCGGGAATTCCAGCGGCAGGCCGCCGGCTTCCAGCACGCCCGCCTTGATGTGCTCGATCAGGCCACGGAAATGCACGTGGCAAGGCGTGAATTCGGAGAAGGTGTTGCAGATGCCGATCACCGGGCGGCCGTCGAAGGCATCGTCGGGCAGGCCGTTGTTCTTCATCCAGCTGCGGTGAATGAAGGCGTCCTTGCCCTGCCCGCCGAACCAGTGCTGCGATCGTCTCTTGGTCATGATTTCCCGGAATTCAGGCTGGATGCTGGAGCTGGCTCAGCCCACCATCTACGACGAGCGTGGCCGCATTCATGAACGGGCACTCGTCGGAAATCATGAACACCGCAGCCAGCGCAATCTCGCGCGCCGTGGCGATGCGGCCGCCAGGATGTAGCGCCATGGTGTTGGCGCGTGCTGTGGCCGGATCGGCAAAGCTGTTCCAGTAGTCGATCGCCTTCTGGGTTTCGACATAGCCGGGCGCCAGCGCGTTCACGCGCACGCCTTGCACCGCATATTCGAGCGCCAGCGATTTGGTCAGGCCGAGCAGCGCGTGCTTGGCGACCGGATAGGGAAAGGTGTGTGGGATGATGGTGAGGCTGTGCGTCGAGGCGATGTTGAGGATGGCGCCGCCGCCGCTCGCGATCATGCCCGGCAACACCGCCTTGCTGCAATTCCAGGCGCCCTTGACGTTGACGTCGAAGTTGCGGTTCCATTCCTCCTCGGTCGCCTCGAGCGGCGTCGAGAACACATTGACCCCGGCATTGTTGATCAGCGCGTTGATGGGGCCGATCTCGGCGGCCGCTTGGCTGACGACAGCGGCAATCGCGGCACCGTCGCTGATGTCGGCTGCCGCATGCCCGACATGGCCGCGCGGCACGGCGAGGCCCGCGACGGTCTTGTCCAGCAGTGCGCCGTCGCGGTCGACCAGGAACAGTCTTGCGCCTTCGGCAAGGCAGGCCTCGGCGATCGCCAGCCCGATGCCTTGCGCGGCGCCGGTCAGGAAGATGCGTTTGCCGGAAAGGCGCTCAGCCATGGTTGTCGCTCCAGTCGAAGACGGTCATTGCGAATCTTGCTCTGAGAACCTCGCCGGGGGAAAGTACCTTGATCCCCATTGGGTCGGCATCGAAATGCTTCAACGCACTTGGGGTATGGCTCATCGGCTCCAGGCAGAAGAAGCTTCGGTCCGTGTCCGGCGCAACGAGCATGTAGCGGTCGAGCTCCGCGTCCGCCTCGATGTCGATCCCCAGACAATGCTCCGGCCAGATGATGCGCGCGATGCCGCTCCACCCTTCGAAGCCATTGTTCAGCCAACGGTCGGGCAAATGGCGCGGCGTTGAGAAATCGACATCGTCGGCAATGGCGCTCCTGGACGCTGGAAGGTGCCCGTCGCGCTCTGTCCACCAGGTTTCGGCCGGCGCAAACAAGGTCGTCCGCGGCGTGCGCGGAAAGAATGGATGGAAACCGAGGCCGAATGGCAGTGGAATGACGCCGGTATTTTCGACGGCAAGCCGGAGTTCCAGCCGCGCGCCGGCGAGCCGGAACGACTGTCGCGCATGGTAGACATAGGGCGAGTCGACGCCGCGCGGATGATCGAAGGCCAAATGGAGGCGGTCGACGCGATGCTCCTCGACCTTCCAGTTCGCCTGCCAGCCGTCACCGTGAATATAGAAAGGATCAGTCGTGTTGGGCGCCAGCGTGAAGTTTTGACCGCCGCAGGAAAACGCATTGCCCTCGACGCGATTGCCGATCGGCACCATCGGAAAGCAAGCGCAGTGCACAACGTCGAACTCGGCCTCGCCTTGGTAGGGACGCAGGAATGGCACCCCGTCGGCCGTATGGCCGTTGACGATTGCGCTGCCAGAGGGGCTGATCTCGACGCACAGCCGATTGCTTTCCAGTAGTATTCCAGCCGACATGCCCTGCCCCGAGTCAACGCCGGCCCAAAGCCGACGAGCGCAGATTGTCGAGCAGCACGGCCAGCAGCAAAATAACGCCGCGCACGATGTACTGGTAAAAGGCCGGGATGTTGAGCAGGTTCATGGCGTTCTCGGCGATGCCCATGATCAGCACGCCGACGATGACGCCCGACATGGTGGCGCGGCCGCCGGCAAGCGAGACGCCGCCGAGCACGCAGGCCGAGATGACCGAGAGTTCCAGTCCGACCGCCGCGTTGGGCTGGCCCGAGGTGATGCGCGACGCCAGCAGGATGCCGGCGATGCCGCAGACGACGCCTTGCAGCGCAAAAATCCAGATGCGCGTCCGGTCGACATTGACGCCGGCAAGGCGCGAAGCCTCCGGATTGCCGCCGATGGCCAATGTGTTCTTGCCGAAGACGGTGCGGTTGAGGACGAAGCCGAAGATGAAAAACAGGATGGCGAGCACCCAGACCGGCGTCGGAATGCCGAGCAGTTTGGACAGCGCGAGCTGGTAGAAATCCGGGCTGTTGATGCCGACGGCGCGGCCGTCGGACGCAATCAGCGCAAACCCGCGCACGATCTGCATGGTGGCCAGCGTCGTGATCAGCGCGTTGATGCGGAATTTGGCGATGACGACGCCATTGATGAAGCCGACGAAGGCGCCGCTGGCAATTGCCGCCAAGAGGCCAAGCAGGATCGAGCCGGTGTAATTCGACGCCATCACAGCGACCATGCCGGCAAAGGCGACGATGGAGCCGACCGACAGGTCGAAGTCGCGTGCGGCAAGGCAGAACATCATGGTGCAGGCGACGATACCGACGGTGACCACCGACTGCAGCAGGCCGAGCATATTGCGGTCGGTGAGGAAATTCGGCACCAGAGCCGAGACCAGCGCGAAGGCGACGACAAAGATGACGACGAGGCCCTGTTTGCCGAGCAGGATTTTTTTCAACTGGTCGGTCATGCCAAAAGTCCTCAAGATGCGATCGCGTCGGGGGTTTTCTGATCGGGGAGAGCGGCGGCCAGGATCGCCCTTTCGGCGAACTGGTCGCGGGTGAGCTCGGCGCTGACGCGGCCGCCGCACATCACCAGAATGCGATCGCAGATGCCCATCACCTCCGGCAGTTCGGACGAGACGACAACGATCGCCATGCCGTCCTGCGCAAGCTGGTAGAGCAGTTCATAGATTTCCGATTTGGCACCGACGTCGATGCCGCGCGTCGGCTCGTCGACAATGAGAACCCGCACCCCTTGTTCGGACAGCCAGCGGCCAAGAATGACCTTCTGCTGGTTGCCGCCGGAGAGGTTGATGATGTCCTGCTTGCGCGACGGCGTGCGCACCTTGAGCTTCTTGATGAAGGTTTCGGCGGTGGCGATCTCGCTGGCGCGGTTCAACACGCCGAAGCGCGTGTGATGGCGCCGCGACGAGATGTTGATGTTCTCCTCGACCGAGCGGCCCTGGATGATGCCGTCATGCTTGCGATCCTCCGAACACAGCACGATGCCGGCCCGGATCGTACCACGCGGATCGGTGGCAGGGACCAGCTTGCCATCGACGGTGATGGTGCCGCCCGAGCGCGGATCGGCGCCATAGACCAGACGCATCAGTTCCGAGCGCCCGGCGCCGATCAGGCCGAAGAAGCCGACGATCTCGCCTGCCCTCGCCTCGAAACTGGCCGGCGTCTTCAGTTTGGGGCCGCTGAGAGCGTCGACCTTCAGGCGGACATCGCCCGTTTTTCGTGCGCGAAAACCCCAGATATCCGAAATCTCGCGGCCGACCATTTCGGCGACGACCTGGTCGCGGGTGACGCCTTTCAGCGACGCATGGTGCGCCGCCAGCTTGCCGTCGCGCAGCACGGTCAGGCTGTCGCAGAGCCGGAACACTTCGTCGAGCCTGTGCGAGACGTAGATGATGACCTTGCCCTCGCCGCGCAGGCGGTCGATCAGGGCAAACAGGATTTCGCTTTCGCGCGAGGACAGCGACGAGGTCGGTTCGTCCAGCGCGATAACGCGTGCGTCGAGCATGATCGCCTTGGCGATCTCGACCATCTGGCGTTCGCCGATGGACAGCGTCTTGACCTTGCGGCGCATGTCGATGTCGATGCCGGCCGATTTCAGCTTGGCGCCGACGTCGTCCAGCATCCGGCGGCCGGCGATGATGCCGGCGTTGGCAGGGAAACGACCGAGGCTGAGATTTTCGGCAACGGTGAGTTCAGGAACCAGCTGCAGTTCCTGATGAATGACGATGACGCCATTGTCGAAGGCATCCCGGGTCGACGTATAGGCCTGAACCCTGCCGTCGATGCGGATCTCGCCCTGATCGGCATGCTGGTCGCCGGACAGTATCTTGATCAGGGTGGATTTGCCGGCGCCGTTCTCGCCCATCAGCCCATGCACGGCGCCTTTGTCGACGCCGAACGAGACGTCCGACAGCGCCTTGACGCCCGGATAGGTCTTGGTGATGTGCGAGAAGTCGAGAAAGGACACGGGCAGCGATCCTCTTATGGAATGGCAAACAGGCGGCGGGATGAGCCGCCGCCTGTTTGTACAGGGAGGATTATTCGATGCCGAGGCCCTGGCGGACCTTCTGGTAGTCGTCGCGCTTGGCGAGTGCACCGGAAGTAAGGATCAGCTTCTCCGGCTCCTTGTTGCTGGCAACCCAGTCATACATGTTGAGCGCCGTTTCGTAGCCATGACGCTTCGGCGAGATGATCACGGTGCCGACGAAGCCGGTGGCCGTCGGCTTCTTGAACTCGTTGATCGCCGAATCCGCGCCGCCAATGCCAACGCCGATCACGCTATCAGCGGGGATGCCGACGCTTTCGGAGGCACGCACCGCACCCAGCACCGCTTCGTCGTTGAGGCCGAAAGAAACCCACTTCTTGATCTCGGCATGGGCGTTGAGCACGACGGTCGCCGCATTGAGGGCAGCTTCCGTATCGGTCTTGGCCTGAGGGGCGTCAAAAATGTTCTCGGCCTTGAAGCCGTTTGCCTTGAGCACCGAGATGGCGCCTTCGACGCGGTCGACGGCGGTCGGCAGTTGGTCGTAAGAGACGCGGATGGCGCCGACCTCGTCGGCCTTCCAGCCGCGCGCCTTCATCTCGTCGACGATCGCCTGGCCGACCGCCTCGCCGATCTTGGTTGCCGAGATGCCCATATGCGGCACGTCTTCCAGCGCCTTGCCGTCGGCGCCGACCAGGCGGTCATCGACAGTCATCAGCTTGAGATTGTTGGCGGCGGCCTTGGCGACGATGCCGGGGCCGAGCTTCACGTCGGGCGTGCAGACGATGAAACCCTGCGCGCCCTGGGCGCCGAGATTGTCGATGGCCGACATCAGCTTCTCACCGTCTTCGGCGCCGATCTTGACCAGGGTGAAGCCCTTTTCCTTGGCGGCCTGATCAGCGAACTTCCATTCGTCCTGGAACCACGGCTCCTCGGGCTGTTTGACGATGAAGCCGATTTTGGTGTCCTGAGCATATGCAGCGATGGTCGTGACGGACAGCACGGCAAGCGCGCCCGCGACGAGCGCGGTCTTCAAAAGTCGCATGATTACCTCCCAGCGATGACCGGGCGCTCAGCCCGGATGCCGGAGTCTCTAATCGCTTTTATCATACTCGTCAATTGATCTGGTATGATAATTAATGTACATGCTCTGACCAGCGATCGCTGGCGCAATTGATCCGCATCCGTTAAGGCCGGACCGGTTGTGCGAAACCAGCGGTTCGCCGCCTTGGAGGAGGGCTGAGGTGACCGGGACTTTGAAGAAACCGCAAGGCGACACAGCCACTCGCCGCCCGCGCGTCATGCCCGACGTGACCAAGGCGATTGCCTCGGACATCTTTTCCGGGCGCTATCCGGCCGGCTCCTCACTGCCGACCGAAAACGAGCTCGGCGTCGAATACAGCGTCAGCCGCACCGTCATCCGTGAGGCCCTGAAAGTGTTGGCGGCAAAAGGGCTGGTGCTGTCGCGGCCACGCGTCGGCACGATCGTCTGCAACGAGGACGACTGGAACATCATCGACCCGCAGGTGCTGGCCTGGCACGCGCCGCATGCACTGGACGACAAGCTCTTCGACGCCATTCTTGAGACTCGCCGGGCCATCGAGCCGCTGGTTGCCGAACTCGCCGCCAGGCGCGCGACGCTGCAGGAGATCGCCGATCTCGAAGCCACCTGGCGCGGCATGGCCGGCGCCGGCGAGGATCTCGCCGCCTTCTCGCGCAGCGACATCGCTTTCCACCAGATCGTCTATGCCGCGAGCCACAACCCGATCTTTCGCCAGATCGGTAATCTCATCGACACCGGGCTGAAATTCTCGCTGGAGGCGACGGCGGTGATTTCGCTCGACCGGCGCATGGAGGCCGTGGCGGCGCACCGCGAGGTGGTCGAGGCGCTGCGTATGCGCAATGCCGATGCCGCGCGTGGCGCGGCAAACAAGATCCTCGACCTCGCGGCGCGCGACCTCGTCAGCGCCAAGAAACTCAAGAGCAACTGAGACTGCGCATGAAAATCATCTCGCTCACCACCTACATCGTTCCGCCGCGCTGGCTGTTCCTGAAGATCGAAACCGATGCCGGCGTCACCGGCTGGGGCGAGCCGGTGGTCGAAGGCCGGGCGCTGACCGTCGAGGCGGCGGTCAAGGAGCTTGGCGATTATCTCATCGGCAAGGATCCGCGGCTGATCGAGGACCACTGGACGGTGATGCACCGCGGCGGTTTCTACCGCGGCGGCCCGATCCTGATGAGCGCCATTGCCGGCATCGACCAGGCACTGTGGGACATCAAGGGCAAGGCGCTCGGCGTGCCCGTGCACGAACTGCTCGGCGGCAAGCTGCGCGACTCGATCAAGGTCTATTCCTGGATCGGCGGCGACCGCCCGGCGGAGGTCGCGGCCGGCGCCAGGGAAATGGTTGCGCGCGGTTTCCTGGCGCTCAAGATGAACGGTACCGAAGAACTGCAGATCGTCGACAGCCATGACAAGATCGACGCCGCTGTCGAACGCGTCGCCATGGTGCGCGAGGCCGTCGGGCCCAACATCGGCATCGCTGTCGATTTTCATGGCCGCGTGCACCGGCCGATGGCGCGTGCGCTCGTCAAGGAACTCGAACCCTATAGGCTGATGTTCATCGAGGAGCCGGTGCTCAGCGAAAACCGCGAGGCGCTGAAGGAGATCGCCGCGCTTGGCTCGACACCGATCGCGCTCGGCGAGCGGCTCTATAGCCGCTGGGACTTCAAGTCCGTGTTCGAGGAAGGCGTCGTCGACATCATCCAGCCCGACCTGTCGCATGCCGGCGGCATCACAGAATGCCGCAAGATCGCGGCGATGGCGGAAGCCTATGATGTCGCGGTCGCGCCGCATTGCCCGCTCGGGCCGATCGCGCTTGCCTCGTGCCTGCAGCTCGACGCGGTCAGCTACAACTGCTTCATCCAGGAGCAGAGCCTCGGCATCCACTACAACGCCGCCAACGACCTGCTCGACTATGCCGCCAACAAGGATGTCTTCCGCTACGAGGATGGTTATGTCGCCATTCCCGACGGCCCGGGCCTGGGTGTCGAGATCGACGAGGATTATGTCAAGGAACGTGCCAGGGAAGGCCACCGCTGGCGCAACCCGGTCTGGCGCCACAAGGACGGTTCCTTCGCCGAGTGGTGATCGGGCTGGCTTTCAGACTCCAAGCACTCCAGGAATAGTGAAGACTTTGTCCGGCGAGCAGTTGCTCTCGAGAAATGGCTCGTTCGTTCGGTTTGATCGAGGGGCTTTCAGCGGCATTGCCTGAATTGACCATCAAACGCAGATGACCGCAGTGCGGCACATTCATCGGCTGCGAATTGCAGAGGGACTGTTTGGTGGAGCCAATCGGGATCGAACCGACGACCTCTTGAATGCCATTCAAGCGCTCTCCCAACTGAGCTATGGCCCCACTTCCGGCAGTCAACCGGCGCCGTTTCCGGCGAAGAGATCCGGCGCGGGTTGGAGACCGCGCCGTTAGTGCAGGCGGCTTCTAACCCCGCCCTTCTCAGATATCAAGCCTTCGAGAGTCGCTTTTTCTTCACAGTCCTCGAAAGCCCGCAAACGCCCGCTTTCAAGGCCGATCAGACCTCGTCGTCGTCGTCGCCGACGCCGATCATGTCGGCAACGTCGTCATCTTCTTCCTCTTCGTCGGCGAGGAAGGTGTCATCTTCGTCGTCGCCGAGATCAACGTCGTCCTCGTCGTCGCCAAGATCCGGCAGGTCGTCGCCCTTGACGTCCTCATCTGCCTCTTCGAGCGAGACGACCTCAACGCCTTCTTCTTCCTCGGCGTCCACTTCCTTCTCGGCCACTTCCTCTTCCTCCTCGAGAGCGGCAATCTTGCCTTCCTCGAAATAGGAACGCGGATAGGTCTTGCCGGTGTAGGGCGAGACGATCGGGTCCTTGTTCAGGTCGTAGAATTTTCGGCCCGTCTCCGGGTCGATACGTTTTGTGCCAAGTTCGGTTTTTGCCACGGCAAGCCTCGTCAATAAAAGAGTGGTCCCCTTAACCACAGTTTGCAGCGCTGTCAAAGCGAAAAGCCGGCGTCACAAAACCATGCATTGAAAGGCCTCGCGTGAAGTGACGACCATGGGGATGACCATTTCGGCCCACCGTGGTACGAGACCGCCGCAACAAATGAAAAGCGCCGGCCCGCCGGCATTCCGTCCAGGGAAATTCCATGTCTCACGCCGCCGCCCCCAAGCCGGCCACCGCCCGCCAATCCCCAGCCCTTTCCGGCATCGCGCGCGTGCCGGGTGATAAGTCGATCTCGCACCGTTCCTTCATGTTCGGCGGCCTCGCCTCCGGCGAGACCCGCATCACCGGCCTGCTCGAAGGCGAGGACGTGATGCGCACGGGCGCGGCCATGAAGGCAATGGGCGCGCATATCGAGAAGAACGGCGACGAGTGGGTGATCCGCGGCACCGGCAACGGCGCGCTGCTGCAGCCGGAAGGCCCGCTCGATTTCGGCAATGCCGGCACCGGCTCGCGGCTGACCATGGGCCTTGTCGGCACCTATGACATGGAGACGACCTTCATCGGCGATGCCTCGCTGTCGGGCCGGCCGATGGGCCGTGTGCTGGAACCCTTGCGCCAGATGGGCGTGCAGGTGCTGAAGGCGACGCCGGGCGACCGCATGCCGATCACACTGCATGGACCCAAGCATGCCGCACCGATCACCTATCGCGTGCCGATGGCCTCGGCGCAGGTGAAGTCCGCAGTGCTGCTCGCCGGCCTCAACACGCCCGGCATCACCACGGTGATCGAGCCGGTGATGACACGCGACCACACCGAAAAGATGCTGAAGGGGTTTGGCGCCAATCTGTCGGTCGAAACCGACGAGCGTGGCGTGCGCCACATCTTCATCGAAGGCCAGGGCAAGCTGACCGGCCAGACCATCGCCGTGCCGGGCGACCCGTCCTCGGCCGGCTTCCCGCTGGTGGCCGCCCTGATCGTGCCGGGTTCGGACATCACGATCGAAAACGTACTGATGAACCCGACCCGCACCGGCCTGCTTTTGACGCTGCAGGAGATGGGCGGCAACATCGACATCCTCAACCCGCGCAATGCCGGCGGCGAGGATGTCGCCGACCTGCGGGTACGTTACTCCGAGCTCAAGGGCGTCATCGTGCCGCCCGAGCGGGCGCCGTCCATGATCGACGAGTATCCGGTGCTGGCGGTCGCTGCGAGCTTCGCCGAGGGCGAAACGCTGATGCAGGGGCTGGAGGAGCTGCGGGTGAAGGAATCCGACCGGCTGTCGGCCGTCGCCAACGGGCTGACGCTCAACGGCGTCGACTGCACCGAGGGCGAAGCTTCGCTTGCCGTGCGCGGCAAACCGGGCGGCAAGGGCCTTGGCGGCCATCCCAACGGCAAGGACACCACCGTGCAGACCCATCTCGACCACCGCATCGCCATGAGCTTTCTGGTCATGGGGCTGGCGACGGAAAAGCCGGTGACCATTGACGACGCCGCCATGATCGCGACCAGCTTTCCGGAGTTCATGGGGCTGATGACGGCGCTGGGCGCGGAGATCGGGTGACGGTCGTGGCAACCAATAGCCTTGGTACGTTGGCAGGCCAGCGCCCAACCCTTTCGGCGGTCTGCCAATGACACACGTCTTCACCATCGCCATCGACGGCCCCGCCGGCGCCGGCAAGGGCACCCTCGCCCGCCGGCTGGCCGACCACTACCGCCTCAACCTGCTCGACACCGGCCTCACCTACCGTGCCGTGGCCTATGCGCTCATCCAGCACGCGCTGCCGCTCGACAATGTCTCGGCGGCTGAAACCGCTGCCCGCCAGGTCGATCTGGCAAAGCTCGACCGGACGGTCTTGTCGGCGCATGCGGTCGGCGAGGCGGCCTCCAAGGTCGCGGTGTACCCGACCGTGCGGCGCATCCTCGTCGAAAAGCAGCGCGACTTCGCCAAGACGCCGCCGGGTGCGGTGCTCGACGGGCGCGACATCGGCACCGTGGTGTGCCCCGACGCCGACATCAAACTCTATGTGACGGCGAGCGCCGAGGTGCGGGCACAGCGCCGGCTGGCCGAGATCGAGAGCATCGGCGGGACCGCTGATTTTACCGAGATCCTCGCCGATATCATGCGCCGCGACGAGCGCGACATGGGTCGAGCGGACTCACCTTTGAAGCCGGCCGCCGACGCGCACTTGCTTGATACCAGCGAAATGGCTATAGAAGCCGCGTTTCTTGCAGCCATGGCGATCATCGATGACGTCTTGGCCAAGAGAGACTAGGCCTGATCCGGGTTTTTCCCTCGTCTTTCCGTTGTCGGAGGCGAAGAAAATACCCATATCGGGCACGAACCAGCCTGCCAGCATTCTTCATGCGCCGGAATTGCCGCTTAAAGAGCGGCCCAGGGCTTTTGTAGCCCGGAACGCCGGCAGGCCAACGCAACGCTAACCCACGGCGCCCGTCCCGCTTGAGATGCGGGGCACTCCAGGAGAAACAATGTCAGCTGCAAATCCCACTCGCGATGATTTCGCGAGCCTGCTCGAAGAATCATTCACCACCGGTCACTCCGGCGAAGGCCAGGTCGTCAAGGGCACGATCACGGCGATCGAAAAGGACATGGCCATCATCGACGTCGGCCTCAAGGTCGAAGGCCGCGTGCCGCTGAAGGAATTCGGCGTCAAGGGCAAGGACACTACCCTCAAGGTTGGTGACACCGTCGAAGTCTATGTCGAGCGCATTGAAAACGCGCTTGGCGAAGCAATGCTTTCCCGTGAGAAGGCCCGTCGCGAAGAGAGCTGGGTCCGCCTCGAAGAGAAGTTCACCAAGGGTGAGCGCGTCGAAGGCGTTATCTTCAACCAGGTCAAGGGCGGCTTCACGGTCGACCTCGACGGCGCCGTGGCCTTCCTGCCGCGCAGCCAGGTCGATATCCGCCCGATCCGCGACGTCTCCCCGCTGATGCACAACCCGCAGCCCTTCGAGATCCTCAAGATGGATCGCCGCCGCGGCAACATCGTGGTGTCTCGCCGTACCGTGCTCGAAGAGAGCCGCGCCGAACAGCGTTCGGAAATCGTGCAGAACCTCGAAGAAGGCCAGGTTGTCGAAGGCGTCGTCAAGAACATCACCGATTACGGTGCGTTCGTCGACCTCGGCGGCATCGACGGCCTGCTGCATGTCACCGACATGGCATGGCGCCGCGTCAACCATCCGACCGAAATCCTCAACATCGGTCAGACGGTCAAGGTGCAGATCATCCGCATCAACCAGGAAACCCACCGTATCTCGCTCGGCATGAAGCAGCTCGAGAGCGATCCGTGGTCCGAGATCGGCACCAAGTTCCCGATCGGCAAGAAGATCAAGGGTACCGTCACCAACATCACCGACTACGGCGCGTTCGTCGAGCTGGAGCCGGGCATCGAGGGTCTCATCCACGTTTCGGAAATGTCGTGGACGAAGAAGAACGTGCATCCCGGCAAGATCCTGTCGACGACCCAGGAAGTCGACGTGGTGGTGCTCGAGGTCGATCCGGCCAAGCGCCGCATCTCGCTCGGCCTCAAGCAGACGCTCGAGAATCCGTGGCAGGCTTTCGCCTCGAGCCATCCGGTCGGCAGCCAGGTCGAGGGCGAGGTCAAGAACAAGACCGAGTTCGGCCTGTTCATCGGCCTCGAAGGCGACGTGGACGGCATGGTGCACCTTTCCGACCTCGACTGGACCCGTCCGGGCGAGCAGGTCATCGAAGAGTACAATCGCGGCGACATGGTCAAGGCGCAGGTGCTCGACGTCGACATCGACAAGGAGCGCATCTCGCTCGGCATCAAGCAGCTGGCCAAGGATACGGTCGGCGAAGCGGCGACTTCAGGCGAACTGCGCAAGAACGCGGTCGTCACCTGCGAAGTCATCGGCGTCAAGGATGGCGGTCTGGAAGTGCGGCTGGTCGACAGCGGCATCGAAACCTTCATCAAGCGCTCCGACCTGAGCCGTGACCGCGACGAACAGCGCCCCGAGCGCTTCACCGTCGGCCAGAAGGTCGATGCCCGCGTCATCGCCTTCGACAAGAAGACCCGCAAGCTGCAGGTCTCGATCAAGGCGCTGGAAATCGCCGAAGAGAAGGAAGCGGTCGCTCAGTACGGCTCGACCGACTCCGGCGCTTCGCTGGGCGACATCCTGGGTGCCGCGCTGAAGAAGCAGGGCAGCTAAGTCTTCGCACCGCGAAGCCTTCGCACAGGCTCCAAAACAAAACCCCGCCGGAGCGATCCGGCGGGGTTTTTCTTTGACCTAGGTAAAGGTTGGAAAGTTACGCCCTGCCGTAAAGCGGCACCAGCGTGCCGCTCATCGCCTGATTGGCCGGCGAGGCGAGATAGGCGATGGCCTCGGCGGCGGCTTCGAGGCTGACCCATCTTGTGACATCGGCATCCGGCATATCGGCGCGGTTTGCCGGCGTATCTAGCGTCGACGGCGCCACGGCATTGACCAGGATGCCCTTGTGCTTCAGCTCTTCGGCCATCGCCACCGTCATGGCTGCCACCGCCGCCTTGCTGGCGGCGTAAGCGACCATGCCGGCGCCGCGCCGCGGATCGAGCCCGGCGCGCGCGGTGACGTTGACGATGCGGCCCGCCGTGTCCGACGACAGCATCGAGCGGATCGCGGCGCGGCAGCACAGGAAGGCGGTGCGCGCATTGGTGTCCATCATCTCGGCAAAGGACGCCGACTCGATCTTTTCAACAGGCGCCGAGGTGAAGCCGCCAGCCAGATGGATCGAGCCCCAAAGGCCCGGAACCTGGCTATAGAACGCTTCGACCTTCGCGGGGTCCGAGAGATCGACGTTGTGCACCAACTGGACACGGTCATGCGAGGTAAAGGGGAAATGCGTAGGGGCGGCAGCATGAGCATTGGGCACATGGCAGATCGCGCCGTCGCTCAGCAGTTTGCCGACAACCGCACCGCCGAGCGCACCGGTCCCACCAGTCACGACGATATGCTTGCCTTCAAGTGTTTCCGTCATCTTGGACGCTCCTGTCATTTTTTTATCGTTAGGTCGTTTCTGTGCCGCCGACGCGAAGCGTCGCGCCTTTTGCGCCATCACTCAATTGACATCTCGACATGGCAGTTGTCGCGTCTTTGCATGCGTCCGACACTTCAGCCGTGGCCCGCCAAAACGGGAAACCCGCGCTTCAGTCAACTGTGATTTCGATGACGCGCGGCAGTCCGGTGGCCCGGGCGCGCTTCAGCGCGTCCGCGAGAGCATCGATATCGGCAAGCCGTTCGGCGCCGATGCCATAGGCCTCGGCCAGCTTGCAGAAATCCGGCGGCGCCGGCGATACGCCGACCGGCTCGACGCCGACATCGAGCATCGAGGTTTCGATCTCGCGGTAGCCTCTGTTGTTCCAGACGACGAAGATGACCGGTACCCGCGCGTCGAGCGCGGCGCCCAGTTCCGGCAGCGTGAACTGGAAGCCGCCGTCACCCGTGAGGCAGACGACCGGCGCATCGGGTATCGCAAAGGCCGCGCCAATTGCGGCCGGCGGGCCGTAGCCAAGCGCGCCGAAGCCGGTGGCGGCATTGAACCAACCGCCTGGCCGATCATGGTCGTAATAGAGGTTGGCCGCATAGATTGGCTGCGTCGAATCGCCGACGATGAGCGCGCCCGGCAAAGCGTCGCGGATCATCTCGACGGCGCGCACCTGCCCCTGCAGTGTCGGATTGAGCTCGGCAAAGGCTGCTTTGCGTGTAGTAGCGGCGCGCGACGAACCGCCCTCGCTTGCCCGGACATGGCGGGTTTCCAGAAGCAGTGCTTCGAGCGCCTCGGCGCAATCGGCCTGGATCGAAACCGTCGCCGGGCGGCGGGCAAGCTGGTCCGCGCCGATATCGATGCGGATCAGGTTGGCGGGCAGGACGAAGCCGCCATCGCTGTAGCCGTCATAGTCGGTCGGGCCGAATTCGGTGCCGGCGGCAATGACCAGGTCGGCGTCGGCCATCAGCGCCCGTACTGTCTTCAGGCTGGGACTGGCCGGCACGCAAAGCGGATGACCATGCAGCAGGCCGCGCGCATTGGTGGTCTGGACGACCGGCGCCCCCAGCCGTTCGGCCAGACGCCGCAGTGGCGCTTCGGCGCGTTTGGCGCCGCCGCCGACCAGGATCAGCGGGCGGCGCGCTGCACTGATGAGTTTGGCCGCGTTGGCAATTGCGACACCTTCCGGCACGGGCGGCGTCACATTGCTCAGCATGGCAGCGATGCCATCCGCCGGCTTGACCATGACGTCGGTCGGGATCTCGATATGTACCGGGCCGGGCCGGGCCGATGAAAACAGGGCGAAGGCCTGCGCCAGCGCGCCGGGCAATTCGCCAGCCTCGGTAACGCGCTGCGAAAACAGCGCCACCTTCTCCATTATGCCGCGCTGATCCGGCAATTCGTGCAGATGGCCCAGCCCCTTGCCCAGCGTCGGCGTGGCGTTGACGCCTGAGATCACCAGCATCGGCACCGAATCGGCGCGTGCCTGCCCCATGGCGGTGATGGTGTTGGTCAGCCCCGGTCCGGTGATGACGAAGGCGACGCCCGGTCTGCCGCTGGCGCGTGCGTAGCCATCGGCCATGAAGCCGGCGCCCTGTTCATGGCGCGGTGTGACGTGGCGGATCTTGGAGCGCGCTAGCCCGCGGTAGAGTTCTACCGTGTGGACGCCGGGAATCCCGAAGACCGTGTCGACGCCATGGGCTTCGAGCAGCGAAATGAGCGCTTCGCCGAGTGTCGTCATTGGTTTTCCTCCCCTTCCGGCGCGAGGCCTAGTTCGGCCTCGACGGCCTTGATGCCGATCGCCGCCAATTCGCCGGGCGAGAACATCTCGCCGGCCAGGCAGCCTTCGATCCAGAGTCCGTCGATGATCGCATTAATCGCGATGGCATGGTGGCGCAATTGGCTTGCGTCCGATTTGCGCCGTTCGGCGGCGAGCACCTCGGCCACAACCGCTTCCACCTCATTGCGAAAACCAAGGTAGCCTTCGCGGTGGGCGTGGGCCAAGGTCGGATCCGCTCTGGCGCGGCCGATGAAGGTTGCCCAGAGCGAAAACACCCGCGCGTCGATAATCGGCGCATTGAGGTTGGCGGTGACGAAAGCCGCAAGGCGCTGGCGAGGCGAGGCATTCTCCATGACCAAAGCCGCTTTCGCCTGCTCGGTCATGCGGCCCATCAGCGCTGCATAGGCTTCCTGCAGCAATTCTTCCTTGCCGGGAAAATAGTGCCGGATCAGCCCGGCGGTGACGCCGGCACGCAATGCGATGGTGCGCAAGGTGGCGCCCTGCAGGCCATGTTCCGCCACGCTGTCCAGAGTGGCCTCGATCAGATCCTGCCGCCGCCGCTCCTCGCCCTCGCGACGGAACCTGCGGCGGGATGGCATATTCATTGGCGCAGGATCGGTCGCGTCAGGCATGTCGGCCCGCCCTCGCAGGCGATGCAGAGCGCATCCGCCTCGAAGATTTCGACCGTGCAGCCGGCGGCTTCCATCGCGGCTTTGGTCTTTGGAAAGCCCGCGACGGCAATGATCTTGTGTGGGCTGGTCGGCAGCACGTTCAGGCTAAGGCCGTTGGAAGCCGCGAACTCTTCGGCGTCGCCTTCGACCAGCCGGATGTTACGCGCCTTCAGCATCTGATAGAATGGGGCCGGCAAAAGCGGTGAATGGACCAGTGCGAGGTCGTCGGCCAGCGGGCTGATCACCGACATCAGATGCAGGCACGCTTCTTCGCCTTGCCACAGCGGAAGATCAAAGCCGTAGACGGAAACGCCCAGCGGCGTCAGCAGGTTGGAAACCTGCTGGATGCCTTCCTGGTTGGAGCGGACACCGCGCCCGATCACCAGCGTACGGGCATCGAGCCATACGCAATCACCGCCTTCGACCTGGCCAGGAACCTCGACGCGGCCCAGGATTGGAATGCCCAGCCTTCGGTACGTTTCCTCATGCAGCGAGGGCTCCCTGGCGCGCAACGGCTTGCCCATGGACAGAATCAGCGCGCCGCGATCGGTCATCAGCGACGGGTCGTGCGTGAACACCGAGTCCGAAAGTCCATCCGCCGTGTCCTCGATCCATTCGATTTCGGCACCGGAAGCCGCCACCAGTTCAGCAAGGAGCGCGTGCTGCGATGCCGCTTTCGCCGGATTGAATCCCGGGCCATAGTGCCAGGCAACCCTGTCGGCATTGCGCATGGCGTTGGCCGCCGACCGCATCAGCACGCGGCGCAGCGGCGCCGCCATGGACTGTGATCCGAAAGCGCTCATCGAAGTCCTTTTTCGCTGAAAAAAATCGAGAAAATTTCATGGAAGGCTATTTATACACTTGCACAACAAGCTCGCAAGTGCCGTAATAAGCAGGATTGACGGGCTCTCGCCGTTGGGTCCATGCTGAAGTCTGGAGCGGGGCAGTACAGCGTATATGTTAATTAGCCGGATACACGTTCGACGAACCGCAGCCGACCCGATAGAGGTCACCCGGTGAGCGTGGTGGAAGCTGCCGCAGTCCGATCCGGCAAGGCGCAGGACGGCGCCGCCGAAGCCATCCATGTCGAGAACCTGCACAAGAAGTTCGGTGAGCTGCATGTGCTGAAGGGCGTCTCGCTGTCGGCGCGCGACGGCGAGGTCATCGCCATCATCGGCGGCTCGGGCTCCGGCAAATCGACCCTGCTGCGCTGCATCAACTGCCTGGAAAACCCGACCAGCGGCATCATTCGCGTCAATGGCGAGGAGATCAAACTCAAGGCCGACAGCCACGGCCACACCATTCCGGCCGACCGCAAGCAGATCGAGCGCATCCGCTCCAAGCTCGGCATGGTGTTCCAAAACTTCAACCTGTGGAGCCACATGACGCTGATCGAAAACGTCATCGAGGTTCCGGTGCATGTGCTTGGCGTCAAGCGCGATGTGGCGATCGGCGAGGCCGAGAAGCTGCTCGCCCGTGTCGGTCTGGCTGAAAAGCGCGACGTCTATCCGGCCTATCTGTCGGGCGGCCAGCAGCAGCGCGCCGCGATCGCCCGGGCGCTGGCCATCAATCCGCGCGTCATGCTGTTCGACGAGCCCACCTCCGCGCTCGATCCCGAACTGGTCGGCGAGGTGCTGAAGGTGATCGGCGACCTAGCGCGCGAAGGCCGCACCATGGTGCTGGTCACCCACGAGATGAAGTTCGCCCGCGAGGTCGCGACCCATGTCGTCTACCTCTACAACGGGCTGGTCGAGGAAGAAGGGCCGCCGGAGCAGATCTTCGGCGCACCGAAATCCGAAAGGCTGAAGCAGTTCATCCGCAACATCGGCTAGGCAAGCCGGGACGGAAGAAAACCGGGAACCAACAACAAACTGGGAGTCATGAAATGAAGACCGTTCTGAAGACATTTGCCGCAGCGCTGCTGCTCGGCGTCGCCGCCATGGGCGTGGCCAAGGCCGATCCGGTCAAGATCGGCGTCGCCGCCGAGCCTTATCCGCCCTTCACCTCGCCCGATGCTTCGGGCAAATGGATCGGCTGGGAGATCGACTTCATCGACGCCGTCTGCGCCGAGGAGAAGCTCGATTGCGTCATCACCCCGGTTGCCTGGGACGGCATCATCCCGGCTCTGACGACCAAGAAGATCGACCTCATCGTCTCCTCGATGTCGATCACCGCCGAACGCGCGAAGACGATCGATTTCTCGGACAAGTACTATAACACGCCGACCGCGATCATCGGCCCGAAGGACCAGAAATTCGGCTCCGCTCCGGACGACCTCAAGGGCAAGATCGTCGGCGTGCAAGTGTCGACGGTGCACGCTGTCTACGCCAAGAAGCACTTTGGCAGCACAGCCTCCGAGATCAAGGAATACCAGACCCAGGACGAGGCCAACAACGATCTGGCCGCCGGCCGTCTCGACGCGGTGCAGGCCGATTCCATCGCGCTTGGCGAATTCCTCAAATCCGACCAGGGCAAAGCCTGCTGCGACCTGAAGGGCATGGTCGCTCCCGATGACGAAGTGCTCGGACCGGGCGTCGGCGCCGGCGTGCGCAAGGAAGACACCGACCTGAAGGGCAAAATCAACGCCGGCATCAAGGCGATCCGCGCCAACGGCAAATATGACGAGATCTCGAAGAAATACTTCGATTTCGACATTTACGGCGGCGGCGGCGCGCAGTCGAACTGACGATCCTCGTATGAGCTGTGGGGTGTGGCGTCGCGCCATGCCCCACCTGCTCGATCTTTCCCAGGCATGTTTGCCGCCCACGCAGCCGTCGGCGGTTAGTCAGCACTTCGGGGGCGACGCTGATCGACGCACTTCTTTCGGCCTCCGCGGCCGGCATCACCGAGCTTCTCTCGCCCTACCCGCCAGGCTGGGGCGGGGCGCTTCTGGTTGGGCTGCTGCATTCGATCGAGATCGCGCTGGGCGCCACGTGCCTCGGCCTTCTGATCGGCACCGGCGGCGCCTATGGCAAGCTTTATGGCGGGCCGGTGGTGCGCGATCTCCTGGCGGTTTACACCACCATCGTGCGCGCCGTGCCCGAACTGGTGCTGATCCTGCTGCTCTATTACGCCGGCACCGACCTGATCAATCAGGCGCTGACGGCCATGGGTTATCAGCGCGTCGACGTGAGCGGCCTTGCCGCCGGCATCGCCGTGCTCGGCTTCGTCCAGGGCGCCTATTCGACAGAGGTGATACGCGGCGCGATCCTGGCCATTCCGCAGGGCCAGATCGAAGCCGCCCGCGCCTATGGAATGTCTCCGGGCCTGATGTTGCGGCGCATCACCTTGCCGTCAATGCTGCCCTTCGCTATTCCGGGCCTCGCCAATCTCTGGCTGATCGCCACCAAGGACACCGCGCTATTGGCTGTTGTCGGCTTCTACGAGCTGGCGCTGGCAACGCGGCAGGCAGCGGGCGTCACCAAGGCCTATTTCACCTTCTTTTTCGCGGCGGGCGTGCTCTATCTGCTTTTGTCGCTGTTTTCCAACCTCGTTATCGGCCGGGTCGAGACCTGGTCGCGGCGCGGCATGCCTTCGCTCAAGGGGGCGCGCTGATGGCCAACGAGGCGACCATCATCGACGTCGTCGCGCGAACGTCGCTGTGGCTGCAGCCGCACCGCATCGTGCTGATCCTGATCGCGCTCGGCCTGGTTCTGTCGGCCGCCTTTTTCATGCGCTGGGACTGGCTGCCGCAATATTATGAAATGGGCTTGATCGGCCTCTGGCGCTCGCTGTGGATCCTGGCCGTCACCTGCGTGCTGGGCTTCCTGCTGGCCGTCCCGCTTGGCCTGGCGCAGGCTGCCGGCTCGTTCTGGTTCGCCGCACCCGCCAAGGTGTTCTGCACGGTGATCCGGGGCACGCCGCTGCTGATCCAGCTCTGGCTGCTCTATTACGGCCTGGGTTCGCTGTTCCCGCAATATCCGTGGATCCGCGAATCCTGGATGTGGCCATATCTGCGGCAAGCCTGGCCCTATGGCGTGCTGGCGCTGACCCTGTCGTTCGCCGGTTATGAGGGCGAGGTGATGCGCGGCGCCTTCGCCGGCGTGCCCAAGGGGCAACTCGAAGCCGCCCGCGCCTTCGGCATGAGCCGCTGGAAGGCGTTCCGGCGGATCTGGCTGCCGCAAGCCATCTACCGGGCGCTGCCGACGCTGACCGGCGAGACCGTGCTGCAATTGAAGTCGACGCCGCTGGTGGCAACGATCAGCGTCATCGACATCTTCGCCGTTTCGTCCAAAGTACGGCAGGACACCTACCTCACCTACGAGCCCTTGCTGCTGCTGGCGCTGATCTACATGACGATAACCGGCATTCTGGTCTTCGCCTTCAGCAGGATAGAGGCCAGGATCCCGAACAAGATTGGTTAGAGGGGAGTAGGGGAGTAGGGGAGTAGGGGAGTAGGGGAGTAGGGGAGTAGGGGAGTATCAGGCCACTATCCACATTCACATTTCCATCCCCATTCGCTATTCACTGCCCACTGTCCCGTACTCCCCTATTTCCTTACTCCCCTACTCCCCTACTCCCCTAGGACGGCCATGATGCAACTCAGTCTCGACCAGGCAAAAGGACTGTGCCGGATGGCGGCACTTGGCGCCGGCGCCAATGAGGAAGCGGCGCAATCGCTCACTGCTTCGATCATATCAGCCGAGGCCGAAGGGCTTTCCTCGGTCGGTCTGTCGCATTTCATCGACTATCTCGAGGCGCTGGAAGCCGGACGCATCGACGGCAATGCCGACCCGGTGATCACCCGGCCGGCGCTGGCAGTCTATCTCTCCGATGCACGCGGCGGGCTGGCGCATACCGGCTTCGACCGCACCATCGACGACCTCGCCAAGGCGGCAAAGCTGTTCGGTGTCGCCATCTTCTCGCAGAAGAACGCCTATACATGCGGCGCGCTCGGCTATTTCACCGGAAGGCTGGCAGCACAAGGACTGGTGTCGTTTGCAGCCACCAACGGCCCGGCCGTGCTTGCCGGCTCGGGCTCGGTCAAGCCGGTCTACTGCACCAACCCGATGTCGTTTGCCGCGCCTGCCGCCGACAGGGCGCCGCTGGTCATCGACCAGTCGTCGAGCGCCACCGCTTTCGTCAACATCCGCAAAGCGGCCGAGGACGGCAAGACAATCCCGGAAGGCTGGGCGCTGGACGCCAGCGGAAACCCGACCACCGATCCCGCCGCCGCCATAAAGGGTGCAATGCTCGCCTTCGGCGGTCAGCGCGGCGCCAACATCGCGCTGATGGTCGAGGTGCTGGCGGCGGGCCTGTCGGGCGCCAACTGGTCGCTCGACGCGCCATGGTTCAGCGGCGGGCCGGACAGCCCCGGCACGGGACTGTTCGTGCTTGCTATCGAACCCAAGCTGCTCGATCCAGATTTCGAGCAACGAATGAAGGACCAGCTTGACCGGCTGCGGCGGCGCTTCGGCGTACATGTGCCCGGTCGTGCTCGCGCAGAGGCCGCCGAGAAGGCGCAAGCGCGCGGCATTACCGCATCGAAGGCCGTGGTGCAGCGCATTTCCGAATTCGCCGCACGCTATTCTTCCTGAACATCTATTAAATATCAATCAGTTATCTGGAATTCGCCCGCCGCAGGCGCGGCGCAGTGCGATTTTCTTTGCGCGTCGCTGAACCTTTCCGCGCCTTGCTGCGACCCAGCTTTGTCCAGGGCAAGGCGAGCTTGCCCGATCCACACCGAGGGAAGCAGCAAACCGAAATCGAAAGCCTGCATCACGCGAAGGCCGGTCCTTCGCGCCTCGGAAAACTCAACCCAAATCAAAGGAAATTGCCATGACCAACACCAAGATCACCATGCTGACCGCCGTCCTTCTGCTCGGCTCGTTCATGGGCGCCACACAGGCAGCCACCCTGAAGGCCGCACCGGTCAAGCCGTCCAGCCCGGGTGTCATCGCTGCCCCGAGCGGCGGGGCCACCGAAGACCACTACTGCAAGAACGGCCATGCAAAATTCGCCAATTGCAGCGCTGATTTCGTCGCCGCCTGCAAGAAGGTTGGTGGCACCATGTCGGATGTTCAGGGCTGGGGTGGGCGTACTTGCTTCACGCCCTCCTGATACCGTCTCAGGTCAGGCCGCGCCGTCGGCCCCTGGCTTCGCATGGATGTCACCCGGAAAACCCCGCTTCAGCGGGGTTTTCTGCGTTTTGATCGCACGATGGTAAAACATTCTCGTTTTGGTCAACTTTTGTTTATTTGACTTCGACCAACCTGATCGGCCGTTTGCGCTGATTGAGCAAAACAGAGGAGCTACAATGTCGGCAAGCACGGACAATCCCCGCAACGCCCTTGTCATCCCGGTCCTTGGCAGGTTTTACGCGGCCCTGCACGATGGTGCCGAAACCGTTCTTCGCGTCGTCGCCGGCGGGTTTCTCGCGATCCACGGTTCGCAGAAGATCACCAATCCTTTCGGCGCTGCCGAGATGGTCGAGGGTCTCGGCTTCTATCCGGGCGCGTTGTGGTCGTTGCTTCTGGCCTGCACTGAATTCTTCGGCGGCATCTTCATCGCCATCGGGTTTTTGACGCGGCCGGCCGCCTTTGCCGGCCTGTTCGTGCTGCTGGTCACGGTCTGGTTCCACTGGGTCACCATGGGCCAAGGCTATTCGGGTGCGGAAAAGTCGCTGCTGTGGGCAGCGATCCTGCTCTTCTTCGTCATTCGCGGCGGCAACCGCCATTCGGTCGACAACCGTATCGGCAAAGCGTTCTGACAGGCTGACAGCGACGACGCGTCGCCCTTTGCCTTTGGCACGAAACGGATTATGAAACGGCTTCAGCCAAGCCTGCGAGCGCCGGAGCCAGCCATGACCGAAATCCTGCAGACCCCAAAGCTCGTCGTCGTCTTTGGCGGGTCAGGCTTTGTCGGCCGCCATGTCGTGCGCGCGTTGGCCAAGCGCGGCTATCGCATCAGGGTCGCCTGCCGGCGGCCCGATCTCGCCGGCCATTTGCAGCCGCTCGGCAATGTCGGCCAGATCCAGCCGGTCCAGGCCAATGTGCGCGTGCGCTGGTCGGTAGACCGCGCCGTGCAAGGCGCCGACCATGTCGTCAATCTGGTCGCCATCCTGCATGAGAGCGGCCGGCAGAAATTCTCCGCCGTGCACGAGTTCGGCGCCCGCGCAGTGGCCGAGGCCGCGCGCTCGGTCGGCGCCGGCCTGACCCACATTTCTGCGCTTGGCGCCGATCTGGACTCCGAATCAGACTACGCGCGCACCAAGGCGCTTGGCGAAAAGGCTGTGCTGGAGACGATCAAGGACGCCGTGATCTTCCGGCCGTCGATCAATTTCGGACCCGAAGACGGCTTCTTCAACCGCTTCGCCAACATGGCGCGCTATTCGCCGGTGCTGCCGCTGATCGGCGGCGGCCAGACCAAGTTTCAGCCGGTCTATGTCGGCGACGTGGCCGAAGCGGTGGCGCGCTCGGTCGACGGCAAGGTGGATGGCGGCCAGATCTATGAACTCGGCGGACCGAAGGTGCTCACCTTCAAGCAGTGTATGGAAGAGCTGCTCGACGTGATCGAGCGCAAGCGGCTGCTGGTGCCGGTTCCGTGGTGGGTGGCCAACATCCAGGCCTCGATCCTCGGTCTCCTGCCCAACCCGCTGCTGACCAAGGACCAGGTGATGCAGCTGCGCGAGCACAACATCGTTTCGGACGCCGCCAACCAGACCAACAGGACGCTTGCGGGGCTAGGCATCCAGTCGCAGTCGATCGCGACGATCCTGCCCAGCTATCTCTGGCGCTACCGCGCCGCCGGCCAGTTCCAGCAACGCAAGCCCGCGGCCTAATTCGGCGCAACTGCCTGAAGGTGTCACGCCTAACGCGGCGTGACCTGCATCGGTAGACCGCCTTGCGGCTGCGTGGTCAGTTTCTGTACCGGCCAGGGTTTCGTTTCGGCGGTGGTGTCGAAGCGGAAGCGCGACAGCATGATCGCCAGCGCGATGATCGCCTCCTGCATGGCGAAGCTGGCGCCGATGCAGACGCGTGGGCCGGCGCCAAACGGCAGATACTGGAAGCGGTCGATCTTTTCGCGATTTCCCGGGTGGAAGCGCTCCGGCAGGAAGGCATCCGGCCGGTCCCACAGTTTCCTGTGGCGATGCACGACCCAAGGCATCACCAGCACCGCGGCGTGCTTGGGGATATGAAGATCCTTCCACATTTCCGGTTCGATCGGCTCGCGGTTGATCGACGGCGCCGGCGGATAGAGCCTGAGCGCTTCGTCGAAAGCCGCGCGCGTGAACGGCATGGCATCGAGCCATTTCGTCGGATCGGGCTCGCGCTCCAGCACCTGGTCGATCTCCTGCTCGACCCGGTTGCGCTCCCAAGGTGATTCAGCCAGGCAATAGAGCGTCCAGCCGAGCGCACGCGCCGTCGTCTCATGGCCGGCGCCGATGAAGGTGATGATGTTATCCTCGACCTCGGCCCGCGTCAGTCCGTCGGGTCCCTCGGCCTTGAGCAGCAGTGTCAGGAAATCCTGCGGCACGGCATCGGGATCGCGCTTGAATTTCGCTTCGCGCATCTTGACCGTGTCGGTGACGATCTTGCGGAAATAGGCCATGGTCTTGCGGCCACGGATGCGGGTCAGCCTCGGCAGCCAGTCGGGCGCACGCAACAGGTCGAGCGGATCGACGCGACCCATGGTCTCGAACAGGCGGTCGATCTCGTTGGCGAAACTGCCGGGCTCGCCTGATATCTCGCCGGAAAACAGCGTCTCGGCCAGGATGTCATAAGTGAGCAGCGTCATGTCATGGGCGATGTCAGACGTGCCGCCGTCTTCGTAACGGGTGACGAAGTCCTGCGTGCGCCTCAGCATCGGCTGGGCGAAGCCGAAGATGTGGCGCGGCGTGAACACCGGCGCCATCGCCTTGCGCGACCGCTTCCAGACCTCGCCCTCGGCGGTGAGCAGGCCGTCGCGCAGGATCGGCCGCAGGATCTTCTGGCGCACCGTCGCCATCTTGTAGTTCCTGGCGTTGTCGACCAGCACATGCCGGATCAGGGCGGGATCATTGGCGACGATCAGATGTCCGCCAACGCCGTTCGCCGAGATCCACGGCTCGTTATAGGTATGCTCACCCCACAATTCGAGCGGGTTGCGGTAGACGATGCGGATCATCTCCAACGTCGAGGGCGGCGTCGTGCGCGGCTTCGGCGCCGGGGGAATGAAGGGGGCGGGCTGGATGTCCATGCTGTGCTCCGCTGATGACCCAATGTAGTGGGCCGCAAAGCAGGCGTCCATGTGACCGAACGGCAAGGCCCTACTCTCCGGAATGTGACCGGTTACCGCGAGGTGCCTTCTTGTTGCCCCGAGCGGCATGCCCTAGGTGGCAGTCACCAATGGATACCGCCACCGCAGGAGCCCAGCTTGAAGCACCAGTTGAACATCATCATCGGCAGCACGCGGCCAGGCCGCGCCGGACCGATTTTTGCCGAGTGGCTGGAGAGGTTCGCGCGCGAGCACGGGAAATTCGAGCCTGTACTGACCGACATCAATGCGTTCAAGCTTCCGGTGCTGGACGAACCGCACCATCCAAGGCTTGGCAACTACCAGAACGATCATACCAAAGCCTGGTCCAAGGCGATCGATGCCGCCGATGCCTTCGTCTTCGTGGCGCCGGAATACAATTATTTCGTGGCGCCGGCGATCGTCAACGCGATCGACTATCTCTCGCGCGAATGGAAGTACAAGGCAGCCGCCATTTTCAGCTATGGCGGCGTCTCCGGCGGCCTGCGCGCGGCGCAAGCGCTGAAGCCGCTGCTGACCTCGGTAGGTGTCATGCCGATCCCGGAAGGCGTCGCGCTGCCGATGTACCAGAAACTGCTCGACGAAAATGGCGCTTTCAACGCCAGCGAACAGGTGCAGGGCGGAGCCAAAACCATGCTCGACGAGCTGCTGCGCTGGAGCGAGGCTTTGAAGCCGATGCGGGCAGGCTGAAAACGCTGGTTTTCCGCAAAAAACCCCGGTTTGCTGCCATAGAGAGGTGGTCGTGCACAGGAACGAGCTGGGGGGCAGTTCGATTTGCGCTTGCTGTTTGCCTTGCTGCCTATGCTCACCACCGCCACCGCAGTGGTGGCGCCTGGCCCTGGTCATCGCCAACGACGACCACCGCCTGATCCGGCCGCCCGCCCGACATGACGCCGGGGCGCGATCGCAGCAGGCGGCTGGCGCCGAGATACAAGTTCATGATCAAGGTTTCTCAAGGACCCGCTGGCCGAAGTGAAATGGGGGCCGGCGGAGGCCCGCCATTGGCAGCCGGCCATTCCCAGTGAAATGCCTGCAAACCTTGGAAAAACCGCCTTTTGCGCCTATATCTAGTCGATATCAGAGGCGCGATTCGGCGCGGATTTTTCGCGCTGTGCAGGCGGCATCCAGACAACAGGTTTTCATGAGCGATCAGATCGACAACAACAACGGCGCTGAAGCCGAATACGGCGCCGATTCCATCAAGGTTTTGAAGGGGTTGGACGCTGTCCGCAAACGCCCCGGAATGTATATCGGTGATACAGACGACGGCTCGGGCCTGCATCACATGGTCTATGAAGTGGTCGACAACGCCATCGACGAGGCGCTGGCCGGTCACGCCGACCTCGTCACAGTGACGCTCAACCCCGATGGTTCGGTCACTGTGATCGACAATGGCCGCGGAATTCCGACCGATATCCACACCGGAGAAGGCATTTCGGCGGCCGAAGTGATCATGACGCAGCTGCATGCCGGCGGCAAGTTCGACCAGAATTCCTACAAGGTCTCGGGCGGCCTGCATGGCGTCGGCGTCTCGGTGGTCAACGCGCTGTCGGCGTGGCTAAAGCTGAAGATCCGCCGCAACGGCCAGATCTTCGAGATGAGTTTCACGCATGGCAATGCCGACGCACCTCTGAAGGCGACCGGCACCTATGAGCAGGACAAGCAGCCGGGCACCTATGAGGGCCGCAGCGGCAGCCAGATCACCTTCTTCCCGTCGGCCGAGACCTTCACCATGGTCGAGTTCGACTTCGGCACGCTGGAACACCGGCTGCGCGAGCTTGCCTTCCTCAATTCCGGCGTGCGCATCATTTTGACCGATGCCCGTCACGCCGATGTCGTGCGCCATGAACTGCACTACGATGGAGGCCTCGAAGAATTCGTCAAATATCTCGATCGCGTCAAGAAACCGCTGATCGACAAGCCGATCGCCATCCGGGCGGAGCGCGACGGGATCACCGTCGAAGTGGCGATGTGGTGGAACGACAGCTACCACGAGAACGTGCTGGCCTTCACCAACAACATCCCGCAGCGCGATGGCGGCACGCATCTGGCCGGCTTCCGCGGCGCGCTGACGCGTCAGATCACCGGCTATGGCGAATCCTCTGGGCTGACCAAGAAGGAAAAGGTCTCGCTGATCGGCGACGATTGCCGCGAAGGTCTAACGGCGGTGCTGTCGGTCAAGGTTCCCGACCCGAAATTCTCCTCGCAGACCAAGGACAAGCTGGTCTCGTCGGAAGTCCGTCCTGTCGTCGAAGGCCTGGTCAACGAAGCGCTCGGCACCTGGCTGGAAGAACACCCGAGCGAAGGCAAGGTGGTCGTCGACAAGGTGATCCAGGCGGCGGCGGCGCGCGAAGCGGCGCGCAAGGCGCGCGATATCACCCGCAAGAGTTCGCTCGGCGTCACCTCCCTGCCCGGCAAACTGGCCGACTGCCAGGAACGCGACCCGGCGAAATCCGAAATCTTCATCGTCGAGGGTGATTCCGCCGGCGGCTCCGCCAAGGGTGGGCGTTCGCGCCAGAACCAGGCGATCCTGCCGTTGCGCGGCAAGATCCTCAATGTCGAGCGGGCGCGCTTCGACCGCATGCTCGGCTCCGACATGATCGGCACGTTGATCACGGCGCTCGGCACCTCGATCGGCAAGGACGAGTTCAACGCCGACAAGCTGCGCTACCACAAGATCATCCTGATGACCGACGCCGACGTCGACGGCGCCCATATCAGAACCTTGCTTCTCACCTTCTTCTTCCGGCAGATGCCGGAGCTGATCGAGCGCGGCCATCTCTACATCGCCCAGCCGCCGCTCTACAAGGTGACGCGCGGCAAGAGCTCGCAATATATCAAGGACGAGAGCGCGTTCGAGGAGTTCCTGATCGGTTCGGGACTGGAGGAAGCATCGCTTACGCTCGGCTCGGGCGAGGTTCGCATCGGGCAGGACCTGCGTGGCGCCATCGATGACGCGCTGGCGGTGCGCCAGCTGATCAACGGCCTGCACACGCGCTACAACAGAGGCGTCGTCGAGCAGGCGGCGATCGCCGGTGGGCTCAACCCGGACGTGTTCGCCGATCTCGGCCGCGCCAACGACATGGCGGAGCGGATTGCAAAACGCCTCGATATCATCGCCGAGGACACCGAGCGCGGCTGGACCGGCCGCATGTCGACCTCGAATGAAGGCGTTGGCGGCTATGTGTTCGAGCGCACGGTGCGCAGCGTCAAGGAATATGCGCATCTCGACCTGGCGCTGATCAATTCGGCCGACGCACGCCAGCTCGACCGCTACGCACAGCGCCTCAGCGAGGTCTACGGGTCGCCGCCGGTGCTGCGCCGCAAGGATGTCTCCGAAACCATCTCGGGGCCGCTGGCGATGCTCAATGCGGTCTTTGCGACAGGCCGCAAGGGCCTGACGATGCAGCGCTACAAGGGTCTCGGCGAGATGAACGCCGAACAGCTGTGGGAAACCACGCTCGATCCGAACGTGCGCTCGCTGCTGCAGGTCAAGGTCAATGACGCGACCGATGCGGATTCGCTGTTTTCGCGGCTGATGGGCGACGAGGTCGAGCCCAGGCGCGAGTTCATCCAGGACAACGCGCTGTCGGTCGCCAATCTGGATATCTGATCTGGACGTTAAATCTGAATTGGCGCGCTGCGGCGCGCCAATTGTTCCACCGGCGGCAACAAAATCAATTTGCAACGCGCCGGAACGGAAGTCCCTGCGAGACATTGTGACAATATCGATCACAATTTCTAACAGGAGGCTTCCATGGGACGCGGCATTTTGCTCTGGTTGCTCGGCATACCGATCCCGATCATCATTCTGATCATGCTGTTCGTACGATAGGGGGCACTTATGCAGTCCACCCTATCGGCTGTCGACGTTTCCACTTCAACAGAATCCTCCTCCACCGCCGTCAGTTGGGGACCGATCATCGCCGGTGCCTTCGCGGCCTCGACGCTGACCTTCATCCTCATGCTGCTGGGCTCCGGGCTTGGATTGAGCATGGTGTCGCCCTGGTCGGGATCCGGCGCATCTGTCACCACTTTCGCGGCATCCACCGCCGTCTGGCTGATCATCGTGCAATGGCTGTCCTCGGGTGTCGGCGGCTACCTTGCCGGACGCCTGCGCACCAAATGGGTCGGCATCCACACGGACGAGGTGTATTTCCGTGATACCGCCCATGGCTTTCTTGCCTGGGCGTTGGCCACACTGCTCGTCGTCGGCGTGCTTGGCTCCGCGCTTTCCGCTGCCATAGGCTCGGGCGTGCAGGCGGTGTCCACCATCGCGTCTGGTGCGGCCATGGGCGCATCGGCGGGGGCTTCGGCCAATGCCGGCAGCGCGTCGGCCGACAACGCGACATCCTACCTGGTGGATTCACTGTTCCGTCCGGCTGATCTGGGCAAGCTCGCGGCCGCCAATCCGGACAGCGATGCGGCCGCGGTTGGGCAGGCTTCGCGCATCCTGATCGCCGGCGCCGCGGCAGGCGAGGTTTCCGCAGACGACAAAACCTATCTGTCGCAGCTGGTCGCCGTTCGCACGGGGCTTTCGGAAGCAGATGCCAGGACCCGGGTGGATGCCGTCCTCGCCAAGGCCCAGGACGCCAAGGTCAAGGCGCAGCAGGCCGCCGACACAGCCAGGAAGGCCAGCGCGACGTTTGCCTTGCTTGGTGCGCTCTCGCTGGCGATCGGCGCCTTTATCGCCAGTGCTGCCGCGGCCCTTGGCGGCAGGCAGCGCGACGATGAGGAAGCGGTTTTTATCACCAACCGTTGAACTGCACTTGCAACAAAGCCACTCTGGCCCGCCCGGAGCGGCTTTGCTTTGAAGTTGTCGAGCGGCGCTGCCTTGGCCCCGTTCGCTGAAATCCGTTCTTATTTTCGGGGAGGAATCGCCGGCACTTCGGCTTGGCTCGGCTCCAGTTTGCGACCGAGGTCGACAGCGTCGCGCAGCACGGCGAGATGCGAGCGCGGCTGATCGCCGGCGGCAACCTCGATACCGGTCGCCGCCAACGACCAGTACAGCGTGTGGGTGAAGACCCGGCCGAGGGAACCGCGCAGCTCGACCTGGATGTTTTCTATGCCCGGGCCGAAATTCTCCGCCATCGGCCCGGAGATCGGGTCGCCCGTCAGCCAACCGTTGCCGCGGTCGAAGATATTGGTCCAGCGCGTCGCAGCAAACACCGCGCCATGATGCACCGCCCGCTGCGGCTTGCCGGAAGAACGGTTGCGCCCTTCCTGATAAAGCACGGTGCCACCGGCCGCCGCTCCCTCGGCAATCGGCGGACATGCCGAGAACAGGCGCTCGGCGATGCCGCGCCTGAATTCAGCCAGATTGTGCGTCACCAGAAATTCGCTGTGGGTCAGCGGGCTACCAAGCGTGACGAAATCGCTGATCTTCCAAGGCCGATGGCTGTCGTCCCTGGTGCGCAGTTGGCGATAGAGCTCCCACTGATCGCGCCGGAACCCGGCAAGATCGTCAAGGCTGCCGGGCCATGCCGAGCCGTCGGCAACAAGCGTCGCCTTGTCGATGGCGTGGATAGCCTTCAGTTTCGCCTTGTCGCGGATGGCCTCCAGTTTTCGGGGCCTGAAATCGGACCACAAGATCTGCAACAGGTCATAGGCAATCATCGAGCCGAGGCTGTGCGAGACCAGCACGATGCGATCGTAGGTATCGTCCATCATCAGACGCTTCAGCAGTTTCAGGCCGCGGTCGCGGATCAGCGCGCGCTTCTCTACCGTGGCCGCTTCAGCGCGCACATAGGCCGCGACATCGCCGAAATAGGGAAGGCCAAAACGGTCCACCGACCAGATGACGAACGATGCCAGGATGGTGACGAGGACGCCGACAGTCCACGAAATCTGCTGCTGCCAAACCGACGTCGCAAGCGCGAGCGTCGCGACCAGGACGATGATGACGGCAACCAGAGTGACCAGATAGAGCTTTCGGGCGTCCGGCGGTATGTCGGCGGGCTTGCGCCACAGCAGATTTGTCACCCAGGCGGCAAGCCGGCCTCGCGTCGTGCCCTGCGTGATGTCGGCCCAGTAAAGCTCGTAGAAGTCGGTGCGGCGGCCATCGACATCGTAGGGCGTGGTGATGCGGCGAAGTTCGTACGAATTGGTCCGGCTGTCGGGAGTGATCCAGCTCTGGTTGATCTTCGCGCCGGCGGGGTCGGCCGGATCGGCGACATGGGCATAAAACGGCGCGCGGTTGGCGTCATGGCTCCAGACAGCCTGGACAAAGCCTCGCAGCGTATCCATCGGCCGCTGTTCGCCCATGCCATGCACAATCACCACCGCCTGGCCAGGTTTGCGCGGCGCTTTCCCGGCGGGCGGCGATGCGATCGGGTCAGGCACCAACGTCTCCGTCGACGACAATCCCGCCGTCGAGGCGGGAATTCGTCATCGTAGCGCCGAAATCGCCGTCAAGCCAAGAAAGCCAGCCAAGAAAAAGCCCGGCGCGAAGCCGGGCTCTTCTTGGCGTGTCCCGGCGCTTATCCCGGATCAGTGATCCATGGCCTTGACGATCTCTTCGGTCATCTTCTTGGCGTCGCCGAGCAGCATCATGGTGCCGTCCTTGTAGAACAGCGTGTTGTCAATACCGGCATAGCCGGAACCGAGCGAGCGCTTGACGAACAGGCAGGTGCGCGCCTTGTCGACGTCGAGGATCGGCATGCCGTAGATGGGTGAGGACTTGTCGTCGCGGGCGGACGGGTTGGTGACGTCGTTGGCGCCGATGACATAGGCAACGTCGGCTTGCGCGAACTCAGAGTTGATGTCCTCAAGCTCGAACACCTCGTCGTAGGGCACATTGGCTTCGGCGAGCAGCACGTTCATGTGGCCGGGCATGCGGCCGGCGACCGGGTGGATGGCGTACTTCACGTCGACGCCATTGGCCTTGAGCTTGTCGGCCATTTCGCGCAGTGCATGCTGCGCCTGGGCAACCGCCATGCCATAGCCCGGCACGATGATGACTTTCTGGGCGTTCATCATGAGGTAGGCGGCATCGTCGGCAGAACCCTGCTTGACCGTGCGTTCGATGCCGTCATCGGCGGCCGCTGCCGTCTCCCCACCGAAGCCGCCGAGAATGACCGAGATGAAGCTTCGGTTCATGCCCTTGCACATGATGTAGGACAGGATCGCGCCGGATGAGCCGACCAGCGCGCCGGTGATGATCAGCGCCAGATTGCCGAGCGTGAAGCCCAGGGCTGCCGCCGCCCAGCCGGAATAGGAATTCAGCATCGAGACGACGACCGGCATGTCGGCGCCGCCGATCGGGATGATCAGCAGGATACCGAGCACCAGCGAGGCGGCAACGATCAGCCAGAAGACCAGCTTGGACTCGGTGGTGACCAGCAACACGATCAGCACGACGAGCGCGATGGCAAGTGCGGCGTTGATGAAGTGGCGTGCGCCGATCATGATCGGCTTGCCGGACATGCGGCCATCGAGCTTGAGGAAAGCGATGACCGAGCCGGTGAAGGTGATGGCGCCGATGGCAACGCCAAGGCTCATCTCGATCAAGGCCTGGGCATGAATGTCGCCATCCGTGCCGATGCCGAAGCTTTCCGGGGCATAGATCGCGGCAGCCGCCACCATGACGGCGGCAAGGCCGACCAGCGAGTGGAAGGCAGCGACCAGCTGCGGCATCGAGGTCATGGCGATGCGGCGCGCGGTAACGGCGCCGACGCCGCCGCCAATGGCAAGGCCGAGCACGATCAGGCCGAAGCGACCGGCGGACGGGGTCGCCAGAGCCAGTGTGGTGGCGATGGCAATACCCATGCCGATCATGCCGTAGAGATTGCCCTGGCGGCTGGTGGTCGGATGCGACAGGCCGCGCAGCGCCATGATGAACAGGACACCGGAGACGAGGTAGAGGAAGGACGCGAAGTTGGCGTTCATGGCGCTCTACTTGTCCTTCTTCTTGTACATGGCCAGCATGCGCTGGGTGACGAGGAAGCCGCCGAAGATGTTGACCGAAACCAGCATCAGCGCGACGAAGCCGAAACCGGCGGCAATGCCGGAGGCGGCAATGCCGACCGCAAGCAGCGCACCGACGACGATGACAGAGGAAATGGCGTTGGTGACCGCCATCAGCGGCGTGTGCAGCGCCGGGGTCACCGACCAGACGACATAATAGCCGACGA